>CANQCR010000026.1 GCA_947589735.1 uncultured Bacilli bacterium | reverse complement strand
ATTTAGTTTGAATATTATTTGTATTAATAAAGATATTTTTATCTTCAATATTTAGTAAATTTAGTATATAATTATTTGTAGACATAAGTTTCGATCCTTTCAATGTTTTAAGCAATTACATTGTATCAAACTTATGTCTTTTTATGAAATAAAATAGTGTCAGTGATTTTTCTCACCAACACTATTTATAATACAACCCGCATAAATATATATTTATGTGCTTTTTAATTTGACAAAAAAGCTAGCTTTTGTTATGATAAGCCCAAGTTTTTAGGGGGAATATTATGACTGATGCCGAATTAAAATATATTGAGGAAATTGTTAATGCGGAAGCACTTGCTAACAATATGGAAGCTTTAAAAAGAATTCGCGATATGGTTCAAGCGCAAATTGCCACTTTAGGTTTATCTGAATCTTATTTAAAAGACAAATTAGAACTTTTATGTACGGAACTTCATAGCTTTTTAGGACGTGATGCGATGTTATCTCGCCAACATTTATGCCTTTGGCGAGCTACTAAGAAAAGAACTTTTGCGGATGGCGTGAATCATCGCCAGTTATATGTCTTTGATCTTGTTAAATGTACGGAAGATGAAATTATGGCTTATCCCGGTGTTGGGGAAGTTACAATGGTAAAATTAAATACATATCTTGAAAGTAATGGTCTATCTTTAGGCATACCGATTTCTATGGATGAGGAAAGAGAATTAATTCGTTATGCCAAGGCTAAAGATGAACGAGAAATTAAAGGAAAAACAATGAAAATGTCATAAATTTGCAATGGCATTTTTTTTATGGTACAATAGACCTTGCTGTCTATAAAATGGAGGGATTTATGATTTCGAAGCTGAAGAGAAATACAATAGGTTACTATTGTATGGCATCTTTGATTATGTTTTGGTCAGTAGCTTTCGAACCAGTAGGAGAAACAACAGAGTTAAAAACCAATTCCCAAAAAATGGTAGCAAGTACCAACTATGTTGATCTAGATGTATCTTATGGTTTAGTAGCAATCAAAGCATTATCAGGCATAGAAACAGAAAAAGATGCTAAAGAAATGACAGAAGATAAAAAAGAGGAAAATAAAAAGTCCGAAGAGACTAAAGATAAAGACAATACGAGTGATACCAAAAAGAAGACAGTTACAAAAAAGAAAACGACAACTAAAGCAAAAACAGCAACGACAAAAACGGTAACAAAAAAGAAAAAAAGTTCCGCTAACACCAATGTCAAATTACCAAGTAATAAAGAATTAGGTAAACAAATTGTCTCTTATGCTAAACAATTTGTTGGTAACCCATATAAAAGGGGAGGAACTAGTTTAACTAAAGGTGCTGATTGTAGTGGCTTTACAATGAGTGTATTTAAACATTTTGGTATCAAGTTGCCTCGTGGTGGTGGTAGTCAAGCTAAAGTTGGTGTTAAAGTACCTTTTAGTAAGCTTGAACCTGGTGATTTAGTTTTCTACAGTAATGGTGGTACAAAAATCACCCATGTCGCTATTTATATAGGTGGTGGTAAAATTGTTCACGCAAGAACCCCAAAAGAAGGAATTGGTATAAATAGTGTCAACATAATGACGAAGGTAACCGCACGAAGAGTTGTCAAATAGAAGCAGTTATTTAAAAACTGCTTTTTTTTTGGTATAATGCTAAAGAGGTGTTCTATGGAAAAACTAATTTTAATTAAATATGGTGAATTGACAACCAAGAAGGGTAATCGTAGCGTTTTTATAAGATTATTAGTAAAGAATATTAATGCCCTTTTAAAAGGAATGGATTACCATATTAAATATGATCGGGTCAGAATGTATATTGAATCATCAAATATTGATGTTATTACGGAAAAACTAAAAAATGTTTTTGGTATTCATAGTATAGTAAATTGTTATAAAGTTAATACTAACGTTGAAGAGATTACATCGTCAGTAGTAGATATTCTTAAAAATATATCTTTTAAAACTTTTAAAATTGATACCAATCGGGCAGATAAATCTTTTCCAATTCCCAGTATGGAGTTTAGTCGGATGATTGGTGGGGCTGTTTTAAAAAACATTCCATCTAAAGTAGATGTTCACCATCCCGACTTATTAGTTAAGATAGAAATACGTAGTGATGCTACATATATATATACGGATGAGATAAAAGGTTTAGGAGGATATCCGGTTGGTATTCAGGGAACCGGTCTTCTTATGTTAAGTGGTGGCATTGACTCACCGGTTGCTGGATATCTCGCTTTAAAAAGAGGAATTGATCTTGAGTGTTTATACTTTGAATCCCCACCACATACAAGTGTCGAAGCTAAAAATAAAGTTATTAAATTAGCATCTATTATTAATTCTTATTCCGGTAACATCAAAGTTAATGTTGTACCATTTACCAAATTACAGGAAGCTATTTATAAAAATGTTCCTGATAGTTATATTATTACCATTATGCGACGAATGATGTATCGGATTGCCGAAAGGGTTGTTTTAAAAAAACATTTAAAAGTTATTGTTAATGGTGAGAGTGTTGGACAAGTTGCTAGTCAGACTTTAACAAGTATGATGGTTATTAATAATGTTACTAATTTACCAGTTATTCGTCCGGTTGCTTGTCTTGATAAGTTAGAGATTATTGATATTGCAAAAAAGATTAATACTTATGAGACGAGTATTTTACCATATGAAGATTGTTGTACAATCTTTCTTCCTAAACATCCCGTTATAAATCCCGTTTTAGAAAAATGTCTTGAATATGAACAAACATTTGATTATGAGACCCTAATTCAAGAATGCGTTGATAATATTGAAGTTATAAGCAATTTCGAAGAAAAAAAATCCGACTTATTGTAAGAAATTACCAAAAATTACCACGTATTATATTGTATTTCTTCCACATTCTATTAATGTACAGGAGGTGAATACAATGAATAGTAACCAAAGTAGATTAGTCGTTCCTGGTTCAAAACAAGCTATCGAAAAAATGAAATATGAAATAGCTAATGAATTAGGTGTTAATATGGGTCCTGATGCTACAAGTAGAGCTAATGGTTCTGTTGGTGGCGAAATCACTAAGAGATTAGTAAGAATGGGTGAACAACAATTAGGTGCCACTACTTACACTAAATAATTTAAGATAGCTTAGGCTATCTTTTTTTTGTTTACGATATTGCTAAAAATGCTTTGATATGATACCATTTAGTAGTGGAAGTGGTTGTATGCAATTACCAGATTTAAAAGAAGCTCGTAAACGTACGAGTAAAGAAATATTAATAAAAACAAATGATTATATCGTAAAAGAAAACCTAAAAGAATTAGGTTTAGGTAAAAAGTATTATATTAAAACTTATGGTTGTCAGATGAATGTTCATGACTCAGAAAATATTAAAGCTATTTTAGAAGATATGTCTTTTGAAGAAACCGATCAGTTTGAAGATGCTGATGTCATTTTACTTAATACTTGTGCGATAAGAGAAAATGCACATAATAAAGTATTTGGCTTTTTAGGAAGAGTTAAACATTTAAAACAGACACATCCTCATATTATTACTGGTGTATGTGGATGTATGGCGCAGGAAGAAAATGTCGTAAAGGAAATTAAAAGTAAATATAAATGGGTTGATATCGTCTTTGGGACCCATAATATTTATAATTTACCTAATATCTTATTTGATAGTATGACCAAAAATGAACAAGAGATTGAAGTCTTTAGTATTGAGGGCGATGTATTAGAAAACATACCAGTTAAACGTGATTCCAAATACAAAGCTTGGGTTAATATTATGTATGGCTGTGATAAGTTTTGTACTTATTGTATTGTTCCATATACAAGAGGTAAACAACGAAGTAGGACACCAGAATATATTATTAATGAAGTAAAAGAATTAGTTAAGAATGGTTATAAAGAAGTAACACTTCTCGGCCAAAATGTTAATGCTTATGGTAAAGATTTAAAGATAGACTATAAAATGGGTGATTTACTTCGTGATGTTGCTAAAACAGGTATAGAACGCATCCGTTTTATGACTAGTCATCCTTGGGACTTTGATGATGATATGATTAATGCAATTAAAGACTATGATAATATTATGCCTTATGTTCATTTACCACTTCAAAGTGGTTCTGATCGTATTTTAAAATTAATGGGTAGGCGTTATACTAAAGAAAAATATTTAACTTTATATAATAAGTTAAAAGAGATTCCTAATGTTGCTATTACAACCGATATCATTGTTGGATTCCCAGGTGAGACGGAAGATGATTTCAAAGAGACCTTGGACGTTGTTCAAAAATGTCAGTATGACTCAGCCTTCACTTTTATTTTTTCACCAAGAGAGGGGACACCGGCTGCTAAAATGGAAGATAATGTTCCTTTAGAAGAAAAAAATGAACGTTTATATCGTCTTAATGAGATTGTTAATAAATATGCTAATTTAAATAATCAAAAATATTTAGGTCAAACCGTTAAAGTATTAATCGAAAGTATTGGTGAAAAGGGTAATCTTTTTGGATATACTGAAACGATGAAATTAGTTAATGTCGATGGAAAACAAGAAAACATTGGAAAGATTGTTAATGTTAAAATAACGGACATTAAGACTTGGAGCTTAGATGGTGAAATTGTTGCATAAAAAAATGTAGGTTTAATCCTACATTTTATTTTACTCATTAACTTCAGGTTTTGGTTCTTCTGGAACTTCAACGGGAGATGCCACTTCCTCAGGTACGGGAGCTGGAGGCTCAACTGGAGGAACCGGAGGTTCTACAGGAGCATCAACTGGAGGTACTGGTGGAACTGGTACTTCTTCAGGTTTAGGTGGTTCAACTGGTGGAACTGGAGGTGTTGGAGGCATAGGTGCTGGTTCAACCGGTGGAACAGGTGGAACAGGAGCTCCTTCAGGTGCTGGGGCTGAAGGTTCAACTGGAGGTACTGGAGGCTCTACAGGAGCATCAACTGGAGGAACAGGTGGAACAGGTACTCCGTTTGCTTCTTCAGTCATATGTGGTTCAGTCATTGGAGCAGAACTATCCATAACCATTTCCATTTTACCTTTCTTCTTTTTACCTATTAAAGCTACAATAACAACAATTACAACAGCTAAGCATAAAGCACCAAGGCTAACATATAATAATAAGTTAGAATTACCACTTCCTAATTCGAAATCAACTTCAATTGGTGTATCGCCTTGTTTCATTAAATCCCAAGTTAAAGTTTTACCATCTTCTGATACACTTGTTGCGTTATGTTTGATTGGTTTATCAGGTAGACTAATAACAAATTTTAGATCAAATATTGAAGACATATCCATATTTAATCCTTCAGTACTACTTGCTTCAGCTTCTTCAGCTACATCTTTCATATCATTAATAGTGAACTTTAATGAATATTTATTACCATCTTTAATGAATAATTCTTTATCGCCAAAATCACTTAAATCACTAATGGCATCAGATCCTTTAGATCCACTAATGTCATCGATGTTTTTAACCTTGAAAACGACTTTATATCCTTTAAAGCCATCGTCGGTATATTTATCGACTTTAACTTCTTCGTCTTCACTATCCTTTAGTTCACCAAGGTCTAATGATTCATCAAGGTAAGCCCATTTTTGTTCATCGGTATAATCAGAGCCACCACTTGTTATATCATCACCTTCATCTGATGCAAGCATCAAATTAAGCATTTCGTCATCCATACCTATGATGACTGATAAATCCATGGATTTATCCTTTTTAATAGCCATATTATATTCAGCCTTCATTTTACAACCGCTTACTAATAAAACAGCCATTAAGACAACTACAAGTTGTTTTAATTTTCTCAATATACTCACTCCTATTCTTAATATCATTTTATCATATTTATCACTAAATAGTATGAAAAAGTGTAACAAAAGTAAAATTTTTGTCAAATATTGTCAATTTGTGTCTTTCAAATAACTTTAAAGTTATTACATATATAAGGATATGGTATAATTAAATTGTAAAGGAGAATATAGTGATGAAGAAAAGTTTAAAGTATTTAGGAATGTTTTTACTAACTGTTTTAATGATAACAGGATGTGGTAAAAAAGAAGAACGTAAGGCTGAAGACGTTTTAAAAGAAGCCGAAGGAAAACTAGAAGCAGCAAACTCATACAAAATTGATGTTAAAGTTAATATGGGCATGAATGTAAGTGGCATATCTGCTAATTATGATATGGATATGAATTATGATGTTTATTATAATGATAAAGATCATAAAGATTTAGTTTTACATTATATTGTAAAAATACCTATGAATAATTCTGAAGTGGAGTCATATGTTGAACAAAATGGTAATAAAGCTACTAGTTATATGAAAAGTGATGATGAGTGGAAATATACAACGGAAGAGGCTTCTGAAGAATTAGCCAATTTAAATATTGATCAGTTTGATTTTGATTATTCAAGTGTTCGTTATGAAGATAGTGATAAAGAAGGTTATAAAAAAATAGTAGCTACCATTA
The DNA here is from genome assembly GCA_947589735.1 of uncultured Bacilli bacterium. Lineage (GTDB taxonomy): Bacteria > Bacillota_I > Bacilli_A > RF39 > UBA660 > UBA5578. The sequence continues at coordinate 4,580 of CANQCR010000026.1, read as the reverse complement.
CATCAGATGACATTAATAAGATGATTGAAACGTTAAAGCCTTTCTTAGAGGATAGCTTAACTGAGGAAGAGGAAGACCTTAGTGCCTTAACCGATCTTAATTTTGACACCGACTTTGTTATTAACTATTATTTAAAGAATGATGAGATCAAGATAATGGAGATGGATATGAGTGATTTAATGAACGAACTATTATCCAAACCACTTCAAGATGCTACCGCTTCCAATGACAACGCCGATAGTTTAGAGTTAGAAGCTTTAAAAAATATGAAAATGACGTTTAAAATGACAGCTACGATAAAAGATGTTAATAAACTAGATAAAATAACCATCCCAGAAGAGGTTAAAAAGAATGCGACCAAGATGACGGAAGATGAAGTCGAAGCAAAGATTTAATTCTTTGCTTTTTTTAGTACATTTTTAATTCAATCGCATATATTAAATTAAGGAGTGATGATATGGCCCTATATAAAGAGATTGTTACCAAAGCCATTATCGGTAAAGGTAAGAAAGCTTTTAAGGATGTTTATACTATAGATACTAATGAGGCGCCAGATACTATTTTAGGATGTTGGGTGATAAATCATCAATTTGATGGTTATAAAGCCGGTGATAAAGTTGGTGTTAAGGGGTCTTTTGATATAAATATATGGTATGCATATGATAATAACCAAAAGACAACGGTCGCTACCCAAAATATCACTTACGATCATACCTTTAGTATTAAATTAAAAGCAGATACTGAGGTTGATGGGGATACAGATATTATTGTAAGAAGCTTATATCAACCTAGTTGTTCAGATGTTGCAGCTGATGGAAAGACAATTAAGTTTACTATTGATAAAGAATTAGGTATTGAAGTCGTAGGGGACGAAAAAGTAAAAATTGCGATTGAAGAAGATGAAGAACCATGGGATATTATTGAAGATGAGATGACACCTGCGGAGGAAGTTGCTATTGATGAACAAGTTAATGAAGAATATTTATAGTGTGTTAACCAAAAATAGTTGACACATCTTTTTTTTTATGTTATCATTAAGCAAGTGATGGGAGGTATATATATGGCAGTTAAATTAAGATTAAGAAGAATGGGTGCGAAAAAAAGACCATTTTATCGGATCGTTGCCGCTGACGCTAGAGCGCCACGTGATGGACGTTTTATAGAGGAAATCGGATACTATAATCCATTAGAAACACCAGCCGTTGTTAAGGTTGATGAAGAAAAAGCTCTTAATTGGTTAAAAGAAGGAGCTATTCCTACCGATACGGTTCGTGATCTTTTAAGCCGTGAAGGTATTATGAAGAAATTCCACGAATCTAAGATGCAAAAGAAAGAAGATAAGTAAAATGGATTTAGTAGGATTAACAGAATATTTAGTTAAAAATATTGTTAAGAACCCTGATGAAGTTGAGGTAACTTTAACAGAAAACGAAAAAGAAAAAATTGTTAATGTTAAAGTAGCTGACGATGATATGGGTGTTGTTATTGGTAGAGGTGGCAAAGTTGCTAATTCGATTCGTAATATCGTTCAAGCATCAGCCTATATTAATAAGTTAGGTCATGTAAGGGTAAATATTGACACAAAGTAGAATCTTCGGATTCTCTTTTTCTTTTATATATACAATTTTTATGTTATAATGAGTTATGTAGAAAAAGGTGATGAGATGGATTATTCAAAAATAAAAATACCTAACCATGTCGCTATCATCCTTGATGGTAATGGCCGTTGGGCACAAGAGCGAGGTCTTACACGTAGTGAAGGTCATCAAGAAGGATTTAATAATTTAATGAAATTAACCGAACACGTTTTTAAAACAGGTGTTAAGGTTTTAAGCGTTTATGCTTTTTCAACGGAAAACTTTAAAAGAAGTAAAGAAGAAGTTGATTTTTTAATGAATTTGTTTGTTGACAAATTTGAAGAATATGCTAAAAAATTAAAAGAGATTAATATTAAGCTAGTTTTTTCAGGTGGTCGTGGTAATCCGGTTCGCCAAGATATACTAGACGTTATTGATAAAAGTGAAGAAATGACTAAAGATTGTGATGGCGGTATTATGAATATTTGCTTTAATTATGGTTCACACTTAGAAATGGTTGAAGCTTTTAAAGAAATGCATAATGACGCTATCAATGGTAAATTAGATTTTAATACTATTAATGAAGATACGATTTATCATTATTTATTTCAAGATCTTCCACCAATTGATTTTCTAATTAGAACAAGTGGTGAATTACGCTTAAGTAATTTCATGTTATATCAAGCTAGTTATGCTGAATTATATTTTCCTAAGACTTATTTTCCAGCCTTTGATGCGGCTGAGTTCGATAAAGCTCTAATCGAATATACGAAAAGAGATCGTCGTTTTGGGGGGATAAATTATGAAGCAACGAATAATTAGTGCGCTTGTCTTAATTTTATTAATTGTACCGATATTTGTCGTTGGGGGCGATTTATTTAAGGTAGCGATTCTTTTAATTGCTATGCTAGGTATGAAGGAATACCTAGATATCAAAGAAACGAAAAAAGAAATGCCTATATTAGTTAAGTTGTTGTCATATCTTTTTATTCCTTTAATTTTATTTACAGTTACGATTGATGATAGCTTATCTTTAATTATTGACTTTCGCGTTTTAGCTAGTTTGTTTTTAACCTTATTATTATTAGTTGTTTTATATCACAGGCGAGAAACATATAGTATTAATGATGCTAATTATGTTTTTATGGGCGATATGTTTTTAGGAATTGTTATGTCCTTATTCATTATTTATTATGGCATCAATAGATACTTATTGATATATCTAATTTTAATCACGACAATGACGGATACTTTTGCGCTATTTTGTGGTATGCTTATTGGTCGCCATAAATTATTAGAAGCGGTTTCTCCTAAAAAAACTTGGGAAGGCTCTTTCGGTGGCAGTATTTTTGGAACATTTATTGCCGTATGTTTTTATATAACAGTAATTAATCCCGAGGTGGATTTAATTCTTATTACATCTGTGACTTTACTTTTAACGATTGTTGGTCAGTTAGGCGACTTATTTTTCTCAGCTATTAAAAGATATTATGGTAAGAAAGACTTTTCTAATTTAATTCCTGGTCATGGCGGTGTTTTAGATCGCTTGGATAGCCTTATCTTTGTGTTATTAGCTTATAGTTTCTTTCTTACTGTTTTATAGGAGGCAATTATGTTAACACTTATTTATTTTGTCTTAATTTTAGGACTTGTTGTCTTTATCCATGAATTTGGTCATTTTATCTTTGCTAAAAAAGCCGGTGTTTATGTTTATGAGTTTAGTTTAGGTATGGGACCTAGATTACTTAAGTTTAATCGAAAGAAAAAAGTTAAAGATAAAGATGGAAATATTACTTATGTTCCCGATGAGACAGATTACTGTATAAGATTATTCCCAATTGGTGGCTTTGTTCAAATGGCGGGTGAAGAAGTTGAAGTTGATGAAAATATTCCACCCGAAAAACGCTTACAATCGAAAAAGTGGCATCAACGTTTCTTAGTTATGGTTGCTGGCGTTATGAACAATTTTATTCTAGCTTTTATCATTCTTTTAATTATTGGTTGGACGAATACTGTTAGCCTAAACTCTGTTTATATATCTGAAAGTTTAAATAAAGACTTACCATCCGGATCTAAAATATTAGAAGTAGCGGGTCATAAAATTAATAATTTTGATCGGCTTAACTTAGAGTTAGTTGTTCAAGGCGATAAAGAGTTTGTTATGACAATTAAAGATCCTGATGGTAAAAAGAAGGACGTTAAAATAGCTTCGATTGCTGTCGGTGAAGATAATATGCCTCTTAATTATAGCTACGGCTTTTCAGTTAACACCAAAGTTATCGATGATAAGGTAGAAGTTATTATTGATAAGGCTAAATTAGATGATCTTCAAGATGGAATGATAATTAAAGCAATCAATGGCAAAACTTTTGATGGCTATTTAGAGTATATAAAAATGGTTAATGGTGAAGATGAAGGCTTTACTATGACTGTTGAAGATGCTTCTGGCAATAAAAAAGATGTTGAAGTTACATCTAAAAAAGTTGAAGATGAAGACTTAAGTGGTTATTATCAAGACTTTAGTGTCAGTGGTACGGAAGAGAAGGGCTTTTTAGCCGGTATCAAATATGCCTTTGGTAAGTTTATCAGTACAATTGAGCAAATGTTCTGGACAATATGGTATTTAATTACTGGTAAGTTAAGTGTTAGTATGTTATCCGGACCCGTTGGTATATATGATGTGGTTGGTAAAGCATCTAAATTAGGTTTCTCAACTGTTTTATCACTTATTGCTTTACTTAATATTAATGTAGCCTTCATTAATATCTTGCCACTTCCAGCTTTTGATGGTGGTCATGCTTTATTCTTAATCATTGAGAAAATTAAGGGTTCACCAGTAAATCCTAAAGTAGAAAATACTATCCATAATATTTTCTTTATCTTACTCATGTTCTTAATGGTTTATATAACATATAATGATATTTTAAAACTATTTTAAAAAAGATTCATATCAAATTGATATGAATCTTTTTTTGTAAAAATGTCTTTAAGTAACTAACTTAA
>CANQCR010000025.1 GCA_947589735.1 uncultured Bacilli bacterium | reverse complement strand
CCTCGAAGTAAAGCTTGATCACCCAAATTTCCATAGCTTGGAGAGGCTACGATAAACATTTTATCTCCTCGAAGTAATAAGGCTCTTTTTATTATACCTAATTCTTTTCTTAATACTTTCATCTTTGCCTTGAAGTTTTTACGTGCTTTTTTAAGTTTATATCTTATTTTGGTAATAATATGTCCATGGCCTGAGGCATAAATTTTTATTTGCGCGGCGATATGGTTATTCGCTCTTTTGCGCAAAGCTTCAACTTTATCTTTCAAGTCTGGAAAATATTTTTCTATTTGCGAACAACTATATTGCCGCGCTTGCTGACGGCTTAAAATATTTTCTTTTGTCATCGAACGAACAATGCCATTTGGATTTTGTAAGTAATAATAATATGCTTCATCAATCGAAACGATTTTGTTGCAAGCATGAAATAAATCTGGCATAACATAAATATCTTCGTAATTAAGACCAACAGGGAATAAATTATCTGGAAGAAGTTCTTTTTTGTATAGTTTTCGCCATACATGGTTAGTAATTTGCTTATCCTCTAAAAGAAGTTCAGTCGCTTCTTCCGCACTAAATACTTGCGTCCCGTATTTGGTTTTTCTTCGCATCATTTGCCCATCAGGATAGATATTAATAAATTGGCAGATAACCATATCAGCGTCATAATTTTCCATGGCTTCAGTCATCTTTTCTACCATATTGATTGAAACCCAATCATCAGAATCGATAAATAAAACATACTGACCGGTAGCTTTAGCTAAACCTTTGTTACGAGCATCGGATAAACCACCATTTTTTTTGTGAATGACCTTAATTCGGTTATCTTTTTTAGCCCATTCATCACATAATTTTGGACAATTATCAGGAGAGCCATCGTCGACTAGGATAATTTCAATATTTTCGTATGTTTGATTGACCACGCTTGTAAGACATCGGTCAAGAAACTTTTCAACATTATAAACAGGGATGATGATTGATACTAGTGATTTCATATTTTCCTCCTTACTTCGTCACGAAGATATTATAACATACCGCGATATTATCTCGCAACTAAAATGTCGATATGCTTTTAAGTATAAGCATCTAATCTTAGAAGCATCACCTTTATTATTAATATCGCATTCTTCTTCATCTACATATATAAAAACCCCGTTTCTTACGTCTAAAAAACGGGTTTCATGTCAATATTGACTCTATTTTTTATATTTCAATCACAACCACTATTTATAAAATTCTTCCCATCGTTTATTGTTTATAGATACTTCGGGAGATAAATTAAGTTTATTAGAAAAAGACTTAATTGCTTTAAAAACTTTTTTAGTAAAATAATAATTGTTTAATTCCTCTAAATCTATTTTTTTATCACATATAAAATTTATATAGAAGTCGTTATTTCTTATTTCAAATTGAATGTCATCTATATATTGATATTGTCTATTACCTTTTAATCGTTTACCAGATCCACTAATTCTAGAACTTTTTATATCAATTTTATCGGCTAATATAATTACAAGTTGAATTATGTTATCGGTGGTAAAACCATCGCTATGATTTTTGATGGCATCTAAAACTAGGTCTTTGTTTTTTAAAGGAATATGATTTTCTTCAATGTATTTTTTAGCAAATTCATAGCTTCTATCTGCATGGTTTTCTTTTCCTTTTATGCAACCAGTATCATGTAAAAGAGCGGCTATTTTAGCTTCACAAATAAAATCATCATCATATTTTAATGATTTTAATATTTTTTCACAATAGTTTGCAACATTATTAACATGGTTATAATCATGATATGCATAACCACCTTCATCGTCTTCATATTCGTGAATTTTTTCATATATTGTTATTATTGTTTTATCATTTTTAATTCTATTAAAATAATTTATCATATTCTCGCTTTTAATTCTCGTCATTTCCATATACTTCTTCAATTAGCGGAAATGTACTCCATGCTTTAGGCCATCCGGCATAAAAGGCAAGTTGGGTTACAACTTCAACAACTTCCTCTTTGGTAATTCCGTGTTCTTTTCCAATAGCAAGATGACTTTTTAATTGTGGGAATAATCCTTGGGCAAACAATGCTGATATAGTGATTAGACTTCTATCTCTCGGAGATAATTTATCTTCTCTCGACCATACTTCTCCAAATAAGACATCGTCATTTAATTCGGCAAATTTAGGGGCGATGGCACCTAACTTTTCTCTACCTGCTGTTTGTTTTTTCATAATATTCCTCCTTCATAATTGATTATCTATTTCACTCAATATTATATCAAAGAAAAAGCAAATCTCATATAGAGTTTGCTAGTTCAAATATTCAAGTATTTGCTCTGGATACATTTTTAATTCTTTATTTTTAAACTTATTTATATCTATCCATATTCCACTAATTTCCTTACTATTATTAATTGTGTGGTATTCTTCTTTATAATTTTTATCTTCTATATTAACATTATAAAATAATATTAACTCGTGGGCCTTTTTCCCATTATAAGTAAATATATTTTCAGCAATGCCTAAGAATTCTCCTACGCTTATATCTATATTAAGCTCTTCTTTAAATTCTCTTTTTAGAGCATCTTTACTATTTTCTAAAAATTCAATACCGCCACCTATACTTCTATAAAATACCTCATTTGTGACTTCATCATATCCTTCACTAACTAATATTTTGTTTTCTCTTTTTGCTATACCAAGAACAATGGGTCTTATTTCTTTAAACTTATCCATATCTTATCACCACTTTCTATTATCAAACAAAAACTGCATAATATAAATAACAATATTTTTTCACAATATTCCTCATCTATAGTTAATTTCATTTGTTATTTATTTCACTTAATATTATACCAAAGAAAAAGCAAATTTCATATAGAGTTTGCTTTGGTACAAGTTTGTAACTTTTAAAATTTTAGTTTAACAAAAAATCTTCCGGAAGTTTTTTAAAATCATAAGTATCTTTAGAAAAATGATGATCTTGACCTTCAATTATCTGCAGTTCGACTTTATCATTTAATAGTGGTTTTAAAAGTTCTACATATTTATAAGATTGATCTAAACTACCGTATACTAGTACTAATTTATCACCTTTAAAAGATTGAATGCCATTCTTCGTTTTATGCAAGTTAACCATTAGTGGTGTATTTACTAAAAGCATTCTTTTTATTTTAGGGTAATTAAATCCAAATTGAGCTCCAATAATGCCACCATTTGAATGTCCCATATAATAAATATCATAATCTTTATAATTATTATCAGAACAATATTTACTAATCACTTCCATAGCATTATCAAGGGGGTTACTCCCGTCAAACGGATTTGATGAGCAAATAACGGTATATCCATATTTGCTATTTATAGAATCAGCCATTTTTAAATACTTATTTTCATAGCCATACATTGAACCATCTTGACCGGCTTTAATAAAGACAATGGTATTACTTCCTTTCATAATACCATAATCAATAATAGTATCTTTAAATGGACTATGAATAATAGTATCATAATCTTTTTTCAAATTACCACCTACTTATATTTGATTATACCAAATATGTGATTATATAACACAAATTGTTATATAACTTACTAATTTAGTTACTGCTAAAATAATATAAATGATATAGTATTACAAATAACAGCAATAAAGAATAGTATGCCAGCGAATAAGTCCGTTTTATCCTTTTGAATTTTATAACGACTTAAAAAAGTAACACAATTATAAGCACATAATAGACTAACAATAGATGCCATAGGCTCATTTTTAACGATGGAAATTAACATTAAAATAATTGAAAATAAAGCCATACCAATAATGCCATATTTCATAGATTTTAAATTTACTAATTCTGTTAATTTGATGATATTTTCCTCACTCTTTTTTTCAATATCTTTTTCTTCAATTATTTCACCAGCAAGTATTTCATTTATACTTACTCCTAATATTTCACTAAGAGGTTTAAGTAAAGACATATCCATTAGACATAATCCTCGTTCCCATTTACTTACGGCATTTTTAGTAATGCCTAGTTTTTCGGCTAATTCTTCTTGGGTTAGTTCTTTTAATTTCCTTTGTTTAGCGATAAACTTTCCAATTTTTTCTTGATTCATATTTCTTGCTCCTTTCAAGAAGAAATATAGCATTTAAACATTATTTTTTAAACATACCAAAGGTTTACTTCAATGAATTACTATCTATCTGATTAATATTGTATCAAAAAAAGCAAACTATATAGTCTGCTAATTAACTTGGTAGCTTTTATTTTGCTTAGTATCTATGTTTTTAATGAGGAAAAATTATCTTACCTTTCCTTATATGCTCTTTTAACTAAAAGTTTTTTTATTTATGTATTTAGTAATTACCTTTAGTCCTGGTTTTTATTATTTAGTTTTTGAATTCGTATTAAATCTTCAATTTCGACAAGATATTTTTTGTACATAGAAACGATAATTTCAAAATCCTCTGGTGGCATTATCCAAGTTTTTTTAGTTTTTAGTATATCTTCATATTTTTTGATATCCTTTACCAATTGCTTTTTTTCTTCTTCTAATTCTTGTAAATTTTTGTTTTCATAACTAAGTCGATATGTTTCTGGGGCAATCATTTGCATATCTTAACTCACCTCCTTTATTATATTATTTTTATATTTGCCATTTTCAATATATTAAAGCCAACTTTCTACTTTCTTTTTAGCGTTAACACATTCACTTCCCTTGATAGCTATACTATCAATTATATTAGCGCTAGGGCATATTTTTTTAATATCACTAATGACATTGGCAAGCCCAGATCCTTCATGGGTTGTTACGACACGAATAATTTTACTGGTAAAATCTAAATCTTTAATAGCTGTTTCTATTTCTGGAGCATAACTACCCCAATATACTGGTGTCATAATATAAATAACTTCATACTCTGAAATATCATTGATGTTACTTTTGATAGGGGCATTTCCTATTCTTTGTTTGGCTTCAAGAATGCATTTGCTATATTCTTTACTATAAGGTATTAGTGGTTCTACTTTAAATAAATCAGCACCCGCAATATCTCTTACATATTCAGCAATATATTCTGTATTTCCTTTAGAAATATAACCAACTGCATAGTTTTCATCGGCTCTTGAAAAATAAATAACTAAACTCTTTTTATCTTTATACATCTACTTCACCTCAAATTTTCGAAAGTAGCGGTTATACTACCATTACCTAAATCGGGTAGGTTTGCAATATGAGCTATCTTTGTATAACGATAATTAGTATCAAATGATTTATAGAAAATAACTAAGCAGTCATCACCAAAAAGCATTATATCGCCACTTTGAATATGGTCTGGCTTTACTGGGTTTGAAGGTAGTGAATTATCCATATAGATATATTTTTCGTTGCCGTTTAATTCTTGCATTGAAAATGTTTTAGGAAGTAATGCTATAAAAGACTTGGCTGTATCATTATCTTCTATAGTAGCCTCATATTCTTTGTTATTTATAGTAATTTTTAAAGATTCTATATTATTCATATTATCCTCCTTGGGATTTGTCATCGTTTCATCGACAGTATGATTTGGGTTATTTTCTTTGCTACTTGAATGGGATAACCCACAAGATACACATCCTAAAATAAGTATTATAACCAATATACTAGTAATTACTTTTTTCATTAATCATTCCTTCATTAATTTATATCAATAATATTATATCAATAATTTAAGCATTTTTTAAGACATAATAGTAATAAAAAAACACTAGTTAAAACTAGTGCTTATATACCATGGCAGAGGTAGCAGGAGTTGAACCACATCAGCGGTTTTGCACTTCATAAATTATGCCTTGCATCTAGTTCAATCACCACTAATAACTATAATAATTTATTATATTGTTTTTTTCCTTTGCGTGCCGGTTTTAGAAAAATAAGGGTCATAGTTAGAGTCGTAATAGAAATTTTCACGCCCTTGTGCAAGCACAACCAATCCTTCTCTAACTTTAGGATCTGGTTCCTTTTCAATTAAAGCTTGTATTTCTTCTTCTGTCATTTTTGGAATAACAACATCTTCTGGGTATTCCTCAATATAGTGAATAGGTTCCATTTTTCTTAGACCATGTTCTGAACTTAAACGGGTTTTGCTTCTATATCCCATTTTTTCACCATCATCAAGTGTTTTTACTTTTGAAATTCGGGCAAAGTCTAACCCTTCACGCCACATTGTAACTTTATTTATAACGGCTTCATCTATAGGCCATCTATCAAAAAATCCTATACTATCTAAGCTAAAATCTTTGGAGCTATAATGTTTTTCTTGTTTATATTCTGAATAAGTCATTATACCATGTTCATCATATAATTGCTCTTTTTCAGATCCATAAACATCACAATTATATTCTCTAGGATTACTAGCTGATAAAAGTGTACTTACTTCTTTACTTTTAATCCCTTTAGTGTTTTCATCATAAGAAACTTTATATTTACTGCAAAAATGATAATATTGGTTACCAGTTCCGTTAAAAACCTTTTTTTCTCTTGTCAAACTTGAAGCTGTGAATGTTCCCGCACTATCCATTGCTAAAGACACATAAGAATTGGTATAATCACTTTTGTAACCCCATTCAAGACTTATACCATAACCATATTTTTGAGGATTTTCAGATATTATGACAAATTCGCCTTGAGGAACAATTCTTAATATCTCATCTAATATAGTTTCAAAAGCGGGGTTGCTTTTTAACCTTTCAACAAATTTGCATGCCAAAATTTTTGACTTTGCAGCTTCAATTTTTTCATTCATTTTAATCACTCCTTAGCTATATAATATCACATAAATAGGTTTTATGCCATAAAAATCTCCATCACAAAGGTTTTATTGGTATTAATATATAACTAATTGTTATTTTTTTTGAAGTCTTAATATTATTTTCAAAAGTAGTAAAACCATTAATTTACTTGATATTTTGATAATTACTTTTATTTTGGTTAGAGATAACAACTTACTGACTATTTTTCCCACATATCAAAAAAAAGTCAATTTGACTTTTCATATTCTACTGGCAGAGGTAGCAGGAGTTGAACCCACATCAGCGGTTTTGGAGACCGTTATTCTACCATTGAACTATACCTCTATCTCTCCGGCTAAGCTAGATTATAACACATTTTAAGACATAACGCAAGTGATTGCATATAATAGATTGGGTGATTTTATGATAGTTAATTATACGAGTAATGAACGGGATTTATTAGCACGATTAATGCGGTCGGAAGCACTGGGGGAAGGAGCTCTTGGTATGCTTATGGTCGGTAATGTCGTTGTTAACCGGGTTTTAGCTGATTGTTATACATTTACGGATATTAACAGTTTATATAAGGCCATTTATCAGTCGCCAGGAGGGTTTAGTGGAACTAAAAGTTCCCTATTTTATGGCTCACCGACAACGAAAGAAAGGGGACTTGCTGATCGCATTTTAAAGGGAGAATATTATTATCCTGCTACTAATTCCTTGTGGTTTTATGCTAGCAGTGGGAATTGCCGTAGTAAATGGTATGATCAAGGCCTAGCTGGTAAGTATAAAAACCATTGCTTTTACGAGCCAGAAAAGGGAGTATGTAATACACTTCATTAGTTGACTTTATAAAGGCCAAGTGATAGAATACTTGGGCGGAGGGCTTATGAAGTACGGCTGGAATACGGAAGACGTGAAAAGACAATTAGACCAAGCTAAAAAGAATAAACTCGATCAACTAAAAGCTTATGTATATACATCGATGCTTACGGATATTAAAGTTTTACCAAAAGAAAAACGAGCATCAGTTGATCGTGATGATTTTTTTGATACTTGTAGTAATTTTAATTTAGGCTATTTCAATAGTTCTTTTTTCCGTATGGTTGAATATCTTTCAGATGTTTTTAGTGATATCGAATTAGAAGAAGAACCACCGGTTTTTATTGAGAATAGTCCCGAAGAAGTTATATCTTTATGCCGTGATTTTTATAAGCGCCGCGATAAAAACAATTTAAATTATTTTAAAAGACTTACTAATGTAAAAGAACGTATCCAATTTATTAGAGGTAACTTAAATAATCCTTTTGCGGGAAGAACCTATATTATTTCGCCTAATGAATATTATGTTCTTGTAAATGGTCTTAATTCTCTTCAAGATACATCTATTATGATCCATGAGTCTAAGCATGTGGAAGGACTTATGAAAGGGTATAGTAATGGTATTTCCTTATATCAAGAACTTCCATCATACATATATGAAATGCATTCTTTTGATTATTTAGACTATATTGGTTATCAAGGTACGGATGTTGGTTGGTTAAGAAGACAGACCGTCTACAAGTATGTTTCAATGATTCGTAAAATGGCTAAACAAATAAACATTATTAAAAAATTATTTAATGATACAGAGTTTTTTAGTGCCGTTTATGATGGCTATGAGTGGTGTAGCATAGAATATGGTTTGGATGAAATATATCGTGTTTTAAAGCAAGGTTATCCTGAAAGTACTATTAGTAATATTATTTCTTTTGTTGTTGGTACTGATCTTTATCTTAATACGCCGATGAATAATTTAGATCATATTTTATCTTGTTATATCTTTGGTATGTATAAGATGAAACCCGGTATTATCGACGGCATTGTTAAATATGTTGACACTGTTTTAGGTAATCCTGGTGCGAAAGTAAAAACTATGAAAAATGGTATTGACAAATAAAAAGATATCTTATATAATCAAGAAGTAATAAAAATTTTATTACTTTTCCTGGGGGATTAGCTCAGCTGGCTAGAGCACTTGCCCTGCACGCAAGGGGTCAAGGGTTCGAATCCCTTATCCTCCACCAGGTTGGATGTAACCATTCTTCGGGATGGTTTTTTTATTGTAAATAATTTCTTTACTTTCCGCTTAATTTAAGGTAACATTTATATAGGTGGTAGTATGAATAATGATAAAAAAAGAATCGGCGTTTTAGTGTTTTTTACAATTATTTGTATTGTTATAAGATTCTTATTTTTTACTTATACGTCAGGTGATTATGAAGTCTTTCTAAAAAGTTGGATGCAGTATTTGGTTAATAATGGGGGCTTTTTAGCTTTAAAGTTTTCTTTTGCTAATTATAATTTACCTTATTTAACTATTATGGCTCTTTTATCTTATATTCCAATCAGTTCATTATACACGATTAAGTTTGTTTCCATTACTTTTGATGTTTTAATCGCTATTTTAGCTTACCGAATGGTGATGAAGTTTTATCCGTCTGAAGAAAGGAAAAAATATGCGACTTATATATATATGGTATTACTATTACTACCAACGGTTATTTTAAACTCTGCAGCTTGGGGACAATGTGATTCTATTTATACTTTCTTTGCTTTGCTATCTATATATTTTCTTTTGGATGAAAAGTATGCTAAAGCCTTTATTACACTAGGTGTTTCCTTTGCTTTTAAATTACAATTTATTTTCTTGTTACCATTATTTGTTATTTTATTTTTCTGCGTTAAGAAAGTTTCAATTAAAAACTTTATCTATATACCTCTTGTCAATTTTATTTTATGCTTACCAGCTACAATAATTGGTGCATCACCTATTTATACCTATCAAGTGTATTTTGGACAAGCGATGTTATATGATCGGGCTCTTAACGTGTTTAATATCTATAATTATTTACCTAAAGGTAAGATTGTTAATATTTTAGGGGTTGTTATAACTCTAGGTATGTTTTTAGCTTTATTAATCGCTTGTTATAAAGCTAAGTTTAAATGGGATAATAAGCGTATTATAACTTTAGGGCTATTAAGTATATTAATGTGTTTTTATTTCTTACCTTGTATGCATGAAAGATATCTATATATGGCTGATATTTTAAGTGTTATATGGTATTTCTTCCACAATAAAAAAATTCATATTCCAATTATTATTAATCTTTGTTCTTTATTAACTTATTTATATTATTTCTTTCCAATTCCACATTTTGAGATTTGCTTCTATATTTTCCCTATTTTCTTACTCATCGTTATTGTTGAATTAATTGTTTTGATGTTTGAAAAAAAGGAAAAATTAGAATTAAAAAAGTAAAAAGTATTGATGAAGTCAATACTCTGGCCGTTGACAAAGTCGGTTTTTCAAACCGGCTTTGTCAATCGGCTTTTTTGGTTCCCCACTTTAGTATTAAAAAAAGAGTTAATTTGGGTTTTTAATATCAAATAACACTCATTTTTAAACTTTTGTCTCCACTTTTAAATTTTTGTTTTTTTCCAAGAATGTAGTTTGTCAACAGTCTGAGTATTGATGAAGTCAATACTTTTTTCTGAATAAGAAAGTTTTTGTTTTAGTGGGGGTATAATTGTTATTTAACTGATAGTATGTTATAATTATAAATGCCAAAGACGTCTGGAGGGATGTTATGACACTTGTAAAAGTCTTAGATTACATCCGTATATTTGTAGATATTCTACTCGTATGGATGGTTTTATATTATACATTAAAAAATTTGCGTAAAAATGTTAAAATGGTACTTCTTTTTAAAGGCATAATCTTTATTTTAGCTCTTAAAGTCGTAAGTTATGTTTTCTCATTAACAACGATTGATTACTTGTTAAATTACGTGTTAGAGTGGGGTATTTTAGCGCTTATCGTTATTTTCCAACCGGAAATTCGTAATGTTTTAGAGCAATTAGGTCGTAGTCAATTATTAGGACGTCATAAAGTTTTAACAGTTGATGAAAGAGAAAAAGTTGTCTATGAAATCGTTACGGCGATGGATGCGATGCGTAAGACGAGAACTGGCGCTTTAATCGTTATTGAAAGAGATCAAAGCTTAAATGATTACATTGAAAAGTCTAAAAAGATTTATGCCGACATTTCAAGTGAATTATTGGTGACGCTTTTCTTCCCTAATAATCCCCTTCATGATGGTGGGGTAATTATTCAAGGAGATCGTATAACAAGCGCTAGAGCTGTCTTCCCAACAAGCGACAGTTCAAAAATTAATAAGCGTTTAGGAACACGTCATCGGGCTGCCGTTGGTATTTCTGAGATTAGCGATTGTATTGCTTTAGTCGTATCTGAAGAAACTGGTCGTTTATCTTGTGCGATTGGTGGCGACTTACAATATAACTTATCTTCTGATGAATTAAAGATTCTTCTTTTAAATGAACTTAAACCAAAACACAATATGTTAATGGAAGAAGATGAGGACGCTGATTTGGTGGAGGAGGCTGATACTAATGAAAAAGAAAACTAGTCTCTTCAGTAGAATTATTAAAACGCTTGATAAATATATTGTCATTCCCATTACGAGAATTGTTTTAAAGATAACAAGTTATTTTGATAAATCAAGTCATAAATTAGAAAGCTTTTTATCAAAACAAACAACCTTATTATTCTTATCGCTATTTCTAGCGATAGCCTTATACATTATCGTTGATCAAAAAATGATTGTCTTTAATAATCGAAGTGCGGAGATGTTCCGTAATCAGAAAGTTGAAGTTGATTATAATGAAGAACGTTTTGTTTTAGAGGGTATACCTGAGACGGTGGATATTACTTTAATGGGTAGTAAAGCCGATCTTTATATCGCTAAACAACAACAAGCTAAACATAATGTTAAAGTTGATTTAACCGATATAACGGAACCTGGTACTTATGAAGTTGAATTAAAGTATGATAGTGGGGACCTTAAAACGATTGAATCAAGTGTTAACCCATCAGAAGCTAGGGTTGTGGTTTATCTAAAAGAATCAGAAAACAGAACTTTATCATATAATGTTATCAACAATGATCACTTGGATAATGCCTTAGATATTTCTGATGTATCTTTAAATATTGATCAAGTAGTTATCAGTGGAGCTGGCTATAAGTTAAAACAAGTCGCAACGGTTGAAGCTTTGATTGATGTTGATAAATTAACAAGTAAAGATAGCGGTAAGCAAAAACTTGAAGATATCATTTTAAGAGCTTATGATGCCGAAGGTAATATTGTTGATGTTGAAATAACTTACACTACAAAGCCAGTCGCAACGATAACGATTAACTCATCATCAAGAGCGATACCACTTAATTTCGTTATTGATGAAAAGAATAGTCTGCCATTCGGTAAAGCTATTAGTTCTTATACTTTCAGTCAAGATACTGTTGTTGTCTACGGTTCAGAAGAGGTTTTAGATAACTTATCTGAGACAGGTATTGATATCGTCTTTGATGCAAGTAATCTAACTGGTAATTATAAAGGTACTGTTGAAATACCAAAACCAGCTGGCGTTAAAAAGATGAATACGAACCGGATTGATGTCGAGGTTAATGTTACTAACAGTGTCTCATCATCAAAATACAATATGACGGTTAAGATTGATGCTTTAAATGAACCAGATGGCTATAAAGCTGGCGCTGCTAGTTCATCTGATGCGGAAGTAT
Source organism: uncultured Bacilli bacterium (assembly GCA_947589735.1). Taxonomy (GTDB): domain Bacteria; phylum Bacillota_I; class Bacilli_A; order RF39; family UBA660; genus UBA5578. The sequence goes on along the minus strand of CANQCR010000025.1, from coordinate 447 downwards.
TAATTAAGCCAACGTGTGCGGAAAATGTATGTAAGGCCTTAACAAGTGCGGATATCGAGGTATATGTTGATGTTTCATCATTAGCGGGTAAAGGACCTGGTACTTATGAACTTCCAGTTCAGATAAGACCACGGACAGCTAATGCACGTTTAACAACTTTTGTCATTAGTCCAGAAGTAGTTAAGATTAAGTTAATTAGAGAATAAAGCCATTCAGTGGCTTTTTTGGTTCTTTGTCAAATAGTGTTGGTGGACAATAAATTTGATAAATGAATCTAGTTATAGAGGATGATGAAAATCATCCTTTTATAATGCCTTTAACTAAAAATATTCGAGATATAAAGTGATCATATTTTCTATATCCAAAAGCAATTCTTTTTAATGTTTTGATTAGATTGTTTGTTCCTTCTATAATTCCATTGTTTATATCGTATTTAAATGAATTTTC
>CANQCR010000024.1 GCA_947589735.1 uncultured Bacilli bacterium | reverse complement strand
ATTTTCGTGATTTTTGTCGTGATATAATATTTGTATGAAAAAAGTATTGACAAAACTTAGATAGTCAATTTATATGATTAAGATTATCAAGTAAAATTGATAATCTTTTTATATTGACATTTTTAAAAAATTATTATATTATTGTATTAAGTGAGTGATACAATATAGAAAGGAGCAAATATGAATTTTGTATTTGATAATGATAGACCTATATATATCCAATTAGTCGAACAATTAGAAATATATATTATATCGGGAAAAATAAAACCCGGTGAAAAATTACCATCCGTTAGAGACTTAGCCCTAAAGACCAAAGTAAATCCTAATACAATGCAAAAAGCCCTTGTCGAACTTGAAGATTTAAAACTTATCTACACCGAAAGAACAAACGGAAAATATGTTACAAAAGATCAGAGACTACTAGATAAATTTAAAGATAAATATGCTAAAGAAAAAACTAAAAAATATATAGATGAAATGAAAGAATTAGGATTTATAAAAAATGAAATAATTGATTTTTTAAAGGAGGAAAATAATTAATGGAATTATTAGAGTGTAAAAACATTTATAAAGACTATGATAAAAAACAGGTCTTAAAAGATATTAACCTAACCATACCACGTGGAAAAATTATTGGTTTGTTAGGAAAAAATGGTACTGGTAAAACAACCTTAATCAAACTTATCAATGACCTACTTACGCCAACAAGTGGGGAGATTTTAGTCAATGGTAAAAATATTGGTGTCGAAAGTAAAAAAATTATATCTTATTTACCTGAAAGGACTTATTTAGATAAAAGTATGACAATCAAACAAACCCTTGCATATTTTACGGACTTTTATGATAACTTTGATACCCAAAAAGCTAAAAGATTGATAAAAGATTTAGATCTAGATATAGATACGAAAATTTCTAAAATGAGTAAGGGTATGCAAGAAAAATTACAACTTATCTTAGTTATGTCAAGAAATGCTTCTCTTTATATATTAGATGAACCTCTAGGTGGCGTAGATCCTGCGACTAGAGATTATATCCTAGATACCATTTTAAATAATTTTAGTGAAGATGCTAGTGTCATAATATCTACGCATCTTATTAGTGACATCGAAAGAATACTTGATGAAGTTATATTTATTGATAAGGGTAGTATTGTCCTATCCTCATCAGCCGATGAGCTAAGAGAAAAAGAAAACTCATCTATAGATGAAATATTTAGGAGGCGATTTAAATGCTAAAAAAATTACTTAAATATGATTTAAAATGGTGTTATAAACCACTAATTGTCTTTTATATATTAGCTTTTTTCTTCGCTATAATTACAAGAGTTATTGAATCTTTTGATCAAACTTTAATTTTAGTCATTATAGATAAAATATGCTCGGGCATTACAATAGCAATGATGGTAAATATACTAATAAATTGTTTTATGAGAAATTGGGTTAGATTTGTAAAAAATATATATGAAGATGAATCTTATTTAACGCATACCCTTCCCGTTACAAAAAATAAAATATACTTATCAAAGGTGTTAACGGCTATTATAACTTTATTTACTTCAGCGATTGTTATCACTTCTTGTTTAGCTATCGTATGTTTAAACGAAAATAGTTGGCGTTTATTAAAGGATTCACTAGAATCTTCAGCCATTTTCTTAAACTCGTCTATTTCCAGTTTATTAATAGTACTAATAGTTACAGTATTCTTTGAGTTTTTATTTATTATAATGTCTGGCATCCTAGGAATTATAATAGGACATAGATCAAATAATTTAAAAATAGTAAAATCTATTATTGTAGGATTTGGAATCTATATGGTATTTTCAATTATGTCTTTATTAATTATTTATATGGCTGGGTTACTAAATTCCGATATTATGTCTGTGTTTAATAATATCATTGTTAGTTCAACGGCTCTTAAAAACATAATGATGATGGGAATATGTATATATGCCATATACATTTGTATAACTTATTTTATAGGCAATAAATTATTAAATAAAGGCGTCAATGTCGACTAATAGGATGAATTACAATTTGGATGAGTAAGAAAATGGTAATTTAAAGGAGATAAACATGTTAAAGTATAAAGAAGTAACCTTAGCAAATTTAAAATGGGCAACAGCTATCCAAATGCAAATATTTCCAACTGAATCAGCGTATCTTTTCTATAAACATATAATTGAGAGAAATCATCCTTGTGAAAAAAGTTATGTCGTTTTTGATGATAATAAAATTATTGGCGTAACCGGTTTTTACTGTAATGAGAACTTAGAAGAAACTCATAGTCTTTGGTTAAATTGGTATGGTATATTAGAGGAATATAGACGTCAAGGTTATGGCAAACAAGTATTATTAGATACTTTTGCTAAAGCTCGTGAACTAGCTAAATGTTATCCCATAAAATATTTTCGTCTTTATACTACGACTGATGAAAACAAAATATCTAATATATTGTATGACGAAATTATGAATATAAAAGAGACTTATAACAATGAAAATGATAGTAATTATAATAATGCTTGCCTTATTTATTCTAAAAGTCTTTTTGATGAACCTGTAACCTATTGGAATAACGCCTTTTTAAACATTAAAGGAATGGTTCAAGAAGAACATAGTAGTAATGTTTTATATGAATAGGCTAGCTTATAAATGAAAAATTTTTCAATAATTAAAATGACAAAGCAAAAGATTTAAAAAACGTTAAAAAGCCAAGAAGAATACTACTAGTTGAATCAATTTATTAAGTAAATTTTAAAAATCAGATAGGATTTTACATATCTGATTTTCTTTTTTTATATTTTAAGCATGCCATCTTTTGCTAACTCTTTTATATTATTAACTCTTTTACTAATTAAGGTAATAATGTTATACTATTAATAGAAAATAGTATGTATTACTTAAAAATAGGATGGTGAAAATGATTAGAAACGATAATTTTATTTAGATAGTTAGAAGTGAAAAAATAATTTTAATTTAGGAGGATGTATGAAAGAAGAAATAATAAATAAAATTTATGAAGCAAAGAAAAACCTGATTGTTAATGGTGATATGTCGACAAGAAAGACCATAAATGTTGGATTCCCATTAGTCGAAAAGATGATAAAAGAAAATGAAAGCTTATTTATATTAGATTGCAAAACGGAATATTTAAATCAATACTATGATTTATTAAAAGAAAAAAACTACAATATCGTCATCATTAATTATAGAGATTTAAATAATAGTGAAGGATGGAATATTTTAGAATATCCATATCAACTATATAAGAGTGGACAAATAGATAAAGCTCTAGATTTCCTAGAACAAATTGCTAAACAGATTTTCGGTGAAATTTCAACCACCGATTCATTTTGGTCAGAGTCAGCCTCTAATCTATTTATGGGATTAGTTTTAGGTTTATTTGAAGATGCTGACATTGAAACGATAAACTTAAGTAGCGTTAATGCTATGATTAGTGGTATAGACGCCTGGAAAAATAGAGGCATTAAGGAATATTTTAAATATAAAGATAATCTTGCTTTTACATATGCTTCCGGAACCGTTTTTGCTCCGGATGAAACAAGAGGTAGTATTGTTTCCATGGCTAGACAAAAGTTACTACTTTTATCCAGTAGAGAACTATTAAACAAACAAATGAGTAAAACAACATTCAGTTTTGATGATGTTGTGAATAAGCCAACAGCTATATTCTTAATTTCTAAAGATGAAGCATCATCACTTAACACATTAGCTTCTGTTTTTATTAATCAATTATATATTATTTTAGTTGATAAACAGGTTAAAAATAGATTCAATTTTGTTTTAGACAATTTTGATACGATTGAGAATGTTAATGATTTTAAAGCTATGATGGGTTCAGGAATGGCTAGGAATATTAAGTTCACATTATTTACGAGATCTAAAAGTAATTTAGAAGAACACTATGGAAACTATATCAATGCTTTGTTTGATGAAATAAGAGTAACGGAAAAGGAAATTAAATTAAGTATTAATGATGAGGTAATGGAAATTGAAAATCCGGTTACTGAAATAGAACCTAAAGCCCCAGAAATAATATATCCTCATCTGGATGCTTCAGAGATTAAAGTTTTTGATCTTCAAAGTTATGTTAAAGAGAAAAGCCAAACGATGATGAACTCGTTTGCGAATATTTCAACATCACCCCAAATTGATAGAATGCTTGAAAACATTGATAAAAAGCTTTCAACTGCCATATCTAGTGATGAGGCATTCCCATCTAATAATGATGTAAATAATGATTAAAATAATATCTATTAAATAATTATAAAAAATAAAAAGTATAATAGGAGAGTGTGAAGTGACGGACTACCAAAAGATAATAGAAGAGATCAAAAGTAATCTTACGGATGATCAAGATCAAAATATGAAATACTTAGAAGAACAACTAGAAAAATATAAAACACATCCCCATAGTGAAGAAATTGCCAAAGAAATTTTATTAATGTTATGTGGTGATAAACCTAAAATTGATATAAAAAATATTATTCAAGATAATGATAAGGGTGACTTTAATAGCAAAGTAATTGAAGCTAATGATTGCCTATTTAAAAGAGATTTTACGAAAGCTAAAAGTTTAATAAATGCGTTTTTAGAAGAGACGTTATCATTATACAAAGAAGATGAAACAACACGTTATTATTCGTTTAATGATATAGCTGAGTTTTATTGTGCACTTGATTTAATTGATACAACCAAAAAAATCGTATGGATTAGTTTAAGATATGATTTAGCGTATAAAATACTAGCGTTTATTGCATCTGAAGAACATGATTTCACTAAAGCCCGTGAGTATTTAGATAAAGGGGCATATTATAATCCAATGAATTCGGGCATCCTTTTTGAAAGAGCCGAATCATATAAGATGGAAAAAGACATTGATAATATGTTTAAAACAGCTAAAGAGATATATAAATATATTTTCAATTATTATGATTTAGCGCGATATTATCGATTACTAGGGTATTGCTATATTGAAAAAGATCAGTTAGACGTAGCGTATGCCTTATATGCTATTAGTATTTATTATGAAAATAGCCAAATGGCTCATAATGAAATTGATTATATAAAAATTAAAATGGGTAAACCTGATTATAAAATGTCTACTAAAGAAATCTTGGATGCTCTAGCTCGTGAACAAATAGCAGTAACCATTTCCTATAATAATTTGGCCAAATTAGTTCAACTTGCTAGAGATGAAGAAATCACTAAAAAAGAACCAGAGTTAGTACAAAAATTAAGTGATACTATCGTTAAAATGTTATCACCAATCGATGAAACTAAGGATATTGAAGGGCTAGATTTGTCTAAACCTAAAATAACATCAGAAGATATCTTTGATGATAAAAAGATTATTTTAGATGAAACTGATAAAGTTAGAAGGCAAAAAAATATTGAATATCTAAAACAAAATAATATTCCATGTATGGAAAACTTAAAAATTGTTCCGATTAATTGTAATACTAAGTTGCGAGATAAGAAAGAAGTTCTTGATCGCGCTATTGTAGATTATATCGTATTTTCATCTGCCTTTTTCGCTCTTGAAGGAAAGAACGACCTAATATTAAATTTTTTAGGAGGAATGAATCAAAAATACCCAATTAGAAAAATAATATCTGTTAATGATAACAATTTTTTGCGAGCAATGTTTGAAAAGAAAGTGTCAGAAAACGGCTTAGAAAATACCAGTTGGCTATGTGAAGAGTGTGCGACACTTCTGTGGGCTTTGGGTCTAGTTGAAAAACCAAATCTTAATGCAGAATGTGATGTAGATAAGCTTCACACACTATTTAAAGATGAGACCTATGATGCTTTATTAGAGAAAAGTAACTTACTTTCTAAAGAAGAAATAATGACATTTGCTGATTTAGTCTTTAGATGTCAGTGGGCGGTTGATGAAGCTAGTTTAAATGGTAAACCATTACCAAACTTGAATGCTAGAGTCGTTGAGAAAAATCAACTTGGTTTAGCATGGCTTCTTAATTGGAAAATTGACAGTATTTTAAAGAGTGTTATTCATACAAAATATGAACAATCAGATTTATTGTTTGAGTTTGATATATCTAATCGATTAGATTTTTCGGATGTGCCTTCTATTCAAGAACCTAACAGTTTATTTACTTTAGTTGATCAAAGTCAAACCACTATCATTACTTTGATCGATTATGGCTTTGGAAGTCAGGAAATGCTTGATATTCAAGCCGATAAGTTAAAAAAAGAATGGATTGAAGCTGGTGATAAAATTATTGGAGAATATGAATTATCAGCTAGTAATATAACTGGTAAAATAAAGCAGTTAATATCAACAGTGACTGTTCCTAATGCACCCGATATGGTTATGGGTAAATTTGGTTACTGCTTTGTTTTAGGAAATCACCTTGTTTGTTTGAAATGTAAAACGATGGATACGACTATTAACTATCAAGATTCTAATTCCATTGAAAACTCTTTACCTAATAGTTTAACAACAGGAATATTATTCTCAATTTATGATCCTAGTTCTACAAGTATTAATGCTCCTGCAAACGTGTTAGCGCAAATGATTAACTATCGATTACATGCTGAACAATTAGATATTCCGCTTTTAAAAGATTTTGAAGTACAGCCAACGATGACTGCTTCTATAATTTTATTTGCAACAAATCCGGTGTTTGCTGAGACCTTGTCATCATTTGGTCCTTTAGATCCAAATGAAACTTTTGAACAAAGTGTTAGTTTAATTAACGCTGATAAAGTAAAGGAATTAATTGAGGCCTCCCCACTTAATAATGATAAAAGCTTGTTCTTTTATGAAGACTATACTAATGGAACCTTTAACTATAAGGTATATGTTGAAGATGGTATTAGGGTTTTAGATGGTAAAGAAAGAATTATGCGGAGATTTATAGCTTATTTCGTCGAACCTAAGTTTAATGATCTTTATCAATTATGTATGGCTTCCACTTTTTTTGAGGTCCCAACCCGGGTTTTAAAACTTGGTGTGGTCGACTTAGAACATGATACGATAACACAAGGTCTATATTCTATGCTAAAATATTTGATGGATAATTTAAAATATAAAGATATGGATACAAAGCCATTAGATGATAAGACTAATAAAGATGAGAGAATCATAAATAGTAGTGAAGATCTACCTCAAGAAAAAAACATAGATATTGTAGATAATGATGATGCTAATTCTTTAGAAAAAGAAGTGGTCATTAATAATGAATTTGATTATTCAAATATTCTTCCTACTTCTGATTACATCAGTAATTTAGTTCAATATTGCGATAATGTGTATAATGACTTCTTGAAATTACTAGCTGAAGATGAAAAGAAAAATGAACCTTTAAAATATGAATATAAAAGTTATGAATATCATCGAAGTTTTGGTGAACATTTTGAAATTCATATTTACGAAAAGGCTTATAATAATATAACCTGTAAGGATTATCATTCTTTTATGGATGCGGTTAATAAAGGTCAGTTAAAAGCCGTTAGAAACTTAACGATTGGACTTGATTTAGACTATCAAAGAGGTACAAACGCTAATTTAATTAAGCATGAAAACTCTTTTACAATTATTTTTAGGCCTTATGAGATAAAGTTTGCAAGAAAATCTAATTTTAAAGATGCTGATATGGATCAAATTGAAGAAAAGATTAATGGTATTTTAAAAGAGTTTCCAAAAGCTAATAGTATTTTCTGTACTAAATAAAAAGTCATACCCAAGGGGTATGATTTTTAGTAATTAAATAATTTACAATGATACTGATATAATAATTCATTAATATCAGCAATTTTAAATATTTTATGGATAAAACAAAATCTGATGATTAAGTCATATTCATTATTTTTAGGTAGTGAGTATGAAGCACTATCTAAAAGCTCATCTAATTCCTTTTCGGTTAACTCTAAAGCAATGGCAAGAAGAATGATGGTCTCTTTACTTGGATGATAGTTTTTATCACTTCTAATCTTTGAAAATAGTCTTCTATCGATATGAACTTTATTATAAACATCGGCGTCTTTTAGATTCCTAGCATCAATAAGTTTAAATAACATAGTTTGAAAATCATTGTATTCATCTTTTTGATCAAGAAAATCTTTAATGCTTTCGTCATCACAAGAAATTAGTCTATCTTGAAATAAGTATTGAACCTTATTCATATATAGACTACTTCTTTCATCTACCATATTAATATCAATATAAGCTTGTAATGCGGCTTTTAAATCGTCCATTTCCTCACCCCATCAATAACTAAACATATTGTATCACACAAAACGAAAATTGTCTCTTGTTAAGCGACCTATTCAGTAAATAACTATTGTATGATGAAAGGGAAAAAGGAGATGAAAGAATGACAAAGAAAAAAGAAGAGACAAATGTAGTTTTTATCCTCGACCGAAGTGGATCGATGGCAGGAACAGAAAAGGATACGATTGGTGGCTATAATAGTTATATTGATAAGTTTAAAGATAAAGATGCCAAAATTACAACGGTCCTATTTGATAATCAGTATGAGATGATTACGCGAAAAAAGGATGTTAAAGATGTTCCTAAATTAACTAGTAAGCAATACTTTGTAAGAGGTTGTACAGCTTTGCTAGATGCGATTGGTAAATCGATTAAGTTTATGGAAGAAGAACAAGCTAAAAAAGTTATCTTCATTATTACAACTGACGGCTATGAAAATGCGTCTAAGGAGTTTAGCAAAGATCAAATTAAAGAAATGATTAAAGGCCATAAAAATTGGGAGTTCATATATATTGGTGCTGACATTGATTCATATGATGAGGGACGAAGTATCGGTATAGCTGAAGCTAATATTTCTAATTATCAAAAGGATAGTAAAGGAATAGCTAAAATGTTTGATGCTGTAGCTGTTGCTAGTAAAGATTACTATGTTTCATCACGGATTGACTCTTCATGGAAAGAAGATCTTGAAAAATACGTTGAAGAGAATAAAAAGTTTAATGAATAAATATTTTAACTAAAAAGTTAATTTAAGAAAGATAACTACTAATTAGTTGTTTTTCTTTTTTTAAGATATGGTATAATTAAAAAGATGAATACTATATTTTAGACAAATACTAAAAAAGGAGATTATATGACGAAAGAAGAATTATTAAACGCTTTGGGTATTAAGCATCCAACAGCTAGTTTATTAAATCATCCCAAGGTTTTAGAACTACTTAATTATTGTAATACTAATGATGCGACTATTTATGAAGGAGACTTGGAAATTAAAGAAGACGCTTTTAAAATTCTGATTGAAAATATTCACTCTTTTGAAACATTATTAACTATCTTACATAATACGGGTGTTATTTTAAGCTTGGAATATTATCCTAAAGAAATAGCGACTTTTTATAACTTATATAATCCTAAGAAGTTACAGTATAGTGAGGATGTTAATATTTTAATTAATGAGGAATATTTAAAATATGCGTCCAAAGAATGGACGGAAGATGTTTTCATTAATGAAGAAAGACTCTTATGCATTGATAATCAAAGTTTTACCTTTAAAGAGCCTAAATCTTTAGATGACGCACCTATTTATCTATTAAATCTTGCGGCTTTAAAAGAGGCTCAGGAAAGGGGATTACTTAAAGAAGCTATAGCTAAGTTTATGGAATAACTATCATTGATAGTTATTTTATTTATCTATATATTCGAAATAAATTAAAGTATGATATAATTATTAAAGAGGTAACATTATGAAAAAAAACATAAAGGTAAATAATCAAGAAAATGAAGAATATTTAACTACACAAATTATTACCTATCTCGGGAATAAGCGTTCTTTATTAAGCTTTATTGGGAAATCCTTTAAAATGGTTTCAAAAAAGCTTAATAAAGATAAACTTGAAATGGTCGATCTTTTCTCAGGATCAGGAATTGTTTCTCGCTATATGAAACAATATGCATCAAAGCTTATTACTAATGATTTAGAGGACTATGCCTATGTCTTAAATGAATGTTACTTAGCTAATAAAAGTAGTATTAATATGGATGAACTTATCTCTTGGTATAATTATCTAAAAGAAAACTTAAATGGTGAGTTAAAAGATGGCATTATATCTAAACTCTATGCTCCTAAAGACATTAATAATATTCAAAAAGGAGAGAGATGTTTTTATACAACAAGAAACGCTAAATACATTGATACAGCAAGACAATTGATTAAGATGATTCCTAAGTCTTATCAGCCCTTTTTTATTGCGCCTTTATTAACGGAAGCTTCAATTAAGAATAATACTTCCGGTGTTTTTAAGGGATTTTATAAAAATAGTAAAACAGGTATTGGTCAATTTGGTGGTAATGATGAGAATGCTCTATCTAGAATAAAAAGAGATATTGATCTTCCTTTCCCTGTTTTCAGTAATTATGAATGTGATGTTGAAATCTATAAAGAAGACGCTAATAAATTAGTTAAAAAATTAGATGTTGTTGATCTTATTTATATGGATCCACCATATAATCAGCATCCGTATGGATCTAATTATTTTATGCTTAATGTTATCAATGAATACAAAGAACCTAAAGATATCAGTGAAGTATCAGGTATTCCTAAGAACTGGCATCGTTCTAAGTTCAATCAAGCCAAAGAGTCATTAAAGACTTTTGAAAAGTTATGTGAACAAGCTAAAGCTAGGTATTTACTAATCTCCTTTAATTCGGATGGCTTTATTACCAAAGATGAAATGGTTAAAATGTTATCTAAAATTGGTAACGTTAAAGTTATGGAGAAAAAATACAATACCTTTAGAGGATCACGTAATTTAAATAACCGTGATATTCATACTAAAGAATATTTGTATTTAGTAGAAGTATTTAAATATCAGGAGGGTAGATAGTATGAGTCAACATGATTCTTTACGTAATAGAACTTTACAACATAAGCCTAAAAATTATCTTTCTAAGGGTGATGATAAAAATATCTATTTGGCTGCTAATCGGGTTATGAATTACTTGGATGAACGTTTTGATATGGAGAAAAATTACCCTAATCATCATTTAGAGTTTGATAAATCAATTAAAATATCTGACATGGTTGCCTTTTTAAAAAGAAGAGGTGAAAGAACCGAGTTTTATGCTCTAGAAGATCGAGCTATTGTTCCTGATGGTGGAATTATTTATCTCGTTGATGATGTTAAACACATTAGATATCCTTTGGTTATTGCCGAAGTAAAACATCAGGGTACTAATAATGAAAGGCTAAAGGAGGGCAAAAGAAAACAAGCTACAGGAAATGCCATTGAGAGGTTAGGCAAAAATCTTACAGCCATTAAGACGTATATGCATTATGAAAATATTACGCCTTTTGTATGCTTTGGTCATGGTTGTGATTTTGCTCCAGATAGTAAAACCGTTCTTAATAAAGTTTGGTGTTTAAATGAGTTTTATGATATTAATAAAACTTATGTTAATAAAAGGGATAATGATAAAGAACATGGCGGCTTTGCGCCCGTTTCAATGTATTTTCGTGAACCCGAATGGACCGAGGATGAGATGTTTAATATTATGAAAGAAATTGCTGAATATGCTTTTCGGTATTGGTTATTTTAATATATAAAAGTCCTAACCATTGTTGGGACTTTTATGATTAAATAAGTTATAAAAAAACTATGATAAATCATAGTTATTTTTTAATGGCGTTCTTGAAGGGATTCGAACCCTCGACCTCATGCGTCGGAGGCATACGCTCTATCCAGCTGAGCTACAAGAACAACTTTATTATACTCTAATTTAGGCAATTGGTAAACATCTTTTTTTCGTTATACTTGATATATGATATAATATTAATATATTAGAGGAGGGATATTATGGTTAAACCACATAAATTAAATAAAGGAGATAAGATTGCCATTGTAAGCTTATCAAGGGGATTATTAGGAATGCCTTTTTGTAAGCACGAATTAGACTTAGGCTTGCAAAGATTAAAAGAATTTGGTCTAGAACCAGTTTTAATGCCTAATGCCTTAAAGGATATGGATTATATTGAAGCTCATCCTGAGGCCCGAGCTGAGGATTTAAAGAAGGCATTCATGGATGACGATATTAAAGCCATCATTACAGCGATTGGTGGTAATGACACATATAAAATTATTCCTTATTTAATGGATGATGAAGAGTTTAAAGAAGCTGTTTTAAAGCATCCTAAAATATTTACGGGATTTTCAGATACGACTAATAATCATTTGATGTTAAATAAAATAGGCCTATCAACTTTTTATGGGCCATGTCTAATGGTTGATATAGCTGAACTTGGCCCGGATATGTTACCATATACGAAAGCATATTTTGAAAAATATTTTCAAGATGAAGAAGGTTTTACCATTACGTCTAGCCCTGTTTGGTATGAGGATAGAGCTAGTTATGATGCTTCCGAATTAGGTAAAGAACGTGTTTCTCATCATGAAGAACATAGTTATGAAGTTTTAAATGGTGAGGGTGTTAAAACAGGATTATTATATGGTGGATGTATCGAAAGCCTTTATGATGCGATGACAGGTCATACTTTCCCTGATGAAAAAGAGGTCTATGAAAAGTATCATATCTTACCAAGTGACAATGAGTGGAAAGAAAAGATTCTTTTCCTTGAAACATCCGAAGAAAAGCCAACGCCAGATACGTTAAAAGTAATGTTAGAAGAGTTTAAAGAACGTCATATTTTGGATTTAGTTCAGGGTATTATCGTTGGTAAACCAATTGATGAAAAATATTATGAAGAATATAAGAGTGTTTATAAGGAAATATTTAAAGATATAGATACCCCAGTTTTATATAATGTTAACTTTGGTCATGCTGTCCCAAGGACAATCTTACCTTATAATGCTAAGGTAACGGTTGATTATGATCAAAAAGCAATTACCGTTAATGAAAGAATATTTGATTAGAAAGGATTACGATTATGGACTGTGATATTATTAAAAAAGAATTAGATATAGCTCGCGCAAATGCTTATTTAGAAGTATCGACATGGTGGGGTGGACCAAGGCCAGGCGAAAAAGGCGTAATTATTACCCGCAATGATGAATTGTATGATTATGAATATGTAACTTTGGGTGAACACGATAATTATTTAAACAAGAGTTTATTGACGCCTAGACACAAGAAGAAAATTGACAAATTTCTTAATAAACATATTATTGGTAAAGAAATTATGTCTGATGCCGTTTTTGATATGAGTAAAGACATTATTTTATATAATATGGAAGGTGAAAAAGAAATAAAAATAGCTAATCGTGATGAATTATACGATAAATTAATGCGTATTATTAAAAAATAATTAGGTGATATATGGATATAATTATAATTGGGGCTGGCCCTGCCGGTCTTACGGCTGCTTTGTATGCTTTAAGAGCTAATAAAAAAGTTTTAATTTTAGAAAGTAAAACTTATGGTGGTCAGATCATTAATGCGAATCACATTGAAAATTATCCAGCTATTTTAGATATATCAGGAGTGGATTTTGCCACTAATCTATATAATCAAGTTATCAATTTAGGTGGCGAGATTATCTTTGAAGAAGTAATTAGTATTAGTGAAGATAAGAAAGTTACGACTACTAATAATGTCTATCAAGCAAGGTCTATTATTATTGCGACGGGTTTAGAAAGACGAAAATTAGGGCTACCACATGAAAAAGAATTAACAGGCAAGGGTGTATCTTACTGCGCTACTTGCGATGGTGCTTTTTTCCGTGATAAAAAGGTTGCTGTTATTGGCGCCGGGAATACGGCTTTAGATGATGCCTTATACTTATCAGATATTGCTAATACCGTTTATCTAATCTACCGAGGACAAGATGTAAGAGGTTCTATCCGCTCTTTAGATAAAATTAAAATGAAAAAAAATATTCAAGTATTGAGTAATACTATAGTTACAGCTTTAAATGGTACGGATAAATTAAGTAGTATTGATATTAAAACGGGTAATCAAACCCGCACTATTGATATGGATGGCGTATTCATCCTGATTGGTGGTATTCCTAATCAAAGTATTTATAGTCATCTTATTAATACGGATAAGGATGGCTATATTGAGGCAACGGATGATGTTTATACTAACATATCTGGCATATTTGTCTGTGGCGATGTTAGAAAAAAAGAATTACGACAACTTGTTACGGCTACCGCTGATGGGGCAATAGCGGCTACGAAAGCCATTAAATATTTAGACGAAGGATGTTAATTCCTTTGTCTTTTTTTTACTCGTTTTGTCGAAATCCCCCCATCTTATTTTTATTGTGTTATATTAGTCTAAAGGAGGCTAATTTTGAGGTCAGATATTATATATACTAAAGATACATTAATTGTTAATTTATCAGGCCGTATGAGTAGAAAAAGTATTGAGAAGTTAAAGGTGAGGTTATATCAAATAATTAAAGATTATGACATTGACAATATTGTTTTAAATATTAGAGATATAACCAAATTTGATAATGTCGTTTTTAACGAATTATTAAATGATTATTATGATAATTTTAGTGGTGAGGTAAAAGTAAAAGAAGCTTAGATGATGTTTTGATAGAAAGTTCTAACAAATTGATCATAAGCTTCTTTATTTTGCTTTAAATCAAAATCCTTGAAACGGAAGTTTTTATATTTACTATTTAGTAGTTCCGTTACAATATATTTTAATAGATGCGGATTACGAGCTAAAACGGGACCAACTAAGTAAGTTCCATAGAAATGTTTATCTAATACGCCTTCCGTTTTAGCTTTAGGAAAACTACCAATACCTTTGATAACTTCAAACATTGGTTTATTATTATCTAACATAACGACGCTTTGGTTTTGGAATCCAATAACTGGTTTATCTAAGAAAGATGAAGAGAAAATACTTTCATCAATCATTCTAAAATCTTCTTGTTTAATATGATATTTAAATGCGCCAATCGTATTTACCTTAATATCAGGATATTCAATATACTTACCAAATAGATTAACGGCGTTACCGGTAATGATAAAAAACTTACCATTTTTAATCGCATTTTTAATCTCTTTTTGATATTGCATTAGATGAGGAATAACTAGCTTTTGATTATCTTCGGTACCAGCTCCTATATAGATAACATCATATTTATCTAAATCTAAATCATCATCCAAAGAAAGAAAGTGAATAGATACTTCGACACCTTGATTTTCTAATTCTTTTTTTAAAGCTTTAATATTACCATTCTCACCATATAAGTTAAGTAAATCGTAATATAAATGGGCAATATGAATTTGTTTCATTCTATTTTTCCCCCTTATGAATAATATCTTTAACGCGGTAGAAGATATCGAAGTAGAACATACAATAAACGTGACCAGTCGTCTCATTTTTGATGACATTAATGACATCATCAGAAGTTGTATGCGTACTAATCTTACTTGGATCAATGTCTGCATATTTTAATCTAACAGCGACATCTAAAGCAAAGGGTCCAAGGCAGATAATTTTTTTAACACTATCATTATTTAATAGTTCAAAATCGATGTCATAAAGCCAAGATAAATCTTTAAGGTCATATCGACCACTAACGCGGTCAAATCCGATAATGACTGTTTTATCTTCTTTTTGTTTACTGATAAACTCTAAAGATTGATTATATGACATTGGGGTCTCATTTTTACTAAGTAATAATACACCTTCAGCATTACCTAATTTAAAAGTATCTAATCTTTTAACTTTAAGCGATAAGTTATTTAAAGCATCCTTAATAACACTAGCTTTAATACCTGTCTCTAAAGCGGTTACGTAACTTGCTGATAAGTTATAAACGTTATAGATAGCTTCATTATTCATTTTAATTTTTTGCTTATTGATATTGAAAGTAAAATCATCATTCAAACTAGATTCATATTTAACATCAGGTCTTTTAAAATCTCCATTAGGGCAATGATAGTAACCTAAACTACCATAATGGAAGTAATCATAAATCAATTTCTTATGGCAAATAGGGCAGTAAGATACGTCTAATTTACCGGTATGCTCATTACTTGATAATTTACTTTTCTTAAGACCATAATAACTAACTTTACCTTTATGTTTTAAAGCAAGCTTTGTAACTAATGGGTCATCAGCATTTAAAATAAGGTGTACGTCATCACTAATAGCGTTATTAATTTCGTTCCAAACAAGATCATAATGACCATTACGAGCTAACTGATCACGGGATAAGTTGTTAACGATAAAATAATTAGGCGTGAAGTCTTTAAATACTTCTTTAACGTAACGTTCATCAACTTCAATAACCATTACATCAACTTTCGTCTTTCCCGTTGGGGTAGCATTTTCAAGAAAAACACTTACCACCCCAGGCTTTAAGTTAGAACCTTTTAAATTGTTACCAACTTTAGTTTTATTAGTGTGATATATCTCGGATAAGATACCACAAATAGATGTCTTACCTGTTGTACCGGTAATACAGATAATTGTTTTAGGCTTGTCCATTTTCTTTAGAATATTCTTATCTAATTTTAAAGCCAATTGCCCAGGTAGGGATGTACCATGCCCAATCTTTAATAGAAAAAATTGAATTAATTTGCAAAAAGATATTATGATTGTCTTCACAATCCTCACCTCGTTTTAAGTTATTATATACTCTTTTTTGTTATTTTACTAGTAAAAAGGCTAAATAAATCAAAAAATATGTTATACTTATACTAAAGTAGGGAAGGGTAATAATGGAAAAAGAAAAATCGTGTGGGACTATCATCATTAATGATGGTAAGGTTTTGGTTATTAAACAATTAGGCGGCTTTTATGGATTTCCGAAAGGTCATATGGAAGCGGGCGAAGATGAGGTTACGACGGCGTTAAGAGAAACGAAGGAAGAGACGAATCTTGATGTCGTCATCGATTCTAAAAAACGTTACGAAAATAAGTATCTAACAAATCGAGTTACGGAAAAAACAGTTATCTTCTTTTTAGGACACGCTAAAAACCCCAAAGAAGCTAAAGCCCAAGAAGAAGAGTTGTCATCTTTGATGTGGGTACCTTTAAATAAGGTTCGGGAGACCCTAACTTATGATGATTTAAAACTTGTTTGGGATGAAGTTTTAAATGATTATGAATTTTAACTTTACACTTTATAATTTTATATAAATAAGCATATAAAGGTAATATAATAGAAAAACAAGATGTGAGATGATATGAACCCCATTTCTTGGACAAAGAAATGAGGTTTTTAAATGAGTAAATTAAGTTATGATGATAAGATAAAT
>CANQCR010000023.1 GCA_947589735.1 uncultured Bacilli bacterium | reverse complement strand
TCGTTCGACTTGCATGTCTTAGGCATGCCGCCAGCGTTCATCCTGAGCCAGGATCAAACTCTCCAAAAAAAATAATTCTTTCTTAAAAATTTAATCCTAACTAATAGTGAATTGACATTTTGCTCAGTTTTCAAAGATCATTCCCTTACCCCTTTAGGGGTAAAGCAAACTAATTGTATCAAACCTCTAACAAGTTGTCAAGAACTTTTTGAACTTTATTTGAGATTTGACAAATTTCGTTGACTCCCGCGCCAACAACCAGTAATATACCAAAACTTTCAATTAAAGTCAAGAACTTTTTGAACTTTTTTGATTTTTTTGATATTTACTACTTATTGCTAACCAAAAAGGTCATATTTTTAAAAAACTGTGTCCTTTTTGATTAAGCTCCCATACTATATCAAAACAAAAGGTGAAAGTCAACACTTTTTTACATCTTTTTTTACATTTACAGTAAAATGTTATCTATTATATATAGCCTTATTTATAATATGCAACAAAAAAAGAAAGAATACCTCTTTCCTATATATTATATATAGCGTCAAATTAGTCTTCAGCTTTAACTTGTTCTGCCTTAAGACTTAAGTATTTTGATAAATAGCTTTTATTGATATCTTCATTAAAAGTCTTATCACCATTTACATAATCATCTATTAGCTCATCTAAAGCACTATTAACAACGATATCTAAATCATCAGAATATTTCATTTTCTTTCGATGATACTGATATTCTAGCTTATCAAGAACCTTATAGTCCCCTTTAGGGAATATCCTAAGATCCAAGTCATAATCGATATATTTAATTGTTCCTTCCTCTATTATATAGGGGGTAGCAATATTACAGTAATAATAGATTCCATCTTTTTTCATTTGGGCGATAACGTTATACCATTTATTTTTAAAAAAATAGATAATCGCCGGTTCTTTCGTCCGCCATGTCGTCCCCTCTGATTCGGTAACACGCGTCTTATTATTTCCAAATACAATATAATCTTTTTTAATATCTAAAACCACCGCTTCATCCCAAGCGCGATGGATTTTGCCGTTGTGTTTGTAACATTGTATTTGGTAAATATCTCCGATACAAATTTGTTTCATAAACACACTCCTGAAAGTATTATAACATATTTTTCACATAAAAACATTGCTAAAATCAATGTTTAGCAATGTTTACTTATTTAATGCCTTAAGAGCGGTTTTAATCGCTTCAGCAAGTTGATTATCATTTTCATCCGTTGGATTTTTAAGATAGTCAGCATTTAAAGATACATCAACATCAGGATTAATGCCCTCAGTATCATTAACCCAATTGCCTTTTGGTGATAACCACCTTTTCGTTGTTATCTTATATTTATCGCCATTAGATAATTCAACTAATCCTTGAACTGTGCCTTTACCATAGGTCTTTTTACCAACTGTAATAGCGCCTATATTTTCCTTTATCGCCAATATTAGTACTTCAGAAGCTGAAGCTGTTGCTTCATTGGTTAAGAAAACGATTGGATACTCCTTATCTTCTTTACCATGAGAATAATATTTTGTAGTCTTTTGATCTTTTTGAAGTTGATAAATAACCCGGTCTTTTTTCAAGAACAAACTAATTATCTTTGTTACTTCAGCTAAATGGCCACCATTATTATTTCGCACATCGATTATTAAGGTATCAATATCTTGTTTTTCTAATTCTTCTAAAGCCTTTTCAAATTGAAGATAAGTATTAGATGCAAAAATTGATACACCCATATAGCCAATTTTCTTACCATCTTGTTCAATAACATGGGAAGCAACAGATTTTAACTCAACATTACCTTTCGTAATATTAACATTAAACGTTTCTTCGCCACGCTTAACTTTAAGTAAGAAATCTTTATCCTCACTATCAATAATATATTGGCTAAACTCTTTAATAGTCATTTCTTTTGTGCTTTTACCATCAATTGATAAAAGGATATCGCCAACTTTTAAATTAGCCTTTGAAGCCGGTGAATCATCAATAATATAGGATATTGATGCATAATCATCTAAACTAACTTTTGATGAACCAATCCCTAACCCTTCATATTGACCAGCTAAGATAATGTTAAAATCACCATAATCTTCCTCCGTCATATATAAAGCATGAGGGTCATCGGTTCCCACCTCTTTAACGATAGCTTCAAGGGCAATATCTAAAAGCTTTTCTTCATCAAGTTTTGAAGAATCATAATAATTACTTATAATATTTTTATATTGCTTTATGAACTCTGAAAGTTCATTACTTTCTGTTTCTTCATCAAGCTTACCAATACTAATAGTTTCCGAATATTTAATCTTACCATAAGAAATACCGGCCATAATACTAAAAGTACAGGTTATAAGAACAATGATAATTACTTCGCTTATTTTAAAACCCGATTCTTGTGGTTCTTTCAAGGTATCACCTTCTCATCTTAATTATTTATAATTGTTTTTTAAAATATCATCAGCAGCGACAATACCCGTTGCCGCAGCGGTAACGATATTACCAGCCTTACCAGCGCCATCACCAACGAAATATATACTATATTTATCAAGTTTAAACTTATTATTGGTCTCTATTTCATTACTGAAGAACTTAATCTCAGGACCATACAAAAGGGTATCATCGTTAGCTACACCCGGGATAATCTTATCTAGTTTATCCAATCCTTCAATAATGTTTAAAAGAATGCGATGTGGTAAGACAAGCGCTAAATCACCGGCAACGCAATCTTTTAAAGTTGGTTCAATAAAGCCCTTATTGATCCGATGCCACTCACTACGACGACCTTGACGTAAGTCTTTTAACGTTTGAATAATTGGTTTACCATCACCTAAAACATTGGCAATCTGAGCAATACTCTCACCATATAACCTAGTGTTCGTGACTGGTTCTGTTAAACTTACCTTACTGATAAAGGCAAAATTACTATTTAGTGATTTCTTATCTTTTAGGGCATGCCCATTAACACAGATATAGCCATAATAATTTTCTTTAGTTACATATCCACCAGGATTAGTACAGAAAGTTCTTATTTCATCACCATAAGTATCAGTTTTAATAAAGATAGTTGGATCATAGATAATATTACATAAATCTTCTAATATCTCTTTACGAACTTCAACCCGAACACCGATTTCAATACTTTGTGATAAATAAGGGATATGATAGCGATCCGCAAGTTCTTGAACCCACTTTGCTCCCGTCCGACCTGGCGCAATAATTAACTGTGAACACTTAAGTTCTTGTTCTTTACGGCCTTTCTTGAAAATAACGTGATGTTCATTTTCCTTAACGGATTTAATATCAACAACATCAGCATTATCAAATAAATCGACATTATGTTCCTTTAAGTAGCTACAAATACCATCAATATATTGGGGTAGATGATCACTACCTAAATGTTTTTGTTTGATAAGTAATAAGTTAGCACCAGTAAGAGCAACTTTTTTCTTAATAGCTTCCGCTTCAGCCATATTACTAGGATATACTTCACTATCCATATGAAACTTGTTAAATATTTCTTCCGTATAATCAATTAAATCATAAGCTTCTTGTTGTCCCATATATTTAAACAAATCAGACTTACCTAGTTTAGGGATAAAGTTTAACTTGCCATCGGAAAAAGTTCCAGCGCCACCATAACCACTTAAGATATTACAAGGATTGCAGTTAACACAAGCGACCTTATCACGATTCATTGGACAATAACGATTTTTAACTGTTTTACCTTTATCTAAAACAGCGACCTTTAATTTATCATTTTTTAAGGTTAATTCATAAGCGGCAAAGAGACCGGCTGGTCCTGCCCCAACAATAATAACATCATAATTTGACTGCATATAACCACCATTAACATTATATCATACTTGTGGTATAATTTCGATAGGTGGTTTTATGAAACAATTTAATATGCTTGATGAAGGCTTTATCTGTGAGCATTGCGGTGAGAATGTTCCTAAACTCAATTATACCGCAAGAGATCATTGCCCTTTTTGTCTATATTCTAAACACGTTGATATTAACCCCGGCGACCGCGAAAATAGTTGTAAAGGTCTAATGCGGCCTATCGGTATTGAAAAGTTTAAACACACCTATAAAATAGTTTATGAATGTGATAAATGTCATATGCGTCATAAAAATATCGTCGCTAATGATGATAATATGGATTTAATTATTCAACTATCTGTGCAAGAAAAAAAGGACTAAGTCCTATAATTTAAAAATGTCATCAACATCTAGTCGTTCGCGGCTAGATTTTTCTTTAGGCTCTTCGGTAGGTTCCTCTTTTTCTTCAGAACTTTCGCCTAATTTATCAAGAGCTACTAAAACTTCGTCTTCATCATCAACTGCTTCTTCATCCATAAAGAAGTTTTCTTTAATCAATTTTTCAAAGTCATCTTCCTTATCAGTATCATTTAAAACATCATCATATAAATCGGTCGCATCAATCATATCTTCATGATGGTCAAAATCTTCTTTCGCTAAAACCGTTAAAGCTGGTGTTAAATCTTCTTCTTTAACACTAGTTTCTTCATAATGATAGGTTGGGGGTAAATCTTTCTCTTTATTTTTTTCTTTAGTTTTTTCTTTTTTAGGTTTGGGTTGCTCTCGAACTTCTCCCATATCTCGATTACAATCAGTATAGTAGCCAATAGCCGCCATAATGAAAATAGCAACAACACAGACAATGACAATTGTCCAATCAATATTAATGTCTAACATATACACGATTATCAACCCCATAACCTATTATAAATATATCAAAAAAAAGATATTTTTACAATATCTTTTAACTAGTCAAATAATCCTCACCTTTAAATGGCTCGGTCCTTGATAGATTAGGATAATCCTGCTGTCTTAATACTTCATAAAGTGCTAAAGCGACACAGTTAGATAGGTTTAACGCTCTAATTTTGTCATTCGTAGGAATTCTAACGCAGCGATCTAAATATTTAGCTAATATTTCTTTAGGAATACCAGTACTTTCTTTACCAAAGATGAGATAGATGTTCTTACTTTTATCAGAATAATCAAAGGAGCTATGAGGTTTCTTTCCATAACGGGTAAAGAAGTAAAACTCGCCCTCATTTTTTGCTAAAAAATCATCAAAATCATCATATAAAGTATAATCACAGTTTTCAATGTAGTTGACACCACTTCTTTTGATAGCTTTATCGGATAAAGCGAAACCTAAAGGTCTAATCAAATGAAGATGCGCATAAGTACCCGCACATGTCCGCATAATATTACCGGTATTTTGAGGTATTTCAGGTTCAAATAAAACAATGTTAATCATTTTCAATAACCCCATTACGAACTAAGAAACTCTCAATCTCTTTAATCGTATATTTATCTTGGCTAAATGTCTCTAAAGCCTTACCATCTTTATAAGCAATAAAAATAGGATTATTATCTTTTAGTTTATATTTTTTGGTAATGTCTTTATTATTTTCTATATAGACAAAATATTGTTGAATATTATGACGCGCAATTAAGTTTTTGATTTCTTTTTCTAACTTTTTATTAGCTTCATCATTCGTATTAATATATAAAATAGCGTCAGGATGTTCCTGCAAGTAATTATCCAAATCGTCTAGCATAATTTCATGGACAATCTCTTTCACATAAGAAGAATAAGCTTCCTTTTTGTTAGCGTTATATAAGTTCATTAAAACAAAAGTTATAATAACGACAACAACAGCCATAATTAATACAAAAAGATAATTTTTTTTAGGTATCTCACGCATTTTCCCACCTCATTATAATTATACCATAAATACCCCTTTTTTATCAAAATAAAAGAACTCATTAGAATTCTTCTGGGTCCTTTATTTCATCAATTGTAACGACAGGAAGTTCAACTTGTTCTTCTGCCGCTAATTCTTTAAATTTTTCTCTAAAAGCCGCTAATTCCTTAATTCGTGAATCGGGATATATACGTTTACTATTCTTAATCGCATCGTAAACATCAACCATCTCAACATAAGGCTTATTTTGATATAAAGCATGGGAAAAAGCCGCCGTCAGTACCGAAAAAGATACATCGGGATACATCGCGCCCAAGCCATAAACACGCTTAAACTCACTTGTTGCTTCAACGATAGACTCAACTAGTAAGCGGGTTACATATTCATTATATTTAAACTTAATACCTGTTTGTTTTTCCGTTTTAGGTAAGGTTTTCATTAAAACTTCGATTGTCGTAGGAATATCCTGTTCTTGAACATCAACGCGGTCAAAACGTCTTAAGAAAGCTCGGTCACGAACGATATATGTATTATATTCAATATCTGTTGTCGCACCAATTAACTTAACTAAACCACGATCGATAGCCGGTTTTAAAATGTTAGCTAAATCCATTGGCCCGCCCTCTTTACTACCGATTAAGGTGTGAATCTCATCGATAAAAAGAATCGTTTTTTCCATATTTTTTAACTCATCAACAAGAATTGTGATAATCATCTCTTCTTTACCATTATATTTAACTTTACCTAGCAAAGAAGATGAATTAATCTTAATAACGCGGTATCCTTTTAACCGATCAGGAACATTATTATTAATAATTCGGTAAGCTAACCCCTCAACAATAGATGTTTTACCAATACCAGGCTTACCAACTAACAAAGCTGATTTTTCAGGTGTTAATAAAATAATGGTCATTCTAGCTATCTCATCATCACGCGCAATAGCGGGATTAGTTATATAAGTTTTAGCCGTTAAGTCTTCACCATACATTTTAATAACGCTAAGATTAGTATAATCAACGCGTCTTTCATCATCAGAAGATGCTGAAGGCACATCTTGTGGCACAGGCGCACTACTTGTAGGTTCTACATGCTCACTACTTACTTCGGTTGGAGTTACTTCAACTTTATTTTCTTCTTGATTTAAAGCATCACTTTCCATCTTATCACCTACTTTGATTATATAATAATGGCACAAAAAAAGAAAGTAATTTTTATAAAACTTCCTTATTTTTTGTAAACTAATAATTGTTCTGGTAATAAATAAATATTATCGTTTTGATATAACATTTCTTCCGTATTCATACCTAGTCTTTTACTAGCGCTATTTAAAGTATCATCTTCTTTTGTAATAATAACCTTAACATTTTTCTTTGGTACCATTATTTCTTGGTTAGGATAAATATAATCATCTTTATCTAGGCCATTAATATTAAGTAAATCGATTAAACTGATGTTATATTTTTGCGCTATAGCATATAAATTATCACCTTTTTGAACAATGTAAGTATCAAACCAATCATCATTTTGATTATTAGGAACAATAATCATTTCCCCAAAACTGATATAATCTTTACCATTAATATCTTGAAGTTCTCTAACCGTTGTATTAAACTTCTTCGCAATACTCTCTAGAGTATCACCAGTTGTAACTTTATATATTTTATACATAATCCACCTCATTTTATTATATGTAAATGCATAAAATAGTGTGAAAGGATGATGGAATGAAAAAGGAATTACCACACTTATATCATGGTAAAATTAAAGAAGGAGCTAGCCATAATCGTAATGCTTCTTACGGGCTAAAAGATGCTTTATCTGTTCGTGAGACAATCAATAAGTTATTTCATGAAAATGTAATCTACAAGGAAGATGTTGAAATTGAAACAGCTAATGACCAAATGACAACTAAAATTATTGGTCGTACCCAAGATCATATTGTTACCATCAACAATACCGTTATTCGTATCGATGATATTAAAAGAATTAAGGTTTTAAAATAAAAAACGAGCTCGCTCGTTTTTTATAAACATTCAACATATGTATCTGATAAGCAACGTAAGCAGCATACACAGTTTAAATTCATTGTGAAGAAAGAATTAGTTGCCGTATATGGGAATTGAGCACCCTCACCAGCTGGCGCCAAAACACGGAAAGTACAACTACAACCATCTAATTTTTCAACTCTAAAGACACTTGAGCAGCCTGTACCTGTACAATCTGTACTATCCTTTTCAATTGGTAAGCTTAAAGCTTCTCCATTACATAAATAAAGTTGAACAGGTCTTGTGTTGCAAGTTAGTGAACTAGTCCCACAACCTAGAAATCCTCGATCACAAGTATCTAAACAGGTTTCAGAATTGCATGCATTTTGTTGTAAAACGCTAATAATAGCTAATATTTCAGCTATTTGTTTGCAAGAATCATTATCGTTATTACACATATTAATCCACCCTTTCTGATATAGGATATTCCACCAACTATAAAAAGTGTCTATTAAACACCCATCTTGGGTCAATATATTGATTATTTAAGTGAATTTTAGTACAATTATTGTGAGTGATGAGTATGGAAAATAACGATTGTATTAAGGAAAAAGATGATTACATCCTTCAAAAAAATCCTGATGGCACCATTATTACCGTTCGCGATTTGCAATTACAAGTACTAGAAATTATGGATGAAATTCATCGCGTTTGCGTTAAAAACAATATTCATTATGGTCTCATTGCCGGATCAGCCCTAGGCATTGTCAATTATAAAGGATTCATTCCTTGGGATGATGATATTGATGTTTGTGTCGTAAGAGAAGACTGGGATAAGTTTATTGAAGCTTTAAAAAAAGACCTAGACCCTAAGTTTTACTTTCAGTGCTTTGAAGTTGACTCTAAGTTTAACGTTATCAATGGTCCAACGATGAAAATAAGGAAACGTGGTACTTACCTTGAAGAAGTAAACTTTCTTCTTAAAAATCGCTGTAAAAGTGGTAATGGCATATTTGTCGATGTCATTATCTATGATAATAGGTCTGATAGCAAGTTTAATGATCAAGTGCATCAAATATTTATGAAATGCTTAATGCCTTTTTATGTCTTAGTTGATAATTTACATGTTCCTCATAAAGCTTTCTCCCACTTTATTATGTGGTATGCGAAAAGATATGGAAGAAAAAACAAAAATAGTCATAGAGTTTCACAGCCCATATCTGTTCCTTGGGAAAAATTTTTAAAAGATCCTATTTTCTTAAAGGAAGATGTCTTTCCTTTCAAGCTTTATGATTTTGAAGGACGCAAGTATTATTCATACAATAATATTGAAAAGATTTTAAAAGAATGGTATGGTCCTAACTGTCTTAAGAAATGGAATGGGACTAAGTGGGAAGAGACCCTTGATATATCTAAAAGGAAACCTAAGCATGTTGCTTACATCAGTTTAAATAGTGAAGAAAAAAATAAATAGGAGTGGTTAGATGAAAACAAAGCCTAATTACAAAATTGGTTTTATCATTGGATCAGCTTTAATTATTATAGCTATTCTAATAGGTATAATCTTTGAGCATGATATCGCTTTCATATTCGGTGGGATGGGCGTTGTCGTCTGTGGCATTACGGCTCTTATTTATATTAACAAAGGTAATGAATAATTACCTTTTTATTATAAGAGATACCATACTAGCTAAAGTAAGGCCTAAAATAACGGCATATGTTTTCGAATGATGATGTTTAAAACAGTAATCAATAAAATGGGAAATGATTAAAGTACCTAAAAACGCTCCAATACCAAATGGTATTAATTGCTTAAATGGAAATAGATACAGATTAGAAAACATATTTAATACATCATCATATAAACCTAAAGACATAAATAATGCTGTCCCACTAATGCCAGGAACAATCGTCGTAAAGGCCTCAAGAAAGCCCATAAAATAGTAACTATGAAAAACATTTAAAGAGGGTATCCCTAAAATAGCAAAATAAAGAATAAATGTTATAATCACAAGCACATAGTCATGTGTTTTTTTTATAATCATCGGAATACCGGTTGCAATTAAAACTAAAAAAATAAAAAGGGTCGGTATATAATAATTATCAAGAAGATAAATGATAATATGGCTACCAATTAAAATAGCTAAAATAATACCTAGACCTAACTTACCTAAATAGTAAACGCTATCCTTAAAATCCTTAAAAAAATTATTGATTGACGCAATCATTTTTTCATAAACTCCTAATCTTATAGCTATAATACTCCCACTAACACCAGGAATTATTTTACCCAAACCAACCAAGAAACCTTTTATGACTAGGTCCATAACATCACCTATCTAATTTTATGATAAAAAAAAATAATCATACGTGATTATTTTGTAAGACTATTAAAGTAGCCGTTGTAGACTGTTCTTGTATCGTTAACAACCATAAAAATCGTATGATCATATTCTTTAACAATGCGTTTTAAATCATTAAAACGTAAAACACTAATTTCGGTAAACAATAACATACGCTCTTCATCTTTTAAGCCACGAGCAATCATAACAACGACGGCAAAACCTGCTAACCGAAGGTGATGGATAAGTTCCTCTTGTTCTTTTTTGATAATAATTTGAATACCTAATGTTTCCTTGCGATTAAATAGTCGAGCGAGTAATCCTCCAATAAATGTTCCACTAGCAAATCCACCAGCATAAGCGACTGCTACCCAAAGACTATTAATATCACTATTTAAAGCATCTTTAACCACTAAAAACCAAACCAAAACTTCAAAAAAGCCAATTAAGGATGCCTTAACAATTTTATCCTTAACAGTCAAAACCGTCCGGATGGTTCCGAGAGATACATCTAAAATACGAACAAAAAAAACTTTAAGACATAAAAGAACTAAGTTCATCATCTCACCTAGTTCTATTATGTACAAAAAAGATCTATTTTTTCATAGATCTTTTTATTTATTACTATTAGATTCCGTATTACTATTACTATTACTATTGCTGTTACTATTACCATCACTTGTATCTGTTGTAACAAAGTATGAAACTAAGTATGATAAAACTGCTTCACTGCCTTCATAAGTCTCGGAAATCTCTCCATCACTGACAACAATTAGGGTTGTATCTTTTACTTTAATATTGTTTAAATCTTTAAGTTCAGACTTATCAGCTAATAATTCTTTATGATTATCTTTGCTTAAATCAATATAATAAAACTCATATGGATATCCACCTTGTTTTAAACTATTGATAAGAATATCATATTGACTATTGTTTTCATCATCAGCTTTATCAAATAACAAGAAGTAATTTTTAGCAACCATCTTAGAAACACTGCTATAGTCAATATCGTTAGTCTTTCTTACATCTACTGTCTCGGTAGTTCCTTCATCTTGTTTAGCTTTTTGTTTTTTAACAATAAAGTCCGTTAAGAAATAAAAGGCAACTAAAACAATGACAATAACTAAAATACTGATAATAAGTTTCTTAATCGAAAACTTGTTTTCTACTTTTTTTTCTTCTTCTTTGGTTTTTTGCTCAATTAATTTTGCTTTTTTCATAATATCACCAAAGATATTATATCATAAAACCCATTATTTCCAACATTATTTTGTAATTGAGGCTGAGCTTATCGATTTGGCTACTGTCATCATTTCATCTTTATCTAGATTGTCAGCTAAAACAGAATATTCAACACCATTACTCATCCAATTAACCGAATAATCAGTAACGGCACCAACAGTATCGATAACAATGTCAGGTTCTCCGTAAGTTATGTTTTGTTCTAACTCTTTACTAACGGTAATGGTCTCTTCCACAAGCGTAAATGATTTATCACCGGTGAAAGTTAAGATAACTCTCTCACCATTATCCTTACTAACACGATCTTGACTAGTTAAATAAGTATTACTTGGTAAATACATCGGATAGATAACATCATCAATTGTTTTAGACATGGTACTTTCTTTAGTTGATGAATCAAGGTTATTATTCAATTCAAATATGTTATCATCAAGACGGGGATTTTCTTCAAACTTAGTAATCGTAAACATCATTGCTACTTCATCATTTTCATTATATACTTCAACTTTCTTCAAATTGTGTTCTTTATCAAAATAAACTTTTTGTTTAACTAAAGCTGTATTAGTTGAATAATTTACTTTACTTGTAAAAATATGTTCTTTATCTTGATGTTCATACGTTCTTTTATTGTCACTATCAATATCATTTATTAAACGTTCTAAGATATATATTTGGGAATTATTATAAGGCCAATCACTTTGAAACTTAAAACTTTTATTTAAAGATGGCGTTAAAACATATACACTTTCCGTGTTTCTTAAAATAATTTGTTCATGATTATTTACTTTATTAACCAAGCTAACCCGGTATAAATCATCTTTCTTATAATTAACGGAAACATTATATGTATATGTATCATCACCATTATACATATTTAATTCCCCACTCATCGTATAAGACTCCAAATCTCCTAATTTCTTCTTAATATCTTTTAAGGCATCTGATTCTTTATTCCCACAGCCAATTAAAAGAAAGCTAAATAATAAACATAAAAATTTTTTCATATATACCTCTTTTCATTTAATTATATTAATTCTTAGCACAAATATGAAAAAAAGCTACTTAAGTAGCTCTTATTTATGATCAGGATTTTGGGGTTTATTGGTATATACCTTGACTTTATCTCTAGTACTATTTAAAGTAGTTGGAGGATCTAAAGTAAGCCTAAATGGACTATCTACTTTAGGTGTCGCACTTGATGAAGACGCATCTTCTTTGGCTTCAATTTCCTTATACGCCTTAACGTTAGAAAGATAACTTTCTAATTGAGCCTCTAAAGCGCTATATCGTTCTGCCGGTACAGCTGCTTGAATGCGAGCCATATTATCCGTTATTTCCGTAATGTTACGTGTTAATAAGGCATGGAACAAACTGGTCATCGTTTCTGAAATATCTAAAGCCTGCTTTTCCGTACCTAAACCAATACTAATAGCATTTTCCATACCAATAAATGGTAATAAATGGGTCCGGCATAATTCTAAGGCATCAGATGATAGAGAATGGTCAACGATTATTTGCGTAACTTTAACAAATTCTTGCGTCGCTAGCGCTTGCATCGTCGCAAACCTTTGTGCTTTCGAGCGCATAATTCTTAAATTACCTTCTATTGTAACATATTCATCAAACTCATCTTCCTTTTCAGGCGATAGTCTTTGCAATTTAGCCTCTAGTTCAGCTACGGATTGATCAAAAAGACGCCGATGTTCAATAATTTTAGCACGATAAAGAGAAAGATATTTACGAATATAATCATAGCCAATCGTCTCATCGGATAAAGCTTTTATACAATCGTTAATGTCCTTTTTAACCTTGTCTAAAAGGGTTAAATCAAGTACAGGTTCTTGTGGTGAAGATAAGGCTACCTCTTTTCTAGGCCTTGCAAACAAACGACCAAAAAAGCCTTGTGATTTAGATGTGTCATCAGTTCCCTGACCTAATGTTGGTTTAGAATACAAACTGCTCATTTCATCATTAATGCGCTTTAACTCTTCGCCCGTTTCATCTTCTTCAGCTCGTCTAGGTAATTCATCATATATAAACTTTGTATGTTCTGATAAATCTGCACCAAAGCTTATAATACTTTGTAAATCATCACCATCAATGGTACTGATTGTTTGATTACGAAGTCTTTCTAAACGTTCTTGTGGTGATAAAACCTCAACGTGATAAGCTAGGTTCTCCACTTCTTCAGTTAAGAAATGATAATTTCCTCCAAGGAGTTTAGTTATTGTTTCAATAACTTTACTATCACTAATATTATCTTTTAAAAGATGAACAACAACGAATCTAAGGTCGTCACAACTATGACGCTCGTTAATTAAATATTTGACAAAATGTTCATAGGCCACTTTATCGTCAACTTCTTCTTTAGCAAGATTATCCATAATACTAGCATCTAATCCTACTAGAGTAAGAATTGACTGTAAAGTTAAATTATTATGTTCAAAATAATCGCGAATATATTTAGTCTTTTCATCGGCATACATAGATAATAACAATGCTAGTTCTTCAGCGCCACCATCGCTAGTAACAAAAGAAGTTAAAGAACTATCTTTCGCACTTTGTAATTTATCTTTGATACGCTTAAATAAAGTAGTCGCATTATCCATATATGTGGTCGTATTTATATCCCAATATTTCCATGCAGCTCGCCGTTTACTGCTTAAATCTTCCTCTGCTTGTTCTTCTTCATAAGCCTTAAATATTTTATCAAAGTCTTGTAAAGAGTCATAAGTTAGTGAACTTTCTCCTAATACTTTTGTCATTAAGATAGTTGAACTTAATTCCTTATTAAAAGCATTAGCTAAGATACTTTTAACATCAATCTCTGAACGTTTTTTATCTTTATTGTGACCACCAAAGATATAATCACGGTAATACTCATTAAGAACATCATAAGATGCTTTTTTATTTGAATTGTTATTAAAACGTGATGTAAGATGTTTTTCGAAATGACTTGAATCTAGTCCATATTTTCTTAAGAAATGTCCTAGTTGCTCATAACCATTAGCTAATGATATGGTATAGATAATCGCTAATGGTTGAATAGCTTCTAAGTCAAGATCATCAAGCATTTGATGCGTAATTGATAGTTGTTCCAAAAAATTAATTGTTTGACTTGGCAAATCTTTAAATAAATCATTACGTAGATTATTGATACGTTTTTTTTCAACATTGGCCATATATTTATCTAATTGTTTTTTAAAATCTTTGTCTAGTGAAGCATGGGCTAACTTCGTAAATATTTGTTCCATAATAATACTACGATTAAAATCACGATTACAAAGATTTAAAATAATGCTTTGAATCGTTATTCTTTCGCGCATCTGGCTACGATTATTTCCATCAAAAACAAAACGTTTAAAACGCGTTTCTAGAATATTACCATCGACTTTCATCGCATCGATTTCTTCTTTACTAAGAGTTATATTAACTAATTTTAAAACATCTT
Organism: uncultured Bacilli bacterium; assembly: GCA_947589735.1. Lineage (GTDB taxonomy): Bacteria > Bacillota_I > Bacilli_A > RF39 > UBA660 > UBA5578. Next base: position 3,897 of record CANQCR010000023.1, on the reverse strand, counting down.
CTAAGGTAATACCATTTCCTTCAAAGAAAGTACTAACAGAACCTTTAACATAATAAGAAGCAATGAATAAAGCTAGTGTATCGGCATCATCTTCATCTAATAAAATATCTTTATTATGTTTGCCTTCTTGCATTCGCTTTAGAAGTAGCTCATATATCTTAACCGTAAGATCAATAAACTCTCTTGTCTCATAAGATAAATCTTTATAGAAGTCATCAATTAACTTTTGACTTTTCTGTCTTTTAACAACAACTATCTCTTCTTTTACCTTGGCATCGACACCACTAATACTACTGATATCGCCACCCAAAGAAGATAATATTTTTAAAGGATCAATGCTACCTATTAACTTGCGATCAAAACACTTTTCAACTAAATCACCGACCGTCATTTTGCTGCGATCAGGAACATCTTTTAAGAAAATATTAAACCAATGAACCAAAATAGCAATTGAAAGTGATCTTTGATCTGAAAAATATAAATTACTTATACCTAAAGCATCTGTAATCTTACTAAAGCTAAGTTGATGATTAGTTAAATACGCTACCAAAGCACTGGCATAGTCACTTTCATCAGGTGTTGAAGTTAACTCTAGTAGCATTGATATGGCGACTTTATCTTCTATTGTCGATGTATTAAGCCAAGACGTACTTTGATAACGGTCCATACTTTCTTCCATAGCTTGAAACTTTTTACAAGCATTCTCAATACGTGTTACCACCTCAATAGGGACACCATCAAAAAATTGTTGATATAATCTTTTCTCTAAATCATTTTTACTAACTTTATGCAATTTTGCTAAATTTTGATAAAAACTAGATACACCACTATAACCACCTATAGCATTGACAACATTACTTGTACTATTGACTCTAGATTTTAATGTACGTAACAATTCTAGGGGAATGAATGCTGGTGTTAAAGTATGATAATCTTCAATATTGGCTAAGTGTGGCAAATAAGAACTATAACGTCTAAAAAGAGCTTGGTATTCTTCAGTAGTTAATTGATAACTACCTAATGTCATCTCTGGACGACAATATCCTATTTGATTTAAATAGTTAGCTAATTCATCACTGGATTGATATAAGGCTTCCAGCATCGCCAAAAAAACAATATGATCTTCCTCAGTAACTCTTCCAGTTAAAACCTTAACCGAAGAATTATGGACTTCAAGACTGCGAAAGATTTCTAAAAGGCTATCAACATACATAGCTGTTTCTTTAGGAACAATCTCCTTAAACTTATCATAACTTAAACCAACAAAATTACTACTACTCATACTATGCCTCCTAAGTTGTCTATCTTACCATAATTAATTTCTAAAGTAAAGAAAAAAGCCATCAAATGGCTTTATTCACGGATTAATTTTATCTTAACTACCTCAGGACTGATAACGAAAGTTGTTAAGCGAGCATTAGCTGTTCGTGGTCTTATCTGAACTGGAAGTTCATAAGTACCTGGTCCTTTTCCAGCTAATGAAGAAACATCAACATATACTTCAATATCAGCACTTGTTAAGGCCTTACATACATTTTCTGCACAAGTTGGTTTAATTAATACTTCAGCATCTGATGAACTAGCAGCTCCAGCTTTATAGCCATCTGGCTCATTTAAAGCATCAATCTTAACCGTCATATTATATTTTGATGATGATACACTACTAGTAACATTAACCTCAACATCAATGCGATTTGTATTCATCTTTTTAACACCAGCTGGTTTTGGTATTTCAACAGTACCCTTGTAATTATCAGTTAAATTACTTGCATCAAAGACAATATCAATACCCGTCTCGGCTAAATTATCTAAAACTTCTTCCGAACCATAAACCACAACGGTATCTTGGCTAAAGGTATAGGAACTAATAGCCTTACCGAATGGTAAACTTTTCTTTTCATCAATTACAAAATTAAGTGGTATCGCTCTTGATGATGAATTAATCGTTATCGTTGCAACTGGCTTAGTAGCATAAGTTATTTCAACATCAACAATATTACCTTCAGTATCATAAGCTCTTAAAATAATATCTTCAAGTTTTTGTTTACCACTATCTTTACTTGTTAATTTATCAACATCAATCAATGCTTCGACGGTGGCAACCTGTTTTAGCTTATATCCAGCCCCACTGATAACAACCTGATCAATATTTAAAGACACATCGGATATATCTAAAGCATTATCCAAGTGATCGTTGTTGATAACATTATACGATAAAGTCCGATTTTCGGATTCTTTTAAGTATACTACAACTCTAGCTTCTGACGGATTAACACTTGATTCAATTGTCTTTAAATCACCACTATCATACTTTAACTCAACTTCATAAGTACCTGGCTCCGTTATATCCGTTAAATCTACTTTAACATTATGCTTCGCTTGTTGCTGCTTAGCGATATAAAGATCAGCTTTACTACCCATTAGAGTAATATCTACCGTCTCTGGTATACCCTCTAAGACAAAGCGTTCTTCATTATAATCAACTTCAACTTTTTGATTACGGAACATCTCTGCACTACGATTGTTAAAGACAATCATTTTTTGATCAACAACGATATATAGAGCAATAGCTAAAAATAAAGATAGGAATAGTAACGTCGTCTGTTTTGATAAAAAACTCTCTAATTTATGACTTGACTTATCAAAATAGCCTGTTATTTTTAAAACAATGCGTGTAATAGGAATAACAATATATTTGTCAAGAACTTTAATAATTCTACTGAAGAGACTAGTTTTCTTTTTCACTTGTATCAGCCTCCTCTATTTTTAATTCTTCATCATCATCTTCATCTATTAACATATTATGCTTTGGCTTAAGTTCATTTAAAAGAAGAATCTTTAACTCATCAGAAGATAAATTATATTGTAACTCGCCACCAATCGCACATGATAAACGACCCGTTTCTTCGGATACAACTAAAGCGATACAATCACTAATTTCAGATATTCCAACAGCAGCTCGGTGACGTGTACCTAAACGCTTGTTAATTTTAGAACTATCGCTCGTTGGGAAAACAGCTCTAGCACTCGTAATACGATCGCCTTGAATGATAACCCCACCATCATGAAGAGGGTTATTTGGGAAAAAGATAGTAACTAATAATTCACTTGAAATATCAGCATAAATCTTCTTTGATTTTTCAATGTAGTCATTTAAACTTTGATCTCTTTCAATAACGATTAAAGCACCAGTTCTTGTTTTACGCATCGCATCCATTGCCGTAACAATCTCATAGACAACTTTTTCTCTTTCATCAACTGTTAAAACTTTATGACGTCCTAATAATTGACTACGTCCTAATTGCTCTAAGACATTACGAATTTCAGGTTGGAAAATAACAATAAGCGCTAAAATTCCCCACTCTAAAACATAATTTAATAAGTAATCAATTGTCGTTAATGAGAAAACATAGCTTACAACTTTAAGCGCTAAAATAAAGATAATACCCTTAAAAAGAAGTACCATTTTAACATTCTTACGTAAATTCTTTAATGTATAATATAGAACCATCCATACAAGTAGAATATCTACAAAAATACGGATGTAATCTAATACTTTAACAAGTGTCATAGCATCCCTCCAGACGTCTTTGGCATTTATAATTATAACATACTATCACTTAAATAACAATTTGCACGCAATGGTTTGGGCAAAACTTTTTAGCATAATAAAAAACCACTTAAAAGTGGTTAAATAGGTTGTATTATAAATAGTGTTGGTGAGAAAAATCACTGACACTATTTTATTTTATAAAAAGACATAAGTTTGATACAATGTAATTATCGAAAAAACATAGAAAGGATCAAAACTTATGTCTATAAATAATTATATACTAAATTTACTAAATATTGAAGATAAAAATATCTTTATTAATACAAATAATATTCAAACTAAAT
>CANQCR010000022.1 GCA_947589735.1 uncultured Bacilli bacterium | reverse complement strand
CAAATATACAAATAAAGCGATAAATCTGTTAAAATGTATTTTGTAAACCAAATTTTAACTAGAAAGGATTTATCGCTATGACAAGTATATCACATTATCCTCATTCTTTAAATACTAAATATTATGCCGTTTTGCTTTATAGAAACGGAAATCCTATATCTTTTGTTTGTAGAAGATATAAATGTTCTAAAGCTTCTTTAATGCGTTGGAATAAAAAATTCAACGGAACTAAAGAATCTCTCATTGACAAATCTCATAGGCCTCTTACTCCCCATCCTAATGCTCATACAGAACAAGAACTTTATTGGATTAAAAATTATATTAGAAGGAATCCAAATATATCTCTATGCGAATTATATGGTAAGTTAAGAACTGAAAAAGGTTATTCTAGACATGCTTGTTCTTTATTTAGAATAGTTAGAAAATTAAAATATAATGTTAATAAAGAAAAGCATAATAAATATACGCCTAAACATTATGATACTCCTAAAGATATTGGCATTAAATGGCAAATGGACGTTAAAGTTGTTCCTAAAGATTGTTATGTAGGTCAAATACCTGATAAGTTCTATCAATATACCGTTATTGACGAAGCATCACGTGAAAGATTTATTTATCCCTATAAAGAACAATCTTCTTATTCAACTATTGATTTTGTTAAAAGAGCTATTGTTTATTTTGGATATAAACCACAAATTATTCAAACTGATAATGGGCAAGAATTTACTTATACAATGAAAACTGATAGAGTTCATCCTCTCGACATATTCCTTAATTCTTTAAATATCCAACATAAACTTATCAAGCCTAGAACACCTAGGCACAATGGTAAAGTTGAAAGATCTCATAGAAATGATCAGCAAAGATTTTATTCTTATCTTAAATTTTATTCTTATGATGATTTGTTAAAGCAAATGAAAGCTTATCTTAAACGTTCTAACAATATTCCAATGCAAGTTCTAAATTGGCTTACTCCTCTTGAAACTAGACATATTCTAGAACAAAAAAACAATAATCTATAATTACATTTTAACTATATCATATTGCTTTTTATTTTTTATTTATTTTTGTCTCACATCATTTACAATTATACAAAAAGAATTCAAACCAACAAAGTATGACCTTGAAAATTATACATATTTGGATTATAATACAAATGAGTGGAAACAAATTCCGTATGAATTAGTTCCTTATATTTCTGTCGAACCCCAAAAGGCAAAATATCTGTCTTATAGTACTGCAGAAAGTTTTTATAAATTGGATATTTCAGAAATGGATAAAGCTATAGCAGAAAGTGGGCAGTTCATTTATGAGTCATTAAAGAATCATCACTATAGTGGTACTTTTGATACTTTAAATTATTCATTTGAATACGCCATTTTTGATGATTATGGTACGTTTGGAATAACATTTGCAAAGGCAATTAATTCTGAAGTAGAGGAGGTCGTAAATGAAAGATATAATCGGGAATCTGGTAGATATAATGAAAGAGAAATTTCCAAGAAGAAAGACATTACCGATTCTAAATCTGTTGGATACTCCAGAGGAAGCACAGCAGCTACTGGATTGGATGAAACAACAGGATATAGAGAAACTAGAGGAACCAGACATATTGAAGAAAATACACGAAATACAAAAGAGGTAAAATATTCATTAAGTAATAAAGAACTAGATAATAGTTCTTTTAATTTTGGCTCAGAAGAAAAAAGATATGAAGATTTAAATAGCAAAAAACAAAAAGACTATATTGAAATTGAAACTAATCGTTTAATTAGGAATATGGATGTTGATCAAATAACTTATCAAGAAATAGATGACATTATTTCAGAACCAGATAATATAGAATTGTCTGGTTCAACAAAAGAAAACAAACCAAGTCTGATTTTTAGCAAAATTATAAATAATAAATATGAATTAGTTGAATTTGTTTCAGATAAGCATATGACCCTTGAAGTTAAAACTATATATAATTTAGGCAAAATAAAAGAAGCTGAATTTCCTCTTGTGGCTCAAAGGCCGAATGGTAATACCATTAATGAGGCTCACGCTTCTTCTTATGCGAATAATATATCACAATCTAACAATAATGTCAAATCAGATACATTATCCAATAATAGTAATATGCAAGATAATATAAAGTATTCATTAAGTGGAAAAGAATTCAAACCAACAAAGTATGACCTTGAAAATTATACATATTTGGATTATAATACAAATGAGTGGAAACAAATTCCGTATGAATTAGTTCCTTATATTTCTGTCGAACCCCAAAAGGCAAAATATCTGTCTTATAGTACTGCAGAAAGTTTTTATAAATTAGATTTTGATACTATGGATAGTGCTATTGCTATAGGTTCTGGTTATGCTGCAAAAGCACAAAATGATGGATTTACTAGTTTTTCTTTTTATTATAAAAATTATCAATTCTTTGCTGATATATTAGATACAGAACAAAATACTTTTGGAATAACAAGAGTTCGAACTATTAAAGAAATAAGTGAGGAGGTTATTGATGAAACAAATATTAATACAAATCGCAGAAATATTATGGCAACTTCCAAAAATGAACAGAGAGTATGGAATTGGAATAATAAATCCCCTAGATACAGAGGAGCAAGCATTGAAAATGCTGAATTACTTGAAAGAAAACAGAGACAATCCAGAATTAATGAGAATAGACAGATTAATGAAAAAGGCATTCGAAATAAGCGAAGAGAACTAGGTAATAGTTCTTTTTTTGTTGAATCAAAAAAGATGACTTTCATCATCCTTTATTTATTTATCTTCAATTAGTTCAAGGTTTTCAAGCATAACGCCCGTACCTTCAACAACACAAGTAAGAGGACTATCGGCTAAGAAAACAGGTACTTTAAGTTCATGCGCTAATAATTTATCCATTCCATTAACCAAAGCCCCACCACCGGTTAAGACAATACCTTTATCAATAATATCAGATGATAACTCAGGTGGTGTCTCTTCTAAAACCGTTTTAGCTTGACTAATAATTTCATAAGTGCTTTCTCTTAGGGCTTCTTCAACTTCAGCAGAGCATAGGGTTACCGAATGAGGCAAGCCTGTAACGAGATCACGACCTTTTATTTCCATTTTTTCATCAATATTTTCTGGAAAAACAGTTCCTATTTTCATCTTTATTTCTTCCGCTGTTCTTTCACCAACTAAAAGCTTGTACTTATTTTTAATATATTTAATAATGTCATTATCAAAAACATTACCAGCTATTTTAATTGAAGCACTTTTAACAATACCACCTAATGATAAAACAGCAATATCTGTTGTTCCACCACCGATATCAATAACCATATTGCCACTTGGTTTAGCAATATCAAGACCAGCTCCAATAGCGGCTACTTTAGGTTCTTCTTCTAAGAATACTCGTCTCGCTCCCGTAGCATCAGCAGCCATTCTAATAGCATTCTTTTCTACTTGCGTAATATTTGATGGACAACATATTAAAATTCTAGGTCGTCCAAATAAATTTCTTCCTTTAACTTTCTTAATAAAATGATTAAGCATAATATCGGTTACTTCAAAATCAGCAATTACCCCATCTTTCATAGGCCTAATGGCTTGGACTTTATCTGGGGTTCTTCCAAGCATTTCTCTTGCTTCTTTACCGATTGCAACAATTTTTTTCGTATCTGAATCAAGTGCGACAACACTTGGTTCATCCAAAACTATTCCCTGACCTTTAATATAAATTAATACATTGGCAGTTCCTAAATCAATCCCGATGTCTTTTGAAAACATATGACTCAACCTCCAATATGACACTATTATAACACATTTTTTTCATAATGCTCATTTAATTTTAAATACTTTTGTTTTGTCTTTTCGCCACCCCTAATATGCCTTACATCAATATGGTATTGTAACACCTTTTTTACCTTATTAAATAAGGCCATATCAATTTGTTTTAAGCGTTCATGTAAATCCTTATGAATTGTACTTTTGGAAACATTAAATACTAGAGCCATATCTCTTATTGTCTCATTGGTGTCTAAAATATATGCACTTTCTTCTAAAACACGCCTAATAATACCTGAGTTCATAAGCACCTCTAGTATTATTATATGTAAAAAGAGTATTATAATGCTGCATCATAATACTCTTCAGGATTGACACTTAATCCACCAATCATAAGTTCAAAATATAAATGGTTATTTAAGTCTTTATTAATATTTGACGTTCCTGTTGTAGCTAATTTATCACCTTGGTTAACACGATCCCCTTTTTTCACAGTTATATCTTTAAGACTTTGATATATACTATATGTATTATCATCGTGTTTAATGGTAATAGAATTGCCAACTAACTCATCGGTTAACACTTCGGTAACTTCACCAGATAAGACGGCTAAAACGTCAAACTCTTTATCAGCGGCATAGTAAATGCCGGTACTTTGCATATATGTTCCATCATAATAAATGATAGCTTTTTGTTGTTCTTTTTCATCATCACGATAATCATAATAATTACGAACAATCTTAACACCTTCAGCGTTATAAGGTCTTGAAATTGTCACTTCTTCTGTTTGACTAACAACAGACGCTAAAGTGTTTTTAAAAATGTCAATAGCGTAATCATAATCTGTTAAGATAGCAGGACTATTATTAGTAGTTGACGTTACATTATAAGCAACTAATAAACCAATCATTAAAAGTAGACAAATACCATATATTGAATACATTACAATTCTTTTTTTCATTATTTCACCTCTATTAAGAGTGTTAACCATAATGAATAATTTATACTTACTTTATTTTATTTTTTCAATTTCGACGTCAGTATAATAATATTTTAAAATCGCATCATATGTATAACCAGCTCTAGCCATACCTTCAGCACCATATTGACTCATCCCAACACCATGTCCATATCCTTTGGTTGTAATGATAACTTTATCTGCTACCGTCACATCAAAATTAACACTTCGAAGTCCTAGTAAATTGACTACTTCTTTACCTGTAAACTCCTTATTGTTGATTAAAATCTTATTAACACGACCGGTTTTTGACTTATCAGTTATTTTAATATTCACTTTATTTGAAACAGGTATTTGTAATTTTTTACAAAAATCGCTAATTTTGAACTCTTCTTGCTCACTAAAGACTGGTGAGATCTTATCCCAGTCACTTTTGACACTCTTTAAATAGTGAACTTTACTCACAAAAACATCTTCGCTATTTTCTGTATAACCACTACTTGTTGAAAAGAAAAAAGCTTGGGCAATCTTTCCTTGATAAGTTATATACTGATAAGCGGTATCTAAAACAGCCTTCTCAATTTTAGCTTTATTTATATCATAATTTTTGCCCCATTTCTTTTTTAAAGATGCGTCATCCATATAAACTTGATTCATAACGGTATCAACAACATCATATTTATTTTTGGTACTTCGCTCAATTTTATACATAACGTAACTTCTAGCAGCAACAGCTTGAGCTTTTAAAGCTTCCTCTTTAAAAGATGCCGGCATTTCGCCCGCAACAACACCTTTGACATATTCTTCTAAAGGAACAACTTCAATTTTTTTCGTTTTGGAACGATATATTCTAACCATCGTATTTTTACTAAAAGTGAAGTCAGGTTCATTTGCTTCTGTTATTAAATAAGAAATAATGATAACCGGAATGATAATGAAAAGCAAACAAAAAAGTAGTATTTTTTTCATAAGTCCTCCTATAAAAAACATACTACATTAAGTTATTAAAATAGAATGAAAAATCGTATAAACAATTAACAACTAAATACGATAGGCCTAAAGATATTAAGACATAAAAGATTTTTATTTTTACCTCACGGCCTTTACGAAATAGTGTTTCAATCCGTAAGCCTTCTAAAACCCAAATAACAAAAGGTACAACAATTAAATATAAAGTTACTTTACCCATTATAGTTATCTAGTAAGTTTCTTCTTCTTACATGCCTTTCTTCCATTGAACATTCGGTTGTTAAAAAGACATCGATAATTTTATGCATTTCATCAGGTGTTAACCTTGATCCTAATGCTAAAACATTAGCATCGTTATCTTGCCGTGTCATTTTAGCTTCCCATTCATCATTTACTTTAGCGCATCGTACACCTTTTACTTTATTACAAGCAATACTTACACCGATGCCCGTATTGCAAATAACAATTCCATAATCAAGGGTTTTATTACTAACGGCTTCCGCTAATTTAAAAGCATATATAGGGTAATCTACAGGTTCTGTCGTCTCTGGACCATAATTATATACATCATACCCCTTATCAGTTAAATAATTTGTCAATTCCTTGTTGATGGTAACGCCGTGATGATCATTAGCTATTCCTATTTTCATAAGTACCTCCCCTATGATTATATCATAACCAAACAAAAAAGATAATTACTTCTTACGGATAAGACTAATTATCTTTAAAATTAAATAACTAATGATTAAAACACCAACCGAACCTATTAAATCATAGATAACGTGTTGCTTGATAAAGATGGTTGATAAAATGACACCCGTTGATAAGAAAATAACAATACCACGCCATAACTTAGGTATTTTTTTATTATTTAACATCACGATAATCCAAAGTAAACTATTTAAAGCGTGCAAACTAGGAAAACAATTTAAAGCTGGTGTATCAAAATAATAGATAAGATTTACAATCCAAGTTGAAAGACTATTAACATCAAAACTAGCCTGGTTAATAGTGGTTGGATAGATTAAAAAGATTAAAATGCAAATGACACTATCAAGAATAAAAATTTTATTATATTTCCTTAATAATTCTTTATCATAACGATAAATTAAATAAGGAACAAAAATAAGCATAACATACCAAAAGACATAGAAATAGACAAAGTATGGTACAAATGGTAAATGATTATCAAAAGTTGATATAAGTAAATTAGGACTACCACAAATTAATTTAACACCGAAGTATAAAAGACTTTGAATAATTGTTGGTCCCGCAATATATAAAGCATCCTTCTTTGTCATCTTTATTTCCTTTTTAATTTTAGTTTTATACCAATAATATCATCATACATTTTAAGTTTATAAGTAATAGCAAAATAGATAATAGCGCCAATGCCAGCATAAAGAATGGCGATAAGTAAAGATATAAGCCGTGATGGATTACTAATTGGTACAAACGTTTTAAGAACGGATAGCATAGCAACCATAAATAATGAAGTTAAGATGGTATAAGCTAAATATTTCAATGTTTTACCATAATGAATATGGAAAGCTTTCTTTAAATCAATTAGGCAAATAGTAATAGCTAAACCATAACCAATCATAGTAGCAATAAGGTTACCATAATACATTTTTAGGCCAATCTCACCAAAGAAAACCATAAAAGGTATATTCATAATAGCATTAAAACCAAAACCGATGAAAAGCGCTAAATACATCTTTTTATAACGGTTTAAAGACTGCATCATAATCATAACATTAGTAAAAATACTACCGAAAACAGCAACAAAGACGCTAACACAGAAAACTCTTGGGCCATAGAAATCTGGTCCATAGAAAACCGTCCAAGCTGGTTCAGCTAAGAAAGATAAACCAATGGCCATTGGAATCGTTATATAACAAATTACTTCAATTGTTCTTGTTATTTTACTTCTAACGGCTTCAATATTACCAGATACAAAATCACTCGTTAAATTAGGTAATAAACTGATAACAATACCATTAGCAATCGTCATAACAATTACATTCAATTTAATACCTAAAGTTGTTACAATATTCATAATATTAGAAGCATCTGTTACAGAGAAACCATGTGCCGTAAGTGTTCTTACAACGGTAAACATATCAACTAATTGGAATGACATACCAATTAATTCCATAATAATTAATGGTATAGTATATGTAGCAACTTTCTTTAAAATATCTTTATTAGTAATCTTCTTTTCTTCTTCTTTTATCTCGTAATTAGAAACTTCAGGAACTTGACTCTTCTTATATAATAGATAAATGAAAGCAACAATTGCGCCAATAATCGCTCCAATAATCGTCCAAACAATCGCGGTTGTGATAGTTGTATTAAAGACTTTAACACATAAATATGATCCGAAAACGATTATAATAACTCTAATTATTTGCTCGATAACCTGCGATATAGACGAAGCCGTTATATACTTCATACCTTGAAGGTAACCACGCATCATACTTAATAAAGTAACAAAGACAATGGCTAGAGCGGATACCCTCATAACGGTCGTAATACCTTCAATCATCATCTTCGTTTCTATTAATTCACTAAAAGCAAAACTAAAAGCACCTAAAGGGGCATAACTATTAATATCAATATTTGTTTTAATAATATTTTGAGCTAAAAAAGGAGCTGCTAAAAAAAGAATAACGGTCGTTAACAAGGACATTACAATCATAAGTCTTCCGGCTATTTTATAAGCTCTTTTTTTTACGCTTTGATAATCTAGAGTTTGATATTCACTTACCATTTTACTGATAGCTAGTGGTAATCCAAGTGTTGATAAGTTTAAAAAAATGGCATATATATTATATGCTGATCCATATAAAATGGTTCCTTTAGAACCTACGATAGCATAAAAAGGGATGACATAAAGTGCACCCAATATTTTTGTTATAATGAGACATACTGTTGCAACAAAGGCACCCTTTAGAAAATCGTCCTTTTTCATTACATCAACTCTCCTCGCTAATAATTATACTATCATTTATTAATTGTTGCAAATGACATTTCGTTTGTTGTATACTTATAATAGGTGAGGGTTATGGGTTATATATTTAAAGAGAAAATAGCATATAAAGAGTATGTAGATTTTATAAAAAATTGTGATTATTTGTCATTTATGCAAGAAAACTTATGGGCTAAAACAAAGGAGTATAAAAATTACTTAGTTGTCGGTGTCTATGATGATAATAAACTATGTGCTACAGCGCAAATAATTATCAATAAGAAAAAAAGTGGTAATCAATTTTATATACCAAATGGCTTTTTATTAGATTTTAGCAATAAACCATTAGTTACATTTTTTACAGAAAACATCAAAGGATTAGCTAAGAAATATCATGCTTATGTGATTGATGTCTATCCAAATATTTCAACTAAAAACACTAATTTTAATATTATTCATAATAACTTAACGGATAATGCTTATCGTTGGTTTAATGAATATATCGATGCAACTAACAATGTCTTATTTCCTCTTTATAAAGGAAAGAAAAAAGTTACTAAGACAGAATTAAAGAAGAAATATGAAAAAAGAGATTTCTATTTAAGACGAGGCATATCATTTGAAGTAAGCGATAGCCTAGAAGATATCAGACGTTTAAGTGAATTAATTGATGATGAATATTTTAGTGATGATTTAGTAGGTAATTTAATGATGAACTTTAAAGAACGTGTTAAAATTATCATCGCTAAAATTAATCTACCCTTTTACTATGCTTATTTAAATGATGAAGGAGCACCTAAAGCTGATCTTGCTAAAATCGATGAATTAATTGATGTCATCGGTGATGAAATGGATATTGGATGTGCTTTAATCATTCTTCCATTTAATACTAAAAATAATATTTGTGAATATATTTACAATACCATTAAGCCTCTATTTAAAGAATTAGAAGTAGAAGATGGCTTATTATATCAAGCGATGATTGAAGCTCAAAAATTTGGTTGTAACTTTATTAAAATATCAAATATTAATTTAAATACTGACTATTATGTTGATCACTTTCAATGCTTTCCTATTAAATATATTGGTCACTATAGTCTAGTTATAAACAAATTTCAATACTTTTTAAATAAAGAAGTTAAACGCAAAAAAGAGAATAGTAATTAAACTATTCTTTTTTCTTACGAAAAAGAAGATAATTACTTATCTTCTTCTGATAAAGCCTTTAATAATTCATCTTTACTCATACTATCAGCATTATCAATATTCTCATCTTTAGCTAACTCGCGTAATTCTTCTTCGGTTAGATCATCAAGAACAACTTCTTGAACTTCTTCCTCTTCTTTCTTTGGAACAACTTTTTCTTCTTCTTTTGGTTCTTCTGGCATATGACCATTTTTAACTAAGTATTCAATTTGTTCTTTAGTAATTGTTTCATACTCTAATAAAGTATTAGCAATTAAATCTAGCAAATCCCGGTTGTGAGAAATAATTTCACGAGTTTTTTCATAACATTCGTTAATGATTTTACGTTGTTCTTGGTCAATTTCAAAAGCAACTTCACTTGAGAAATTATGACTCTTATTATAATCACGGCCTAAGAAGACACTTGATTCTTGATGTTCAAATTGAACTGGTCCTAAATCACTCATACCATATTCTGTAACCATAGCTCGCGCTATTTTAGTAGCTTTTTCAAAGTCATTATGCGCTCCGGTTGTAATCTCATTAAAGACTACTTCCTCAGCTACACGGCCACCTAACAAACCACTAATCGTTTCAAGTAATTCATTTTTGGTTTGTAAGAATGTTTCTTCACGAGGTAACATCAAGTTGTAACCACCGGCTTGACCACGAGGTATAATTGTGATTTTTTGAACTTCGTTAGCACCCTCTAACTTAATACCAACAACAGCATGGCCAGCTTCGTGATAAGCAACAATTTTCTTTTCCTTATCCGTATACTTCTTTGTAACTTTAGCTGGACCCATAAGCACGCGATCATGTGCTTCATCAATTTCTGCCATCGTAATAGCATCTTTATTACGTCTAACAGTTAATAAAGCGGCTTCATTAAGTAAGTTTTCAAGGTCAGCACCACTAAAGCCAACCGTTCTTTTAGCGATATTATCTAGTGTTACACCAGGGGCGAAAGTCTTACCTTTAGCGTGAACTTCAAGGATTTCTTTACGACCTGTAATATCTGGTAAGTTAACCGTTACTTGGCGGTCAAAACGACCTGGACGAAGTAAGGCTGGATCTAGAACATCCGGACGGTTCGTCGCAGCGATAACGATAATACCTTCATTTTCACCAAAGCCATCCATTTCGGTTAATAATTGGTTAAGGGTTTGCTCACGTTCATCGTGTCCGCCGCCTAAACCAGCACCTCTTTGACGACCTACGGCATCAATCTCATCAATAAAGATTAAGCAAGGGGCATTATGTTTAGCTTGTTTAAACATATCCCGAACCCGGCTAGCACCAACACCGACGAATAACTCAACGAAGTCAGATCCACTTATATAGTAAAATGGTACATTAGCTTCACCGGCTACGGCTCTAGCTAATAAAGTTTTACCCGTTCCAGGAGGACCTACTAATAGGACACCTTTAGGAATACGAGCTCCCATTCGTTGAAACTTCTTTGGATGTTTCAAGAATTCGATTAATTCTGCAACTTCTTCTTTTTCTTCAGTAAGACCAGCAACATCTTTGAAAGTTACTTTCTTTCTATCGTCACTTAATCTAGCTTTACTCTTACCGAAATCCATTGACTTACTATTAGCGCTCATCTGTCTTGTAACAAAGAAAATAGCGACACCAGCAAGTAAGACAAGTGGTAAAACCTGAACAAGGATAACTAGTAAAAGACTAGAACCTGGGTCTTTTTCCGTTTTAATCGTAAATTCATACTTTTGACTTCCATCATAGATTACATCGATAGTTGAATCAGAAAGTGGTGAATTAACGTGAAATGATTCTTTTTTATCGTAGTCCTTTAATTTTCCTGTTAATTCATAAACACCAGCATCTTGACTTGGTGTGATGATAACTTCTTTAATCTCTTCATTCTCCATTTTTTCAATGAATTCTGAATAAGTTAAATTATGAGTTTTATTACTAAATGTTCCAGCAAAAATAGCAATAAAAGCAATTAGAGCAAAGAACACAACGTAGGAAAGGACATTCTTTTTAACTGTTTTTTTATTCATAATTACTCCTCTTTCTAACGATACTCTAGTATTATATCATACTTTCCCGTATTTTTGCTATCAAATACAGACTTTTTAATACCTGGTAACCAAATTATTTCACCTGTACTATCAACAACGACAGGATAGGTCTCACGATCTAAAAAATCAACCTTTTCATCAATGAAAATATCACTAATTTTTTTATGCCCTTGCATATTCTTAACTTGCATTTTATCACCTGGATGGTAATTACGGACATATAAAGGTAGTTTAATATCTTCACTATTTAAATGGGTTACATAGTTACTTGTTAAATTAGTCTCTTTAATAATAGCAATTATACGCTTATTGGGTAGTAAGACATCACTATCTAAAGTATATTCATAAGAATAACGATTAATGTTTCTTTCAATATAAAGGCGATTATAGGCTTTAACAACACGGTAATTTGGTAAATGAACATAAGCATTAGGTCTATCACTATACATTAATTTAATAATACTATCCGTATGTGTATCATTAATTAACTTGATATCACTACCGTATTCTTTATGAAGCCACCGGTTTAAAATGCCTTTAATAATGACAATATGTTCCTTTTTTAATAAATCAATATTGATAATAGAGTTAGTTACAATAATAGAATAGACATTATCGATCTGTTTATTAACATAATCATTATACTCATTTAACATTTCACTATATTTTAAAAACTTAAGATGAACATTATCTGTTTCTTCTTTTAACATAGGTAGAAAATATTTTCGAAAGCGATTTCTCGTATAACTTAAATCGACATTACTATTATCAATCACATAAGGTATTTTCATACGATCCGCATAGTCGATAATTTGTTCTTTAGAAAGACTAACTAAAGGTCTTAAAATAGTATAGTTTTTTCTTTTAACAACACTTTTAAAGCCAGCATAACCTTTAATTGTTGAACCTCTTACTAATCGCATTAAAATCGTTTCAACTAAATCATCACCATGATGAGCGGTAAATAGATATTTAGCGTGATATTTTATAATTAGTTCTTCAAAGAAAGCGTAACGCATTTCGTGTCCTAAAGCTTCAGTAAACTTAAGATTTTTATCAAGTTTACGCATTTCAAAAATAACCTTATGTTTATGACAATATTTTTCAACAAGTCTAGCTTCATCATCACTTTCTTTACGTAAGTTATGATGAACATGAGCACAAACAATGTTGATAGGTACTTCATCTCTAATTTTTAAAAGGTGATTTAAAAGAGTCATAGAATCTGGTCCACCGGAAAGGCCAATGATAACATTATCACCAGCTTCTAACTTGGTATTAAAACGAATAAAATCCAAAACCTCTTTCATCCAAACCACCACTTATATTGTAATATAAAACGACCTTTTTTACAACACGAAAAAAGATTAATAAATCTTACCAATTAATAGGTTTTTCACCATTTTCTGATAATATTTTATTAATCTTACTGAAAGGCTTACTACCAAAGAATCCACGATATGCGGATAAAGGTGAGGGATGGGGTGATTCAATGATATAATGTCTCTTATTCGTTATCAAGGATTTTTTACTCCTAGCAAAGCTACCCCATAAGACAAAGATAACTGGTTTTTCACGATCATTTAAATATTTAATAATGTTATCAGTAAATATTTCCCAACCTTGATCTTTATGAGACAAAGGGCGGTCTTTTTGAACTGTCATAATAGAGTTTAAAAGTAAAACCCCTTCTTTAGCCCAATCGGTTAAATCACTTTTAGTTCTTTTGATACCTAAATCATCTTCTAATTCTTTAAAAATATTTTGAAGTGATGGTGGTATAGGAACACCTTCTTTAACCGAGAATGACAAACCATGAGCTTCTCCTAAGCCATGATAAGGGTCTTGACCTAATATGACCACTTTAACCTCATCATAATCCGTAAATCTTAGAGCATCAAAGATGTTTTCATAAGGTGGAAAACATCTTTTCGTTCTATACTCATTTTTAACAAAGATACCAAGCTTACGAAAATAATCTTGCTTAAGATCATCTTTTAAAACTTCATCCCATTTTTTATTAATCATACTTCACCTACTTAATGCATTAGCTATATCAATAAATATTTCAATACTTAAAGCTTCGGCCCGAACGCTTAAATCAAGATGATATTTTTTAAGTACTTCTTCGATACAATCTAAATCATAATCTCTTAAATTATTCTTTAAAGTCTTACGTTTTTGATTAAAGCTATCTCTTATCAATTTAAAGAAAATATCTTCATTTAAAACTTTATCCTGCGTATCTTTACGGGTAAATGATACAACGATACTATCGACATTAGGTTTAGGAATAAAAACATTACGACTTACATCCATCAATTTTTGAACTTCATAGTAATAATTTAAATATACAGATAAAGAGCCATAATCTTTAGTTCCTGGTTTAGCTTTAAAGCGATCGCCAACCTCTTTTTGAACCATAACTACAATTTTATCAATCGGTAATTTATCTTCAATAATTTTAATAATAATTGGGGTGGTTATGTAATATGGAAGATTCGCAACAACATATATTTTTTTATAAGTATATTTTTTTAAATCCGTTAAAACATCAGCCTTTAGAAAATCTTGATACTTTACCTCAACATTAGAACAATCTTTTAAATTAGTCTTTAAAATATTTTCTAAGGTTGTATCTATTTCATAACATAAAACATTTTGGGCAACCTGCGCTAATTTATACGTTAATGATCCCGCACCTGGTCCTATTTCAATGACAAGCGTATCTTTATCAATAAGGGCTTTTCTGATAATACTATCAATAATATTCTCATCAACAATAAAGTTTTGACCAAATTGTTTCTTTAAATGAAAAGATTCACTATCTAAATGTTCTTGCATCTTTTTAGGCGAATATTCCATAAAATCACCACTTTAATTATAACAAAAAAAGAGCTTATATTAAAGCTCATTTTAAAAGTCATTAGTCTATATAACTGACACAATCATTATAAAAGTCATAATCAAAATCCATACTACCCGGTGCTTTAGTACATTTGCTATTTTTCCACACACCACCACTATCCGTACAACAAGCTCTTATAGCATCATTTTTCACTGAGTCATTGATTGAATGTGTAGCTATTACAATTATGATTGTAATTACAATGGCGCCAATAGTTCCAGATAAAGCTCCTATTCCTGCCATTTTTGCATCAGCTTTTTTATTATCATTCCATACAATAAAAAGAATTAAACCTACAATTGGTATTAGAAAACCTAATATAGCCCAACCTAAATTTCCTTTCGCATTGTTATTTTGTTGAACTAAAGATTGATGTTCTTTATTTAAATCAGCTCCACAATATGGACAAATATTAAAATCAGCTTCAACTTGATTATGGCAATTGAAACATTTTTTCATAACTTACTCCTTTCACCAAGAGTATATCGCAAAAAAAAAAAAAAAAAAACAAGTAACTTTTTCCTAAAATATATAATTAATCACAACAAAAAAAGATAGAGTTACCAACCCCATCTTTGAACTGTAAACTTAGCATTTTTTGTACTTATTTTTTTAGCTTCAGCTTTATTAGGCTCAGAAAAAGCTAAATCCATCCAAACATAACCATTACGCATAGCTTTACGCATTGTTCCGCCTGTATCTAAGACAACAGCATTAAATGGTGCGGTCATGCCAGTATCAATCGTAATAATAGTTCCACAAGGGAAAACGGTTAAAGCTGCTGCTAATATTCTAACTTGACCATATTCATCATCAACATAAAAGTGGCCATTTTTCTTAAGACTAAACTTTTTATGATCTTTTGTATAACAAGCTACGTTACCAGCTTTGCTACATCCCGCACAATATGGTGTATAAGTAGTTATTCGGCCAGTATATTTGCTTGCTTTAGCTGTACCAACTTCTACAATCTTATTAACACTATTACGTAAGACACTTGTCTTTCCGTCTTCATAATTATAAATTAAGCCATATTCACCCTCTTGAAGAACTTCCGGAGCTGAATCAGATGGCTTTTTATTATTATAAACATATTCCGTTTTATATCCAACAACTTGATTGACAACGGTAGCTGTCTTTGTGTAACTGGTGTTTTCAATATCTTGTTTATCTTCTTTATAGACATTAATGCCAAAAAAAGATGTTAATGTTACACATAATACTGATAGCCAATTTCCTAAAAGTTGAAGCAAATATATATCCATATAGTCACCTCATTTGACTTAAATAATTTTATCATACCTATAGTGGCAAGTCAAATTGGCGAATGGCATTATCAGTTGTAACTTCAAGGACTTTTTCTAAAGAAATGCCTTTTATTTCAGCTATTTTTTGAGCAACTAAACGAACGTTCATCGGATTGTTCACTTCCCCACGATGAGGTTCTGGTGATAGATATGGGCTATCGGTTTCTAAAAGAAGATATTCTAAAGGTATTTCACTTACAACTTGAACAAGTTTTTTAGCATTTTTAAATGTTAAAACCCCACCTATACCTAACATACATCCTCTTTTAACAAACTCATGCGCCATTTCTAAACTTGAAGAATAACAATGAAGATCACATTTAACATTTGGATATTCCTTAATTATACCTAAGGTATCATTAATCGCATCACGACTATGTATAACAACTGTTTTATGATATTTATCAGCTAATTCCATCATTTTTCTAAAAATTATTTGTTGCTTATCTTTATTAGTCTCACCATAATGATAATCCAAGCCAATCTCCCCAACACCAACAATTTTAGGATTGTTTAAATTATCTTCAATGATTTTATAACTATCTTTAGTTACTTTATCAACTTCTTCGGGTTGAATACCTAAAACACCAAATACTTTATCATATTTGTTTACAAGTTCCATAACTTCTAAATTAGTTTTATCATCACAACCAGCAACAATCATATATCCATCCATCCTATTTATGACATCTTTAGTGTCACTATAGTATTCTTTGAAAATATGACAATGGGTATCAATCATACTATCAATCCAATCTAAAGAATTTAAAAGCAAAGATAAGAAAAGCAATAACGTATGCTAAATCAATACATTCTAAGCTTACAACAAAACTTCCAATAACTATGAACAGTAAAAATAGAATAAAATTTAAAACTACTTTAATCGCATACTTATCTTTGGTTATCATAAAATCTCTCCTAACAGTTTTAAGTATAACACACCTAAAAATTTATGCTTAAAATTGTTATCGACAAATGCATACATTTTACATCACTTTACAACAAAAAAGGAATTATTGCGCTAATTCCTCTAAAAATTTTTCTTTATCAATCCGAACAAATAATGGTGTTGGATCATTTAATTCTTTACCACTTTCTAAGCCACCAAATGTTTCAATACTTGCAAAATCCGTTAAATCGGTATTTAATTGGGCAAATATTTTTTCAGCTGTCTCTGGTAAGAAAGGATGAAGTAAGATGGCGCCAATCCTGATGGCTTCTAATAAATTATAGATAACCGTACTAAGGCGCTCTATATTCCCTTCTTTAGCTAAAGTCCAAGGAGTAGTCTCATCGATATATTTATTACTACGTCTAAATATTTCGAAGACATTATCAATCGCATCAGCAATTCTTAAGTTATCCATAGCTTCTGTCGTTTTAGGATAAGCATTTATAACGGTATTAATTAAATCGTTATCCACATCTTCCAAAGCATTAGCCTTAGGAACAATTCCTTCAAAGTATTTTTTAGCCATAGAAATAGTCCTGTTAACTAAATTACCTAGAATATTAGCTAAATCAGAGTTATATCGTTCAATTAATAAATCATAAGTTAAATTACCGTCATTAGCAAATGGTATTTCGTGTAAAACATAATATCTTACCGCATCAACACCAAATAAATCAGCTAAATCATCGGCATAAATAGCGTTACCTCTACTTTTACCAATCTTATCATTATTAGTTAAAAGCCAAGGATGTCCAAATACTTGATGTGGTAAAGAAACATCTAATGACCACAAGAAACATGGCCAATAAATAGTATGAAAACGAATGATATCTTTACCGATTAAATGTAAGTCGGCTGGCCACCATTTTTTAAATTCTTCCGTTGGATTATCAACATCAAAACCAATATTAGTAATATAGTTTGTTAGGGCATCTAACCAAACATAAACAACATGTTTTTCATCAAAAGTTACGGGTATACCCCACTTAAATGATGTTCTAGAAACACATAAATCTTGTAGACCTGGTTTGATAAAGTTATTTAACATTTCATTTTTACGTGATTCTGGTTGAATAAAATCAGGATGTGATTCAATATATTCAACTAAACGATCTTGATACTTTGATAATTTAAAGAAGTAAGCTTCCTCACTAGCTACACTAACTTCTCTTCCACAATCTGGACATTTTCCATCAACTAATTGTGATTCTGTCCAGAATGATTCACAAGGTGTACAATATAGGCCTTTATATTCACCTTTATAAATATCGCCTTTATCATACATTTTCTTAAATATCTTTTGAACTTGCTCTTCATGACGTTTATCAGTTGTTCTGACAAAACGATCATAGCTCGTGTTCATCTTATCCCAAATACGTTTGATATCAGCAGCTACTTTATCAACATATTCTTGAGGTGTTACACCGGCTTCTTTAGCTTTAAGCTCGATTTTCTCACCATGTTCATCAGTCCCGGTTTGAAAATAAACATCATAGCCTAAAGCTCTTTTATAACGTGCGATAGCATCAGCTAAAATAATTTCATAAGTATTACCAATATGAGGTTTACCTGAAGTATAAGCTATCGCTGTACTAATATAATATTTTTTCTTTTCCATAAGTCCTCCTAATAAGTAGAGCGTCTAGCTACGTCTTTGATCTTGTCATCATCGGTTACTAAATATTTAACAAAGACACCTTGACATATTCCATCGCCCTTTTTAATTACATAATCTTTTTCACCTTCATTTTGGATACAAATCCATAAATGACCTTCATTATCAATATTATTATAATAATCGGCATCAATGACACCAACTTGGTTGCACATTCGAACATTCCATTTAAAACCCATACTACTGCGATCTAAAAGGAATAACGCATCATCTTCTTCCATTTGGGCTTTAACACCGGTTGGTATCTTTTTAATCTCCCCCGGATGAATAATGTAATCGAATAGTGCATAAAAGTCATAACCTACCGCACATCTTGTTTCTCTTTTAGGTAAGCTATAACTATCATAAAGCATTCGATCATCTAAAATATCCTTTTTAAATTGTGCAAAAGAAATCTTTTCAAATTTTCGCATATTATCACCTACAAAAAAACACGGCCATCCAAAAAAGGACGAAAAGCCGTGGTACCACCTTTATTCGTAAACAATTGTTTACCTTAAAACTTTAACGCCGTTAACGTCTTAGGATTATCCCCTAAGAAGCTCCAGACCCATTCGAAATAGTTCCTATTTGCTTGCTTTCACCTAACCAAGCTCTCTATTAAATAATCCCTATTCTTCTTTCCTTCATCGCTTTAATCAACGCTATTATAACATAGGAAAAATTATTGTTCAAGATACTTTGTTAAAAAGTCAGCGACAATACCGACAATCTTAAGATCCTCTTCAGAAACACTTTTATCCGTTCGATATAATGTGATAATGCCGGCTTCTTCACTATCCGAAATAATTGTCTCATTAATGTAGGAGCATTCAATAACCTCACCATTAATAATTTCTAATTCTTTACGATATGGTTCAAATAAAGATTCACGACGCCTAATCGCTTTAGCTAACTTAATACTGGTATCTTGATTTATGTATTTAGCGCGTTCTTTACCACTATAAGCTAAGATTTTATCACGATCAGCAATAAGTACTTCGGCATCTAGAAAATGGTTTAAAGTATCTGTTAACTCTTGAGCTAATCCTTGTAATCTTCCAATTTTGGAATATTTTTTTAAAGTAAAACCTTCTTGAAAGACTAAAAACTCTAAATAATCATTTTCTTTAAGATGAAGTTGTTCCCGAATATCTTTAGGAATAACAATGCGACCAAGACCATCAATTTTACGAATAATACCAGTATTTACCATTTCATCACGTATAATCAATCTTATAGAAATATTAATTAATTTCTTATTAATTGATCCCTTTCTATTTATATTTTTTTATT
>CANQCR010000021.1 GCA_947589735.1 uncultured Bacilli bacterium | reverse complement strand
TAGATTTTGGTAGTTAGTTGGTAGTTGAAAGCATTATTTTATAAAAATCAAAAATTACAAAGCCCCGTAATTTCAAGCAAAAAACAAAAATGAGCCAGCTTTCGCTGACTCTTCAGGGGGTTTTGGTTGTGTACTATCACATTAAGTCGTAATAGTACGGGCATGGAGTAACATGCCAATATAAGTGTATCTTATTTTGGGAAATAAGTCAATATATTTCCCAAACAATATTTTTAAACGTGTAAAGTCACAATATAACTAAGACATATTTACTGATTTATCAAGTATTTCCCGTAAACGAGGATACTTATCACCCTTGATAAATAAAGGATTATCTAATATTTCCTGACTATCTTCTCTAGCTCTTAATAAAATATTAAAGTCTTGTTTAAGGTTAGCTAAGTTAAAGTTCATATCGCCACTTTGTCTCGTACCGAACAAATCACCACTACCCCTTAATTTAAAGTCCTCTTCACTGACTTTGAATCCATCGGTAGTCTGTGTTAATATCTCTAATCTTTTTTCTTCATGATTACTTATTAAGACACAATAGCTTTGTAAATCATTTCGTCCGACCCTTCCCCTTAATTGATGAAGTTGAGATAGACCAAAACGATAACTATCAAAAATAACCATCATTGTTGCATTTTTAACATCGACGCCTACCTCAATAACCGTTGTACTAATTAAAATACTTATTTCATTATCTTGGTACTGGCGCATTACTTCTTCTTTTTCTTTAGAACTCATTTTTCCATGTAGGATTGCACTCTTACAAATCTTACCGAAAGCTCGGTCCATTTTATCTTTTAACGCACTAACATTTTCAAGATCTGATGTGTCTGATTCTTCAATCGTCGGCGCGATAACATAAATCTGATGGTGGCTTTTTAATTCTTGATACATTAAATCGAGAACGTCTTTTATCTCACTATCTTTCTTTAGTAGTGTAATCGTTTCCTTACGGCCACTTGGCATCGTATGAATACTTGATATATCCATATCACCATATAAAACAATCGCGTAAGTCCTAGGAATAGGAGTCGCACTTAAATATAAAATGTCCGGTGTATTACCCTTGTTTTTAAGACTACTTCTTTGATTAACGCCAAAGCGATGTTGTTCATCGGTAATAACTAAGCCTAAATTATGATAGATTACATCATCACTAAATAAAGCATGGGTACCAATTAAGATATCAATTTCATTATTCAGTAAGCGTTTGTATATAGCTTTTTTTTCACTTACTTTAAGTTTCCCAGTCAATATTTCTACTTTTATTCCCGTATTAGCAAATAGATTTTTTAAATTGTCATAGTGTTGGGAAGCCAATATTTCTGTTGGCGCCATCAAAGCCCCTTGGTAGTGACTTAAATAATTAATATATAATGCAATTACAGCGACAATGGTTTTACCACTACCCACATCACCCTGAACAAGGCGATTCATTCTTTTAGGAGTGGTTAAATCGGTATAAATAGCATCAACACATTTTAACTGATCGGGAGTTAATTTAAATGGCAATGTCGCCATAAACTTATCAACATCTTCCCTTTTAACATCCCTTTGAAGGCCTAAAACTTGATCTCTTTTACTTTTTAAGTAATTCATCTTTAACATAAAAAGAAATAGTTCTTCATATTTTAAGTAGTTAATAGCTCTATTTAAGGTCTCTTTAGTATGAGGATGATGAACTTCTTTAATACTCGTTACTTTATCCCCTAGATGATATCTTTCAACTAAATATTCGGGAACATAATCATCAATATCCTCCATATGGTCAAGGGCATTTGTAATAATCTTATTTAACTGGCTACTACTAATACCACTTACCACATGATAAACTGGTTCGATTAATGGCTTAGGTGGCAATGGATATAGTTTAATGTCACTAGCAACAATCGTCGTTTTAATTTTATCATATTTACCGATGATGGTAATGCGCATACCGATTTTAAGATTGTTTTTCAAAAAAGCCCGATTAAAGATGACAACATTATAGATATTCTCACCCGTATTAAGGCGAAAAGTCATACGATTCATCTTCCGTTTAAAGAAGGTAACGTTAGGTACATTTTCAATGACACCATCGATGACGATATGATCATCTTGTTTTAATAATTTAATATTGCTTCTTTCAATTACATCAAAGCGATATGGATAATAAGTTAATAAAGCATTATAACTATCAATTCCTAGCTTTTCTAATACTTTTAAAGTTTTAGGTCCAACGCCTTTTAACGCCGTAAGTTCCATCATTAGAAGATATTACCTATAATTCCAAATGAGACAATCATCATAATAATACTAGCCATAAAAATGCCTAATAAAGCAGCTAGGAATGCTTTTTTACGATTCATCTCAAGTACAGAAGCAATTAAACATCCTGTCCAAGCTCCAGTTCCTGGTAAGGGAATACCAACGAATAGAACTAAGCCCCAAAAGCCATACTTTTCAATTTGCGTTTTATGCTTTTCAACTTTACTATCAAGCCAGTTAGCAATTCCTTTAAGATGCTTACTACCACGCATCCATTTTAATATGTAATTGATAAGTAATAAGATAAAAGGTACCGGTAAAACATTACCAATAATACTAATAATATAACTAGATACAGGATTTAAATCTAATAAAGCAGCTGCAATTAACCCACCACGAAGCTCTAAAATAGGCATTAAAGATATAATAAAAACAACCAATTCCTTACCAAAAGGAATGTTTTGTAATCCACTAAACACATCAACAACGGAATGAACGATTTGATCGACCATAAGTACTACCTCCAACATTACTAGTATATCATTTTTATACTAAAAAAAGAAGATTTCTCTTCTCTTTTAGCCGACTTCAATAACATAGATTTTATTGTCGTAATGAACTAGCTTTAAATTAACATTTTTAGGATAACCTAGTTCTTTTTCATAAGTAATTCGAACACTAGCTTGATAGGCATTGTCATCATTAAGTTGCTGATAATTATAAGCTAATGTTTTTATTGATGTTACCTCAACCTCACTAACAGCTGGTAAGTTTTGTTTACGTTCATCATATAGATTGCTTTGAACATAATAATACATTCCCTTACTATCAGTAGCTGTTTTGATAAAGGTATCTTGGTAAGTTGGTAAGATAAACTGAATACCACCGACATCCGTCTTACTTAATTTACTATTTAAATCATAGAAATCAGCCGTAAACATTTTAGCGACTAAAGTGGCATATTCTTCTTCATCAATAGGGTCGCCCTTTAAGACATCCTTTAACTGTTCATATAACTCTTTATAATACTTAGTATTATGATCAGTTAGGTAGTAACCATGGGTATCAACTTTATCCACAATTTCCTTTTCTTTAGTGTCCGGTTCATCTTTTTTAAAGATATCTAAGGTCATCGAAGCTAACCACACTAATAAACCAATTAAAACAAGTGTTAAGATAATAATTAATATATTATCTTTTTTTAATTTCTTTTTAGTTCTTTTTTTGGCCACTTGGTTCACCAACCTCTTCTAATAATTCATTATTTGGATTTTCGCCAACTTTCTTGATTAAGTCATAGACAATAATATCGTTAGATATTTCAAGAGCTTTTTCTGAATACTTTTTATAGTAATCGATATAATCAAGTGTGATAGCGCTATTTAAATCAATTTGGCGATATTCATCCTTCGCACTGTTATAGTAAATCTTATCAGTTAACCAGTTTCCTGATGGGAAGACAACAACATTATCTTCAACATTAAAGATATCATGTCCTAAAGCATATTTGTTATGGAAACCAAACATATTTCCTAAAGTTGGTTGAACATCAATCATTCCCATCGTCTTAGTTATTTCCTGATTATACTTCGTACCTTTCATATCTTTGGTCCAGATAATGAATGGTACACTACGGTTCAATTCATCAAAATATTCATCAACTTGAATGTATCCTTCATCGCCTTCTTTTTTAACACTATCGGTTTCAGGAACATAATTATAGAAACGATTATAGAACTTTCTTTTAATCTTGTTATCATGATCACCATAAATAACAAGAACAGTATCATCTAATAAGCCTTCGGTGTCTAACTCATCGATAAACTCGCCTAAACTAGCGTCAGCATAATGGGCACTCTTAAAGTAGTTACCTAAGATAGTACCATCCATAAATGGGGCCGTTAATTGTTCTACTTCACCAGTTTCTTCATTAACTTTTTCATATTTATAATCAACATCAAAAACGTTACCAGTTTTTTCTTCCCATTCGGTAATACCACTAAATGGAGTATGATTAGTTAACATGATTAATAGTGTGTACCATTTATCACTCGTCTCATCTAATTCTTTAATATGGGCAACTGATTGATGGAAGAAAGATGAATCATTAAGACCTAAATGAATAATCTCATCATCGGGGATATCATAGGCATCTTTATAGAAGTACATCTTATCATAACCCAAACTAGGGTGCATATTTTGTCGATTCCAAGCACTAGCTTCATTAGCATGCATACTAGCTGTTGTATAACCTAATTCTTTTAATAATTTAGGGGTTGTTACATATTCACGGTCAAAGTAATCCATAAATACCGTTCCAATGGTTGTTGGAAGAAGTGATGTATTGAAGGTAAACTCTGAATCACTACTAGTTCCCGTACCATCTTCAGCATAGAAGTTAGAAAAATACATTCCTTCTCTAGCAATACGGTTTAAAACTGGCGTTACTTCAACACCATTAATTTTGGTTGGTTCGCCATCAAATGTATCATCAGAAATTAAGAAGTTTTGCATACTTTCAGCATGAATAACAATAACATTCTTACCAGCAAAGATATTAGTATAGGCATTAGTTTTGGTGTCATCTTCTTTCTCACCATAGAAATCCCTAAACTTTTTAGCGGCTTCATCATAGCCAAACATGCTATTAACTTTTGTTCTAATATAACTAACTAAATCATTAGCTTGATAAGTATAAATACCAAACTCTTGAACAATAAAGCCACGATTCCATTGTTTCTTAAGACGGCTTATATCCGTTCCTGTTAACATTGACATAAAGAAACCTAAAGAAATAAGCGTAATAACAATCATATTTAAAAAGCATATTTTTCTTTTTTCATGTTCTTCGACTTCGACATAGTGTTTCTTTCTTCGAAGTTGTAAATGAACAAATATTAAACAGAATAATTGCCATAAGTAAACAAGATCTTTAAAATCAAAGATATTCTTAAAGACAACATCTGTATAATCTCCTAATTGTGACGCCGTTGATAATAGTGAGAATGATGCGAACGAAATATAGTTTTTATAATAAATCGTATTAATAAGGCACACTAAGCAGAAAATAATTGACCATAGGAAAAAGTATTTAAACCGATTTTTAGGTCTAAATAAATAGGCAAAAATACTAACTAACAGAGCAGCCGTCATATCGGCTAACATCGGTTTAATATCAAAAGCATTACCTAAGGTCATACCTCTAGCAATCATACCATTAATAATCGTTGTAATAACAAAAGTAATCATTAAAATATTTGTTGTAATAATATGTTTTAATTTAGATAAAGCTATCTTTAATGTGTCTTTCATTCTACACCTCAATTCGAATATAATTATAACACTATAAGCTATAAATATCAAATAAAGAGCTAACATTATTAGCTCTTTATTGACCCTTTATTTTCTTTTTATTCTTTCTTTTCTTCAGCTTTAGCAGCCTCTTCTAAATTAGTTTTAGTTGTGTCGTTAGCGTATATCTTAAGTTTCATTCGCTTAACGTTAGAATAATTGAAAATATAACCTTTCTTTAAATCCTTAACAACATTTTCGGTAATACTCATGTAATTAATCTTTTCATCATTTTCTGTTTGGAAAATTAAACAATTTTGATCTTTTTCTTTCTTTTGATTATAGATAACGTCAACATAAGTATCATAATAAGTAACTTCGGCTCTAATTTCATTATCATCAAGATTATTATCTAATAATAATTCATAATTACCATAGTTAACATATACTTTGGTATCTTCTTCATCTAATTTAATAGTAACTTCTTCGGTTTTAGCCTTAATAGAACTATTATCTAGAGTACTAGGATATTTAAACTTACTAAAGTTGAAAACAGTTAAGATAATACCCGTAATAAATACTAAAATAGATACAAAGATAGCAAATAAATATGATTTACGGCGATGATTCATACTATCTTTAATCGTTCCAACCAAAGTACAAAGAAGTCCAAATAAACCGGCTAACATAATTGGAATACCAATTAAATCAATACCACGAGCAACAAGATATGCTGATTCAACTAAAAGGAATAAATCAACAATCGTAAGAAGAATTAATGGTAATAAAACAACGATATAGACAACTACTCTAATAATAATTTCTAACCAGTTGTATTCCTTATCAACTTTTTCAAGTTCTTCTTCTTTAGCCACCTTACGATTACGGACTCTAAAATTACCAAAGGCTTTAACAGCTAAGATAATACAAACAACTAGATAAGCAAGAGAAATAATTGTTCCCGTTACTAGATCAAATGTGTCGTTAAATGGATAGAAAACAAAACGATTGATAAGACTAGCTAGTTGATCTAAAAGCATAAATGGTAATTTTAAAATGACAAAGGCAAAAAGTAAGACAATGACTTTAATTACCATTTCTAAGAAGCCTTCAAGATTAGTCTCTAGTTTAATCTTCCGCATAATCTTAATAATATCTCTAATAAAATTAGCTATCATAACAGAGATACTATTAACATTCTTTTCAAAAGATGTCTCTCTTACGCAATATTCATAATCTAAATTACGATCTTGGCATATCTTTTTAACAATTTTAGGAATTGTCCCAATAGACTTAACCGCATCACGTTCACTTTTACCTGATGCTTTAGCCTTTTCGATTTGTTTGCGATAATCATTAACAATCTTATCTCGTTCTTTTTCATCTAAGAAATGTAGTTGGTCTTTTAGTTTTCTTAAAAATCTATTCATACCATCACCTATTATAATTATAAAAAAAAAAGCTCAAAAAGTAAATAACTTATAGTTTAAATTCTGATGTTTAATAATTCTTTCTAATTATTAATCAAAAAAGATTTCAATATATAGTTGAAATCTTTTTTATATTTGAAAATCTAATTGATATTGTTCTAATTTTTGATTAAAAGTTGAAAGCATATCCGGAAGTAGCATACCTAACATCGCTTGCATCTTAGAAACACGACTAGTTATTTCATCTTTTAAGACTTCGCCTTCAAAGAGTTGCTCTAAATATATATCAAAATAGGTATCCATAGCTTCTTTATCTTGTTGATAAAGTTGGTTTAAAAAGGTTGCCGTCTCTAAATCACTATGAAAATAACTTTCTTTAAGTTGATTAAATAAAGCACTTGTTGAAGCTGTTTTTTCTTCCACAATAATGATTTCACCTAGCATATCCATAATCTGTTTATCTAAAGGTGATAATGTCCCATCTTTATAACGTTTTATAGTTTCATCAAGGCTATTTTGGGCAAGTAAAATATATTCATTCGGGGTCATAATACTCCTCCTATAAGTATTATATCATATTCTCCACTATTTTTATGACATCAGCGTGAATTTCTTCAATTGTTCTTACGTCCTCACCATTATTACATTTAACTTCTTTAAAGTCATATAACTTAGCTAATTCTAAATATGCTACTTCGGCATTTTTCTGATTCTGAATACTTTTTTCTAATTCATCAGCGCTCTCTTTTCGCTTTGCATTTAAACGCATACTACATTGATAAGGCATATATAAGAGAATCTTAACATCAGGTTCTAATAATCCCAAAAGATTTTTTTCTAGTTTATCAAACCATTTATATATTTTTTGGCGCTCTTTAGCATCATAGATTTTCCCACCTTGATGAGCATAGGTTGAATAAAAATAACGATCTAAAACAACCCATTTGCCCTCTTCTAAAGCTGCTTTCATATCATCTAAATGGTACAAGAAATCAGCTCCATAATATAGGGCAGATACTTTAGGGCTAACCTTGTCGGCACCTTCCGGAAACCATCCTTCACAGATATATTTTTTACCGAGATATGGTCCACCAACAATGCGGCCAGTAGGGCTATCATAATCAGGAAAAACTATCAATTTTGTTTTTATTCCTTTGCTATTTAAATATTCACATAATAATTTAGCTTGTGTCTCTTTACCAGAGCAATCCGTTCCCTCAATAAGAATTAATTTCCCTTGCATTTTTTCTCCTCCAAACGATTAATAAGGCCACAGCTTTCTTTACCCTCTGGACAATATCCTAAAGCTATACAACTAGCTCCTAAAAGGTTCTTATATAAAGGCGCAACTTCCCCTACTAATTTAACCATTTCACTAACAATAGCCCTAATTTCCCACTGGGCTTTTGTACAGCAGCGCATTCTACTTATCCATTCTAAAGATCTCGCATTCATATCCGTCATAACATTAACGGCTGTCCCACATAGATAAAAATAAATTAAATCTTCATCACGAACACCAGATTCTTTAAAGGTGTTATAAACATCAAGATTTCTTTTTTGAACTTCCTTATAATGTTTTAAATGACTGTTACGAATACTTGGTGGGATGACATAATTATCTAAATCCCACATAGGAACGAAAGTTGGAATAAGCAAAGACTGCATACGGTGACGGGTTAAATGCTTTAAAACAATTAAAGAAATAGGAATGGTAAATTGAAAATGAACTTGTTCTAGTTCTCTTTGTTCATTAGAGTGCTTGATATCATCCATCATCTTAGCCATAACCATTGGGTCTTTCTTTTTTAATTTTAATAA
This sequence comes from uncultured Bacilli bacterium, assembly GCA_947589735.1. Lineage (GTDB taxonomy): Bacteria > Bacillota_I > Bacilli_A > RF39 > UBA660 > UBA5578. The sequence goes on along the minus strand of CANQCR010000021.1, from coordinate 13,366 downwards.
GATTTGATGAGCTTCTTTTTTCGTTACTTGTTCGTGATACATAATTGTACTTTCAATGATAACATCATCGACCTTGGGCGTATAATAAGTAAGTTCTACTTTATCATAAGGTTTAATCTTACCTTTCGTTCGGTAGGCATCGTACCAGTCATCGGAACTCACGTCATGGCCCTTAATATGATCTTCTAAATAAGGAATATACTCTTTTATAATATCTAAAAGATAATTACCCAATTCTTTTAACTCATCAATTTTACTAAGTTTACCAAATAATAATTCATTAGTTAAACGTTCTAACTCTCTAGCATCTAACCCCATAATAATGTTGGTATGAAACGAATATGGTAAGACAAAACGGGCATCTTCTTCTTTAATACCAGCGTCAACTAACTTGCCATATTCCTGGAACAAATAATCCATATGATTTTTGTATTTAGTTACCAATTCATCATTATTTCCAAGAATATTTCCCTTTACATCTTTAAAGGTTGGTACATAATAGCCGACACTTCGAAAGTCAACTTCCCGTCCTGATTTAATGGTAAAAGATGTCAAGCGATAACTGATGATGGTCTGTTCAACAATCGGCGTCACATCACTTAAGGCAAAGACAAAATAGTCATGTTCCATAATTGACTTATGGCCCATTCCGATGATACGTTTAACAAGGCCTAGATTCTTTTCATATACCTCACAGCTATCTAAAACATCAAAAACATTTCCTTTTGTCCTTGATAGCTTTCCCGCTGCTGCAACCGCTTTTATTCTTTCTTCAATATTTTTTCCACACAATAGTTCTACTCTCATATGTTCATCTACTTTCTAAAATTATTATAATGCGTCAGATATACACTTGTCAATATAAAAATAAAAACTATTTAAAATAGTTTTTATCATTATCAAATATCCCTTTATTCTCAATGGCTTAGCGATACTCTTCGTAGTTAAAGTCTAAAAAATCAATTAAGATATCATTACTTATATAGATATCCTTAGGATTAATTTTAATCGTATTTTCATCTTCTAATAGATGGCCTTCTTCTTTTAATTTTTTAACGTTAGGTAGCTTTGTCATATCAATGTTATATCTTTGTTGAAACTCTTGTTTATTAATGCCAGCTATTTTTCTTAGACCTAGGATAAAAGCATTTTCAACCATCGTATTAAAAGATAACTCTTCTTTTTGATAGCGATAACAAGACGCTAGGTAATGCTTTAAACTTCTCGTGTTTGTATAACGGATATTTTCTTCATAACCACTCGCGCCAAGACCAAAACCATAATATTCTTCATTATTCCAATAAGTAAGATTATGTTTTGAAGGAATACCGAAGTTACTAACTTCATAATGTTCATAATTAGATAGAGATGAACATATTAACTGATACATAGCAAAGTCCACGTCTTCACTAATAGGATTTATTTGTTGATTTGCTAAAGCGGTATGATCTTCAATTATTAAAGAATATGTTGAAATATGTGGGATATCCAGACTTAAAAAAGTATCTATATCTTCTTTTAATTCTTCTTTTGTCTCACCCGGTATGGCATAGATAAGATCAATATTAATATTGGTAATATACTTCTTAATCATTGGGATTTTTTCTTTAACCATATCTTTCGTATGGTGGCGATTTAAAAAGTGAATGTACTTAGGATTAAATGTTTGAACACCAATACTAATACGGTTAACACCATATTCTTTTAAAAGTTTAACTTTATCTTCATCTAAAGATTCAATATTAGCTTCAAAAGTAAACTCCACATCTTTCCGTTTTAATTTCTTCGTTATTATTAAAAGACGCTTTAATTCCTCTAAAGATAAAGAACTAGGTGTTCCCCCACCAATATAGATAGAGCCTAGTTCTTCTCCTTTATAAAACATATCTATTTCTTTTTCTAAAGCATCTAAATACTTAGAAATCCAAGGTTTATGATAATAATACTTACAAAAATCACAGTATGTACATATATCATTACAAAAAGGAATATGAATATAACATGCTTTAATCATCTTTGCTTTTCCTTAGAGTTAGTTTTAACTTTAAGAGACACTTCGTAATCGTTAACCCGTTCTAATAGTTGCGCAATGGCCTCAGTTGCATATAGTTGTGAGGCTGCAGTATCTTTTAGTAGTCGTTTTAATACTTCAACTGGCATATCAAAAGTATCAAGTGTTTTAGCAACGTCATCCTTATTATTGGTTAAAGATGTTACTATTAAACGAAGCAAATCTCTTTTATTAGCTAAATGTTCAGCCGAAGTAATAATATCCTCATATTTTAAATATGTTTGCAGGCGATGGTATGCCTCATCTGATAAAAGGACTTGAAGAATTGGGGATGATAAACTGTTGTAGGCGAATGAATAATTAATATGATACTTTTCCGCACATGATACCAAATCACCATCACAAGCAAAATACATAGCGACATTGTTAAGTAATTTATACTCCGTATCAGTTACATAGAAGGTTTTATCATCAGCAATAGCTACTAAATCAGCTCGATCAATAACTCTTTTATCCCGTGGACAACGCCTATAAATAGTAGTTACTTCCGCAATGTGATTATCTACTAAACCTTTTAGAGTCTCCCATTCTTCGGGACTAGCTGAGGTAGGATTACCACTGCCAAAGAAGTATTGCCGTAAGTTTTCCGTACCTAAATGGTGTTCATACATAAAGTCATCCAAACGATACCGGCTAGTTAAATATGCTTTAATTAAATCTAATTTAGTATCATCATAAGGCTTGATATCTTCTTTTGGTAAAGATTCTTTATATATTAATAGTTCTTGATAAATATATTCACCATATGTATATTCTATTTCTTCCGTTTTTTCTAGTAATCTTAAAACATAACTTTCAGGTACATCCGCTAAAGTAGCGATTTTTTTAAGATCGGTTATGCCATCTAATAACATAAGCTCTAAAACTTGACGACTTTTACCGCGCGTCTCGGCTTTAGCTAAAGCTGTACGGATATTTTGATTTCGCATTGACACTTCGGTAGCGCGATGAGCCTGGGCGACAGTTCTTTTTCGAACGAGACTTTTTACTTGCTCAAAAGCTTCATCACCGATAATACTTTTTAATTCTGGATGCGATAAGTATCTCGTTAATGTCCGATCAGATATACCACTAATTTGAATCGTTTTTTTATAATCACCATCAGTTTCAACAAATGTTTTAACAACTTTTAAAATGGCTTCATTTAGATGGGTTGGATTATATTTATCCTTATCTTGACGACGATCTTGAAGCAAAGATTTAGTAATTTCGTTAAGTAATCCCGCTGATAAGACTTCACCAATATATTTAGAAACAGTTGATTTAGATAAATACAAGATCTTTGATATCTCAGCATAATTATAACCACTAATATAAAGATATACACAACGTAACATCATAATATTGTGTTCGTTAATAAAGCTTTCATCACGAACAATCTTACTTAATTCTTGATCAATTCTACGGTACACTTCTTCGACTGTTATTGTTTTTCCTTTATTAACTCTTCTACTTAAAGATGCCATTTTGATGTCAATTTCCTCTTTATGTTCTTTCGCATATGAACTCGTCTTTAAAATGGAACTAATTGTTTTAGCGCTTAATCTTCCCGGGAAGAAGACTTTATCATAATACCTAGCTAATTCCGCCGGTGTATAATCATTATTTAAAAAGTCATTGACAACATCTTGTTCCGTTAATTTCTTTTCCATCTTCTAACTCCTTCTATTCATCTTCCATACTAAGGACAGATAGGAATGCTTCTTGTGGCACTTCAACACTGCCGACCATCTTCATTCGTTTCTTTCCTTCTTTTTGTTTTTCTAGTAATTTTCTTTTACGAGATACATCGCCACCATAACATTTAGCTAAGACATTTTTACGCATCGCTTTAATGTCTGCCCGCGCAATAGCTTTAGTCCCAATAACCGCTTGAACAGGTATTTCAAACTGTTGTCTTGGGATAAGCTTTCTTAAGCTTTCGACAATAGCCTTACCTCTTTTATAAGCGAAATCCTTATGGACAATGGTACTTAAAGCATCAACCGCTTCCCCATTTAATAATATATCCATTTTAACAAGATTACTTGGTTTATAGCCAACTAATTCATAGTCAAATGAAGCATACCCTTTGGTATAACTTTTTAATTTATCAAAAAAATCATACACAATTTCTGATAAAGGTATCTCATAATGAATATTAACTCTAGTCGCATCAATATATTCCATTGATAAATAATTACCCCGTTTGTTTTGACACAACTCCATAATTGGTCCAATATATTCACTAGGAACAAAAATATTGGTCTTAATATAAGGCTCTCTTATTTCGGCAATTCTAGCTCGGTCTGGAAGTTTAGCTGGACTATCAACCATCACTAGTGTTTTATCTGTTAATTCAACTTCATACACAACCGATGGACTCGTCGCAATTAGTTCAATATTAAACTCGCGCTCTAGTCTTTCTTCAATGATTTCCATATGAAGTAATCCTAAGAAGCCACACCGAAAACCGAATCCCAATGCTTGAGATGTTTCCGGCTCAAAAGACAAAGAGGCATCATTTAGTTTTAATTTTTCTAAAGCTTCCCTTAGAAGTGGAAACTTGCTTGATTCAATTGGATATAATCCGCAAAAAACCATCGATTTCATTGGTTTATAACCAGCTAGAGGCTTTTTAGCAGGATTAGCATCTAGCGTAATCGTATCACCAACTTTAACGTCTTCAATACTTTTAATACTAGCGCATAAATAACCAACCTCACCCGCTAAAAGGGTATCGACTTTATGTTCATAAGGGCTATTATAACCTAGTTCTGTTACATCATAACTAGCATTAGTCGCCATCATTTTTATTTTATCGCCAACTTTAATATGACCATTAATAACTCTAATAAGGGTTACAATACCCCGGTAGGCATCAAAATAACTATCAAAAATTAAAGCCTGCAAAGCTTCATCGTTATTTCCTTTAGGGGCAGGAATACGCTCAATGATAGCCTCTAATAACTCATCAACCCCGACACCGGTTTTCGCACTAACTAAAATAATTTCATCTTCATCAAAACCGATAGTGTTAACAAGCTCAGCTGTGACTTTAGCAATATCCGCATTAGGTAAATCAATCTTATTAATAACTGGAATAATCGTTAAATTGTTATCTAAGGCTTGATATAAATTAGCTAAGGTTTGAGCCTCAATTCCTTGAGCTGCATCAACAACTAATAAAGCTCCTTCACAAGCCGCAAGCGATCTAGATACTTCATAGGTAAAATCAACATGACCTGGTGTATCAATAAGATGAAGGATATAATCTTCACCTTTATAATTATATTTTAACCTGACAGCATTTAACTTAATAGTAATACCACGTTCTCTTTCAATATCCATACTATCAAGTAATTGATCTTTCATTTCTCTTTGACTAATCGTTCCCGTTTTTTCAAGAATACGATCAGCTAAAGTACTTTTACCATGGTCGATATGCGCAATGATTGAGAAATTTCTAATATTATTTTGTTTCATCAAACCACCATAGTTATTATATCATAAAAAACATATATTGTATTATGAAGGAAGAAGAAATTAAGTATGTTAACTACCAAATTATAACCCTTGTTATATCGATTGTTACAACGATTATCGCTATTGTCATTACTTATAATCAAAAGCGAGGTTTACAAAAGCGCCCAAAGATCTTAAGTAATAAAAACACTTTAAAGTTAACAACTTTTAATCGCGTCGTCATTTTACTATCCGGCGTCTTCTTTTTATATATCAACTATCAGTTATATAATATTGCTAAAAAAAGAGGTGATAATCTTAAAAGCTATGAATTACAAATAGCTGCCTCAATTTTAGTTGTTATCTCCGAAGTTATTGCTCTATACGTCATTTCTTTATCTTCAACGGAAACATTAGCTGATGTTGAAAATCCAAATATTTAAAAAAGGAACTAATTATTAGTTCCTCTTTTTTGTAAATATAAATATAGACCACAGCTACTAATTATTAGAGCCATAACAAAGATAATTATATATTTCATAATATCATCTAAGGTATTTGGTATTTTCAAATTACGCTCATTTGTAAAAGTAACCTCCATATTTTCTGATAAAACACCACTATTCTCATCAATGGTTGTCTTATGACCGTCTTGATTAGCATTTTGAACTTTAACTTCATAGGTTGTTCCATATGGTAAATCCTTAATTGTTCCATGACTATTACCTTTTAAAGATAAGTGGCCTGTATAAGTTCCATCATCGTTTGGTGTTAATGGAAGAAGATGTGATACACCATCATCATCAACCCATACATAACTATCTTCTAATCCACTATCAGAAGATGGTGTTAAGGTTACTTCAACATCCCATTCGATTTCAGGATCAGGATTATTACCCTTTAAATGCGATTCAATTTGCAAATCATGATATGAAACTTTAGTATTAGTAACTTTTACCATTTGATGATCATTTAAAATACCATTATCATTATCAGTAGCTACCTTATAACCATCAGCTTCCGCACCTTGTTCCACAACTTGATATGTCGTTCCTTCTGGTAAATCTTTAATGGTTATTTTTTCTTGATCTTTTATGCTTACCTCACCCTCATAATGATCTGATACTTTATTTAAAGACATCTTACCATCTAAATTAGTTCCGTGAGCATTTTCTTTAGTGTAAGCATATTCTTTATCTAAGTCTTTAATTGGTGGTGGGGTTAATAAAACTTTAAATGTCCATTCTTTATCTTTGTCACCCAAATTACCTTTAACAGTTTTAACAATTGTCAAATTATATTTAGCTAGTTTAGTATTAGTAAAGATTATTGGATCTAACTGCTTATCTAGTATACCTGTATTAGGGTTATTCACTTCAGTTATATATTCATTTTTATTAGCTTCAACCTCTTCAATTTTAAAGCCCGTATTTTCAGGTATACCTTTAATTGTTGCTGTATCACCATGTTTTAATGATAATGAGCCTTTATAGCCATCTTCGGTACGGGTTAAACTGATAAGACTTGGCTCAATACCCTCAACAAGATAAGTAGTTAATAGTTCTTCCCCATCCATTGGTGTCAATGTAATATTAAAGGCCCAAGATGCATCTTTTTCACCAGCACCACCTTTTACAACTTTACCAATAGATAAATCATATTTTAATGCTTTATGGTTAACATACTTAACGGACTTGGTATCCACATTTTCTAAAACACCTTTTTCATCACCGGTAATTCTAGTGTCATAGCCTTCAGTATTGGCTTCTAGTTCTTTAACCTCATAAGTTGTACCTTCTGGTAAATCATTGATAGTTATCGATTGACCACCCTTTAATTTAAAGGTTGCTTTAGCTTTAGTATCACTTTCTTTTTCTAGTGTTAAACGTTTTTCATCAATAACACTTACTTCACTGGCTGTATTACCACCTAAAATAGGATAACTATCTAATAGTGTAACACCATCTTTACTAGTTAAAGTAAGGCTAAAAGTCCATTCTTTATCAGGATCACTGGCGCCACCAGCTACTTCTTTTGATATTGTTAAACTATGCTTTGATAATTTAATATTTTCAAAAGCTATATGTGGCGTTGGGGTATTGAAAGCTAATACACCTTTAGTATCCCCTGTTACTCTTGTCGTATAACCATCAGTATTAGCGTCATCTTCGCTAACCTCATAAGCTGTTCCTTCAGGTATTTCTTTAAGTGTTATACTCTCTCCACTTTTTAAAGTAATTTTACCTGTATAGATACCCGAATTATTAGTTAACTCCATCTCGCCTTCTTTACTGCCTTCATAATGATAGAAACCATTTAGATAAACATCTTTACTAGGCGTAAGTTTAACTGTAAAAGTCCACTCTTTATCTTTACTAGCCCATGCTCCCGTTACTTCTTTAGATATCGTTAAATCTTGTTTTGATAATTTACGATTTGTATATTTAACGGTCACATCATCATTCATAATTCCACTTTGATTACCTGTTATAAATGTCTGATAATCGTTTGCATTAGCTTCTACTTCTTCAATGTCATAATTAGTTCGTTCTGGAATATTTTTAATTGTTATACTCTCGTTATGTCTTAAAGTTATTTCACCTGTATACTTTCCATCTTTTTCCGTTAGCTCTAAAGTACCACCATCATATGGATAGCTTTTATCAAAAATGACATCTGTATCTGGTGTGAAGACGATTTTAAACTTCCAATTTTTATTCTTATCACCAGCGCTACCAGTTACTTCTTTAGATATAGTAAGACTATGACGTTCATATTTAATATTCGTAAAGCGAGCTTCATAAACGCCTTCGCCCTTGATAAGACCGGTTGCATTTTGAGCATTACTAATGTATCCATCCTTTGAAGCATCTAACTCTTTTATTTCATAAGTTGTATTTTCAGGAATATCTTTAATAGTAATCGTATCATTGTGTTTCAAAGTTATTTTACCAACATAAGCATCTTCTTTTGGAGTTAATTCCAATGTACCATTCTTAGTACCAGTATAGACATAATTCGTTGGGAAGTCTTGTTCTATGCTTGGCTTTAAAGTAACTTCAAATTCCCATTCTTTTTCTTTATCGCCTAACAAGCCCTGAACTTCTTTAGTAATTGTTAAATCGCTTTTAGCAATTTTACTATTTTCAAAACTTACATCAGTTTGAGTAGGCCTTAGTGTACCTACTTCATTTAATGATGTTGTTACATATCCATTCTGATTAGCATCATTTTCACTAACTTCATAAGTTGTTCCTTCAGGAAGACCTTCAATTACAAGTGTCTCGCCGTGTTTAATTGATAGATGAGCTAAATAATGATTGTCAGTAAGACTTTCAAAAGTTATCTTACCATCAGCTCTTTTTGTAACACCATCAATTACATCATAATGATAATCATAACTATCAAGAATGACAGCAGAAGGTGGTAAGGTAATAGTAAGATCAAACGTCCAATCTTTTTCTTTCTCACCTAGTAAACCACTAACGGTCTTTTTAATAGCTAAACTAGTCGGTGCATAATAGCGGTTAATGTATTCTACTTCATCAATATAATTTGCGTTTACTCTTCCTTTAACCGTCTTATCAGTTATCGTGGCCGTATCTTCTTCACCTAGTTTAATCTCTTCAAAATAATATCCTTCTTTATTATCTTTAGTTGTTATCTCTTCTATGGTCTCATAGTTTACGCCGGATTTTAGTCCTGATAACATAATCCCTTCATTATCTTTTAAAACTAATTTAGCAATATGTTCTTTTTGACTATCCCATTCATCATCGGTCCAACTTGTTGGTTTTGATGCTGGCTTGTTTTGGGCAGTATAACCAAATTTAAGGGTTGTTGTTAAATATGATGTTTCTGTTTTATATGATGTTGTTAATTCATCAACACCCTTTTTCATAGAATCCAAATGAGCCACTACAAACTCTGTCAATGTTTTATATCCACTTAATGAATGATCCCAAGTTTTTTCATCAACAATATTAGTTGGAATTAAGTATACTTTATCAATCCAAAAATCAATTGATCCTAAAGTATGATTGTCATCAACCTTTTCATATTTGTTTAGTTTGGTAGCGCCATCAATCGTATTTGGATCGGTTACATAAGTTGTCATTCCCGATTTTGTTAGTTCAATGTGATTATCATTATCCGGAGCTGAGTATACTCTAAAGACATCATCGCCACCGGTATCACCATCTATTTCATTATCACCGATATAAACGTAATACTGTTGGTCACCATCTTCATAAACATATAACTTCGTATCCTTATCTTGTAAGAAACCATCGTTATCAGTTAGGATATCAATGGTACTAAGACGAAGTTGCCATTCATTACTATAAGGATTTTTATACATTTTAATCGCACTATAATCCCCTTCATGATCATCAATTTTAACTTCAAATTGATAATCACGGGATCTATCGATAGTCTTTTCACTGAATGTATCAGTCTTTACTTCTTTAGCAATCATCATAAGAGAATCATTAACATCCAAACGACCATTATTTCCTAAGAAAATATTAATAATAACATTATTATCGCGCGTCTTAAAGCCACTTGTTGATGAACTTATCGTTGGTAAATAATAATTATAAGCTGTTTGGGTTGCATTATTCGTCTTACCTCTTAGATTTTGAGCTAAATCACCCACTCTTAAACCACCAGGGCGCGTAGCAATAACATAATCATCTGCATCACTTGGTGCCTCTTTAGAAGCATCAAAGGTAGCCGAAGTATCAGTCTTTTCACTATACCACTCTAAATATTCACCCTTTTTAATAGTTCCATCACCGATACCAGAGCCAAACTCTTTACCTTCTCTTGGAACAGCTAAATGCATAGCTTCACTTTTTCCTGGCATATAATAATCAACAACGATATAATACCATTTATTATCATCAAATGATGAACTATTAGATATTGTTTTATGGGTACTTTTAAATAATTCGTATTCTTCTTTAGTACCTAATTCAAGAGATTTATATAAGCCATTTTCATCCGGTATGTCACTTATAGCCATTTCATATAATGGTAATGGCTTTTGATATGTATAATAACGATTAGTAGCACTTGGAGAAAAACTAACACTAGCATCTCCCCTTGTTCGTTCTACCTCAGTATCAGTTAAATAACCATCATACTTCGTATTACTATAATAATTGGCATAAAATCTAATTGTGTCATTAACTTTATTTTTTTGAATATATTCTTGATTTATTTTAGCTAAATCAAGATCTAATCCATCTTCAGTCATAACTTGTGATGAAACACCAACACTATAAAATAAACGAAGTGGTGTTGAGGCTATATAGTTATTTAAATTTGTTTGATAATCAGAAATACTGCCATCACTTTCAACATATAGTTTAACCATTTGAAGTGGTAAAGCGGTCGTTGGAATATTAACATATAAAGCTTCATCGAAACCTAAGTTAGGGTTAGCGCTCGGATCTTCATCGACATAATTACCCGTATATTCTGTCCAAACCCGAATATCATTAACTTTATATTTGACGCTTTCATCTTCATATGATGGATTAATTTGTTCTTCATCTTCTTTATCAACAAAACTATACAAAGTATAAATAGTCTTCTTTTGTTTTGGGGTAATATTACTTGACTCATCTAAAGTTGGAATATATTTTTGAACTTGGGTAACATCAGCATAATAAGTATCACCATTATCCCAAGATCCACCATCTTCTAGATAATTCCCTTCTTTATCATACCAACCACTAGTAAAACCTAAAGCCATATCATCGCTGTTATGATTTGGACCTCTGTGCGTACTATTGAATGTATAATCATAAACGGCAGCTTTACGCATATTATGTAATTTACCAAACAAAAGTAAGCTCATATCATACTTTTCGCCATCGATGGTAAGACCATTTCTTTTAATTTCCATATATTTACCCATTGGGTCTGAATACATTAAAGAATCACTAACACCAGCTTCGTTAGTTCCACTAATTGGACTAGAAGCCTCACCATCAAGGTTCTGAATAACATTAAGGAATAACTGTTCTAGTTGACCACCATTACTAGATATATCACTAAAATTATCAGCATAATTAATATTTTCAATAACCTCATCCATCGTTATCTTCTCTTCACCAGAACCGATACCTTCTTCTGGAATTGGCGCAATATTTATATATTTATCAGGATCTTTTGGCTTTTGCATAAAACCAATTTTAGCTTTGGTACTTTGCTTTTGTTTTAAAGTATTCCAACTACTTAAAGTTTCTTTCATAACTGTTTCAATCTCTGTTTCAGGAAGAAATTTATCATAATCCGTCGTTATATCAGATTTAAAATAGTTTTCTGGATCCAAAGAAACATATAATCTTGATCTTGCCCAGGCTGGTGTATCTCTTAAATCAACACCTATAGTTTGAACATTAAGTTCTGTTTTAGTATCATCAACGCCAGCTTCTTTTTGTAATAAATTATAATGCTTTTCAACCTTTAACTTCATATATGAAGAAGTTAATAAGTTTTCTAGGATAATACCCGGTGCACCATCAATACTTGAATCATTAGAGTATAAAACACCACTAGCGTTTGCATCAGGATAACCAAAATAAATATATTGATCGGCAAGGCTTGGTTCAGGAATATAAACGTTATACCATTCATCACCTTTATTATCAGGTATTTTAGGATTATCGCCTTCTTTTCTAAAGGCAAAATTAGAACCACCATCAGTCATAATAAAGATGGCAGGTATTCTTGCAATAGTTATTCTTTTACCATTTTGTTCTGTTGTATATGTAGCTTCTTCGGTTGAAGTTAATTCATTAAGGCCAAGATAAATGCCACCTTGCATATTAGTAAGAAAGCCAATTGTTTCTTGAGCCCCATTTCCACTAACAACATCAGGATGATTAGTAATCTTTTTTTGAATTAGATCATAAGTATTCCCATTTTTCTTTAAAGCATCGATTGAAAGTTCAAAAAAACAATCAGCTTGATAAGTAAACTTTCCATCAGCCGTAGGATTATCACCAAAAACGCTACGAAGACCTTCAATTGTTATATAATCAGCTTTCTCATTTCGCTTATATTGCCCTAAAGGTAATAAGACCGTCGCATTAGCGCCATATCCAATAACCGCAATACGATTTTCAGGATTTTTCTCCATTAAAGCATCAATAGCTTCATTAACAGCCTGAACAGTAGCATAAATTCGGGAGTGAGAAAGTCTAATATTCTGATCCTCCGGTGTCCAACCATCATCGACAGAATCACGCCCCATCGAAGATGACAAATCAATCGCAATTACCAAATCTAATGGATTTTTAATTACATCAACCTTTTGTTCACTACTTCCTAAAGTAGAAAAGACTTGAATGAACTCTGAATTACCATTAATTGTTTTAGAGATTCCATCTGTTTCCATATCAAGGTCAACTTTATCTAAAAGGGTTGTCTTATCCGACCAAATTCTTCCAGCATAACGGGATCCATTCTTGTCATTCAATAATTCGTCTTTATATGAATCCATTGTATTAGGATCAACTAAACGAGTTCCAAAGTTATTACCACTTAACTTTTGACCACTTAAAAAATTAGTGACATTAACCACTATCCCCGTACCTGTTAAAATAAGCGCTACTAAAAGAATTGCTACAGAAATATTTATCCACTTTCTTTTTATTTTTCTTCTTTTCAGCATTTATTATCCACTCCAAATCTTCATCAGCTAAAGTTTTAAATAATTTGGTTAGATATTATTTATTACTATATTTATTTATCACCGGTAATTTTATTTTTATACCCAGTTTTAGATGTCTAATTGTTATTGTATCTAATGAACTAACCATTTAGTATTCAACTTAA
>CANQCR010000020.1 GCA_947589735.1 uncultured Bacilli bacterium | reverse complement strand
AGCGATAAATCCTTTCTAGTTAAAATTTGGTTTACAAAATACATTTTAACAGATTTATCGCTTTATTTGTATATTTGGGGTCTCACATCAATTGTAACACTACAATACTTTGTTGGTTTGAATTCTTTTCCACTTAATGAATACTTTATATTATCTTGCATATTACTATTATTGGATAATGTACTAGATTTGACATTATTGTTAGATTGTGATATATTATCTTCTACAGAGGAACTATGGGTTGATTCGTCAACCATAATAGATAAGCTATTTTTATCTATCGTGGTTCCTTTTTTGTTAAAATTCTATTATTGTTAGATAACATATTATAGTTTCTATTTTTACTAGATTGTGATACATTATTCGCAGACAACGAATTAATGGGGTTTGGCAATTGTAGCCACTGTCCATTGATTCGTTGTTTTTAGTTTTAATCACAAAAAGAAATGCTCATTTGAACATTTCTCTACATTTGATCTTCTTTATTATACTTTTGTTTATAATATTCTCTTAATTCTTTAAATCTTTGATAATGTACAACTTCTCTTTGTCTTAAGAAAGAAAGAGGACCTAATAAATCTGGATCATTCGTCATTCGCATTAAGTTTTCATATGTAACTTTAGCTCTTTTTTCGGCAGCCATATCACTAACTAAATCAGCATCCCAGTCACCAGTTGTTTCAATATAAGTTGCGGTAAAAGGAACACCAGCCGCATCAACAGGGAATAAGGCATGGTCGTGTTCAACATATTGAGCATTTAAACCGGCAGCTTCTAATTCTTCTATAGAAGCTCCCATCATAAGTTGTTCGACCATTGTTGCAATCATTTCAACGTGAGCCATTTCCTCGGTACCAATATCGGTTAGCAATGCTTTACCTCGTTCATCTGGCATATTAAAACGTTGATTTAAATAACGCATTGCTGCAGCCCATTCCCCATCAGGTCCACCATATTGCGCTAATAAGTTTTTAGCCATTGTTAATTCTTTATGACGAACATTAACAGGATATTCTAACTTTTTAACATATTTCCACATTATTACACCTCCCAAGGCCAAGGTGTTTCATCCCAAGCCCATGGCCGTGCTTCCAATGCTTTACTAGCTAAAGTTAGAGGTCCATAACTTTCTTCATATTGCTTTTTAATTTTTTTCTTTTCTTCTCTTAATTGATTATAAAGTTGAATCATTTGAATATTATCAGGATCAATATCAAGGTATAGTCCTAAATCAATACAAGCAAAATCTAACATATCAATGTATGTTAATAACTCAGCTTGTTCATTCATTGGTTTAATTTCATATACTTTGCCAAAGGGACTATATAAATCTTGGAACATATTACCACGAATAAAGCCTTGATATGGTTCAAATAAATTACCATTTTCATTATACATTTTCTAACACCTCATTATATTTTATGTATAATGAGAAAATCGGTTAATTAAAAAGCAATGGCTATTCTAAAACCATTACTTTTTCTTTATCTTCCATTATTTCTGGTTCACCTTGTAAATGAATAGAAGTTGAAAAACCATTCCGTTTTAACAATTGACAAACCTTTTTAGGTGAGATTTCAATTCCTTCATCACATATAATGTTGATAATCTTATCATCAGTCTCAATTAAGCCTTTAAAAACACGGCCATAAATAGATGTTTCTTCCTCGCTAATTGACATGGTATAAGATAAATCTAAGTAACCAGGTAAATAAGGATAGTAGTCAGCACCATGGCTATGACGTTCTTTACTATCTTTAAGTCCTGATTCAATGCCTTTTAAATCGCGGGCAAACCACATTTCCTTAACATTATAATCATTTTTATATAAATCTTGATTCTTTTCAAATGTTACTTCGGTATATGGTGTATTAACTTTATCAAGATAATCCATAACTTCGGTCATTGATACTTCGCCATCTCGCATAAGTAAAATAACGATACCACTTTCTTCACTACATAAAAAAGAATCAAATTGACGACTATGAATATGTTGTGAGCCAAGTTGTAAATGACATTTCGTATTACTAAACAAAATGACATCTCTTGCTCCTTTTTTTAAGTGCCCTAAAGCTTTATATAAATCTTCAGGATATTTTTGGACAGCATACACATCTAATGTGTGTTTCAAATTTCATCATCTCCGAAAACAAGCAATATTGTATCACATTTTAATATTTTTGCAAATTTACACATTTTACTTGCAAAATCAATGGTTTATTGATATAATGATACTGCGTATTTCAAATGGCGGACATGGTGAAGGGGTTAACACGGTGGATTGTGGTTCCATTATGCTAGGGTTCGAATCCCTATGTCCGCCCCAGTAGGTTAAAAAAGAACATTTTTATGTTCTTTTTCTTTTTTCTTTGATATAATAATGTCGAAGTAAGAAGTGAGGTTTAGTTATGAAAAAGATAATGTTATTGCTAGGATTGAGTATTGTCCTTATACCTAGCAATGTTTTTGCGCAACGTGGATGTTGTTCCCATCATGGAGGCGTGGTAGGGTGTTCCTCATCGGGTTACCAAGCTTGCAGGGATGGAACCACAAGTCCATCTTGTACTTGTAAAGCTCCCGTAGTATCTGGATGTACCGATCCATCAGCGCTTAACTATAATCCTAATGCTAACAAAAATAATGGTAAATGTAAGTATCGTGTTTTAGGGTGTGTTGATAAAAATGCTATTAACTATAATAAAAGTGCTAATACCGATGATGGAACGTGTGAGTATAAAGAAACACAATTAGAAAAAACGAAAATAGATTATGAAATTGTTGAAAAAAAGAATCCTGATTTATACACGGATGAGAAAAAAGTCATTCAAGAAGGAGTCGTTGGCGAAAAAGAAATTACATATCAAATAATAAAAGATAAAGATAATGTAGTTAAGAGCCGTGAAAAAATAGATGAAAAAGTTATAACTAATCCAACCGATAAAATAGTTGAGGTTGGAACCAAGAAAAGAGAGACGAAGAAAGAGTCATCTAAATCATCAAAAGAGGAAAATAAAGAGGACAAAATTGAAGATGACGCTAATGCCACTACTGGCGCAATTGGGGTGGCGTCTTTAACTGGAGTTGGGGCTTTAGCTGTTTTCGTTATTAAAAAAACTTTGCTTAAATAATGTGGAGCGCTTTTGCTTCACTTTTTTATTTACTTGTCTTATTACGTGGCTTATGTTAAAATGAATAAGAAGTTTAAAGTAGTGGTGTTGTATGAAAAATATAAAGAAATATTTAAAAATAGCTTATATTGTTGGAAGTATTTGCTTTTTATCTTTTATGGTTATTTTTTATGGCTATCGTCTAGTTCATTTTTATATTAAAGAACATAAACCTAAAGATGTAACTTATAGTATGATTGGCTATTTAACAGATAAAGAAAACCTAATTGATAATAAGTTATTAAAAGATGGAGACTCTTATTATTTTAGAAAAGATGCCAAGAACAATTATTTATATTTTAGTGGTTTAATGTATCGTATTTTATATTTAGATGAAAATAGTATCTACTTAATGGCTGATGAAGCCGTTACCAATTTAAAATATGGTATAACAAATGAATATGATAAATCTAATGTTAAAGATTGGCTTGAAAATGTTTATCTTAAAAACTTAGATCGTAATAGTTTAACAAGTGATAAAGTCTATTTATTAAACAAAGAAATATATCAAAAGGTTGGAGCTAATGAGAGCTATCTCGTTGGTAAAGATTTTTGGATGGCTGATGATAATCAAGGCTTAATTGTTGATGAAGATGGCAATATTAAAATTCCTAGTAATTATGAATCATTTCTTGGCGTAAGACCTATTATTGAACTAAATGGATATAAAGCTTATTTAAAAGGTGATGGAACTAAGGATAATCCATATCTTGTTCAAACATATGATGCCAAAACGACTAGTGAATTATATGTTGGCGAATATATCAGTTATAAAGAACAATTATTTAGAGTCATTGCTAAAAGCGATACATCCATAAAAGTCCTTAAAGTTGATAAATTAGATACGCCATATATTTTTGGTAAAAAAAGCAATGTTTATAATGTAACAACTAAAACTGATTTAGGATACTATTTAAATAATACTTATCTTCCAACTTTAAATCAAGATGATTTAGTTTTAACAGAGTGGGATATTGGTGATTATCACATTGATTATAAAGAAGTGAAGATGAATAAAGTAAGCAGTTATGTTGGTTTATTATCTATCGGGGATTATTTCATTACCAGTGTACCTAATAGCTTTTTATTAAATGTTAGTGGTTCAAATATTTATAGTATTTCTAAAGAAGGATATTTAATGGCTAGTAAGGTAAATACATCTTTGGATGTCTATCCGGTTATTTCTTTAAAACTAGATTTAGAAATAACGTCAGGTGATGGGATGATGAATAATCCATATGTAGTGGGTGAGTAAATGAAAAAATTAAAAAAAGATCAAGGTGAAAAACCAAAGAAAAAGAAGGGCCACGGTCAATTGTGGCTAATGATTATTCTTGGAATACTTGATTTAGGAGCTGTTGGATGCTTGGTGTTAGCATATGGACCTAATGAAGAGTTTAAAGATTTTTTAGTTACGACAGCGATGTCGACAATGGAACATAAATATTTAGCGCGAATGATTTATGATGAGGATACTATTGATAAAGTTTTAAGAGAAAATACGATAGTTGAAATTGATGAAGAAACTAATACTGATGCAATTCAAATTGGTAGTTATGAAACAAAAAATTATGAATCTGAGTATGAGAAGCAAATCTTAGAAAAAGATGAAGGTAATGATGTCTATAAAATCTTTTCCTTTAAAGAAAATAAGAATACTTATTATATAACGGTTGTTTATGATCCGTCACGTATTTCTTTAGGGTTATCTTCGAAATTGGGTAAAAAAGGTGAAACAGTTAAGACAATTGTTAAGAAAAATAATGCTTTAGTTGGAATTAATGCGAGCGGCTTTGAAGATCCTAAAGCTCATGGCGATGGATCAAGAGCAACCGGTATTGTTATTAAAAATGGTAAGGTTGTATGGCGTGGTATTAAAAACGGCTGGGGCGGAGGTTTCATCGGATTTAATAAAGAACATAAATTAGTTTTAACGAAAACAACGGCTGATAAAGCTATTAAAACTGGTATCGTTGATGCTGTTCAGTTTGGACCATTCTTAATTGTTAACGGTAAAGAGGCTTCTGTTAAAGGTAAAGGTGGTGGTGTTCATCCACGGCAAGTTATTGCTCAACGTCGTGATGGTATTGTTTTATTTGTAACTGTTGATGGTAATGGCAACCGTGGCGGATACCGAGGTGGCGCTTCATATAAAGAATTAATCAATGTCTTAAAACGCTATAAAGTTTATAATGCTTCTAATCTAGATGGTGGAGCTTCTAGTATTTTAGTTGAAAAAGATAAAATTATAAATACACCAGTTGGTTATGGTGAAACTGGTGAAAGATGGCACCCAACTGCTTGGATAGTAAAATAAAATCACATCAATGCGATGTGATTTTTTGTGTTATTTATTTAGAATGGCATCAATAGGTTTCATTTTTGCTATCCTTTTAATAGGAATAATTGATGCGATAATATAGACCATGAAACACATAATATAGATAACGGCAAATTGTCTAAATCCAAGGATGAATAGACCAATTACCATATTAGCTTGATTGATTAATATATCATTACAGAAACCGGTGAAGAACACTAGAAGGATAGATGCAATCGTACTAGATATAAAGGCAATTGTTAAACCTTCCCATAAGAATATCTTAATAACATCCAAGCTTGTTGCACCTAATGCTCTTAAAACACCAATTTCTTTTTTACGATATTGAATACTATTAACAATGAAGTTGCTAGCTAAAATAATGGTGAAAACAAAGAAAACTAAACTTATATATAGTAGCAATTTATCAAATGTGTGAGTAAACTCTTCAATATCATATATATCTCCAGAATACGTTGATGTAGCCATAACCTCATTATTATAGTGATATTTTTTTAAGATATCTTTAGTATCGTTAACATTTTCAATAGGTACTAAAATGCCACCAAGATATAATTGTTTCGTTTTATACTCGTTTGCAATATTATCAGATATATAGATTTGATTATCCTCATTATTTGGATTTGTAACGCCAACAATGGTAAGATCTTTGTAATTAGCTTTTTCTTCATCATTATAAAAGTCATAGGAAACTTTAAATGATACTTTTCTACCAATAATGTTATGGCTATTGATGTAACTTTCAAAGAATTTCTTTTTTAAAGAATCTTCTTTTTGAAACCATTTGTCGAAGCCTATTTTTTCTATTTGTTTAGACTGATAGTCTCTTAGCTCGGCATCATAGTCATCAAACTCATTCATACGATTTAAGTCTAATATAACAGTATTGTCATCTAAATGATCTGTCTTTACCCATTTTTTACCATCGAAATATTCAATTGTCTTGTTTAAGGCTGAAAAAGAATCATAGTCAAATCTTTCTACCATTGTAGTTTCAACTATAGTTGTATTACCATCCGTTTTAACTGTAACATTACTATTATCTTCATTATCAGACCCAGTTATTAAACTGTAATCATAAATACTTATCAAATGGTTATCATCAGGGAAAGTGAGATTCTTGATAAAATCTTCGGTTACAAAAATGTGATTGTATGTATCTTCTATTTCATCCATTAATTTGTTATAAAGATTATCATCTTGTGAAGTCATTTGTGCATAACTATTAAGTGCTTTTAATTTTTCATATTTACTTAAATCATAACTAACAATTCCAACAATTTTAACTTTGTTTTGATCACCCATATAGAATGTATAATTAGAATTAATGATATCGTCATAATTTTGAGGTTTAAAATAATGTTTATTATCTTTGTTAGATGTTACTTCATATACATTAATACCATATTTTATAATATTATCAGCTACAAAGTTAGATATGACTATTTCATTTTTTTCTTTAGCGTTACGGCCAATTATTGTTTCATCAACAATTTTATTAGCGTCATCACAAGCTATAAAGTTGATATTGAAATCTCTATAGTATAGGGAACCATCTATATCAGTATTGTTTATATGTAATAAATTATACAAAGAGAACTTAGAATCTAATTCATAAACATTAAAATATTCTCCTTTAATAGTGTTTTTAATATCTTTAATGTTATCTTCAGATATTTCAACAATGGTATCAGTGATTTCATCTTTAATCATTTGATATTGATTTAAAACGATATAATTTTCCTTTTTATCTAAAAGTAGTCTAGCATGAGCAAGGGGAATATCGCGATGAAATAGTGTATCAGAGGCACTAAAGAAACCTAAACTTATAATTGTTAATAAAATTGTGAAAAAGAGTTTAATCTTTTTATGGCGTAAACTTCCTAAACCTAATTTAAAACTATCTTTAAAAGGTAGATGTGATTTTATAGTTTGATATTCTTCCTTTATATCATCTGTTTTATCGTTAGTGTCATTAATAATTTTACCATCGCTTATTTCAATAATGCAATCACCATATTCTTTAGCTGATTCTTCATCGTGTGAAACAATAATAACAAGCTTTTCTTTACTGATTTCTTTTAGTAAGTCAAGAACTTGTTTACCTGTTTTACTATCGAGATTACCAGTAGGCTCATCAGCTAAAATAATTTTAGGATTTTTAATTAGCGCTCTAGCAATAGCAACTCTCTGCTTTTGCCCACCGGATAACTCATTTACTCTTCGCTTCTTTAAATCAGTTAGTTCAAGTTTATCAAGTAAAGCATCGATTTCTTTTTCATTAATTTCTTTTTGTTGAAGTTGAAGAGCAAGAACAATATTTTCATATACATCATAGTCTTCTAAAATGTTAAACTCTTGAAAAACAAAACCGACATAGGTATTGCGGAAAGAATCAAAATCAGCTTGATTAAACTTCTTTGAACTTTTGCCTAAGATAATCATATCGCCACTATCGTATTTATCTAGACCACCTAAAATATTAAGTAAAGTTGACTTACCGGAACCACTTTTACCAAGAATAAAAGTCATTCCTTTATTATTAAACTTAAGGGAAACATCATTTAAGGCTTTGGTTTTAAGACCTTTTTGGGATTTATATGTTTTACTTACATTCTTTAACTCTATCATAACATTACTCCTTCGCTAGTTATATGATATTAGAATTCTTAAAATTAATCAAGTAAATTGTTAAAAATAATTGATTGTGCTACAATATAGCTAATTTATTATGAAAGGCTGATTTTAATGCACGAATATAAAGAATTTGCTAAATACTATGACCAATTTTATCAAAAGAAAGATTATCAAAAAGAGGTTTTATTTCTAACGCATTTTTTGACACCTAAAAGTCATATCTTAGATGTTGGCTGCGGGACGGGTATTCATGCATCTTTATTAGAAGAAAAGGATTTTAAGGTTGATGGCGTAGATTTTAATCAAGAAATGTTAGATATTGCCAAAACAAGGATGAAAGGGCAACTTTTCTTACAAAATGTTTTAGATTTAAATATTCCTAAGAAATATGACGCTATTATATCGATGTTTGCTGTTATGAATCACTTGCATAGTATCGAAGAATTAAGGCAAGCCCTAATAAAAATGAGAGATTATTTAAAAGAGGATGGCATAATAATGATTGATCTTCATAATCCTCAAGCATCAGGAGAAAAAACTGATATGTTTGGTAATATTAAAAGGAAGATGATATGGGAATATGATGCTAAAAAGCAAATAGAGACGAGTCAGATCCTTTTTACTATTGATAATACGACTTATCATGATAAACATATTTTTCGAATTTTTACGATTGATGAGGTTAAAGAAGTAGCTAAAAGTGTCGGTTTAGAAGTATTAGCTGTCTATGAAAATTATGATTATCATAAAAAAGGGGTAAAAACCTCTAAAAATTTACAATTTCTTATGCACAAGATATGATTTCATATCTTTTTTGTTATCTTGAAATTTTAGGGTATAAATGATAAGATGTTTATGTGCATAATAGGGGTTGATATTATGAGTTTAAAAAGGATGGATAATGCTTTAGAACGTCTTAAAAGTATCATTGCTTATAAGAAAAGCGTTTGTCAAAATAAGCTTGATCTTTTAGAGAAAAAAAGAGAAATTGAAAAAATTGTTTTGAAATACCCTAATAATCCTTTGCGAGGTTTAATCGAATTAGATGTTGATGAAATTAATGTCTTATTTTCATATTTTACTAAGGAAAAGTACGCTACCGATGACCTTAAAATGAAAAAGTATTGGATGCAAGAAGCTGAAATGTCCCCATCCTTATATCAAACGGATCGTTATAAAGAAGCAAATGCCCTATTTACCAAGTTGATGGATAAATTACAAGAATATCTAGATAATTTAGCTGATATGAATATTGATGCTAGTGATTATCAAAAAGATATGGAGCTATTAGATGACTTAAGTGATAAGTTAACGCATAATAGTATTATTAGTGATTTAGAAACTTATGCGATGATTATTAGTCCATCAGAAACACTTACCCCTAATGATATATGTGAATTATTTATCGCTATAGCTCTTACGAATATAGGAAAAAGGGCATCTACGAAGGAAGGTGTTATTAACCAAAATACTAAACAATATTTAATAACCCTTTTACATAATGTTATAAATGAAGCTATGCCTGTCAATACGGATGATGATATAGAGAAGTTAATCACCTCTTTAGCGCATATCGCATCTGAAGTGGAATCGGATTATACAAAGATTTTAGATTATTACCCAGTTACATTAGAAAATCTTTTGAAGCAAGTTTGTGATTCTAAAGAAGTTTCACTTTTACTTGAACAACTTCGTATACCTATAACGGTTGCAAGGGGTCGTAAAAAAGGCCTTGATCTTCCTTTTAATGAAGAAGATAAAAATATTATGACAAGCTTTATTGAGCTTTTAAATACTAAAGTTGAAACCTTAAAAAAGAAAACGATTAATAAGTATGATGCTAATTCAGATCTAGAGAGTTGTTCTGCTAACCTTATTGATAAGTTAGAGGGACGTACTTTAGAATATTTTAATAAAGAAGATTTTTATACTCTTTTAGAATTATTAAATAATGATAACAAAACATGTAATTACATTATTAGTATTATTGATGTTTTAAATCGTTTAAACTTAGGTATTTTAACTTTGGATGAGGAAGTTGTTAGTCTTACTTTAGATGATAACAATACTAGTGCGGTTCTTGCGCCATCTAGTGAAGAGAAAACAATTGCTCAGTTATTTATCGATTATGGTTATGATTATGACAATTTTCCCAAAGATATTTTAACTAAAATTAATGAACATATAACTTATGATAGTTTAGAAGAAATGCTTAAATATCTTGATGATCATAAAGAACTAGATTTTATTAAACCAAAACGTTATAATTTAGAAGTATCAAAATTAGATAGCAAGATTAAAAAGACTAGTTATAATCGCTTTTATCTTTTACTTATTTATTCTAATAAGGAAATATTAGATAGTCTAATAGAAATAGCGCATGAAAATAATTTATCTTTAAAAGATCTTTTTGCTATTCCTAAAGTTTATATTAGTGTTGATGATAAGGGAACATATGAATACTTTATGAAGAATATACGTCTTATCAGGTATCAATACCCAACAATTTTAAATCGTTTAGTTACACGCTCTCCAGCTGTACTCGGAACAAATAGTGATTTGTTTAGACAAAATATTGATGCAACCGAAGCTTATGGTATGCATATTGAAGAAGATAAACAAGGGGCTTTCCCCTCACCACGTGCTTTGGCTAGCTTAAAGTTTGAATATGTTATTGACCATTATATCGAATTAGGGGAGTTTGACTATATTGAACGTTTCCGTAACCAATTAGAGACTAATTATGAGGTCGCACTACGTTTTCGATATCTACAAGTTAAAAAAATTGATATTAAAAAGCATGAATATGTCGATATTGAAAATTATTTTAATCCGGAAATTAAACATTATATTAAAGATGCCAGTTTAGAAAATATTGCGGTTGGTATTAATGATGATAGAATTAAATGGTTAGATAGTCTTAATGAAGCCCCATTATCTTATCAAAATATTTACTATTTAATTCAAGGTATATATATATCTAGACCGAAAGTTCTTAAATATTATAGTACTTTATTAATCAATAACTATCCTAACTTGGATGAAGCTCTTTTCTATAGTATGGTCAAAGATAGTTTCTTAACCGAGGATGAGTTTAGAATATTAAACGAGTTATTTAAAGGACGAGGTGAGATGTAATGGACTTTCTTTTAGAATGTGGTATTGATAGTGAAACCTTGACTAAGATTCGTTTGAATAACTCTAGCGAATTAGCTATTGATGCTGAATGGAATATAGAAAGAGTTAGTAGTTCAATTGATTATTTAAGAAAAATTGGTATTAATGTTATTGATAGAATCTTGATTAACCGGTTTGATATTGTGTTAAGGGGCGAAGATAATTTGCGTGAAACGTTTAGTAAGACGGATCAAAATAAACTTGTCGAACTGATAAATAAAGATATAAAATACTTATATTATTTAGATTTATATTAGGGGTGATACCCCTTTTTATATTGTAAAATTTCAGTTAATAGTGTATTATTATAGTTAGAATATCGAGGGGATAACATGAGCGAAAACTATGAAGTTTATCGAATGGCCTTAAAGACATTGAATGAGGTTTTAAATACGATTATTCAGTACCAAAAAGATAGTATTAGTTATTATCAAGAACATATTGATGCGATTAAAAAAGATGATACATTATCTTGTGACGAAAAAGAAGCGTCTTTAAAAGATTATCTTGCATCGATTGCGGATGTTCACGAACTTTTAAAGGCTAATAATCGTCTTATTAATGAAATGGGCGAATGTTTGGATGCCCTAGCTAACAATGTTGATACCATTGAAGACATTGAACATAATAAACACGTTCTTGAAGATAAAGTTAATAGCGAAGTTGATAATGCCATTGGGGTTGAGAAAGAAGCTAAGGCTTTAATTGAATCACTTGCTAGTAATGATGATAGTGATCAAAGACGTATTTTAGAGTTTGAGTGCCAACGTTTAACTCGCCTAACAACCGAGATAGAAGGAATAATGGCTAGTATAGAGTTTAATAGTAGTGATAAGTTCCATCTGGCTGATATTGCATTATCTTTAAAAAAGCGAGCTAAAGAAATAAGTGTCAAAGCCAATAAAATGTTAAATTATGGTAATGAACATGTTATAACATCTAAAGAAATTTCTGATTTTTGTAATTATCTTAAGGGTAATTATGATGAATTAATGGAAATGAAAGCTGAAATTAGTGATCTTAACGTGGAGATGAAACATAAAGGAGCCCTAAAAGAAGATCATATTACTTTAGGACTAATTCAAGAAATGATTGATGAAGAGGTTCGCCGGGTTAATAGTTCTCTTAATAAGCTTACTAATGTTGATGCTACTGATGATGGACGTGATGAGTTAGTCCGGATAATTGATGAAGAAAATCGTCGCTTAGAAGCATATGGTAATAAATTAAAAGATGCTCTTAAAGATTTATCGGAAGGACGTAAAGATTTTAAAAATATTGTTGCTGATTTAGTTGATTCACCAATAAGTACGTATGATGAACTTCCTTCTAATAGCCATAGTGAAGAGAGTGATAAAGCTAAAGATGCTGATGATTATAAAAAATATAGTACAGTTTTAAATAAAAGCTTTTGGGAGGCTAGAAGTTTAGCTGCTAATGATAATATTAAATATCCAAGCGCTTTATTTGAACAAAAGGTTAAAGAATATCAAAACGATTATTTGATTAAGAACTATAATATTAGTTTAGAAGAACTTGAAGATAGTATTAGTGAATATCGTGATAAATATGCTGAAGATGTCTATATGGATGAACTTTATGATAAAGCTTTAAATGATCTTCGTAAAGAATCTTCAGCTTCAGTTCAAGAACTATGTGAAGAAGTTGGAGGCTTAAGTCTCGTCGATGATAGAGTTTATCAACTTTTAGAAGAAGATTTAGTCAAAATTACAAAAGATATAGCTAAAGCCAAGGAAGATGAAAATATTGATTCATCATTAGCTATTAACGAATATCGTAAATCATTTAAAGTTAGTCAATTATTAGATCATAAAGAAATGATTGAACATCAATTAGAAATATTTAAAAAGAGAGCTAAGAGGTTAGAAGAAGACATATACTAAAGAAGAAGAGGGGATAATATGCATAAAAAAACAGAAGTTTATGCGTATATAATGGAACAAATCGATAAATTGCTGGCGCAAGGTATTGAGTATTATCAAGATAAAGATGATGCTCTTGAAAATAATCTTCTAGATATTAAAAAGTATTTGAAAACTTTTGATGTTCTAGTGGATGATGCCAAAGAAACACCTAAAAAATCATTAAATGATAGTAGCGCTCTAACGATAAATAAGCTTACAAAAGATTTTATGAATAAGCTTGCTAAAATAAAAATCGATGTTCTTAATTTAGATACTATGGAGTATCCTCATAATCCCCCAACACCTGTTAAAGAAAAACCGAAACACGCCGTTAGAACATCTGTTTTTTCCTCTTTCCTTGAAAAACTTAATTTAGAGGATTTTACGACAATTGCTGTTGATGATCCTAAAACTTATCATCCTGATGATGGTAATCGTAATAGCCGATTACATAGTCTAGACTTAACACCATTGGCGGCTCATCCTAGTGATACTGTTAATGTTAATCCAACTCCAATGTTGACAGAAGATATGGATGAAGAGTTTTGGAAAGATAACTTTGATACAAGTACCAGCTTAGATGAGTTTGTTAATGCTTTTGATAATAAAAAGGAATAAAAAAAGTGATTCATTTGAATCACTTTAATTTTGGATAGATTTCATATACAAGGCAACAGATGCATTATCTTTGCCATTTTTGACATCTCTAAAATAGGTACCTTTAGGAACTATATCGGCCTGTTTTTGATAAACGGCTTCATGAATAATTCTTGAAGCTATATTCTTTTCATCACCAGAACTAACAAGGAACTTGATTTTTTCATCAGATAAGCAATCTGTAACCCCATCGGTAAATAGTAATAATCCATCATAATTACTATTACTAATTTTAGAAATAATTGGTTTGGTATTGTAAGTGCGACCAACACATTTTGTAATTAAACTACTTTGATTATGAAAACGCAAATCATCTTTAGATAATGTTCCGTGTTCATAGTAATACCAAACTAAAGAATCGTCTCTAGTTAACTGCGTAACCTCACCATTATAAACAGAATAAGCTCTTGAATCACCAATATTTGCAATAATCGTATCTTTTTCTGTAACAATGGCGCAAGTTAAGGTTGTCCCACATCCTGATTTCTTTGACTCTTGTCTAAATAAATCATTATTAATATCGATAATAACTTGATATATTTTGCTAACTGTTAAAAGGGTTGAAGCAAAAGTTAATTCACTTTCATTGTTAAACCATTTCTTTAATGATTGTGTTACAAAATGGGAAGCAACTTCACCATCTTTATGACCACCCATGCCATCAGCAACCGCTAATAGTTTAATTTTCTTATTACGGGGATGATTAATGGTAATAACCGCATCTTCATTATTCTTTCTAATTAGTCCAATATCGGATAAAGAAGTAAAAATATCTTTCTTTTTAAACAACTTCATGGTTTTCACCCTTCTTTGCGTGCTATATATACTAACATTTAATATTTTATTTGTCAATTTATTAGTTATAGAATAAAATTGACTTTTTCCGTATTACTTGTTAAAATAACACACTCGAGGAGTGGGGAAAATGGATACTATCAAAAATACACCATTTAGTGAAAACGATATCGCCTTTTTAGCAGCTAACCGCGCTGAATATTATCAGTATTATAGTCTTGCTAAATTATATATCGATAAAGAAGACTACTCTAATGCCATTATTAATATAACTAATTATGAAACATCAACTGGTGTTGATTGTCAAATATATATTTGTTTGCTTCGAACTTTGATGGGTCTACCTACAAATCAAGTTAAAGAACCATCGGATATTGTCTCTAAAACAAAAATAGGCAAAAGAGTTTTAACCAATTATCGGATGTTTATTCAAGCTGTTAATATTCAAGATTATGAGCAAGCTGAAAAACATTTAGCAGTTTGTATTAAGCTACTTGATATTAATAACTATCGTTTTGATTTAAGTTATTTAATGAAATTAGTTTTAAGGATTAAGACGATGTTTGAACGGGACAAGCGAAAAGAAGAGATTATGTCATTAAAATCTTATGTTATGACGAGTAAGAACTTAGGGCGTAATTACATTCTACTTAAAAAATTAAATGAATTAGAACCTGATAATGTTGATACGTTAATTCTTTTAGTTGCAATACTTATTGTCTTTGAAAATTACGTAGAAGCTCAGTATTATGTTAATATCGCTTTAAAATTAAGACCAGATAACGTTAGATTACAACATAATTTAGCAATTATTAATGAAAAAAATAAGACGGCTAGTGATTTTATTCAGGAAACTAGAATTGATAATCAAATCGATAGTTTTTTAGCGGAAGGTAAAAATCAAAGAGCGATTAAAATAGCTATCCAAGCCTTTGAAGATACCGGTAATTATGATTTTATTTATCGCATTGGAATTATTTTATATACAATGCAGGAGTATCAACAAGCTAAAAACTTTTTTATGAAGTATGTAAATAGTGATAAACATATATATTTGAAACAGGTATATTACTATCTATTTTATATTAATCGTCTTTTAGGCGAAGATAATGATGAAGTTTTAAAACAAGTGTATGCTTTATCATCATTTGATGGTATCGTTATTACTTATCAACATTTTATTGATACTTTAAATAAGGATTGGCATTTTACTGACCGAATGATTGATAGCATTGAAAAAGAATTATATGTTCAAGAACAATCTAAAGCTCCCGAAAAAACAATTGGGACTTTAAAAGGCGAGTGATGGTATTTTATGCGTGTAACACCTTCTAACCGTTTAATTTATATTCAAATGTTACGAGAATATTTAAATCAATATCGTGATAAATATTCACCGGGAGCTATAGAATATATTCTTCATAACTTTTTAGCCCACGAAGATTTAAATGGTGAGGCTGATATTATGATGCAGATATATGATTGTTTGGGTTTACTTGATAAAAGTGAGAATTATTATTTAGGCTTTGCTGAAATGGTAGGGAAAAAATACGGGCTTGATTGTCATTTCCTAGAAGTTGGAGGTGGATATTTTCCAGCCTTTTCATATCATATGGATCAACTTCAAACAGAGGCTAATAGTTCCGGAACAATTACCGTATATGATCCTAAACTAATTGTTACGGGCCTTGGAAATGTTCGTCTAAGGCATTCTATGTTTACACTAGAGACACCCATTTCCGAGTTTGATGTCTTAGTAGGTATTATGCCATGCGATGCGACTAAAATAATGATTAAAAAAGCGACTAAAGAACATAAAGAGTTTTATATTGCTATGTGTGGCTGTATACCTGATAATGAGTTATTTAAATACGATACCTTAATGATGACGGAAACCTCACCAATACCTTTTTGGATTGATGATGTTTATGATTTAGCTTGCAAGCAGGCTGAAGATGGCTTTGAAGTAACACGTGAGGATAATCCATATGGGATTCCATATCCTATTATAAGTAGCCGAAAAAGATAAGCAAAATTATCTTTTTTTGGTATAATGATAAAGAGGTGGCTTATGGAAAAGAAAGTTGTTTTAATTACAGGCTCTTCTAGAGGCATTGGCGCTAGTACAGCACTTAAGTTTGCTAAAGAAGGATATGATGTTGTTATTAATTATAAAGATAGTTACTCTGAAGCTGAAAAAATAAAGGATGAGGTAGTAAAGTATGGGAGTGATACTTTAACTATTCAAGCTGATATGAGTAATGAAGAAGATATTAATAATATGGTTAATAAGGTTATTGAACGTTATGGCCATATTGATGTCCTAGTTAATAATGCTGGTATTGCTATCGATACAACGATTGAAGATAAAACTAAAGACAACTTTATGAAGATATTAGATGTTAATCTAGTTGGGCCATTTTTACTTTCTAGGGCTTGTGCTAAATATATGCCTAAAGGTAGTTCTATTATTATGGTCTCTTCAACGAACGGTCTTGATACTTATTATCCATATAGCATTGATTATGATGCTTCCAAAGCGGGATTAATTTCCTTGATGCATAATTTAGCTGTGTCTTATGCGCCGGATATTCGTGTTAATGCTGTTTGTCCAGGATGGGTAATGACAGATATGAATAAATGCCTTGATGATGAGTATATCGCATCCGAATGTTCAAATATTCTTCTTAACCGCTTTGCTACTCCTGATGAGATAGCTAATGCTATTTACTTTTTAGGATCTCATGAAGCAAGTTATATTAATAATACAATCATCCGTGTGGATGGAGGGATAAAATGTTAGATGAATTAACTTTTAGTGATAAAACCGTATCTTTAATCACGGAAGCTGAAAAAGAAATAAAAGATACTTTTGATGAAATAGATGCTATGGCTAAACAAAACAGTTTAAAAGTTTTAAATGCCTTTAAAAAAAACCATGTATCGACTAATCATTTTGAATCAACAACAGGTTATGGTTATGATGATCTTGGAAGGGAAGTAATTGAAAAAGTATTTGCTGATGTTTTAGGTGCACCTGATGCTTTAGTTCGTAATCAATTTGTATCGGGTAGTCATGCTCTTACCGTAGCTTTGTTTGCCCTTCTTCGTCCTAATGATTTAATGCTTAGTATTACTGGCACACCATATGATACTTTGCACGAAGTTATTGGTATTAAAGATAATCCGAGTTCTTTAGCTTCATTTGGTATAAAATATGATGAAATTAATCTTATTAATAATGATTTTGATTATAAAAAAATAACGGAATATTTGCAAAAAAATAAGGTTAAATTAATTGAAATTCAAAGATCAAAAGGGTATTCAACTAGAAAAAGTATAACGATAGATGCTTTAGAAAAAGTTATCAAGCATATCCGGTCAATCGATCAAGATGTTATTATTATGGTAGATAATTGTTACTGTGAATTAGTTAGCGATAAAGAGCCTACAGAAGTAGGAGCAGATATTATGGTTGGATCTCTAATTAAGAATCTTGGTGGCGGTATTGCTCCTAATGGCGCTTATATCGCTGGCCGTAAAGATTTAGTTGATCTATGCGGTGAAAGACTAACCTTACCGGGTGAAGGACGAGAAGTAGGTCCTACTTTAGGTATTAACCGGTCACTTCTTCAAGGCCTTTATCTCGCACCATCAGTTGTCGCTAGTAGTTTAAAAACGGCTATTTTAACGAGTAAAGTTTTAGAAAAACTTGGCTATGAAGTTGAACCAAAATGGAATGATATTAGAGCTGATATTGTTCAAAATATTATTTTTGGTAATCCTGATGATCTTATTAAATATTGTACGGGTATTCAAATGGCCTCTCCAATTGATTCTTTTGCAAAACCAGAACCTAGTGATATGCCAGGTTATGCTGATAAAGTTATTATGGCAGCAGGAACTTTCACGCAAGGATCTTCAATTGAATTATCTTGTGATGGACCATTAAGAAGTCCTTATATTGCATATCAACAAGGATCGCTTACATATGAATATGGTCGTTTAGGGGTTATGATGGCTTTAGAACAGTTATTAAAATAGACTTCAGAAGGAAGTCTTTTTTATTGCTTTCATCATTTTAGCGTGTTATAATAAGTGCCATAACGTTTAAGAGGTGGCTTATGTATAATGCACAAATTAGACAGATAATTAATCGTTGGGTTTTAGAGGGACAAGAGAAAGGCTATAGCGTTAAAGCAAGCCTTAAAGATAAAGTTACCGATATCTATCTCTTTTATGAGACAGAAAAGATGTTAGATACGATAAGTATATCAATGCTACTATCCGTTATATATGTCGATAGTTTTATGATTTATTCTTATCGCCAAAAGGAAGCCACTAATCTTGATAGTGATACAGAAGTATTAGCTAGTTTATATGATGTTGATGATATTACCGGATTATATAATGATGCCAGTTTATCACCTAATTTATTATGTTCAATGTTAGAAGCTAGTTATGAGTTTTATAATATGGGATTGTTAGGTAAAATAAACGTTGTGAAATCTTTATCAGCTTCGGAAAATGAATGGCTTTTAAGTCGTTTTCCTAATCATCAAGAAAATATTAAATTATATGATATAGATGTACCTATAGCTTTAATTATTCGCGAGGCTCAAAAAATGAGTCGGTATCAACGTGATAAAATGCTTATGCATTTTGATGAGGCAATTAGTATGAATATCTTAGGCTTTATCCGTAACCTTTGTAAAATAGATCCTGCCAATGCTACTGAAATACTATATGAATTAGGTAAGATTGATTATATGGCATCAAAGTATTTAGTTATTAAGGGAGTTTGCGATGAAGATCTTATCTTGAACATTGATTACTATGAAAATTATGACATTGAAGAAGTTATTGATAACTTATCAGTTAATCAAAATCTTTTAATGGATGCTATTAGAATGCTAATGAATGTTTATGTTCATAAAAAATATGGTGATATCGCCCTTGATGAAGATATTATCACGGGTACGGAACCTAAAGGATTTCAGAAGATTTTTGATAAATAAAAAACATATCACACGTGTGATATGTTTTTAACTGGCTCGATATACTTTTTGTTTTCCCTTAATACTTTTTAGGGTAAATTCAATTTTACCAGTTTCTTTATTAGCTTTAACAAGTTTAGCATCTATTTCATCACCAATTTCAACGCGAGACTGATTTTTAACATTGACAAGCCGCATATGATCACTATCATAAAGATATCCTTGTTCTCTTAAAACACTCATTTCAATCTTACCAGATATGTAATTATCGGTTTTAACAGCGATACCGGATTTACTTATGTAAGCAACAAAGCAAGTAAAGTGTTCTCCGATATGTTGTTCCATATATTCAGCCATTTTATAGTGACTAACATCGCGTTCAGTACGATCAGCAATACGCTCTTTAGCGGATATATTTTGGCATATAGCTTTCAACTCTTCATATAGATCATCAGTTTTAATACTTGTTATATCAGTACGCATCGTGCGGTCGATATGTTGATTATATTTGTCACCATATCTTCTAATTGGTGAGGTAACTTGCATATACCAAGGAAGAGCAAGACCAAAGTGTTTAATTGTATCATCAGGGTCGTAATAAGCTCGATGCATCGTTTGAAGTAATAGATCACTATAGACATTAGCGGGATCATACTTACAAACTTTATTTAAAAGTTCTTGGAAGGCTTTTGGATTTTTAATTACTTTTGGCGCACCCATATTAAGATGCATTAAGCTAAGTGTTTGTTTAATAGCTTTCGTATCTGGTGCGGGGTGAACTCTAAATACACCTGGCATATTAAACCAATGGAAATATTCACCGACACATTCACCTAGTAAAATCATTGAGTTTTCGATAGCCCTTTCGGCTAAACCGCGCTTTTTTGGTTCAACATCGATAGGAACACCATCAATATCTTTAAAGTATACTTCACTGCTACCAAACTTAACATAGCCTCTTTTTTGCCTACGTCTTTCTAAAACTTCTCCCCACTCTAAAAAGAGCGCTAAATCATATAAATATGGTTCATATTCAGGATGTGGTATATGTCTTTCAAAAATATCGTTAACATCTTCATAACTCATCTTCATTTTAGAATTAATGATTCCGTCAAACCTTTCAAAGTTAACAACCTCACCATCAGGAGTTAACTCAACGAGATAGGAAAAAGTTAATCTATCAACACCCGGATTAAGTGAACAAATACCATTCGTTATATTTCTTGGAAACATAGGGATAGAAAACTTATATGGGTAACCACTCGTTCCTCTTCTTCTTGCTTCTAAATCAAGGGTTGTATTAGCAGGAATCCAATAATCAACATCGGATATGTGACCGATAAAGACGAAATTACCATTTGGCTTTTTGGTGATTTGAAAAGCATCGTCCATATCCTTACACGTTTTACCATCAAGGGTAAAAACATTACTTGAACGAAAATCAACGCCACCTTCTTCAAGCCTTTTTTCGATATCAAGATTAGTTACATGATCGCTTATTTTACTGGCTTCCATTTTAGCTGCATCACTAAACTCAATTTCCATACCATTACTACGAGCGATAGTAGCAATATCAAAGGTTGGATCATCTTTATGGCCGATATAATCAACGATATGACCTTGATAGCTATCATCTACTTTATCTAAACTAATTTTAACAACAATTCTCATGCCATCCACAAGCTTTTCTAGTTCTTGTGATGGGACGAAGACTTTGATAGCTGTCGGCCAATTAAATGGTACTAATTCGCCATTGACATAATCAAAGATAATTTCTCCTTTGTTTCTTTTTAGTATTTTATCAACTGTTCCCCTAGAATTACCTAGAGCTTTATAGTTATTTCGACGAACGATAACGATATCGCCGACGATAGCTCCATTTAAATAACTATCTGCAATAAAAATGTTATTACGTCCAACAACGACATAAGCTTTACCCTTGCTATTGCATCTAACCTCACCAATCGCTAATTCAGGTAGCTTATCAAATAACATATATTCATCATAGTCATTTAAATAGAGATAACCATTAATTTCAAGATCATATAAGGAACTTTTTAAGATGGTTAAATCTTCCTCACCGACAATGTGTAAGCTTCTTTTTATTTGCTTAAATGTCATGTTTTTATTCTTACTTTTTAATAATTCCATAATTTGCATTTGCAACGATGTTAACTCACTCACAACCCTCACCTCTATCTTAAATATATAATAAAATTAATATCAAAGTAAAGATAAATAGGGAAAATTTTGATATTTTTTTAATTATAAATATTTTTAATTAGAATATGATATAATGTTTTAAGGTGACTAACTATTAAAAGTCAAGAGATTTTTGATAGAAAGTTATAAATTGGAAAGAAACCCACGCCAAAAAGATTTCACAAAAGTGAAATTTTGAAAAATTGAGGAATCAATTATTTCAATAAAGACGGATCAAAATCCATGTTGTATTTCTCAAGAGAGTAAATAACTCTAATAAGTTTTTTACAAACATGAGATAAAGCAACGCGATGACATTTACCTTCAGAACGTTTCTTAAGGTAGTAGTCATAAAAAGTTGGTGAATATCTTAAAATGGACATTGCAGTATTCATAATAGAATATCTAAGATGACCAGAACCATGTTTAACCATCTTGCCGTTAGATTGTAATGTACCAGATTCAATAATACTAGGTTCAAGGCCGGCAAAAGCTAACATTTTATTTGGACTAGAGAAATTAGAAATATCTCCATATTCAGATAAAATAGAAGCAGCAGATAATTCACCTAATCCAGGAATGGATAACATTTTAGGATTTAGTTCTTTGATAATTGTTGAAATTTGTTTATCTATAGGATCAATTTTATCATTAAAGTTGTTAATAAGAGAAACATAGGTAGAAATTAGTAAATCAGAATTATCATTATGGTAACCAATGGTATTTTTAGCAAGTTCTTTTAACTTAGCAAATTT
>CANQCR010000019.1 GCA_947589735.1 uncultured Bacilli bacterium | reverse complement strand
TGATTTTCATCATCCTCTATAACTAAATTCATTTATCAAATTTATTGTCCACCAACACTATTTGACAAAGAACCTTTATGCGCTACATAAAGATAGCAACTAAAATAATGGCAATTATAACAATAATGATAAGACTAATTAAGATAAGATTGATGGGTGAGTTTAATTTTGTAACCAAATCGGTTTCATTTTCGCCACCAGCTATTTCTTTATAATCTTCATCAATATACTCTTCTTCCGTTAAAATCTCGTTATTCATTTATTCCTCCCCATTTTCAGGTTTATACATCTTTAAAAGGCGTTTATAGATACCTGGTTCAATCTTATTTAATAAGTTAATGGTTAACTCTAAAGAACGTTGATATTCACCTTTAAGGAATAATTGTTCTGCAAGATTTAATTTATTACTAAGACCTTCATAACTACTACGATAACGATTACCATAGACGATAACTGTTTCCGCAAAAGCGGCTGTTCGAAGAAGTTCTCGCGTTTTAGAATAAAGTTTTAAAACAAGATCTCTAGCTGTATCAACCCGGGTATTTAAAACACTAATCGTAATCGGTTTCTTTTCTAGTTCTTTAACAATTTCCCTAATCGCACTACTAGCTTCATTTAATTCAACATAGTAGCTTTGCGGAATAACGGGCAGATTGTATTCTCTGATCTTTAACTTCGCCTCTTTTAAGACAACCTTAATTTCTTCTAATTGTTGTCTTGCTCTAACTTCATCTTCCCTCATATTACCCAGCGTATCTAGGCTTGTATCAAGATGATCTTCTAGGTTAGATAAAGTAGACGTTAAGTTTTCTAACTCTACTAACATTTTTGAATAAGCAAAGTTATGTTGTTTAATTTGTTCGGTTAAAGTGGCATAATCTTGATTAACTTTTTCTAAAGCATCATAAATATCTTTTAAGCCTTGAACACTCTCCTCCGATAAATTGTAGACATTTTTTAAATCATCTAACTGACTAAAAATATCATCTACAACATCATTAATTTTATCCAATTTAGCTTTAAAAGTATTATTAACTTCTGCGTAATTAGCGCGCGCTTCTTTTTCCTTATCAAAGTCACTAAATAATGATTCAAAATAATCTAATAAAACTTTTAATTCAAAAAGGCTATCCTCAAGATTTAACTTTTGGGTTCTAACAAGAATATCATTAATTTTTTTATTAGCTTCATCAATATTATATTCAACATTTAAATAGTCAAGTGGATAATCAGCTTTCACCATTTGATTATAGACTTCTTCTACCTCTTCGATCTTTTTAGGAATGACACTTTTACCAAGTAATAGAATTGATGGCACTTCATCAACAACAATAGCCATATGTTTTAATAGTTCATCAATATTTTTAAGAAGACCATTAACTTCCGGATAATCTTTGTTATCCATAATTGTTTCATAATCTTCAAAACGTTTAGAAATCATTTCAAACTCATTCATAACGGCTGGTCCAACAGCGCCGAACTCATTACGAGCATCTTGAAACTTTTGGTGTAATTCCCGGAAGCGAACTTTAAAGTCGGTAATTGTTACCCGGCTTCGTTCTTCACTTTTCGTAATTTCTTTAATTTCTCCTAGAAGAAACTCTGAATCTGTTCGAACTTTATATATTTCCATTTCCAATTTGGCAATTTTATATATCGCATTCTTATAATCTTTTTGAGATAGAGAATATTCTGCTTCTAAAATCATATCCGTAAGACGAGGTATTTGTTCTTCTTTAATATTTTTTAAACGTTTCGTCCATGTTTCATACATCGTCGCTACTTTTTCATTCTTAAGTAATGTTTCTACCTTGGCAAGTTCGGGAATGATTGGTGATGAATCAAGTTTATTCTTTTCAACCTCTAATTCCGCTAAAGATGCCTTGATCCGTTTACTCTTACGACTAATGACAAAATAAATAACGCATATCACATAAATAATAGCGATAATAATTAATGTTGCCATAACTAGTGTCTGATTCATACCATCACCTATTTTAAGTATACCATAATTTTAGATATTTTTCGACTATTATATATTATTCCCTTATTTTTTCTAAAAAAACACGATAATATAACTTGACATGAGAAGAAGAAAAATATATAATTATAACTGCGATGAAGAAAGCAGCACTTTCTTTAGATATGTAATGTGTTTATTACCTATAGGGGTTATTTGTAACCTAGCTGCGAGGCGAATATATTTAAGTTAAACACCCTACATACCGGAAAGAAGCGTCTCCATCTAAGAAAGGAGAAAATTATGGCAAGATTTACAGGCTCTCGTTATAAGGTATCACGTAGACTTGGTTTTTCAACCTTAGAAACTGGTAAAGAACTAGCTAAGAAACCTTATATCCCAGGTCAACACGGTAATAAACGTGGTAAAAAATTATCTAATTATGGTATTCAATTACAAGAGAAACAGAAAATTAGATTTATGTATGGGTTAAACGAAAAACAATTCAAAAAAGTTTTTGAAAAAGCTGGTAAAATGAAGGGCGTTCATGGCGAGAATTTATTAATTCTTCTTGAAAGCCGTGTTGATAACTTAGTATATCGTCTAGGTTTATCAACAACTCGTAAAGGTGCAAGACAACTAGTTAACCATGGACATATTACCGTTAATGGTCGTAAAGTTGATATTCCATCTTATACCTGCAAACCAGGTGATGAAATAGCTGTTAAAGAATCTGATCGTGAAATGAAGATTATTAAAGATTCTTTAGAAGCTTTAGCTAAAAGAGTTGACTTCGTTAAATTCGATGAGAAAAAAATGTCTGGTACTTACTTAAGATATCCACAACGTAGCGAATTAAATGCTGACGTTAATGAATCTCTTATCGTTGAGTTCTATAACAGATAGAAAGGACTTAAGTCCTTTTTTTCTTGCACTAAAAAAGCAATAATAATTATTGCTTCTTATTTATGTTTACTTTTAATCTTTGGCATATCTTGATATTCATGATAATAAGCATCTTTGATATGCCTAATGATATTTAATCTTTCAAAATAAGCTTCAGCATCTTCTTCTTTCATATTGAACTCTTCAGCGCGTTCAATTAAAGTCGGATAACTTGATAACCTTTTAGCGGGATCTTGACTTTGATTTAGATACCATTCTAATAATGCTTTGGTCTTTGTAGGATCAATATCTAATGGTAAAAGCGTTATAACATTTCCCATTGAATAACGTCTTAAAGGCTTAATTTCATATGATAAACTAGCTTTATTTAAATCTTTTTCACGTCTAACAAAAACATTTACTTTAGGATCTTTTAACAAACCGACATCAATCATCGGCCTGATTCTAATTGTTCCACTTTCTTCATAGAAGTTACCAGGCATCGTTTGCGTTAAACCGAAGTCTAAATAATGAAATACCTTAATACTACCATCTTCGTCATACCAAATAACTTCTTGCCAGTTTGTTTTTTCACTACCAGAACTAGTTAGATAACTAAAATCTTTTCGAACGCGACTTTCCGAAGGATAAATAATCTCCCTTAAAGCAAACCGACTCCGACGAATAAAAGGCTTTTCCGATACCATTTCTGCTAAAAAATCAATTTTTAAAGCATTATCGGATAGGCTTAAAATAGCTTCGCCCTCCGGCATATTAGCAGGATGCTTGTCCCAATGAAGGCGGAGATTATGATCATCAGTAGTTCTAATCGTCGCATCTAGTGGAACCCGTCGGAAAAAATCATCTAAAATAAGTTTAAAATTAGGCGTATCAAACATCACTTTTTTAGGCGGATTTAATACCCTTATAATATCTTCATAATTATTAACAACCAAATTCTTGACTACACTTTGCATTATGTCCCCTACTTTGTTTTTTTCTTAACATGTTTTGTTTCTTCAAACTCTTCATAAGGAGCTACTCTTTCCTTATTAATAAGGCCCATTAAAATAAGTAAGTTTAACTGATCTCTTTCCTTTAATAATAAGGTCTCTTTTTCTTCTAAAGAAAGGTGAGCTAATTTTGATGAACGTTTTGGCATAAGATCACCATCTAAAGCGATAGACTGTTTTCTTACATCATTTGTCATTGGCCCTTTAGCCGTAAATGTACCTTGATTAGATATCATAAACTCACAGATAGGCGTACTTGTAACAAAATCAGCGCGGTTAGCTTTACCAACTAATTCATAATACTTCATCTCTCTTGCCTTACCAATAAAAGTATCAACGTGGTGAAGAGCTGTATTTAATCCCTTCTCATCATACCATAAATGTTCATACCATTGATGAATAAAGCCACTTTTTAAAGAAGGATCAGAATAAGAAATCGCCGTCGTTGCCCTAGACAAATATATTTGTCCTAAATTAGCATTAACTAATTTCCAAGTTCGGGCAAGGTTTCCTTCATATGTTCCCCTTACCGTTGTAAAAAGCTTAATTAACAAGGTCTTATCATCTGGCGTTAGTATTGTGACATTACCTGATGGCTCGTTACTATCCTTATTACGCCAACTTATTCTCACACTCTTATCACGCAACCTAGCTTCAGCTTTAGCTAACTCAGGAATCTGCATAAATACATCATCAACAATTGTATAAAGAGCATTCTTTTTAACCATTTTCGGATTAAGTTCTAACGTTTTAAACAATTTAGCATAGCGATTTATAGATAGTTCATTTACAAAACTCATAATTACCCCCTAATTAGATATTTAATTATATCTAATTAAATAATATTGCTTCTTTCCACGCCTTATTATAACATATTTATTTTCAATAGCAATACTCTTATTAATTATGAAATCTAAATCGTTTATTTTATCGCCATTAATACTAATACTATTACCACTAACTAATTCTCTTGCTTCCCTTTTGCTTGAACAAATACCGTTATTAACTAAGGCATCAACTATTGATACGTCACCCGTTAAAGTAAAGCTTGGAACATCACTTAAAGCCGCCTCAATTTCTTTTGCTGATAAGCCTCCAACTTGGCCACTAAATAGTGATTCACTGATCTGTTTAGCTTTTTCATATTCTTCATGGTCATGTAAGAAAGTAATAATTTCTTCCGCTAAACGTTTTTGAGCAAGACGACGTTCGGGTGCTTCTAAATGCTTAGCTTCGATGTCTTCAATTTCTTCTTTACTTAAAAAAGTTAACATTTTTAAATAATCGATAACTGAGCGATCATCTGTATTAATTAAGTATTGATATAACTGATAACTAGATGTTTTATTCTTATCTAACCATAGGGCATTACCTTCCGTTTTACCGAATTTTACCCCATTCGCATCTAAAACAAGAGGCATTGTCATACCATATAGTTCAACATCATTTTTCTTTCTAGCCATTTCAATTCCGGTTGTAATATTACCCCATTGATCAGATCCAGCTACTTGTAAAGTTACACCCTTCGTCTCATTTAAGACAACAAAGTCCATGCCCTGTAAAAGCGTATAAGCAAACTCACAGAAAGTTATACCAGAATCTAATCTTCTTGCAATAATATCTTTATCTAACATATAATTAACATTGATATATTTTCCATAATCTCTTAAGAAATCTAAAATAGAAACATCTTTAGTCCAATCATAGTTATTGACAACTTCAAAGCCAAAAATTTCTTTAGCCTGACGCGTTAATCCTTCCACATTTTTTTCAACTTCTTCTTTAGTAATCATTGGCCTTTCATTAGATGGCTTAGGGTCCCCAATAAGACCAGTAGCCCCACCAATTAATAAAATAGGATGGTGCCCATAACGCGCTAAACGAGTCGCAATCAAAAATGATGAAAAATGACCAATATGCATCGAATCAGCGGTTGGATCAGTTCCAATATAAAAAGTTAATTTTTCTTCGTTTAATTTTTTTTCTAGTTCTGGAGAACTAACATCTTTAACCAGTCCTCGCCATTTTAAATCTTCAAATAAAGTCATAAAATCCTCCTAATATTCACTATGCAAGCGTTCCATAACAATCGCTTGTTTCTTTTTAATCGATGCTAACACATCGTCTTCTTTTAAATCAAATAAATCCATCAAATATAAGATATTACTAAATATCTTTTTAATAAGCTGAGGTTCATAATCCGTCATCAATTTCGTTCCATCGCTATATAAAAGATTAAGAACGTCAAACTTATTTGTTAAAGAGGTATGCTTAGGAATATCATCAAGCGTCAAATTAGATAAGTTAAAGAAAAGTAAAATCATCGTTATACAATCAGCATACTCATCTAAAACCTTATCATAGTTAGATTCTTTGACTGTCCAATACTTAAAGCATTTGGTTTCATTAGTAAACTCACCTAATTCAACTAAAAACTCAATAACGTTCTTTTTAAAGTAATCGGCATCATCGCCATAACGGTCAATAAAAACTTGATCAAGTTTTTTATTATCTTCATATATCTCTTGCCATTTAGTTTTCATGATGGCACCCATCTTCTTCATTCATAATAGAAACAGCGCTACTAGTACCAATTCTTGTTGCACCAGCCGCAATCATATCTTCCATCGTCTTTAAGTCTTTAATACCGCCACTAGCTTTAATCTCTAAAACTTCACCTTTATGTTTATTAATTAATTCAACGTCTTCAACACGAGCGCCATATTCACCAAAGCCAGTTGAAGTTTTAATGAAGTTAACAAATGTTTCATTACAGATCTCGGTCATTTTGACAATCTCACTAGGCGTCAAAAGACAAGTTTCAATAATAACTTTTAAAGTTTTACCATCAATAGCATCTCTAACTTCTTCGATTTCTTCTTTAACATAATCATAATCTTTGT
Organism: uncultured Bacilli bacterium; assembly: GCA_947589735.1. GTDB lineage: Bacteria > Bacillota_I > Bacilli_A > RF39 > UBA660 > UBA5578. The sequence continues at coordinate 17,810 of CANQCR010000019.1, read as the reverse complement.
TTTTTAAGGCTCCAATATTGATAACCATATCAATTTCATCAGCTCCCGCTTCAACAGCATTAATGGCCTCAAAAGCTTTAACATCTTTAGTATTCATACCCATTGGAAATCCAATAACCGTACAAACATCCACGGGGCTTCCTTTAAGTAATTTCTTAGCTAAAGGTACATAATAAGGATACACACAAACAGCCGTAAAATGATACTTTAAAGCCTCATTACATAACGTTTCAATATCCTTTAAAGTTGCCGTATTTTTTAAATTAGTATGATCAATATAATTATTTAATTCCATAAATCCTCCTCACAAAAAAAGTATTATGGTATAGGGACGTTTTACGCGGTACCACCCTATTTCATAATACTATTATGCACTCTATTGACTATATAGCGTCACCTTCTTGACGGGTAATTCGTTTTTATATCTTTGTTTCGCTCGCACCACCCGCGAAATCTCTTCATCCCAATATAAAACTACTTAGCAATGTCAAAATCAAAACTAGTTTTATTATATCATAATCGGAGTGCTTGTCAACTATTTTTATAATAATAGTACACGCCATCACTAGCTTTCTTTAACGATACTGTTAAAGTATTATCATACTTCGCATCATCAAGCGACGTAACAGTTTCTTTAACCGATTTACAACTAGCATCTTTACATATTTGGTAACTATCTTCCCCTTTATAGAAGAAATAGCCAATCTCTAAGTTAACTGTATCATTTTTTGTAGCACCTAATAATTTATGAGCAACCTTTACTTCACTTGGATTAGATACTTCCCTATATGTACCAACATAATTTTCACTATCGGCATCATAATCAAGCTTTAAGGCAAGGCGATGATCATTAAGTTCTAAGTATGTTAAAACTTCATCAAGGGAGGTAATCTCATACTTAATATCCGGTCCAAAAGCCATTTTAATCGCACTATCCATTGAATCATATGATATTGTTACTTTATTAGATTCAAAATATACATCTTCAATCGTCATAAACTTTGATCCCTTACTGATTAAATATGATAAAGGAATATCATCAATCGTATAATCTTTAGAACTATATAAGATGATATCATCATCGGTAACGTAAGAGTATAATTCTTGAACCAAGTCATCATCTAATTTAAGTTTTTTCGTATTAGGATCTAAATGAATAATGTCTTTAGCCATTAATTTATAGATGACAAGACCAATTAAAACCCATACCAAAACGATTAAGACAATAACGAGAAATGGTGTTAAACGATTACGGCTATTTTTCATATCATCACCATCATCATTATAACATAAAAAGAAGAAAAATATTATTTTTCTTCTTCTTTTTTAATAACTTCTTTACCTTTATATGTTCCACAATTTAAACATACACGATGTGGGCGTATTTCACTACCACACTTTGGACATTTAGTTGTTCCGTTCTCACTGATTTTATAGTGTGTTCTTCTTTTACGACCTCTAGTATTACTAACTTTTCTAAATGGTACTGCCATTTATCTCACCTCACTATCTTGCAATAAGTCTTCTAATCCGGCAAGGCCTGGATTAGGATGTTCTTCCTCATCTGTAATCATGCGCCAACCATCACCATGCATCAAAGATGGGTCAGCGTCATCACTAACAACACGCATAGGAATTTCCATTAATATATTTTCCCATATTATTGGTAAAATATCAAGACTATTTACGAATTTTTTAGCATTTTCTTCGTCACTATCTTGGAATTCAGATAAAGGTCCCTCGATAACGATATCAAAAGGATAAGAAACAGGTTTTAAGGTTATCGCACAAGGAATAATCATAACCCCACTAACTTCCAAGCTGAGATATACCTCACCAATTGCATCTAAAGTAATCTCCCCTTCAATATGGGCATCATCTAATTTCGATACCCCGGCAACTTCTAACATCTCTTTAGGGAAAGAATAAGTCTCGTTAATCTTAACTTTTTTATCAATGCCATTTTGTAATCTTAATAAATCAACATTCATTAAATCACCAACATTAACATTATATCCAATATTTAATAAAAAAACAAGAAAAATATGTTAGAATATAAGTGGTGATGTGATGAAAACGATTGGCATTATTGCAGAATATAATCCCTTTCATAATGGGCATCTTTATCATATTCAAAAAATTAAAGAAATGTACTCGGATAGTCTTATTATTTTAGTTATGTCTGGAGAAGTGACCGAACGGGGTGAAGTGAGCGTTCTAAATAAATGGGATAAAACAAAACTAGCCCTAAATTATGGCATCGATTTAGTTGTTGAACTCCCCTATCTATTTGCGAGTCAAAGTGCTGATACTTTCGCTTATGGTGCTTTAAAGATTCTTAATGCATTAAAAGTTGATACGATCATTTTCGGTTCCGAATTAGATGATACTGATTTATTATATCAATGTGCGAAAGTAAGTTTAAGTGATGAATATGAAAAGCGGATACGCTTACTACTTGATGATGGCCTTAACTATCCAACGGCTCTATCCAAAGCTTTAAAAGATATGATAGGCACGGATATTTCATCACCTAATGATTTATTAGGCCTTAGTTATATTAAAGAGATTATTAAACATAACTATCCCATAAAAGCAATATCTATTAAAAGAACCAATCCGTATCATAGTGAAGAATTAACCGGTCAAATCAGTAGTGCTACTAGTATTAGAAAGTCTTTAAAAAATGATGAGGATGTAAGTTTAGCTATTCCATATGATATAAAAGAATATATAGATAAGCCTATCTTTTTAAGTAATTACTTTCCATTTATTAAATACCGGATTATGAGTGACGATGACTTATCTAAATATGAAACAGTTGATGAAAATATCGCTCACCGCCTTAAAGATAAGATTACCATTTCCGATACGCTAGATGATTTTTTAGGAAAAGTTAAAACGAAATATTATACTTACAATAGATTAATGCGTATGTGTAGTCATATTCTTTTTGGATTAACGAAAGAAGAAAACAAAAATAAGGAAAACATCTATATTCGTCTATTAGGATTTAATTCTAAAGGAAGAACCTATTTAAATAAGATTAAAAAAGATCTTAAGCTACCACTTATTACCAATTACTCTAACGCTAAAAATATTGATTTAAGTCTAGATTTAAGAGTTATCCGAATTCTTAGTATGCTTAAAGGTAATAATTTTTTAGATAATGAAATTAAACATAAACCCATTAAGTACGAAAAAAAAGAAGAATAAAATCTTCTTTTTTTGTGTAACTAACCTTTATTAATGGTTATATTATCAACATCTTGTTGTAGTGTTGATGAATAGATACTTGTTAAGAAATCATTAGTATCACTCTTTAACTTATAGTAAATGTCATATCTTACTTCACTACTATTTGGAATTGCAATAGCACGAGCTAAATCACCATTTAGGCACCAGTAATCAGATAAGCAGCTTTCCTCTGTTCTCTTTTCAAATAATGCCTTTAAGCTATCACGTTCAAATGCCGCATCTTTCTTTAATTCATCATAGAACTTTTGAACATAAGCTTTAACATTTACATTCTTATCAAGTTTAGCTAAGTTTTTCTTTACTTCAGCAAATCTTGCTTTCTTATAAGTATCAAAATCATCAAATTCATCATCTGTGATTTTCTTAAGAGCCATCGTATCCGTCTTATAGTTTTTGATATCACCAAAAGTTGTATAGTGAATATTGCTATAATACTCAACATAACCCTTGTCATATCCTTTGTAACCCATCATTTCATAAGCAATCCATTTCAAAGAGTATGAATCAGGACGACCATATGGGTTATTTGGTTGATACCAGTGAACAACATTAAGTCCTTCACCACCATATGAACTAACACCACGAGTTGACACTTTGTAAATACCAGGTTGAATCATAATCTTATTTTCAATTAAATCATCAATCGTTTCAAGATGCATTGCAGCGAAATCTTCAGGCTTTAATTCCGTATATTTACTGTGACGTTGAGTCATATATTTATCCTTATCTGGTCCATCAGCATAAGATGCATTTGGATAAGATACTTGAACAGCAACGACGGCTTGATCTTCTGGATCTAACTCTAAGAACGCTAAAGCTTCTAAGTAATCCATAACATAAATAGAATCGAATACGCCACCATAGAAACTCTTGATTTTCTCTTGTGAATTAATGCGGTCTGGTCTTAAGTTAGAGCCAACCTTTTGATCACTCTTAAAGTTAATTGATAAGTTCATAACGATATCATTACGATTGAAACCTTGTGTTAAGTTAGAATCAGCATAATCTTCACCGTGACCATCATAACGACGACCATTATTTCTTAAGAATAATCTAGCATCAATATTATGAGCTGATTCATGTGACCAAGTATTGTATGGTGTATGACCAGGATCTGGTGTACCATCAGTTCTTAAATCACCATCAAGGAAACCAGCAACACTCCAATCAATCCTGTCACCCCAAGAAACGGCATTATTACCATCACTATGAGCCCACTGACCAACAACTTCATTGAAATTCTTATGGAATGGTTCTTCGGTTGAACCTTTTTGTTGATATGTTTGAACACCATTTTCATCATAAGTATAACGTTTGTCAGTGTGGAAAGTATGAATGTTATTAAATAAATCCGCGTCACCTAAAATACCATAGGCTGTTGCATAATAATTGGTCATTCGGTCCGTCCGAACTTTAATTTTGTCAACTAAAGTTTTATGATCTTTAGAATCTTCTGGATCAACAATATAAGTTCTTTGAGCGCCGATAACGAATTGAACAGGACTAGATACAATATAGGCTGCATTCTTAGGTAAAGTTAAGATTGGTAATATAAAGTTATAAACTTTGTATGGATTATGATAAGCAGCATCTTCATGACTAAAGTGATCCCATAAAGTATATAAAACTTCATCTTTTACTTTACCATCTATCTTAACTGGTATTTCAACTAAGTAACCTTTAAATGTTTCTCTTACCCATTTAGACATATCTTTTTCATCACTAAACTCTGTTACAAAGTATTCTAAGAATTTAGCTAGATTATCTAATTTTGTATATTCACCTAAAACAGATGCATATTTAGTATTTGTCTCACCGGTATTGAAATTACTATCAGATTTGAAGAATAAATTAGTTATTTCAATTGGTGTTAAAGAAGAGTTGAATCCTTGCATATGGAATAAGATAAAGTCACTTATATCCATACCATCAACATCAAGACTATACCAACGTTTAAAGTAATTGTACATATATAATGTCTTTTCAATCTTTTTATCTTTCTTAACTTCACGTTCGATATAGTTATTGATACCTTCATCAGATGTCGTATTAGTATAATTACTATTTGATAAGAACTTTAAGACAAACTCTTTTAATTCTTTACTTGTAACATCATTATAGTAATCACGATAAATACGACTATCCTCACTAACCGTTAAGGTATCTAAGTTATTTGTATAATTTAACTTTTTAAGATAATTAGTTAAATTATTTACAACTTGGGAATTAGCATTGATAACATAATGATCATAGTTATAGTCAATCTTAAGTTCTGGTATCCGATAACTTGCAACCATATCATAAGTATTATCATAGATAACATTATATTCAGCTTTTTCTTTTGTCTTATAAACAACTTTAATCTTGCTTATTCTTTTAACATTATCGCTTGTTAAATAACTAACAATCGCACCCTTCTTATCAACTGGTAGAATGTGAACAATCTCTTTTGTTTTTAAGTTTTTATCAGTAATACCTTTAGCGCTAGCAATAATCTTATCACTATCATAGAAAGGCATTAGTTTTGATAAGTTCTTATATAATGTCTCATTTTCTTCAAGATATTCTTCGTTTGATGTATCACTAAGAACAGATGTATTCTCGCTTTGGAAAATTGGTAAATTGTCATAAGAAACATCTTTAAAACGCCAAATACTACTTTCAAAATGCGCTCTATTAGCAAATAAGTCTTCATTTATTTCACTTTTTGTAATCTTATTTATACCTTCAGCTACATTTTGATTATCAGATTCATAGTAGAAATAGTTATTAGTCATCGTTTTCGCACTGCCAATCATTGTTGGATCAACATTTTTAGCAATACAGATATTGTTTTCATAAACAGATTGATTATTAGCATAAGCTGTTGCAAAGGCAGCATGAGTTCCGCCGGCTAGACTTACACCTGTTACTTTAACATAGTTATTTTTCATAGTTGTTGACTGTGCATTACCAATGAAACCACTGGTATAATTCCAACCACCATTAATTGTTCCTTCAGCATAACAGTTAGTAACTTCCGTATTATTATTAGAGTTACCGATAAGAAGTCCGTTTTGTTGAGATCCGCCACCAACTCTTAAAAAAGCACCGGTAACACGACATAAACTTATTTTTGAATTAATTGCTTCACCGACAAGACCACCAGTTTTATGTGAATCATCAGCATGCGTTCTTGTTACTTTATCAATTAATACATTCGTAATAACGGCCTTATCAGCTGTATTAGCTAAAGCCCCATGACCACTTACTCCAAACGAAATATTAACCATATTTAAGTTTTTAACTTCGCCTTTTATCGTACCGAATAAAGGTTTTGCTAAATTCTTAATCGTATAACCATTACCATCTAAATGACCAGTATACTCTTTTATATACGTATCACCATCGACATCAGCATAACTAAAGTCATAGTTTTGTGTTAGCTTAATATCATCATTATTAGCTAATCTTTCTAATAATGATTTAATAGCAACATCAGGATGGGTTTCATTTTTAGCAACACCATCTTTGATAACACCATAATCAACTCTAATTGTCTTGGTCTTGTTAGAATATTCTTTTGTTACATATTTGTAATCTAAAACGAGAATTAGATGATCATCTTCCGTAGCTACACTCTTAATTCTTGTTCTAGCACTTGGTAAGTTTTCCATATTGATTTCAACAAAATAACTACTTAAATCTTTCTCTAATTCTTCTTTCGTTATTTCATTAACAAGAATAGTCTCATCTTTACTAGAAGTAACAACAGCTTTATATAAGTTAATTTCATAAATATCTTTTAATTCAATATTATTTTCATCTAAAGATATCGTATCTTCTAATAATTTAACACCAGAGTATTTATTAACATCATCATTTTGGTTAACATCAAGATCATAATCAGCTTTAACGCTAACATAGTATCTTAAAACACCCTTGGTCCGCGTGAATGTTACTTCATCAGCATAATCATCATTAAAGACTTCATTACCATCTTCATCAGTTATGATAACTTTAGCCTTACCAATTAATGACTTATCGTAATCTTTAGTAGCAAATGTTACTTTAACATTATCGTTATCTAAAACCTCATATTTATAATCAATAATCGTAATTGGGTCTTTTAAAACTTCCAAATTAGCATTAACACTATCTTTTAAAGTTACTTGTTTACCATTATCTAAAACAACGTCGGTGATAGATAATTTCTTTCTTCCTGATGATGGATAGCCATCTAAAGTAACCGTATATCCATCTTCCGTCTGAACTAATGGATATTCTTTTTCATCAATGAAGACACTTTTAGGTTTAACACCTAAATTATCATCAATACCAGTAACATTAAGATTCATCGTAATTTTTTCATTTTTCTTAAAGTACGCTGTATCATTACTACTAGTAGCTTTAGCGTCTGTTACGGCAATACTATCATAAAGCGTTGGATCATATAATCCGAACTTAACTTTATGGATTACTTGATCTTTGTATTCATTTAGATCTTTTTCTTCTTTTAAGATATCAGTATCACGATCATAACTAGCTTTAAAAATGACATCAAAAGTTTCTTCTGGTTTAATCTCATCAAACTCAACAGTATTATGACCACGCGTAATATCAACTTTCGTATCATTAAGTTCGATTGTTCCACCTTTAAAGGAATCATCATTGTCTACAGCTTTATCATCTAAGATAACATCAAAATCAAACGTAGCTGAACCATTCGCATAATCATCAGTAACTTTTAAATTACCAATTGATGGAACATCTTTTAAAACTTCAATTTGTAATTCTTTTTCTGGTACAGAATAATAATCCTCATGTTTAATATAATAACTTGCATATTGCATTTGAACCCGGTTAGCCTTAAGACTTATAACACCTGATTCATCAGGAATAGTTACAGAAATACGGGATTTATAAATGTTTGGAACATCGGATTTTTGACCTTCGGCAACATAATTTAGGCCATTAATCGTTATCGCACCAAGACGAGAATATGTTTGTGGACTACTAAATCCTTTTGCTTTTGTAAAATGTTCTTGAACACTATTACCAACATAAACATCAAAAATAACTTGATATTTCTTTTCACCTTTAACAGGGTATTTTGTACTAGGCGCTAAAATGGTAATATTTTCAATATGAATATCATCAAAAACAGCAATGATATCTTCACCAATACTCGTACTTGTATATTTATACTTATCAGCTAAAGCATAGTCAGCTAAGAAACGAACGGTATATAAGCCATCTAAGTTTTTAGCATATGATAAAGTAATTGTATGATTTTTAACATCTAATGGTACATCTTTAGAGTCAACGATTTTACCAGTTGAATCAACTAAAGTAGCCTTTAGAGAACTTAAAGTACTATCTTGATCATCTAAAGTAAATGTTGCCGTAATCGCTTCCGCATTGCGATCAGCCGTAAGATGTATATCATTAACTTTAGGGTTTGTCTTTAAAACATTATAAGTTAATTCATTTAACTTATAATCTTTTTCATTGTGAAAAAGCTTTAAAGTACTTAATTCAACACTATCTAATGTTACCGTATGCTTACCTGGTGAGGTATCAGCGTCTATTAATTCAACTTCATAATTGTTGCCATCTATTTTAGTGATATTGTAGTCTTTGTCATTTAAAGTGGCAACTTCAACTTTCGCATTCTTATTATTCGTACTTGTAAATGTTACAACAGGTTTTTCATCTTTTTGAATAATATCTGTAATTGATGCATCAGTTAATTTAAAATTATAGTCTTTATATATTTTAAAATTATGGTTGAATATTTCTTCATCTTCATAGTAATTATCGCCGCCATCTTTCATATCCAAATCAAAGGTAGCCGTAATGATAATCTGATAATCTTTTTCCTCTTCAAAAGGATACTCAATTTTATTATCATCTTTTAATTCACCATCATAAACAACTTCATTATTAGCGTCATAGATACTAACTTTACCACTTTTGAAAGAAGCATCTTCATCTAATAATTGGAAAGTTAAAGAGCTCTCTTCTTCATCAATATCAAACATGTGAACAACTGGAGCATCTTTTAATATTTCTCTTTCAAAAGTTAATTTCGTTTTAACTTCTTTTTTGTTATCAAGAACAACACTAGAAATACTAAACTTATATGTTCCTGGCTTAGTTGGTGTATCAAGTGAGACAGTATATACACCATTAGCTAATTTTACATCATAATACTTGCCATCAATTTTAACTTTTTTAATTTTAACATCTTTTGGCGTTATCGTCGCTTTAAAGGTTAGTGTCATCTTTCCTTTACTTACGTATTTAACATCACCATTTTCTTTTAAAGTTACTTTGGTTTTCTTAGTTACTTTTTTAGTAACATAAGATGCATCCGTTACATCCACAACACCATCGTTATTAACATCAAGATTAAAATCACTTTGATCTAATGCTTTATCTTCTTCCTTGTTAATATCTAATAAATATTCAATGATAGCTTTCGCATCATCATAATCTTTAACACCATCTTTGTTAACATCTTTTTTCTTACCATTAACAAAGAATAAAGCTAAAGTAATAATTAAGAAAGCTGAGAATGTTGCAAGTAAAATATAGAATGGTTTCTTTTTATATCTTACTTTTAACTTCATATAGATAATAACAACAAGTAAGACTAGGGAAAGTCCTAAAAAAGTATAAGCAATAGGTTTTGTACTAAAAGATTTAATAACTTCATCTTCATCAGGGGTTATCTCATTTTCATCATAAGTAGGAAGCACTTCATCTTCTTTAGCATCTCGTGTTACATAAACCTTTAAAGAAGAAGTTTCAAATGATGTGGTCGTATTTCCATCTGATGCTTTAATATTAGTAAGAGCTATATTAGTATTACCAACATTAGCGTCATCTTTAACACGCAAATGAACAGTAAATAATTCATCATCTGTCGCACCAGCTTTATTAATAATACCAAAACGATTAGTCTTTTCATTATACGTTACATCAACTAATCCCTCTTCACCACGAAAACTCGTATCATCGATACGTTCAAAAACTTTTTCGTCATACTTTAAAGTCGCTACAAAAGTATAGGCATCCATATCACTTGGTAGATTGGTACTGATGATAAGTTCTTCACCAGCCTTTAAGTCCGTTTTATTAGCCTTTAAAGTAATATCCTCTCTCGCACTTACCGCAAGTGGTAATAAAACAATAGCTATTAATAATGTCAATATATATTTTATATGAGCTTTCATTTTTTACACACTCCTCCCCTAAATAACTTTGTCTAGGTATTATCTCATATTTTAAGGTATTTTTCTACCCTTTTTTATATTTTTTTATAACTTATATATTTTTTATATATACACTATTATTATAGTAGAATTTATATGATTTGGTCAAAGCTTTTATCCAAATTTGACACATTAATTTACACAAAAAAAGAAGATTAGTTATTAATCTCCTTTTCATTTAATATTTTTACGATAAACGATGATAGCGCCACCAATCATAACAACGGCTGATACTAAGATAATAAAGTATTTAACAATATCATCAAGTGTCTTTGGCGAGTCGGTTGTTTTTATGTTGGTAAATGTTAATGCATCAACTTCATCCTCGCCATTCTTAATGGTAACGGTACTCTTTAATAAGCCATTATCATCATTTTCAATTAGAACTTCTACTTCATAAACGTTATTATCGTACTTAATATTGTGGGTTTTACCAACAACTTCTTTAACTTGGTATTTATATAGACCTGTTTTGGTATATGTTGTATGAATTAAAGGAATATTACCAAGATCATCATTTAAAGTAGTTGTTTGTTTAACTGGATCATCACTAGGATTATCCTCTTGTGGAATGATTTCAAAAGTGAAATCATCACCCTTTAAAGTTCCACCTTTAAACTCTTTTTTACCATCAAGATTAACTTCAATCGACTTAACAAAGTTAATAAACTCAATTTTTTGTTTGTTTTCATTATTGCTAGTTATTGTAACTTTCTTATCAACTTTACCATCTAAAATAGAAATAGTAATTGTAACATTATACTTATTTAAATCATATTTGATGCTATCATCATCAGGTGGGATAACTTCATTAATTTCATAACTATAAGTACCTACTTCATTATACCGACCATCTAAGAAAGTAATATTACCAAGGTCATCATTTTGAACAGTTTCCGCTTTACTTATAATATCACTGGCTGGATTATTTCTATTTGGCGTAACAATGAAGCTGAACTCTCCCTCAAAAAGGTCGCCACCTTCTAAGTGCTTAATACCATTAATTACAATTGGCACATCAACATAATAGTTTGTAAAAGTTATATCTTTAGCTTCATGAGTATCTTTGGCGATGGAAATATCACTCGTTAGTGTCCCATCAAGAGCTTCTTTAATTACAACTGTAACATCATAAACACTCTTATCATATTCAATACCACTTAATTTACTTGATAAATCTTCTTTAATTTCATACCTATATGTACCTTGTTGATGATATACGCCATCAATGAATGTCATCTTACCATTAGCATCATTTTTAACGCTTACTGGTCCTGTTATGATATCGCCACTAGAATTACCTCCATTTGGTGTGACGATAAAGGTAAACTCTTCATTAGCTAAATCTCTTCCAACTAACGTTTTTGTTCCATCAACTTTAACTTTGGCTTCTTGATAAGCATTATTAAAGCTAATACTTCCCTTTTCATCACCATCTACTTTAATTAAAATACTATTAGATACATGACCATCAGCAATATTAACATTAACTTCAACATTATAGATGGTTTCATCATACTTAATATTTTGTTTATCACTAGGTATTACTTCTTTAATTTCATACTTATAAGTACCTATTCCTGTATACTTACCATTTAAGAAGTGAATATTACCAGCTGCATCATTTTTAACAGTCACGGTATTAGCTATAACATCGCCCTTAGGGTTATCTTCATCTGGTATAATTTGGAAAGAGAAAGCTTCGTTATCAAGAGTTTTACCAGCTAAATGTTTAACACCATTTAACGTTATTTCTTCGGAGATAACATAATTAGTAAACTCAATTACCGGTGTCTTTGATTCCCCATTCATAATTTCTACTTCACTTGTTATATCATCGCCTGATTGCTTAATTGTAACTTTAACATCGTAAGACGTCTTATCATAGACAATACCATCTTGAGGATTGGTATCATCTTCAACGATATGATAACGATACTCACCAACTTTAGTATAGACGTTATCAATGAAAGTAATTAAACCATCTTGATCATTTTTAACGGTTGTAGTCTTAATTGGATCTTCACTTGGATTAGTTATATCCGGTGTGATAGTAAAGCTAAACGCATCTTTAGCTAAATCTCCACCTGTTAAGTATTTATTACCTGTTAAAGTCACCTTTTCATTGACATTAATATTTTTAAAAGTAATATCTTCAACTTTCTCTCCATTGCTAGTTATATCAACACTACTAACAACGGTATTGTTTTCATCTAATTTAATTACAACTTTAATATCATATTCCGTCTTATCATAGATAATGGAACCAACATCAGCTGGTATGATTTCTTTTACGTGGTAATTATAAGTACCAATATTATTATAGGTACCATTTAATACATCAATCTTACCTAGAGCATCATTATAGACTGTTGTATCTTTAACAATGTCGCCATCAGGATTTCCAGGTTGTGGGGTTACTTCAAAACTAAAGGCGCGATCTGTTATAGTTCCACCAATTAATTCCTTGGTACCGATAACACTAACTTCTTCATTAACGCGAATATTTTGGAAAGTTATGTTATCAGCTTTAACTCCGTTACTAGTTACTTCAACAGTATTCCATAGTTTTTCTTCACCATCTTCAGTTATAGTAACTGTAACATCATATTCTTTCGTGTCATAAACGATATCGTTTTCATCTAATTTTTGTTCTTTAATTTTGTAATTATAAGTACCATCTTTAGTAAAATCATCATCAAAGAAAGTGATTTGACCATTGGCAGCATTCTTAACAGTTTTTCCTTCACCAATTGGATCTTCCTCTGGATTTAACGCATCTGGCGTGATGGTAAAAGCAAACTCCTCACCTTTAAGTTCATCACCGATGAGCGTCTTTGTTCCTTCAAGATTAACATGGGTTTTAGGAACAAGTTTTGTATTACGGACAGTTTGGGGCATAACACCATTACTATCAGCTTCAACCCTTCCATTGATAACTTCGTTTTGTGATTCATATCCGTCGTGAGGCTTTTCAATCATTTGATATTTATAACCGGTCTTTAATGGTAAATCATCAAAGGCGATAAACTGATTAGCTTTTAGTTTAAATTCAAATTGTTCATTTGGTGTTCCATCTAGGACAAGTGTCTCGGTCGGAGTTGCCACCGAATTATCATTATTGTAAATAGTATATTTAATCGTTGCTTTAAGTGGGTCACCTGATAACTCTTGGAAAGAAATAGTAAAATCAAAGGAAACAGTTTTGTCATAGTCTGTTACAATAGTACCATCTTCTGGTTGTAAACCTTTACTAATAGTTAAATGTTTTAACTTATCATAGTTTGTAAAGTGAACTTCTTCAATATTGCTTCCGGTATCACCAAAAACCATATATTCTTTATCAGCAGTCGCTTCATTCTTTTTAAAGCCATCGCCATTACCTGGATCATTGGCTGTGCTACTGCTTTCATAATCATAGGTCTTAGTTGAGTTATTCATTTTTTGGACAACTTGTTTAAAATTAACACCAGCTAACGTTTGATCAGTCATAATTTTTTCTTTAACAGTATAGTCAGAACCTGAAGCAATACCATTAATTAATAATCCCTCATCAGGAGCTAAAGTAAACTCAGCTGTATTAGGTTCTAAGGCTTTATCGGCTTCAGTCCAGCCACTTGGATAACCATCACCGGCTTCAAGTTTTTCTTTAGTCTCGGCTGTATAGCCAAACTTCAAAGTCCTCGTCTTATAGGTTGATGCTGTTTGAAAATCTTCACCAAAATCATTTTCATCACCATTATGATCAGCACCAATAGATGTTTTCCAAATATAAGCTTTTTGTGGTGTATCATTTAATTTTTGATTAGATGGATTTACAGTTGTATCTTGATAATAATCAACATTAACATAGAAACGTTGATTTTCATCACTTAAATCTTCCGTAGCTTGAACAGAAAAATCACTACTATATTCATAATCATCTGTAACTTTAAGGTAAACTGTCTGTCCTTGATAAGTCGTCTCAGCGAAATCACCATTAGGCTTTAACAAAAAGCCATCAACATTAACAACTGCTTTAACATTATCAATAACATAATCCCAGTGACTACCATATTCGGTCTCATGTCTTTTTAAAACAATTCCTTGGTATTCTCCTTCTTTACCTTTAATGTTAACTTCAAAATTAAAGCTATCATCTTCATTAGATTCAAGAACCCCTTCTAGTTCTTTCGTAATCATAAGTAAAGTATCTGATACTTCAAGGCTACCATTATTGCCTAAATAATTATTAACAACGATGCTATTATCTTTTTGAAGTGTTATGGTTGGTAAATAGTAGTTCATAGCTGTTGCACTCTTATTTGTAGCTTTTGCTCGGATATTTTCTGAAAGGTTACCAACTCTTAAAGCCCCTTTCTTAGTTGATAATACCCAGTTTTCACCACTAGACGTACTTGGATAATCATTAAAGTCATAGACATCTTTAGAAACACCATTTTCATCTTTCCAACATAGATGAGTACTAGCAGCAATAGATCCTTGAGATAGATTCTTACCCAATCTACCAATAACAATACTTACCTTTTTACCAGCACCATCAGCAGCTGGAACATAGTAAGTATCAACAATATAATAAGCTTGATTATCACTATAATCAGAGGCCCTTGTAACAACATCACCAGATAAGATAACAACTGAATCTCTAGCTAACTTGCCACTTCTAATGTCATCATCAATCTGACTTTTAACACTACCAGGTATATTATTACCCGTTGATGTTCCCTGGTAAATATTACCAAGTGGTTTAGTTTGATAACTATCTAAATCGGTAATACGACTTACTTCACCAGAACTACTTACATAATAAGCATTTTTATATAACGTTAAATTATCTTGGAAAAGATAGTAACGGTTGCTATCACTAGGTGAGAATGACAATGCCGCATCACCACGGGAATATTCTTTATTATTGCCATATGCGTCGTAAGTATTATTACTCCAATAATTAGGTAAGAAACGTAAATTACCATTTGATGTTTTATTCTTACCAATATATTCTTGACTTACTTTGGCAATATCGATATCAAGCATATCCTCAGTTAAAATGTCATCACGAACACCAACACTATAAAATATCCGAAGCGGAAGTGATTGTTTAGCATTTTTTATATTACTATCGTATGTTAAGATTTCACCATCAGAATCTAGAGTTATCTTAGCAACTTGAACTGGCAAGGCAATAGATGGAATATTAACATATAGCATTGAATCGTAGCCAGTTCCTGGAATATCCATTCCTTCCTGACCAACATAGTTACCACTTTCCTCTACCCAAACACGGATATCACTTAATTTATATGTTAATTCCGTATCACCATAGTTAGGATTAATCCGATTAGCGTTTCTTTGAGTATATGGCTCTGCAAAACGGTATAAAACATAGCGGATGTAGTTTAAATCATCACTTTCACCCGTATCGACGGGAATAGTTGGAACATATTCAACAGCCGTATCACGATCAAGGTAATAAGTATCGCCATTACTCCAAGCACCATCGCCTTGGTTTTCTAAGTAATCACCATTTTTGTCATACCAACCATTTTGGAAGTCAAGACCTTTCTTTTTAATGAAAGAAGCATCGTAGATAGCTGTTTTTACAAGACCATGCATTTCATCATATAGTAAAAGGGCCATATCGTAAACGCCTTTACCATCGTCAACATTTTCACTATTACTAACAGGATTATTAACAGCAATCGCTTTATCCTTAACTTCCATATATAAACCGATTGGATCAGCAAATGTTACTGAGTCTGCCGCACCAGCACTATTATTTCCAGAAACCGGATCAAATACTTCGCCGGCTAAGGACTCCATAATGCCGCCAAAAATGTTGCTTAAATCAGATGATGAAGCGTCATAGAAAGCATCATTATATCTAATATCATTTTCCTCTAAATCAATAGCTGTATCAGGGTGTTTAATGCTATATGTTGATGATGTATTACGACAGTTTGATGAGCTACTACAAACAGGAACATCAAATGCCCCACCATTTGCTTGATACCGATCCCAATAACCAGCTAAAGTCGTTGCCATTGGGGAACCTGAACGCCAATTTGTCTTTGGATCAAAAGTTGTTTGCATAATGTCTTTATCTTTTTCGGCTGCATCGACACTTATCGTATAGAATTTAGTAGCTTGACCATTAATGCCATTAACATTACCAAAATAGTGTTCATTGACAACTTTTTTCATATAAGCTGCCGTAAGCATTGTCGCAAAGTTAAGGCCAGCATCATTTTCACTACCACTACCATATTGCATTCTTGAAGAAGTAATACTAGGTTCCCACCAATTTTCAGATGACATATAAGTTGGAACACCATCAGTAATTAAAATCATAACCGGTGTCCGGTAAGATACCGTTCCATCAAAACCAACAACACTAGTATCAGAAGCATTAGCTAACAAATTCATTCCGCCATAGATACCCATTTGCGTTGCGGTACCACCCGTTGAACTAATTCTTTGGTTAACAACATCGTTATTACTGCTTGAGCGAGCTCTTACAGTTACGTTGTATGTAGTGCTAAGCCATCCTTGACGAGATACACTTAAGTAATCATTGCCACCATCTTTGATATAAGTATCTAGTGGTAAAACTGTTTGAAATCCAGCATAACCTGAACCATAAGAACTAAATACTTGTAAACCGACCCTGGCATCACTCATATCAGAAATATTTTCAAGTAAAGTATTAACAGCTTCCGCTGCAACTTCGATACGGGATTGCGAGTTTTGAACAGCATCGCCCATTGATCCTGATAAGTCTAAAACAAGAACAATATCAAGTGGAGCATGTTGTTTCCAAATCATTTGTTGACTACTAGATAAGGCCGAGAAAACGTGCAAAAAGTCATCACTTGTTTCAACTTGCCATTTATTTTGATTTTCATCACTGCCGAAACTTAAAATGTTATCCTTAAAGGTAACGCCATCAGCTTCGCTATCCTGGCCATATGCGAAAACAGATTTATCCGTCCATACTCTTCCCGCATAACGTGATCCATTTTCATCGTTAATTAAAGCTTGCTTATAAGAGTTCATCGTACTATCATCTGCCACTCTTGTAACACCTGGTGTAGCCGTTGATACTAAGATATTATTATCAGCATTTAAGCCTCTAAAAAAGTTAGTTAATAATTGCGTTGCTTTAGGACCTGATAATACGACGATAACAGCTATAATGATAGCTAACATCTTATAAAATCGACTATTTAATTTATACTTTCTTTTATGTTTCCGCATGATTACACCTACTAATCTATGTCTTTAAGTTATAATCTT
>CANQCR010000018.1 GCA_947589735.1 uncultured Bacilli bacterium | reverse complement strand
AATTTATAATTCCTTATAAACCCTTATAAAACCTACTATTTACCACAGCAATTTTTATACTTCTTGCCTGAGCCGCATGGACATGGATCATTACGACCAATTTTTTGAACTCTCTTTGGAGTAGCTTTCTTGACTTTATTCATATCTTGATTAGCTACACCCTTAGCAACTTGCTTACGTTCGGTGTTTTGTCTTACTTCAGCCTTTAATAAATAAACGGTTGTCTGTCTATCAATTTTAGATAGTAAGGCATCAAATAGTTCATAACCTTCACTTTGATAAGCACGTAATGGATTTTCCTGTGCATATCCTCTTAAATGGATACCTTCACGTAAATGAGCCATAGTATTAATATGTTCCATCCAGTGCATGTCAATAACTCTTAGGGCAATAGCCTTTTCAAAGTCATTGATAATTTCATCTGGTAATTCAGCTATCTTACTATTAAACTTATCAACAATTTTATTGTAGATGTTTTCTGTTGTATTATCGATGCTTGTTACATCAAAGTCATCTTCATCCAATTTAACTTCAACTTCATTAGCAAAGAATTCAATCATTTCACTAATATCATCTTCATTAAACTTACCATCTAGTGTATGTTCAAAAACAACATCACCAACATAATTTTTAAATGTTTCTAAGACTGATTCATGAATTGATTCCATATCTAAGATTTCATTACGTTTTTCGTAGATAATCTCTCGTTGCTCATTGATAACATTATCATATTCTAGTAAAGTCTTACGCATATCAAAGTTATTACCTTCAACACGTTTTTGGGCAGATTCAATGGATTTAGCTAATGTACCATTACGGATAGCAGCATCACCAGAAAATCCAGCACGCGCTAAAATCGTCTTGGCACGATCAGCTCCAAAGCGTACCATTAAATCATCTTCAAATGATACACAGAACTGACTAAAGCCAGGATCACCTTGACGACCAGAACGACCACGTAACTGATTATCAATACGGCGTGATTCATGACGTTCCGTACCAATTACACATAAACCACCTAGAGCCTTAACTTCATCATCAATTTTAATATCGGTACCACGACCAGCCATATTGGTAGCAATCGTTACGGCACCTTTTTTACCAGCTTGCGCAATAATTTCAGCCTCACGAGCATGGTTTTTAGCATTTAATACTTCATGTGGAATATGAGCTTTTTTAAGGCGTTCACTAATTAGTTCACTCGTTTCAACGGCAATCGTACCAACAAGTACAGGTTGCCCTATTTCATGACGAGCCTTAATTTCATTGATAATAGCTTTATATTTACCTTCTTTAGTAGCAAATAATAAATCAGCGCAATCTTCACGAATAACCGGTTTATTAGTTGGAATACAAATAACATACATATTGTAGATATCTCTTAATTCCTCTTCTTCGGTCTTAGCCGTACCGGTCATGCCCGCAAGTTTTTTATACATTCTAAATAAGTTTTGGAAGGTAATGGTTGCTAAAGTCTTAGTTTCTTCATTAATAGTTACACCCTCTTTAGCTTCAATAGCTTGATGCAAACCATCAGAATAAGTACGACCTTCCATTAACCGACCAGTAAAAGGATCAACAATAACAATCTTATCATCTTTAACAACATAATCAACATCATTATGCATAGCATAGTTAGCACGAAGTGATTGGTTGATAAAGTGAACTAAATTAGTATTTTCAATATCGTATAAATTAGCTACATTAAAAGTTTTTTCAGCCTTTTCAATACCCGTTTGATCTAGGACAGTGGCTTTAGTTTGTTCATCGTAGACATAACCATTATTTTCTTTTAATGTTTTAACAAAACGATCTGTTTGGATATACAAGTTAGCTGATTGCATATGACCACCAGAAATGATAAGGGGTGTTCTTGCTTCATCAATTAAAACGGAGTCAACCTCATCAATAATAGCAAAATTAAGCGGTCTTGCAACCCGATCAGATGATCTTACAACCATATTATCTCTTAAATAATCAAAACCAATTTCATTATTAGTTGAATATAAGATATCACAATTATAAGCATCTCTTTTTTCAGCTGTACTACTAGCCCGGTAGTTAACGCCAACCGTTAAGCCTAAGAAACGATATATTTCACCCATCCAATTAGCATCACGTTCAGCTAGATATTCGTTAACAGTAATAATATGAACACCCTCACCAGATAAGGCATTTAAATAAGCTGGCATCGTTGCCACTAAAGTTTTACCTTCACCAGTTTTCATTTCGGCAATATTACCATAATGAATGGCAAAACCACCGACGATTTGAACAAAGAAAGGTTTTAAACCAATTGTTCTTTTAGCGGCTTCTCTAGCTGTCGCAAAAGCCTCAATCTTAATATCTTCTAAAGTCTCTCCATTTTGAAGTCTTTCTTTAAACTCTGCTGTTTTAGCTTTAAGATCTTCATCGGATAAATTAGTATATTCTTCATCTAGAGCATCAACTTCCCGGGCCAAAGCCTCAAATCTTTTTAATTCTTTATATTCATGATCAAATAATTTTTTAAATAATTTCATCAGACATTCTCCTTTATCAGCGTACAATTCGCGATATATATATTATATCAATTATCACTTTAAAATAATAGTAAAACAATCAAATTTAGACTAAAAAGAGGAACTAAATCGTTCCTCTTTCCTTTTTGTAGTAAATTAATCCCAAAATAGTTATCAAAGATGTCATTACTAGAATGATAAAATACTTAGCAATATTATCAATTGTATTTGGTATTTTGATATTTCTTTCATTAACAAATGGAACAATCGTTTCCTCTTCAGTTAAAGTACCACTCTGTTGCTCGATAGTTGTTTTATATCCGTCAGTATTTTCTTCTTCTACTTTAACTTCATAGGTAGTTCCATATGGTAAATCATCAATTGTACCACTACTATTGCCTTTTAAAGTTAATTTACCACTATAGCTTCCATCCTCATTAGGAGTTAATTCCAACAAGTGTTCTTCTCCATCATCATCAGTCCAAACATAACTATCTTTAAGATGAGCGTCTGGATCAGGTGTTATTGTCACATCGACAGTCCATTCTTTATTAGAATCAACATTGTTACCTTTTAGGCTACTTTCAATTTTTAGACGATGACGAGAAAATTTAGTGTTAGTATAAGCTACAAGTAAATCCTTATCACTTATGGTTCCCTCTTCACCTTCAAAAGTCGTTTCATAATCATCAGTATTAGCTTCTATTTCTTCAACTTTATATTTTGTCCTTTCTGATAACCCTTTAATGATAATTTGTTCACTATCCTTTAAACTTACTTCAGCTTCATAATGATTATCAACTTTAGATAAGGAAACATTTCCAGTTTCAGTTAATGATTCTTCTTCAGTAAACGTAATCTTTTCATATGGATAAGTCGCATTTAATGGTTTAATAGCTGGTGCGACAAGGATAATTTTAAAAGTCCACGCCTTATCCTTTTCGCCTAAGTTTCCTTTAACGCTTTTTCTAATTACTAAATTATGTAATGATAATTTAGTATTAGTAAAGATTATTTCCTTAGCAGCTCCTTCTAACACTCCCTCAATGTTACCTTTAATTGTTGTAATATAATCATCAGTATTAGCTTCAACTTCTTCAATCTTATATTGGGTTTTTTCAGGCATACTTTTAATCGTTGCCTTATCCCCACTCTTTAGTTTGATAGTACCTTTATAACTACCATCTGATTGTCGTGTTAAAGCTATAAGGTTAGGATTCAATCCATCAACTAGGTAATGATCTAATAGAGAAACATGTTCATCAGGAATAAAGGTTATATTGAAAGTCCACTCTTTATTTTTATCACCAGCGCCACCATCAACTGTTTTACTGATAACTAGGTCATGCTTTGATGGCTTTTTGTTTATAAACTTAACCGTTTCTTCGGCATTATCTTCCAATACCCCCTCAGGAGCGTCAACTATTGTGATATATTCATCAGTATTAGCTTCGACCTCTTCAACTTTATAGTGGGTTCCTTCTGGTAAATTGTTAATTGTCAAAGATTGACCATGTTTTAATGTTACATGGGCACTACTTGTACCATCACTATTATGTTGTAACTTTATATATGCATCATTTGATGGCGCTATTTCAGATACAAAATTACCACTCGTAATTGAATAACTATCCAATAGTGTAACACCCTCTTGAGGAGTAAACTTAATTATAAAATTCCAAACCTTGTCTTGATCGCCATCACCACCAGTTACCTCTTTAGAAACTGTTAGACTATGTTCCGATAATTTAATATTATTGAATGCTACCTCAACAGTTTTCGTATCTGCTACAAAAGTTCCTTCACTATGTCCTGTAACTCTTGTCGTATATCCTTCACTATTAGCTTCGACTTCTTCAACTTTATAGTGGGTTCCTTCTGGTAAATCTTTTATCGTAATCGTTTCATTGTGTTTCAAAGTAACAGTACCACTATAACTTCCATCATTATTATCAGTTAAAGAAATTTCGCCTTCTTTACTACCTTCATAATTGTAGGAAGTATCTAGATAAACTTCATCGGCAGGAGTTAAAGTTACTTTAAAAGTCCAGTCGCGTTCTTTTGAAGCCCAACCACCTGACACTGTTTTACTAATAGTTAAATCGTGTTTCGTTAACTTGCGATTAGTAAACATCACTTGTTCTTCATCACTAGTTAAGACACCACTTTTATTAACTGTTACCTTAGTTGTATATTCATCTTTATTAGCATCTTTTTCAACAACATCATAATTAGTTCTTTCAGGAATATTTTGAATAGTAATCTTTTGACCATGCTTTAAGGTTATTTCACCTTTATATTCACCATTCTTTTCAGTCAAATTGATTTTGCCATCGGCTGGTGCGGCAACACCGCTAATAGTTGATCCGCCTTTATAGTCATAACTACTATCAAAAATTACATCTTTATCTGGTGTAAAGGTTACTTCAAAAGTCCATTCTTTATTTTTATCACCGGCACCACCAGTAACAGTTTTACCAATGGTTAATTTGTGGCGAGAATATCTAATATTAGTGAATTTTACCTTTTCCGTAGCATCATTATTTAAAGTACCAATGTTATTATCAATCAAGGTTATATAATCATTTTGATTTGCTTCTTTTTCGGTAATAACATATGATGTTTCTTCTGGTATGCCTTTAATTGTAATTGACTTACCACTTCTAATCTTTACTTCACCAACATACTTACCTTCACTATTTTTAACTAAATTAATTTGACCATTCATATCACCAGTATAAACATAACTATTAGAAAGAGGGATTCCGTCTTTTGGTGTTAAGGCTACTTCAAAGGTCCAATCCTTATCTTCAGCATCCTCACCTTTTATCTCTTTAGTAATATTAATATCATACCTAGCGTATTTAGCATTATCAAATATAGCTTCTTGATACTCGCTAGTCAAAGTTCCGGTAGTATTAGTTCCGTTTGTAATATAGTCATCTTGATTAGCCTCATCTTCACTAACTTCATAAGTTGTTCCTTCAGGAAGGCCATCAATAATAATGGTTTGACCATGTTTTAAGGTTGTCTCACCTTGATATTTACCATCGCTTCCTAAAGTGAAGTTGATTTCTCCAGATGGTTTAGTCGTAACACCTTCAAGATTTTCTGTACGATAATTATAACTATCAAGGATAGTAGCTCCCTCAGGTGGCGTTAATGTTATCTTGAAAGTCCAGTCTTTATCTTTTTCGCCTAATGAACCACTAACAGTCTTTTTAATAGCTAAACTAGTTGGTGCATAATAGCGGTTAATGTATTCGACTTCATCGATGTAATTAGCATTTACTCTTCCCTTAACCGTCTTATCAGTTATCGTGGCCGTATCTTCTTCTCCTAGTTTAATCTCTTCGAAGTAATATCCTTCTTTATTATCTTTAGTTGTTATCTCTTCTATTGTCTCATAATTTACGCCTGATTTTAGTCCTGATAACATAATTCCTTCATTATCTTTTAAAACTAATTTAGCAATATGTTCTTTTTGACTATCCCATTCATCATCGGTCCAACTTGTTGGTTTTGATGCTGGCTTGTTTTGGGCAGTATAACCAAATTTAAGGGTTGTTGTTAAATATGATGTTTCTGTTTTATATGATGTTGTTAATTCATCAACACCCTTTTTCATAGAATCCAAATGAGCCACTACAAACTCTGTCAATGTTTTATATCCACTTAATGAATGATCCCAAGTTTTTTCATCAACAATATTAGTTGGAATTAAGTATACTTTATCAATCCAAAAATCAATTGATCCTAAAGTATGTGTATCATCAACCGCTTTATATTTATTTAATGCAGTAGCACCCTCAATCGTATTTGGATCGGTTACATAAGTTGTCATTCCCGATTTCGTTAGTTCAATGTGATTATCATTATCCGGAGCTGAATATACTCTAAAGACATCATCGCCACCGGTATCGCCCTCTATTTCGTTATCACCGATATAAACGTAATACTGTTGGCCACCATCTTCATAAACATATAACTTCGTATCCTTATCTTGTAAGAAACCATCATTATCAGTTAGGATATCAATGGTACTAAGGCGAAGTTGCCATTCATTACTATAAGGATTTTTATACATTTTAATAGCACTATAATCCCCTTCATGGCCATCAATTTTAACTTCAAATTGATAATCACGTGATCTATCGATAGTCTTTTCACCAAATGGGGTTGTCTTTACTTCTTTAGCAATCATCATAAGAGAATCACTAACGTCTAACCGTCCATTGTTCCCTAAGAAATCATCTATAACAATATTATCATTAGAAGTACTTACCGTTGGTAAATAATAACTTCTTGATGTTTGCGTATTATTTTGTGATTTTTGTCTTAAACTTTGCGCTAAATCGCCAACACGTAAACCACCAGGACGCGTAGCAATAACATAATCATCAGCATCATCTGGTTTATCCCCACCAACAACAAAGTTAACATATTTATCAAGCGATTGACTATACCAAGATAAGTATGCCCCGGCATCGACACTACCACCAGCAATACCTGATCCAAACTCTTTACCTTCTCTTGGAACAGCTAAACGCATAATGGTATCTTTACCAGGCATATAATAATCAACAACAATATAATACCAACTATCGGGATTAAGTTTTTGACTATCCGTTATATTGTTATGGGTAGCTTTAAAGACATTGTAGGCATTTTCATCTTCAAGTGGGATTTCATTATAACCACCTTTATCGTTTTTAGAATCCGATGTAGCCACTTCATATAATGGCAAAGCTTTTTGGAAAGTATAATAACGATTAGATTTGTCTGGTGAGAAAGTAACACTAGCGTCTCCTCTTGTTCGTTCTTCTTGGGTATCAGTTACATATCCATCATATTTAGTCGCACTATAGTAGTTAGCATAAAAATATATCGTATCATTTTTCTTATTAGCTTGAATATATTCTTGATTTACTTTAGCTAAATCAATATCCAAACCATCTTCAGTCATAATGGAATCATCAATACCAACACTGTAGAACAAACGAAGTGGCGTAGATTGTGTTTTTAAAGACGTATTATCATTATAAGAAAATACTTTACCATTGCGATCTATCTGAACATTTGCCATTTGAAGTGGCAAAGCTGTCGTTGGAATATTAACATATAAAGCGTTATCATATCCTAATTCTGGGGAAATGCCACTCTCATCAACATAATTACCGGTATACTCTGTCCAAACTCGGATATCATTTAATTTATATGTTACTTCAGCATTGTCATAACAAGGATTTTGTAAGTCAACATTCCCATCCTCATCAATATAACTATACAAAGTATAAATAGTCTTCTTTTGCTTTGGGGTAATATTATTTGTTTCATCTAAAGTTGGAATATATTTTTGAACTTGGGTAACATCAGCATAATAAGTATCGCCTTTATCCCAAGATCCATCATCTTCTAGATAATTTCCTTCTTTATCATACCAACCACTAGTAAAACCTAAGGACATATCTTTGCTATTATGGTCTGGTCCCCGATGGGTGCTATTGAATGTATAATCATAAACGGCAACTTTACGCATATTATGTAATTTACCAAACAAAAGTAAGCTCATATCATACTTTTCGCCATCGATAGTAAGAGCATTTTCTTTAACGTTCATATATTTACCGATTGGGTCCGTATAGGTAATGGAATCTCCTACACCATATTCATTATCTCCACCAACAGGCATAAAAGTTGTTTCTGTTATATTAGAAATAATGTTATCAAAGAAGTTTGATACTTCATCTGAATTAAGATCAGCAAACTCATCATTATAATTTATATTATTTATAATGTCGGCATTACTAACGCCATCTGTTCCCTCAGGCAATTTATTTATTTTAAGATTAATTACTTTTTTATCAGAATCCGTGAAGGTTGAAACAATTCCATCTGAAGATGCTTGCCATTGTTCATATAAGGTATAAGCGTTAATAGCATCTTCTTTGAATTTCCAATCTACATCAGGCAATTCCTTTTTAAAATAAGTTTTAGGGTCAAGTGTCGTATAAACACGAGGAACTTGCCATTCTGAACCACTTGTTTCAGGTGTATCAACACTTAATGTTATAACATTAAACTTAGCGGAATATTTGCTTAAATCTATATTAGCATTACTTATTAGTTCATTATATTTATTTTGAACTTTTGATTTCATAAATGAAGCTGTTAAAAGTATTTCTAATATTGTCTCTTTTCCACCACTATTTGCTTGATTTGTCTCAGTTCGGTATAGTTTAAAATCACTATCATAATTATTTACAACAGTAGGCATTTTAATATTATACCACTCATCACCCATAATATTTTTAGTACTATCTTTTAAAGCATAGTTGGATGCCCCATCACTCATAACAATAGCGACAGGTATTCTTGGAACAGTAACTTTTTCGTTGGTTAAACCAGAGCGATAAGTATATGTGACATCACTTGTACTTTGCATATTTCTATATAACTCATTAAAGCCTTGGTATATTCCGGCTTGTAAATTGGTACTAAAACCTATAATTGCATCAAGACTATTAATTTTAGATTGTTGCATACCATTTGTATAATTATTCCGAACTGTTCTAGTTATAACCTCACCATCTTTTATAGCATGAGCACGTAATGTATAAGCAGAGCTACCAGAAGAATGATATTGCGTTTCAGTATAATATGTAAAATCATCAACAGTTATATAATCTTGACCATTTTCTTTTTCATAATGGCCTAAATCCATAAGAGTATAGGCAGCTGCTCCATATACAACAACTGAAACTCTATTTTCTTCACCTTTGTTCATAAGATATTCAATAGAATTATTAACTGATTTAACAGTTTGATAAATACGAGAATGCTCAATACGTTCTTGGTGAATACCATCTGGCTTTGGGTGATCCAATTGATCAACAACGTCAGTTCCCATTGAACCTGATAGGTCAATTATAAAAACTACGTCAACTGGAATAGGCTCTTCGGATTTTTCTTTTAATGAGCTTCCTAAAGTACTATATACATGAAGGAAATCCGAATTATAATAT
This sequence comes from uncultured Bacilli bacterium, assembly GCA_947589735.1. Classification (GTDB taxonomy): domain Bacteria; phylum Bacillota_I; class Bacilli_A; order RF39; family UBA660; genus UBA5578. Next base: position 16,672 of record CANQCR010000018.1, on the reverse strand, counting down.
AAATTTTTATTAATACCATCAGTATCCATATCAAGGGCTAGTGTTCCACTACCATTATTTTTAGCAAGGACGCTTTTATCAGCCCAAATACGGCCAGCATACCTTGAACCGTTGGTTGAATTTAATAGAAAGTCTTGGTATGAATCCATTGTGCTAGGGTCAGCTATTCTCACATATGAATCATTAGAAGCTTTAGTACTTGATTTAAATAAAGTAACAACATTTATTATGCCACCATAATTCAAGCCAAATAAAACCGAAATAATCGCCAAAAATACTATGGCAATTTTTACCCGTGTATTTTTTGATTGCATACTCATACTTCCTTCCGTAACTATTAAGTAATAAACTTAAAGATTTCTACTTCTTAAAAGTTTATGTATTTTCATACCTTATTCATAATAAGTGTACTACAAAATCACCATTTTGTAAATATTAGCAATCATTACTAAGATCATGATTTTTAGCTTATTTTTTATATATTTTAATGTCTTTAAGTTTATTACTTTGTCACAAAAAAAGCACCATTTGGTGCCTTTTTTGATGCTATTTTGTTTCAATAATTCCATAATTACCATCTTTACGACGATATAATACATCAACGTTTCCTGTATCAACATTTTTAAAAACAAAGAATTCATGACCAACTAAGTTCATTTGAAGAATAGCTTCTTCTTCACTCATTGGTTTCATTTCAATTTCTTTTCGTTTAACAATGACTTCATCATCATCTTCTTTAACATCATCGAAGTCTAAATTAAAGCCAGCAATTGCTTCTTTATTAACTCTTTTTTGCATTCTTGTTTTATTCTTACGGATTTGTCTTTCTAACTTATCAGATACAACATCAATAGCTGCATACAAGTCTTCATGACGTTCCTCACCGCGAAGTACAACTTTTTGGATTGGAATGGTAACCTCAACAATTTGTTCGATACCAACAATTCTAATTAAAACTTTAGCTGTAATTTCATCTGGATTTTCGAAATACTTATCTAAGCGACCAATCTTTTCTTCAATATAATTGCGAATAGCATCAGTTACTTCGACTTTCTTTCCATGAATATTAAATTTCATAATATCATTCCCTTCCATCTTCATTATAACACATAAATATATCTTTTTCTAAATATATTGAAAAAATGTAGATAGTTATCTACATTAATAGTTTAATTAAACAAGTGTTGTTTTTATTTCTTCAACATTTTTAGCTTGTAAGCCTTTAGCGGTATTGATAAGTTCAAAATTAACATATTGTCCTTCTAGTAAAGAACGATATCCTTTAGATTTAATTGCTGAATAATGCACAAAAATATCTTCTTTTCCTTCTACCTCTAAAAAACCATAACCCTTATCATTATTAAACCATTTTACTTTACCACTCATCATTTTAATCATCCCTCCTAAATTAATTATAGCATTTTTACCTGTTAAGGCTATGCTTAATCAAAATACAAATATCGACAAATGTTTTCTTTTTTTAACCAATTATAACTTTCAAACACTAAATCAAGTATTTCAGACATTTTAACTTTTTTATAATGATAAAAATAGTTACAATTTAAGTACGGAGGTTAAGTATGAGAAATAAAGTTGTAGGTAAAATGATGCATATCATTGAAAAAAAGCATAAGTTAGATCCTATTAAGTACGAGCAAATTGAATATGGGCTTGCTACTATCTATATCACAGTTACTAAAATATGTTTTATTTTAATTGTTTCGCTTTTATTAGGTATTTTAAAAGAAACTTTAATTTTCCTATTACTATTTAATGGTATTAGACTTTTTGCCTTTGGACTTCATGCCACAAAAAGCTATATATGTTTAATAGCATCAACAATTTCTTTTATTGGCATACCTTATATCGCTATCAATTTAGAGTTATCTTCATACACTAAAATCATTTGGGGTATTCTAATGATTCTTCTCATTTTGAAAAATAGTCCAGCGGATACTTATAAAAGACCCATTGTTAGTCGTAAAAGAAGAATATTTTTTAAAACTGCATCGACAATAATCGCTATTTTATATGTCATTTTAGCATTATATACATCTAATTTTATATCTAATAGCTTATTATTTAGTCTATTACTAGAAAATATATTTATTTCTCCTTTAACATATAAACTTTTTAAATTGCCATATAATAATTATTTAACATATATGGGAAAGGAGGGTTTAAATGTTAGCTAGTTTATTAGAATTTCTTGGTGCATTAGCAAGCGGAGCTGCATCACAAGCTTGTGTTATTGCTATTATTGATGAACCAGAATGTCCAAAAAGCTTAATAAAATAGAACTCATTTGAGTTCTTTTTATTTTAATATTTCTAATACTTGGGTAAACTCATCACCATTGATCTCATGATGCGTTTTGAGTTTAATGTTTTTATTAGTTAATTTTTTAACTAGAGCTAAACCATATCCGTGTTTATCACCTTTTGTACTATAACCAACTTTATAAATATCGCTTTTATCAACGGAAGTATCAAAAATATTTGTTATCGATATTTTAAGAATATCATCTTCTATAAACATTTCAATGATGATATATTTTTCATCAAGTTTTTCTACTTCTTCAATAGCATTATCAAGAAATATCCCAATAATCTTACATATATCAAGTAATGTGTCATCTCCATAGTCTAAAAGTTCAACAGTTCTTACTTTTCTATCAACATCAAGTTCACACTCAATATCTTTATTTTTCATAACTAGCATTTTTGAATATATTAAACCACGTAATCCACCAGAAGGAATAATACTTGTTTCATGCATAAGACTTGAATTATCTTTCTCTTTATTATCCAATATGGTATCGATAAAACTGATAACTTTTTTATTTTTCGTCATATTTCTAATCGCTAGTAAATGATTTCTATTCTCGTGATTATCCACACGATAATTATTTAAAACATCTTCAAATTCCTTTAAACTTAAAATACTATTATTATATTTATCACATATTTTATAGTAATCGTCTTTAGCTTTAAAGAACATAAAGATAAGAATGAATAAAATAAGTGTCATTGACATTGATATAATTATCATAAGCTGTCTGTTAACACTATAAAAATTACTTAAAGCAAAGGTGTTATAGCATAGAATAATTATAATTGATAAAAACAATACAAGTGTCTCTTCAACATTAGAAATAATAGAGTTAAACTTATCAATCATCGCTTTTATAAATTTAATTTTATGTAATAAAAGCATAATTGTTGCAATTACAGCGTTAGCTAGTATTCCACCAAAATAATTAGTAACAATACTACTAGAATCATCTTTTAAGATAGAAAAAATTATCAAGGCAAAAAGAGTTTCAGAAATAAAGCATAAAAGTTGAGAAGTAACCGGTCCAATAATAGAATATTTTAATTCTTTATTAAATAAATACTTATAAATAGCTATAAAAACAAGTGTTATATTGATTATTTTAATTAAATTGTTAGTATTTAAGTAATTTATTGAATTAAAAAGAACGGTGATTAATATGTATAACCAAACTTTGGGTTCTTTCCAGCTAAACTTATTAGTACTCCAACTATTCCAAATATAAAAAGTTGTTATAATCATAATACACGATGATACTAAAGTTTTTACCATTTACTTAATCACACTTTCTATGTACTTTTTAGAAACAATAGATGTTGTCATATTATTATCAAAGATAATACACATATCCTTAATATCAATTGTCTCAATTCTTGTTTTATTAACATAACAAGAGCGATGAACTTGCATAAAATCATCAGATAATTGACTTACAATATCTTGCATATTCATTTTGATATGATAAGTTTTCTTATCGCATACAATTATTGTCTCACGGGCTAAAGTATCTCTTGTTATATATAATATTTTATCTAGTTCAATGTTATAGACATTACCTTTAGAAATTAAACGAATAATTCGTTTTTTGCCAACAACTTTTAAAGCGATGTCCAAGCTTTCCATCAAATGCGCCTTTAAATTATCAAACTTATTGATAAAGTTTAAACACATTAGATTCTTCTTAGCAATAATCCGGCTTAAATCGTCATGTCCTGTTAAAAAAATAATTACACTTTCATAGTCATTGCGTCTAATTTTTCGAGCGACATCAATACCCGACATCGAAGGTGTTTCAATGTCTAATAAATATATCTTATTAGGTAAATTAGAACTAAGTATCCGCATAAAATCTTTATTATAATCTTTAAACATATGAACTTGATATTCTAGTCCTTGCATATGGCGTTTAACAATTCTTTCAATTTTATTAGCATCCATTAAATTATCATCACAAATAATTATGTTTATCATAAGAAAAAGGGAAAATTAAGCAATTTTCCCCCTCCTAAAATGTTTTTTATAATAGTTCCTTAAACTATAAATCATTTGTCATTTAATGGATTTAGAAAAAGCCATCTTATAACTAATAAAATAATTGTTAACGCCCGTATTTAATATATTATTGCTAATTTTATATGTTTTCAGATGAACACTTCTAGCCATAATTATTTCACCAAACTAATTATATCACATATCAAAAAAAAGATACTAACTATTTAGTATCTCCTTCTACTAACTCTAAAATTACCATTAAAGCATCGTCACCACGACGTTCTGTTAATTTTAAAATTCTTGTATATCCACCATTTCGATTAGCATAACGTTTAGCTAAATCATCAAAAACTTTACTAACCGTTTTAGCATCATTATGTAAGAAAGCTAAAGCTTTTCTACGTGATACTAAAGATCCATCTTTACCATATGAAATCATCTTATCAACTAAAACACGAACTTCTTTAGCTCTTGTTTCAGTTGTTTCAATTCTTTCATTATTGATAACATCTCTTGTTAAATTAGCTAACATACTCTTACGATGTTTATTAGTACGTCCTAATTTTCTATAAGCCATAATATTCCTCCTAACTATTAATCGTTTTCGCGGAATTTAAGTCCCATTGCTTTAATCTTATCGATTACCTCTTTTAGAGACTTCTTACCTAAATTACGAATTTTCATCATTTCTAGTTCTGATTTAGATGTTAAATCACCAAGGGTATTAATACCTGCTCTCTTTAAGCAATTATATGCTCTAACAGAGAAATCTAAATCATCAATAGAAGTTTCTAATTTCTTTAATTTGCTATCTTCTTGTTTAGCATTCATAATACCAGTAATATCTGATATTTCACTTAAATTAGTTACGATATTTAAGTGTTCAATCATAATTTTAGCAGCTAGGGCCATTGCTTCTTCAGGGCGAAGAGAGCCATTAGTGAACACTTCCATAATTAATTTATCGTAGTTAGCGTCTTGTCCAACACGGGCGCTATCAACTTCATAACTAACTCTTTCAATTGGTGAGTAAAGTGCATCAATTGGAATGAAACCTTTTTTCTCATTTTCAACAAATGATTTATTTTCTGTTGAAGGAACATATCCTCTGCCATTAGCGATAATTAATTCCATATCAAGTTTACCACCTTTAGCAATAGTCGCGATAACTTGATCTTGTGAAATTATTTCAACATCATTATTGGCCTCAATATCAGCTGCCGTAACAACGCCTTCTTTATCAGAATATAATTTTAAAACTTGTACTTCTTGAGAATTATTTTTAACAACAACATTCTTTAAGTTTAGGATAATTGTTGTTACATCTTCAACGATACCTTCCATTGTTTGGAATTCATGCATAACGCCATCAATTTTAACAGCGACAATCGCACTACCTGGCATACTTGATAACATAATTCTTCTTAAAGCATTCCCAAGAGTTGTACCAAAACCTCTTTCCAAAGGTTCTAATTCAAATTTACCATAATTTTTATTTTCCACATATTCGGTAATTTTGTATACTGGTTTTTCAAAATTTAACATTTTCCTCACTCCTTTTCTAAATTATCCACGTGGACGCTTTGGTGGACGACATCCATTATGTGGGATAGGTGTAACATCAGTTATAGATGTAATTTCTAGACCTGCTGTTTGAAGTGAACGAATTGCTGTTTCTCTTCCTGATCCTAAACCTTTTACATATACTTCAACTTTTCTCATACCCATATCATAGGCAGCTTTACCAGATGCTTCAGCTGACATACCAGCGGCAAATGGAGTTGACTTCTTAGAACCTTTAAAACCTAAAGTTCCAGCTGAAGCCCAACTAATTGCGTTACCTTCAGTATCAGTAATTGTTACAATTGTATTATTGAATGTTGAATGGATATAAGCTCTACCTTCCGGTACAGTCTTTTTAACTTTTCTTTTTCTTGCTTTATACGCCATTTTATAACCTCCTTAGTTACAATTATTTCTTCTTATTAGCAACGACTTTTCCTCTACCTTTACGAGTACGAGCGTTTCTATTAGTTCTTTGACCTCTTACAGGTAAACCTCTTTTGTGACGAATTCCTTGATAAGAATTAATTTCCATCTTTGTTTTGATGTTCATATTAACTTCACGACGTAAGTCACCTTCCGTCATGTACTTATTAACTTCATCACGGATAGCATTTAACTCATCATTAGTTAAGTCGCCAGCTCTTTTGTTGATATCAACTTTAGCATCTTTTAAGATAGTATTTGATAAACTTCTACCAATACCATAGATATATGTTAATGCTATTTCAATTCTTTTATTATTTGGTATATCTACACCTTTAATACGTGCCATAAAACACCTCCTATATTAACCTTGTCTTTGTTTATGTTTAGGGTTTTCACATATTACCCTAACGGAACCTTTACGTTTAATTACTTTGCATTTTTCACATATTGGTTTTACTGATGGTCTTACTTTCATTAAAATCCCTCCCTACTTTCTATAGGTTATACGACCAAGTGTTAAATCATAGGTTGATAATTCAACCATAACTGTATCACCAGCTAAAATTCGAATCATGTTCATTCGCATTTTACCTGAAACTTGAGCCGTAATTACATGCTTATTTGCTAATTCCACCTTAAATTTATAGCCTGGTAATACTTCTAATACTTTACCTTCCATTTCGATAACATTGTTCTTCGCCATATTATCACCTCTTTGTCAATATTGTATACCCTTCATCTGTTACTAATACTGTGTGTTCAAAGTGTGCCGATGGCATTCCATCAGCGGTTATGACCGTCCAATCATCATCTAGTAAGTAGACATTTGCTGTGCCTAAATTAAGCATTGGCTCAACAGCAATAACCATACCTGCCTTTAAGACTGGTCCAGTATTTCTTTTGCCATAATTAGGTACATCGGGTTCTTCGTGTAAGTGGTTACCGACACCGTGACCGACAAGTTCTTTTACAACACCTAAATTATGAGCTGTGGCATAGGCCTCAACGGATGCGCCAATATCTCCAACATGAGCTCCTGCTTTTACTTCTTTTAAACCTTCATATAAGGCTTTTTCCGTATGTTCTAGTAGATACTTCTTTTCATCAGATATATTGCCAACCGGATATGTCCAAGCAGAATCGCCGTGATAACCCTTATAGCAAGCACAAATATCTAATGTAACAATATCGCCATCTTTAAGTTTACGTTTACCGGCAATGCCGTGAACGACTTCCTCATTGATGGAAATACAAATATTCGCAGGATACCCTTCGTAGTGATAACAAGATGGAGTTGCACCCCTTTTAATAATGTAATCGCGAGCTAGTGAATCAATCTTTTCCGTCGTTATACCCGGTTTTAGATATGGCATTAAATACTTATGAGTATCGCCAACGATTTCACCAGCTACACGCATTAACTCTATTTCTCTTGAAGACTTTATCGTAATCATTTTTACGCTCCTAAAATCTTTCTTACTTGCTCATGAGTAGCTTCTTTATCACCATTACCATCAACGTGATATAAAACACCTAACTTATCATAAAAGGCGATTAATGGAGACGTCTTTTCTAAATATGTATTATATCTATCAATATATGTCTCTTCATTATCATCGGCTCTTTGATCAAGCTTGTGACCACACTTATCACATATACCTTCTTCTTTAGGTTTCATACCTTCCGTATTAACATTATATACAGACTTACAATTAGGACAAGATCTACGGCCAGCTATTCTTTTAGCAGCCTTATCTTTGTCGATATCGATAACGATAACAACACCTAATTCTTTACCTAATTCTTGGAGCATATCTTGATAAGCTAAAGCTTGCTCGGTGTTCCGTGGAAAACCATCAAGAATGTACCCATTAGTGCAATCTTCTTTTTGTAATCTTTCTTTTAAAATGTCAATGATTAATTCATCACTAACAAAGATACCATTATTAATTTTATAATTAATATCTCTTCCCGTATCAGAATCTTCAGCGGCTTTTTCTCTTAGAATATCACCGGTTGAAATATGGGGAATATGGTATTCTTCTTTTAATAGGGCCGCTTCTGTACCTTTACCAGCAGCAGGAGCAGCAATTAAAATTATACTTTTCATCTTCTTCTCCCTTTTCTTCCTCTTGTATAACTACGGCTTACTAATTGACTTTCTAATTGCTTATAAGTCTCAAGAGCAACACCGACAACGATTAAAAGTCCTGTACCACTAATAGAAATACTAGTACTTAACGTTGAGAATCGACTAAACAAGATTGGAAGTCCTGCTAAGAAAGCTAGGAATAGAGCTCCGACGATAGTAATTCTTTTTAAAATTGTTTTAATATAAACTTCGGTATCTTTACCTGGTCTTACTCCAGGAATATATCCACCATTTTTATTTAAATTATCAGCTAATTCTTCAGGCTTTAATTGCATAAATGTGTATAGATATGCAAAAGCGACAATTAGTAAGACATAAATGATAAATCCTACCAAAGTTGTATAATTTAAATAATTTGTTACGAATAATGAAAACTTAGCATTGTTTACAAATTGCGCAATAATTTGTGGTATAGACATCAAAGCTGATGCAAAGATAACCGGAATAACACCTGCACCATTTAATTTAAATGGAATATAGGTTTGTTTACCTAACATACTTGTAGATTTATTAGCATATTGAATTGGGACCCGTCTTTCAGCACATTCCTCAAAGACAACACCGACAATAATACCAATAAAGACAATTACAAATAAGGCAAATGTTAAAATGCCAAGGAATCCTTTACCTCCATTAATTAACTCATTCCATAAGCTAACAAACATATTTGGTAAAGTTGTAATGATACCAGCCATAATAATCATTGATGTACCATTACCAATTCCCTTTTTGGTGATTTGATCACCAATCCACATAACTAAAGCTGTACCAGCTGTTAAAACTAATGAATATAGTAAATAATCAACGGCATTACCATTCTTAATATAAGTATATGAATACAAATATCCTTGAATAAAGGCTAGAATGATACCGACAACTCTAGTAATTTGATTTAATTTATTACGCCCAACACCACCTTGATTACGTAATTCTGATAAGTAAGGAATAATATCCATACTAAGTAATTGAATGACGATTGAGGCCGTAATGTAAGGCATAACACCTAATGCAAAAATTGACCTTTGTTCAAATGCTCCCCCACTCATAGCATTTATAACTTCTAGAAACTTTAAATTACCCGTTTCTAGGTCAACACCTGGTACTGTAATCGTTGTACCAATCTTAAAGACGAATAGGGCAGCAAAAGTGAATAATATTCGTTTGCGAATATCTTTATTTTTTGGATTAAATAGTTGCTTAAAATTGGCAAACATATTAAACCTCCTCTGCTTTTCCACCCATTTTTTCTATCTTTTCTAAAGCTGTAGCTGAAAACTTACTAGCTTTAACTGTTAATTTCTTTGTTAATTCACCATTACCTAATACTTTAATACCAGCTAATTGTTTCTTAACAATTCCCATTTCTTTTAATAATTCTGGAGTTACAACAGCTCCATCTTCAAATTTATCTAAATCACTAACATTAATTGTTGCATATTCTACTTTAAAGCGAGCGTTAGAGAATCCTCTTTTAGGTAAGCGTCTGAATAATGGTAATTGTCCACCTTCAAAACCTGGTCTTACGCCGCCACCGCTTCTAGCGTTTTGCCCTTTATGTCCTTTTCCTGATGTTTTTCCGTGTCCAGATGAAACGCCACGTCCCACTCTTTTAGATTCACGGATAGCACCAGTAGGTTGTTCAATACTATGTAACTTCATACTATATCAAATCCTCAACTTTCTTACCACGTAATTTAGCTACTTCTTCAGCAGTCTTTTGTGATTTTAAGGCATTAAGGGTAGCGTATGCCATATTAACTTTAGTGCTTGAACCAAGTGATTTAGATAAAATGTCTTTTACACCAGCCATTTCAAGTACTGAACGAACTGGTCCGCCAGCTTTAACACCAGTACCTTTATTAGCAGGTTTTAACATAACTTTACTAGCTCCACATACGCCTGTAGCTTCATGTGGAATAGTTCTTTCTTCGACGATTGAAACTCTTGTAACATTTTTTGTAGCAGCTTGTGAGGCTTTTTTAATAGCATCTGGTACTTCGTTAGCTTTACCTGTACCTAAACCAACTTTACCTTTACGATCACCAACAACGACAACAGCTGAGAAACGGAAATGACGTCCACCTTTGGTTACTTTTGTAACACGTCCGATAGATATTACTTCTTCTTCATATAATTTTGGTTGTCTTTGTTGTCTTGGTTGACGTTTTTCTCTTGCCTGACGATTTGGTTTACCATTTCTTCTTGGTTTTTCTGTTGGTTCTGCCTCTTTGGCTGCAACTGGTTCAACCTTTTCGATTTCTTGTTCCATCGTTATCCTCCTTTTAGAATTCTAGTCCGTTTTCGCGTGCAGCATCAGCTAATGCTTTAACACGACCATGATATAGGTATCCACCTCTATCAAAAACTACTTTTGTTATTTTTGCTTTTTTAGCTCTTTTAGCTAATAGCTCTCCTACTTTTGCGGCTGCTAGAGCGTTGCCACCATTTGTAAGCTTCAACTCTTTGTCAATAGAAGAGGCACTAGCTAATGTTACACCAGCTTCATCGTCAATGATTTGAGCAAAAATATTATTATTTGATCTAAAGACGTTTAATCTAGGTACACTTTTCGTACCAGATACTTTAGCTCTAACACGACTATGTCTTGCTTGTCGTGCTTCATTACGAACTACTTTTTTTATCATAGTTTCTCTCCTTTACTATCTATTTAGAAGCTTTCTTTCCTTCTTTGCGACGAATATGCTCTTCGCTATAACGAATACCTTTACCTTTATATGGTTCTGGTTTTCTTATTTTTCTAACGTTTGCTGCAAACTCACCAACTAATTGTTTATCAAAACCTTTAATTAAAAGTTCTGTATTACTTGGTGTTTCAACGGTAATACCTTTTGGTACTTCAACGTTTACTGGATGTGAGAATCCAGCAGTTACAACTAATTCATTTCCTTTAACTTGAAAACGATAACCAACACCAACTGATTCTAGTTTCTTTTCATAACCTTCAGTTACACCAATAATCATATTATTAATGTTAGCATTAGCTGTTCCGTGGAAAGCTTTGTATTCATCACTTTCACGTAATACTTTTAATTCTGTATCATTAATTTCAACAGTGATATGTTCATTAATTTCAGTAGAAAGTTCACCTTTAGGTCCTTTTACTGTAACAACGTTGCCATCAACTGATACAGTTACTCCGGCTGGAATTTTAATAACTCTATTACCAACACGACTCATAAAATCATCCTTTCTACCAAATATAAGCTAAAACTTCTCCTCCAAGAGAACGTTCTCTAGCGTCTTTATCTTTCATAAGACCTTCTGAGGTTGATATAATAGCAATACCTAACCCATTTAATACCCTTGGAACATCTTCAGCTTTAACATAAACACGTAATCCTGGTTTAGAAATTCTCTTTAATCCAGTAATAACACGTTCTTTATTATCACCATATTTTAAGAATAGAACTAAAACATCTTGAACGTTATTTTGCTTAATTTTATAGTCAGCAATAAAACCTTCTTCTTTTAATATTCTAGCTATTTCAATCTTTATTTTTGAAGCAGGTACTTCAACTTCTTTATATCGCATTTGATTTGCATTACGAATACGTGTAAGCATATCTGCGATTGGATCTGTTACCATATACTTCCCTCCTTTTACCAACTAGATTTTTTCATTCCTGGGATTTGTCCTTTGTATGCTAGCTCTCTGAAACAAATTCTACAAATTCCGTATTTCTTTAATACTGCGTGAGGTCTACCACAACGACTGCAACGAGTATATCTACGTACTTCAAATTTAGGTTCACGACTAGCTTTTATTTTCATACTTTTCTTAGCCATAATTTCCTCCTAATATTTAATTATTTTCTAAATGGCATACCGAAACCTTTTAATAAATCTAAAGCTTCTTCGTTTGTCTTTGCACTTGTAACAAAAACGATATCCATTCCTCGTACTTTAACAACTTCATCGTATTCGATTTCAGAGAAGATTAATTGTTCTGTAAGTCCTAAAGTATAATTTCCTCTGCCATCAAATGCTTTACTAGATATACCTCTAAAGTCTCTTACACGTGGTAATGTTATACTAATTAATTTATCTAAGAAGTTGTACATATTTTCCCCACGTAAAGTAACCTTGCAACCAATTGCTTGACCCTCTCTTAATTTGAAGCCAGCAATTGATTTTTTAGCTTTTGTTGCAACTGGTTTTTGACCTGTAATAACTGATAAGTCATGCATAGCAGCTTCTAGTAATTTAGCATTACTGGTTGCATCACCACAACCAATATTAACAACAATCTTTTCAAGCTTTGGTACTTCCATAACATTTTTATAATTGTACTTTTCTTTTAAACTTGGTACGATTTCTTTAGTATATTTTTCTTTTAGGCGGTTCATATTATATACCCTCCTTCCAATTAATCAAGACTAGCATTAGATTTTTTAGCTACTCTAACTTTCTTGCCTTTTTTATCCGTAGAATGTCCTATTCTAGTACGTTTTCCAGTTTTAGGATCAACGATCATAACATTTGATGCGTGGATTGGAGCTTCCATATCCACGATACTACCAGCTGCTTGACCGTTTGGTTTCATATGTTTTTTAACCATATTGATACCTTCTACAACTACTTTATTTTCTTTTTTCAAAACGGTTGTAATTTTTCCTTCTTTACCTTTATCTTTACCAGAAATGACAACTACTTTATCTCCAGTTTTAAAGTTCATTTTCATTCCTCCAAACTTTTATAGCACTTCTTTAGCAAGTGATATAATTTTCATAAAATCTTTGTCACGTAATTCACGTGCAACTGGTCCGAAGACACGAGTTCCTACAGGAGTCTTATCATCTTTTATAATAACAGCAGCGTTATCATCAAACTTAATATAAGATCCATCTTCTCTTCTTAAACCAGATTTTGTTCTAACGATGACAGCTTTGACAACTTTGCCTTTTTTAACTGTCCCGTTTGGTATTGCATTTTTAACGGTAGCAACCACTATATCTCCAATATTGCCTGTTTTTACCTTTGAGCCACCAAGAACACGAATAACTAATAATTCACGTGCTCCGGAGTTATCAGCAACTTTTAAACAGCTTTCTTGTTGAATCATATATAATCCTCCTTCGTCAATATTTTGCCTATAATATTACGGCTTCTTCGACTACTTCCACAACACGGAAGTGTTTTGTCTTTGATAATGGTCTCGTCTGAACGATGCGAACGATATCACCTTTCTTAGCGATATTTTTCTCATCATGGGCAGCATATTTTTTAGAATATTTAACTCTTTTGCCATATAAATTAGCATTTTTATAAGTTTCAACTAAAACGGTTACCGTTTTATCGTTAGTATCGCTTACAACTTTACCAACTAATTCACGTAATCTTTTTTCTTGCATAAATCCTCCTCTTATTTCTCAGATAGTTCTCTTTCACGTAAGATTGTTTTCATACGCGCAACTAACTTTCTTAATTCTCTAATTCGTGAAGGTTTCTCCAAGTTTCCCGTTGCTTGTGAAAACTTCAAGTTAAATAATTCTGCTTTAGCCTCTTCAATTTTAGCGATTAGCTCTTCATCAGATAGTTGTCTAATTTCTTGATTAGTCATTAGCTTCACCGATCTCTTTCTTTACAAACTTACATTTGATTGGAAGTTTGTGCATTGCAAGACGTAATGCCTCACGAGCAACATCTTCTGTTACGCCTCCAATTTCAAACATAATTTTGCCTTCTTTTACTACTGCAACCCATGCATCATGAGAACCTTTACCTTTACCTTGACGAGTTTCTAGTGGTTTCTTTGTTAAAGATAAATGAGGGAAAATGTTTATCCAAACCTTTCCTCCACGTTTCATATAACGTGTCATAGCAACTCTGGCAGCTTCGATTTGACGATCAGTGATCCAAGCACCTTCCATTGCCATTAGTCCGTAATCACCGAAATGAAGTTCTGTGTTACCTCTTGCTTTTCCTTCATAAGGAAGACGGTGTGGATTACGGAATTTAGTTCTTTTTGGAATTACTGCCATCTACATTACCTCCCTTATTTTTTTCAGGAAGTATTTCACCTTTACAAATCCATACTTTAACACCGATTTTACCATAAGCGGTATTAGCCTCTTTATGAGCATAATCGACATCTGCTCTTAAAGTATGTAGTGGAATAATTCCTTCAATATAACCTTCAGTACGAGCCATATCAGCTCCACCTAAACGACCAGATACAGAAGTTTTAATTCCCTTTGCTCCGGCCTTCATCGTATTTCTTACTGCTCTTTTTTGAGCAATTCTAAATGATACACGACCCTCAATTTGTTTAGCAATATTTTCTGCAACTAAAGCGGCATCTAAGTCAGGATTCTTAACTTCTTTAATAGAAATTTGAATGCTCTTAACATCTTCTTTAACTAATTTAGCTATTTCAGCTTTTAGTTTTTCGATTTCATCGCCACCGTGACCAATTACAACGCCTGGTTTAGCAGTATTAATGATTACTTCAGTACGTTTGTCGTTTCTTTCAATTAGAACGCTTGATACGGAAGCATCTTTTAATTTACGCGCTAAAAACTTACGAATCATATCATCTTTCTTTAGGTATTCAGCAAAATTCTTGTTATCAGCATACCATTTAGATTCCCAAGTTTTGTTTATACCAACTCTAAGTCCAATTGGACTAACTTTTTGACCCACAAGTGTTCCTCCTTTACTTAGTTTCTTTCACTTACAACAATTGTAATGTGACTTGTTCTTTTCTTAATTGGATCAACGTGACCACGTGAACCAAATTTAATTCTTTTTAAGGTTTGACCTTCATTAATATATGCTTCTTTAACATATAGTTTAGCTTTATCTAAACCAGCGTTATTTTCGGCATTAGCAACAGCTGAAGTTAAAACTTTATGTATTAATCTTGCAGCTTCTTTATTAATATTTCTTAAAATCTTGTCGGCTTCTTCGACATTTTTTCCACGTATTAAATCTATAACTAAACGGGCTTTACGAGGTGGGATACGAACTCCCTTTGCAATCGCTCTAGCTTCCATTTTAGTCCTCCTTCCTTGGATTTCGATTATTTATTTTCTTTGGCATCGCCATGACCACCAAATTTACGAGTTGGAACAAATTCACCTAATTTGTGTCCTACCATATCTTCTGTAACATAAACAGGAACAAACTCTTTTCCATTATGTACAGCAAATGTATTACCAATAAATTCAGGGAATATTGTTGAACGGCGTGACCAAGTTTTAATTACTTCTTTTTTATCAGCACTATTATTTTTTTCGACCTTATTCATTAGACTTTCGTCAACGAAAGGTCCTTTCTTAAGACTTCTTGCCATAGTAACTCCCTTCTATTTAACTTTACGACGACGAACTATTAAGCTGTCTGATTGTTTTTTACCTTTACGAGTTTTATAACCAAGTGCAGGTTTACCCCAAGGTGTAACTGGGCCTTTACGTCCGACAGGCGCACGACCTTCACCACCACCATGTGGATGGTCATTAGGGTTCATAACAGAACCACGAACGGTAGGTCTAATACCCATATGACGCTTACGACCAGCTTTACCTAAGTTAACTAATTCAGCATCTTCGTTTCCTACTTCACCGATTGTCGCACGACAAGTACTTAATACTTTTCTAACTTCACCACTTGTTAAACGAAGTAAAGTGTAATTTCCTTCACGGCCTAGGATTTGAACACTAGAACCAGCTGAACGAGCCATTTGACCACCCTTACCAGCTTTTAGTTCAACGTTGTGTACAAATGTACCTTCAGGAATATTTGCAAGTGGAAGAGCGTTACCAACTTTGATATCAGCATTTTCTCCACTTTCAATTTTGTCTCCTACCTTTAAACCTTTTGGCGCAATAATATATCTTTTTTCACCATCAGCATAATTGATAAGAGCAATATTTGATGTTCTATTTGGATCGTATTCAATACTTGCTACAGTACCGCTAACACCGTCTTTGTTTCTTTTAAAATCAATAATACGGTATTTTCTCTTTTCGCCACCACCTTGGTGTCTTACTGTAATATGTCCTTGATTATTACGACCACCATTTTTCTTGACTGTAACCACTAATGATTTTTCGGGTTTTACTTTAGTTAATTCACTATTATCTAAAGTCGTCATACCACGTCGACCATTAGTTGTTGACTTATAACTTTTGATTGCCATATGTATAATCCTCCTTTAGATTTAGTTTAGTTCAATTGAAC
>CANQCR010000017.1 GCA_947589735.1 uncultured Bacilli bacterium | reverse complement strand
TAAAAGGACTGTCACCTGTTCAATTTAGGTTACAATCCTTGAATAATTAAACTGTCCAACTTTTGGGGTTCAGTTCACTTAATGTATTGTTTTCTTTTGATTAAAAGTATCTTTTTTCATTTCTTCAACTTTTCTAAAGCGTGGTAATAATCCATAATTGTCATCACGATGTGGTGGTAATTGATAGATATCATGACCAGGGTATTCATTAGCTTCAATGAAGAAACATTTATCTTCGCCAACGCAGACATCCCAGCCGATATACCCAACTTCGGGAACGACTAAAGCAGCTTCCTCACAAAGTTTTTTAACCTCATTCCAGCGAGGTATCTTAAGGCCTACAAACTCTTTATTAGTTAAAGGATGTTTTGTATATAAGTTCTTCTTTTTATCAATAGCTGGATATTTAATAATACCATCGTCAATATCGATTGGTGCAGCTACGCCTTCATGGTTAAAGTTATCAACATTATTATGATTCATTCCCACGCGAATAAAAGCAGCCACAACTTCACCTAGTAACGTAACAACACGAAGGGTATTGATAGAATCAGGATGTAGTTCGGTTAATTCTTTACATTGGAAAGCTTGCTCCTCAATAAGTGTTTGCCCATTACTAACCAATTCATCAAATAGGTGGTTAAGATCTTTACCTTTAACATTGATTTTAACAATTCCTTTTCCTTGCATACCACTTTGAGGCTTCGCGAATATGACTTCGTGTCTAGAACAAAAAGCTTTAAACTCACGTTTGTTAGAATTGTTTAAATCGAGCCATTCACGATTGATATATTTACTAAATTTTTTATGGAACTCGACTTTATCAACAAAATATTTTAGATAAGCAGGATCATTATAGTTTTTAACAAACTCGTTATTTCGCCCTCTGGTTATGACGGTTTTTCTTTCTTCATCATTCATTTTATACATTTCAAAAAGATTATAATCGACATATCCTGCTTGGTATTTTAACCCGCAACGAATAATATCAAAGAAGACATAAATGGAACTTTTGCCAGTTTTTTTGTGTACTTCTTTAACCATTTGAAAAAAGCCTTTATAATTCATTCCAAAAATTCTTTGAATTAAATATTTGATTTTTCGCATTTCACATCACAAATCAATTATATCATACCTAGTAATGTTAGACAATAAAATGCTATAGATACATTTGATAATAAATGATATAATTTTAGGTGAAAAGGCTTTGGGAGTATAGTATGAATGTAAAATCAAAAATGATTATTATCAATGGTGAACCTGTTACAAATAAATTGTATTTTTTTAAATATTATGAAGAAAGTCAACGCTATGGGATAAAGTATAGCTCCATAGGAAAGTTATATTATTATGATAGGGAAAATGTAGAAGAATTAACTACTTTTGATAAGTTAGATATTGATGATTATTTAATTTACTTAGATAATGATTTACTTGAAAATATTATAGACGCTTATTTAGCTCAAAATCATTTTGGCTATAGTTATTATCGTTTTATATTCAAAAATGGATCTTTTTTAGAATCATCATTTAAGCATATAAAAATGGTGAAAAATGAAGGAAAAGATATTCTTAAATATATAAGGGAAGTTGCAGATATAACTTCACTTGAAACAGATACTGGTAAAAAATTACTTGAAGAGCAACTAAACAAAATCTCAGTAAGTAGTTTAGATACGGCTTTAGCAAAATATTTGGGTTTTTCTTCTTCTAATCCAAATTTACCCATAACCGATAGTTTAATATTCCCTTTTGGATGTAATGTTAGTCAATATGATGCTGTAAAAAAGGCTTTAAGTAACGATCTAAGTGTTATCGAAGGTCCACCAGGCACAGGTAAAACACAAACAATTTTAAATATTATTGCTAATTTAGTTGTTCGTGGTAAGAATTGTCAGGTTGTATCTAACAATAATGCTGCTATTGATAATATCGATGAAAAATTAAAAAAATATGATTTAGATTTTATTGAAGCCTTATTAGGAAGAAAAGCTAATAAAGAGTTTTTTATTGCTAATCAAAATGAAAATGTGCCGGCTTTTATAGAATGTCAAAATTTAAGTTTACAATCACTAAGTTCTTTAATAGATGATGATTATGATACTGTTAGTAAAATATATAGATATAGACAAGATGTAGCTATATTAAAACAGAAAAAAAGTGAACTATCTTTAGAACATCAATATTTTCTTAACTATCTTAGAGATAACGAGATTAAATTACCCATAATTAAAATTAAGCACCCCAAAAATTTAAGTCGGGTATGGAATGAGATATCCATAACCAATAGTATAAATAATTGGCAAAAAATAAAGTATGCTTACATTTATGACATTGGCAATATCTCTTTTTATCATAACAATATAAATGTTATCATATTAACTATTCAAAATGCATTATACGAGCACGAATTAACACAAATAGAAAATGATATTGTTAATAAAGAAAATTTTATTACTGCAAAAAAAGAATGTGAAGATAGTTATATTCAGCATTCAATGGATTATTTAAAGAAATATTTATCAACAAAATATTCTGGTGTAAGAAAAATATATTCTCTTCGTGAAATCAAAAAAAGTGATTCAACTTTCATCAAAGATTACCCTGTTATTTTAAGTACAACATATTCTTCAAGGAATAATTTTAGTGATGATTTTAAGTTTGATTATATTATTATGGATGAATCAAGTCAAATAGATGTCGTAACTGGTGTGCTTGCTCTTTCATCGGCCAAACGAGCAGTAGTGATTGGCGATGATAAGCAATTACCAAATGTCATCAGTGAGATGGACAAAGCAAAATTGGATAGTATCTTTGCTAGATATCAAATAGCTGAAGGATATTCTTGCGCTCGTAATAGTTTTTTAACTAGTGTTAAAAAGATTGTACCAAAAGCTCCTGTAACACTATTAAAAGAACATTATCGTTGCCATCCTAAGATTATTAATTTTTGTAATAAAGCTTTTTATAATAATCAGTTAATTATTATGACAAATGATCATAATGAATCAAATGTTATCAAGGTAATAAAAACTAATGAAGGTAATCATAGCCGTGATAATGCCAATCAGCGTCAGGTTGATATTATTAAAGAATTACTCCCCAGTATCAATAGTGATGACATTGGAATAATTACGCCATATAATAATCAGGTCAATCTTATAAAAGAACAATTACCTAATGTTGAGGTTAGTACTGTCCATAAATTTCAAGGACGTGAAAAAGATGTTATTATTATATCGACGGTTGATAATGATATAAAAGACTTCGTTGGTGATCCGCATATTTTAAATGTTGCTATTTCAAGAGCTAAAAAACAATTATTTTTAATTGTGACGGGTAATAAAATTACTAACGAAAATATTAACAATTTTATTAACTACGTTCAATATAATAATATGGAGGTTTCAACGAGTCCTATTTATTCTGTTTTTGACCTATTATATAAACAATATGAGGAGGAAAAAATAAAATTTTATAAGAAATATTATAAAATTTCTAATTTTGATTCAGAAAATATCGTCTATCATCTTTTAAAAAGAATAATTGCTGATTATCCTAGATTAGATTTTATACTATTTCAACCCTTATCTTATCTAATTAGAGATAAACATTTACTAAATGAAGATGAGTTAAAATATATTAATAATTTAAATACACATATTGATTTTTTAGTTTATGATATTATAAGTAAGAAACCGGCCTTAGTTATTGAGGTTGACGGATATAGTTTTCATAAAAAAGGTACACGGCAATATGAACGAGATCAGCTTAAAGATAGCATTTTAGCTAAATATGATATACCTATACTTCGATTAAAAACAAATGGCAGTGAGGAAGAAACTAAAATTCGTGACATGCTAAACAATACGAATAAAATCAGCCCAAAAGACTGATTTTATTTTCTCTTTTTATAAATTGTACTTGTTTATCAAGGTAACGAGCAAGTTTCATTCCATTTTCAACTTTTTCTTTTAAATTGGCATAGACACTATCGATATTTTTATGCATTAAGGCATGAATAATATTATTTCTAAAAACACACCATGTCTTTACTTCATCTAAGACTTCTAGAAAAGCATCAATATCTAGGCTATTTAGCGTTTCCTTTAGACTATCGGCATAACTTTTATTATTAAGAACTAAAATAGAATTATTGCGTTTTGCCCATTTGAGTAAAGCTTCAATAAGTTTTCTTTTATCTGCTATTTTTTCAATATCAATATCCCGGTAGCGAGTACCATAAGCTCTATAGATATCTTTTAATGTTCTTTTCGTTTGATTAACATCTAGTAGTATTGATTCCATACTTTTGATAGCGTCGATATGATATAAAAAGGATGTTAGGCGATCTTCCATCATTGCGTAAATAATAATCATTGCTTCAAAATAAAATTCATTTTCCATCGCCAAATTATACTTTGTTAGATGTTCTTTATACGTTCGATATTTTTCATGATTGTTAGTAACTGCTTTGACCATACGCTATCCCTCACTTTAATTATAGCTTTTATCCTAAGTGACGTCAATTAAATATTTGTTGTTAAAAAGCTAAGAAATCTAGTATAATAAGGATGAGATATTTGATAAAATAGTAGAACTTAAAAAGGCATATTGTGGCTTTACAAGCATTAAATAGTAGTATATTTTAATATATTAAAGTAACATTTTATAAAAATCATAAGTGACGCTTATTTACTTTATTATTGACAGTAAATAAATGACTATCATTTAATAACTTCATAACCTTGTTGATGCGATAGTTGATGAAGGATAAAACTATGTTTAGTAGGTGAACAAATGGAAAAAAATAGTGGTATATATAAGTTTATTAAAATTTTTCCTTGGTTTTCGGGACTATCAAAAGACCTATTATTTTGGGTAGCTATTAATACATTATTCTTAACTATCGTAAAAAAATTAACAGTTTCTCAAATTGTATCTTTGACACCTATTTCCTTGATTGTCTGTATCATTTTGCAGATTCCATTACTTAAAATCATTAAAAAAATAGGTAATACTAACGCTGTTAGGGTAGGGGCTTTTTTACTTTTGCTATCTAGTATTTTACTTACTTTCGGTAATTGTTATATAGTTATTTTAATTGGAAAAATAACATATGAAATAGCTTTTACTTTTAAAAATATGGCTAATGCGGTACTTGAAAACAATTTAAGATTGCAAGATAGTGATCAGGATTTCATAACTCTTAGTACGAAAGCTAATACGATTTACGCGATTGTTACAATGTTAATTTCACTAGTCGCTAGTATAATATTTAATATAAACCATTATTTACCAATGTTAGGATGTATATTCTTTTGCTTATTATGTTTTATATTATCGTTTTTCATGGTTGATTTTTCTAAAGAAAAATCGCCAAGCCAAAAAATACGGACGCGAGCCATAAAGTATAGTGGCATTATCTTGTTAATAATTTTATCATATGGTTTGTTTTACCCTATTGTGGCGTCTGGACAACTAAACGGGCAACTATTTATTCAACAAGAACTATTAGATAATTATAAAGTTGATATAGCCGCTTTAATAATTGGTGTAATTTTATTCATATCAAGAGTTATTAGAGTAATATCCAATGTGTTATTTAATCGAACTAATAAAAAATATCAAGATAAAATAGGTATTATTTTCCCATACTTATTATTTTCGGCTTTGTTTCTAATGATTGTTGGTTCTTTCATATCATCATCAACTGTAAGCAAAATTTTAGTTATGAGTTTTGGCCTTATTATTCTACTATTTATCCGTGACCCCTTTGAAGTGTATATTCAAAATTTACTTTTATCTCACTCTTTGAAGACTGAACAACAGACTTTACTGACCATTTTAGATTTGGCAAAAAAAATTATTCGCGCTATTATTGATTTAAGTTTTGCCGTTATCTTAATTGGACATCAATTATTAAGTGTTATGATTATATTATTAGCTTTATCGTTTGTAGAAATAGTTGTTGGCTTCATCTTATATAGATATCTTATGAAAGATAAGCTAAAAGCCACTGTTAGTGAATATTGAAGGGGGTAATATCTTTGATTACATTAATTATAATTTTATTATTTATTCGTTGGCTATTAGACGGGGCTGGGTATAAGCGCAAGTAGATAAAGGGTATATGATTAAAGGAGGAGATTAATATGTTTGAATATAGAATTTATAAAGAAGTTTATGATGAAATGACATCCGGAAGAAAAAATATTGAGATTAGATTACTAACAGATAAGTCAGAAAAAATTCAAGTAGGGGACAAACTTACTTTTAAAGTTATCGATGACGACTTATTTTTGACTACAAAAGTAACGGATAAATATATTTTTAATAATATTGATGAATTATGGGCTAATGAAGATGTAAGACGTCGTAGTTCGATAAGAGATACAAAGGAAGATTTTCTTAAACTTTTATATGAGATATTCGGTGAAGATAAAGTTAAATCATCTAAATTGGTTGGCATAGAATTCCAAATAGTCAAAGATGAATAAAACATAAAAAAGCTCCTATATTAGAGGCTTTTGTGTTAATTATTCTACAATCTTACATCCACAATATTCACACACTATTTTTTTATTGGTTGGAGCGCCACAATGTGGGCACAATGCTGGAAGATTTTCTTCTTTAATCTTCTCAGCCATTTTCATTCCTTCTTCGTAAAGGGGCTTAGCTTGTTCTAGGGTGTAGGAAACAATATCTTTTCTTTTAGCTATTACATAAGAGATGGTGGCAATGATGAAACTAACAATGATGATAAATCCACCGAAGATATAAAAAGGCATACTTTTAATAGTTGTGTTTGGTTTGGTAAGATTAGTGTAACTATTTAATTTTTGTTGATATGAACAATATGTAGAAGTTAAATCATTGTTTTTATATACATCAAGGTTACATAAACTAACAGGACTAGATAAAACACTATTAATGGTATTTAATTTTTTAGAGTTATCATCAGTTTGGTTAGATAAAGAACAGTATGTAGAAGTTAAGTCATTGCTTTTATATTCGTCAAAACTACAATAATTAAAGCTAGGGTCTAAGGCTTCAGTAATGATTTTTAAATCATATTTCTCGCCATCGTTATAAGTAGCAAACGTACTATACTTAATTCCCTTTTTTTCTAGATTTTCCCTTTTTTCTTCAAGATTTTCTTTCTCTTTAGAGAGACTATTTTCTATTTCTTTTTCTAATTCTTGTCTTTTCCCTTCAAGATTCTTTTTTTCAAGATCAAGTTTTTCTTGGATGCTCTCCTGACTTTCCTTTTCTTTACCTTTGTTTTGTTTCAATACACCTATGGTGATTAGGGATATACCAAGTAAAAACCCAATAATTAATATAATAATAGGTGTTTTTCCTTTTTTATTTTGCTTCTTTTCCATACATCATTCTCCTAGACTAATTATAGCATAGAGTTCCTAAAAAAGCACTTTTTAAGTTTATTTTGACCTATAAGTGGTACTATTAAAATAGCGCAAATTTAAATATTCGCAATTTCATTTGACACTTTAAGAATTATTTCCTTTACTTATCTTATTTTTTCAGGTATAATTTATATAGTAGTCGAGTGTTTTAAGAATACCTACGTTTTATCTATGGGCATTACTATTTTTAATTATGTTTTGTTCTTACAACCTATTAAAAACACATTACTATCGACTTTTTAATGTTGGAGGTAACGCTGTGAGGAAGAAAATACCGTTTTTAATACTAGCAATCAGTTTATTTGTTTTTGGGTGCTTTAGTATTTACCCTAATCCAACTGGGCGTATAGTAAAATATATTAAAAATAGTATTAAAACTAATGGTTTATTTAATTTAATGATGACAAGAGAAGCAGGAATTGATAGCGATGATCTTGCCATTTTTTTGAGTGGTGTTGAGATTACTGATGATGAAGGAAACACTGTGGTTGATAATACGTTACACGTTGGAAGTAAATATAATATTAAGTTAGTTTTTAAAGAACAAGGCGCTGTTGGCGCTCAGTTTTCACCTAACTCTGATAATCATACAATGACCTATCAGTTTCCAGCAAACTTTAATGTCCCACCGACAGTTGACCAGAAATTGGAGGTTACGCTTGTGGGAACTCCTGTCACTTTAGGTACTTATAGTGTGGATGATAATGGCTTATTAACAATTACTTTTACTGAACAAGGTATGCAAGCCTTAGGCGCCTCAAATGATTTACAGTTAGAGTTTGATCTACCAGCTATTGTAAGAGCTGTAACAGGAAATCCTGATGAATCATTTAATTTTGGAAATGACGATCACAAATTTACTTTCCAAGTAGATAGTAATCCAGACTTATCACTTGAAAAAATAGGTTCATATAATGGAAGCGAACAACTTTTAAGCTACCAAGTAACAGCTAAAGTATCTAGTGGTACACTTAATGACGTTGAAATAGAAGACAATATTTTACCTTATAATAATGATGCTATTAAAATAAAAATAGTAACAGAATCTATCAATGTTAAATTAAAACATGGAGGAACAGAAATAGATTTAACGACTGATGATTATGAGGTAGAATGTATTGATAACATGCATTTTAAGATTAAAATTAAAGAAACAAGTCAATATAAACAATTATCAGCGGGTGATGAGTTAATCGTTAATTATGATTACAAAACGGAGTTTGTTGAAACTCAAACGGGTACATATTATGCGACAGTAATCAATGCGGCTGAATTTGGTGGAAATGTTATAGGACCAGATGAAAGTAAAACACCTTCATCAACTGGAGGGTTTACAACTCTTTATGTTTCGCCTGTTGCTCCTAATACTGTTTCAATTATTAAAAAGCAAGAGTGGAATCCTGACACAAAAACACTTACATATAGAATATATGCTGAAGTAAAGGCAGGAACTTATTTTAATTTTTGGCTTAATGACTATTTAAATGTATATTATGAACTAGCAAGTCACTCATTAAATAGTCAATTAATTAAGGGTGATGTTAAAGTATATGCCACTGATATAGAAGATTATGAAATGTTTTCCATAACAAATTCTGATTCTATAATCGCAAAATACGAAAATAAATTAGAACAACTTAAAGTTATTAAAAATGAAGAGTTAATAAATGGCGCTCCATATGATCCAAAAGATATGAATTCGGTAATTTTTAATGAAGGACCAACAGCTACATCTTATTTTTTTGGCTATGATAAAGATAAGGGAACTTCAAGTTATTCTTATGGTAAAAATCGATTCTTTAAATTTGAATATCAAATTGATTTATCTGATGGTGTTACCTTTCATGGCAGTGACCAAAAATTAACTTTTGAGGAGTTATTGAAAGCTGGAATTACCAATAGTGCAGATCTTAGATATAATAACTATGAAAGTTTTAACGAAGTTTATTTTGCCAATGGTAATGATTTGGAAAAAAAGGCCGTAGTAAATAATCGAAAAAATACAATTGATTACACTGTATCTATTGATGTTGATGATACTGAAAGCTATTATTTTATTAAAAGAATTTGTGAAGAATTTTATACTCCTTGGGGTGAGTCTGTTACTTTTGTCGATGATTATGATGATGGCTTTGAATATGTTGAAGGAACATTAAAGCTTATCTATAAGTTTAAAGATGGTACTTATTTAACATTTAATTATGTTGGCAATGATAAGACAGGTGACCGTTGGCGTCCAGAAGAATATAATGATCCGGATCTTAAAAAAGGCCGTATTCAAGCTAATTATCGTTCTTTTCTCCTTTCTCATGAAGAAAGTACTCATGATATAGTAGCTTCTGACTATCCAGAAAATTATTTATATGGTCGTATGGAGATTGATAGTATTGATTTTGTCTATACTCTTCAAGCGAAAGATAGTTGGTTAAAAGAACATGCTAGCGATGATAATGATACTATTGTTAAAAACACAGCTATGATGACAACTTCAGAAGATTCAACAGGAGCACAATTTCACGCCCAAAGTGAAGTACCATTCTTTCCAGCTCGAGTTTTAAAGGATGCAGAACAAGAAGGACAAAGTAACTTAATTCATTTTACTTTAAAGATTAATCCAAATGCTGTTGATTTAGATAAAGATAGCGAGTTTTTAACTATAACTGATACCAGTACCGGTATTCAAATCGATTTTGATTCCATAAAAGTAACTAATGAAGAAGGCTTAGAAGAGAAATTTACAGTTGAAGAAACAAATGATGAAAATGTCTTTAAACTTATTGTACCGGATAATAAAGCTTTAACAATTAAATATGATGCTTTAACCTATATAACTGGTCAAGAAGTATCGGTTACTAATCAAGCAACAATTGGTAATGTTAATCGCGCTAGTGATACGTATGATGAGATTTTAGATGTCAGTACAACGATTGGTGGCGGTGGCGGTACAGCCTTTGAACTTACAATCAATAAAGTTGATAGTAAAAATAAAACTAAGTTTTTGCCTAATGCCAAGTTTGATTTCTATATCGTTTTACCGGATGACTCACCACTTGAAAAGACGGATACGATAGATGGCTATAATGTTTATCGTGAAGCAAATTGGAATGTTGTAACTGATGAAAAGGGTAAATTTAAGATTGAAAAAGCTATGAATTGGCGTTTAGAGGAAGGTAATTACTACATTTTAGTTGAAAGAGAAGCTCCTAAAGGTTATGTTTTAGCTTCTAAACCAATTATTTTCTATTTTGGTGCTGAAAACAAAATTGATAGAGAAAAATATCCTGATGCTAGGGTTGCTCTACCAAATGGTTCTATAACAATCACTAATGATGCTGCTCTAGTTGATTTACCAGAAACGGGCGGCAAAGGAATAGTATTATATTATGTTTTAGGTGCCTTTATTTTAGGATTAGGTCTTTTCCTAAAATTTCGTCACGGCAAAAAAGCATAACAATAATAGCAAAGGTGGTATAAATGAAAAAAATTATTAATCGAGCCACATTATTTATTGTAACGATTATTTCTTTATGTATTATCGTTCCTTTTTCTCGTGCTCTTAGCGACTATAAAATTGAAATAACGGGATCAAGTAGTGTGCATACGTATGGCGCTTGGCAAATATTTAAAGGTAATGTTCATGATGGTGTGCTAAGCGATATTGATTGGGGAACGGGTATTGAAGATCCAAGTGCTTTCCTTACGGCGTTAAAGCAAGATAGCCTTTTAAAAAATCATTTTATAGAAGCTAGCGATGCTTATGATGTCGTTTTGACATTAAGTGAAATTGTTACTTCAGATGATGCTGATGAAATTAAGCAATTTGCTGAAGTTGTGAACAAATACTTACAAGCTGATAAGGTTGTTAATTCATCATTTAGTGAAAATAAACATACTATTAGTGGTTTAGATGCTGGATATTATTTCATTAAGGATGTTAATTCTATTGATGTTGGTTCAGCAGCTACTAGATATATTTTAAAAGTAACTAATGATACAGCTATTAAAGTGAAAGCTGATGCTCCAACGCTTACTAAGCAAGTAAGTCATCATGGGTTAGAAGATTTCCATGATACTATAAGTGCCGAAAGTGGGGCATTAGTAACATTCAAATTAACGGGAACCTTACCAGATACCTATGCTGATTATAAAACATATTACTATCATTTTATTGATAATTTACCTAGTGGGTTAGACTATATTAAAGGTAGTCTTAAAGTAACAATTGATGGCGTTGATGCAACAGATATGTTTACCACTACTAACGATGATACTCTTGATATTGCTATTAATGATTTAGCTACACTTAATGCATCTTTCCATATTACAGAGGAAACTAAAATAGTTGTTACTTATGACGCAATGGTATTAAATCCTACTTTAGGATTAATAGGAAATATGAATACAGCTATGTTAGAGTATTCTAGTAATCCTAATGCTGATCATACTAGTGACAGACAAAAGACAGTTCAAGCTGAAGCAACAATATATACTTATCAATTAGAAATTAATAAAATAAATAGTAAAAATAATGATGCTTTATCTGGTGTTAAGTTTAGGCTATATAAATATGAAAATGGTGTTAAAAAATATGCCAAAGTTGAAAATGGTTTTATTAGTGCTTGGGTTTTAGAAGATGATATCGCATCAGCAACAGAGTTAGAAACGAAAGATGGTAAGATAACCATTGCTGGTCTAGCTTCTGGAACTTATTATCTTAATGAATCATACACTCTACCAGGATATAATTCTATTTCTGATTTAAAATTAGTAATTGAAGATACTTTAAGTGTTGATGGCTCTTTAACTTCCGAGTTAAAGGATCTTACAGTAGCGCTTGATGGTGGGGAAAAAGTAAAAGGAGATCTTACTTCTGGTAAGGTTTCTATAACCGTTAAAAATGTTCCTGGAATATTATTACCATCAACCGGTGGTATTGGTGTTATTGTTATTTATGCACTTGGTATTAGTTTAGTAGTTTTATCTATTACTTTAATTATTAAAAGAAAGCATGAATAGATTATTAAAATGAAAAAAAATAGATTAAAAGATAGATTATTGGATGTCATCATTATAGTGCTATTAGTAGTAGGTGTATCTTTAATTTTATATCCTCTTTTGAGTAATTATATATCGTCTTTAAATCAATCAAAAACAATATCTAATTATTTAGATATCGTTAATAAAGATGACGATTTAAATGATGAATTACTAAAAGAAGCACAAACGTATAATGAAAAGCTTTATGAGGATAATCGCAATATAACTAATGCTGATGCCAATGACGAATACGATGATTTATTAAAGTTTAGTAATACAGATATAATGAGTATTATTACCATTCCTAAAATAGATTTAGTCCTTCCTGTTTATCATGGAACTAGTGAAGGTGTTTTACAAAGAGGAATTGGTCATATTGAGGGATCATCGTTACCGATAGGTGGCGAAAATACCCATACGGTTTTGATGGGGCATAGGGGACTACCTAGTTCTAAACTTTTTACATCTTTAGATAAATTAGCTAAAGGCGATATTATTTATCTTAAAACGGCTAATTTGGATTTAGTCTATGAAGTTGATGATGTTAAAGTAGTGGAACCAGACGCATTATCTTCTTTGAAGATTTATGATGATAAAGATTATCTAACTTTAATAACTTGTACCCCTTATGGCATTAATACTCACCGATTATTAATTGGAGCTAATAGAAAACAATTAAACGATGCTGAATTAAATGCGGCTAAAAAAGATAATCCAAAGAAAATCTCCAAGAATGTTCAAAGAAAAAATTTAATAACCTTAATGGTAGTAATTATTATAATTTTATTACTCCTATTAATAACGTTCTTCTTTTATAATAAAAATATTAAATATCATAGGAAAAAAGGTAAAAAGCAAATTCAATAAAAGGCGGTGATTCGATGAAGAAAAAAATAAGCTATTGTTTTTTGTTATTAATGGCTCTTTTATTAGTCACATCTAATGTTTTGGCACTTGAATATGTAACTAATAAAACACCACAAGTAGATTTAAATAGCCCTGTAACGTTTACGGTTGAGTTTAAAACTACTGATGGTACGCCATTAAGTGAGACAAACTTTAGTATCTATAAAGTAGCCGATATTGATAAAAATGGTGCGATGACAATTAATGATTCATATGCATCTTTAAATACCGATTTTAATCAATTAAGTGAAAATGAATGGAAAAATCTACCAAAGACTTTTATTGATTTTGTTGATGCTAATAAAATTGAGCCAACTAAATCCGGCGTGACTGATGATGTTGGTGTTATCAATTTTGATGAATGTGAGCAAGGCTTATATTTGGTTAGAGGTATGCCTCTTGTTTATGGCGTACAGTTATATACACCAATTAATTACTTTATTAGCTTGCCTAGCCTTATGAGTGATAATTGGGTTTATAATGTTAAAAGTGAACCTAAATATGCTTTAGCTGATTATGATAATTTAGTTAATATTGAAGTAATTAAAGTATGGGATGATAAGGGACATACGGCATCAAGACCTAACGAAATACTTATATCTTTGTTAAAGGCTCCTAAAAATAGTGATGATTATGATGAATATAAAGAAGTAAAATTAGATGCATCTAATAATTGGACTTTTACTTGGGAAAACTTGGATAATGCTTTTGATTATCAAGTAGAAGAGAAGAATATAAGCGAATTATATGATGTTGAAATTAAAAGAGATGGTAATACCTTTATTATTACGAATAAATATAAGGATAATTTACCTCATCTACCGCAAACGGGACAAGTATGGTGGCCTGTTCCAGTTCTTTTGGGATGTGGCTTAGTTTTAGTTGCCCTTAGCATTATGATTAATCATACAAAGAAAGATAAAAGTATTGATGAAGAATAAAACATTAGTAGTTATTTTAAGATGTTTAGGAATAACCTTAATATTGCTTGCTTTAGGTATAACGATATATAATCTTGCAGTGGATTATTTAAGTGGGAAAAAAGCCAAAGTTATTTTGGATAAACTTGATGCACAAATTGAAGATAGATTTAGTGCTGATACAAATCATGAGGATGATAGTAATACTAAAATGCCGGCTATTGATATCGATGGTAAGAATTATATTGGTATTATAACGATACCTAGCCTTAATATTAAATTACCTGTTTTAGAAGAATATAGCAAAAAGAATATGAAGATAGCGCCAGTTCTATATAAAGGAACAATCTATCAAAAGAACGCTATTATTGCGGCTCATAGTTATGTTTCACAGTTTAAGCATATCCAAAAATTAAAACTCGGTGATCAAGTTCTATTTGAAAATATTGATGGTCATATCTTTAAATATGAGGTCATTAAAAAAGAGCGGTTATCTACAGATGATGTTGAGCTAATGGAAAGCGGTGAATGGGATTTAACCTTGTTTACTTGTACGACTAGTAATGCTAACTTTCGGGCAACTGTTCGTTTGAAATTGTTAGATGAATAATATGATTAGAAAAACAAAAATCAAAGTGAAAAGACTTTGATTTTTTGTTATGAATCAGTAAAGATTAATTAAAATTTAATTATAATTAATAAAAATGTTGAAACTAGAACAAATGTTTGATATAATATACTATAAGAGATAATTTATGATTAAAATAAAATA
The DNA here is from genome assembly GCA_947589735.1 of uncultured Bacilli bacterium. Taxonomy (GTDB): domain Bacteria; phylum Bacillota_I; class Bacilli_A; order RF39; family UBA660; genus UBA5578. Next base: position 11,585 of record CANQCR010000017.1, on the reverse strand, counting down.
CACTTAGTAAATTATTATGCATAGCAGAAATAACACATTAAGGCAAAGAAGATTGGAGTATTAATTATGTTAAAACTACCGAATGGCCATAAATACAAATTGGTATATTTAGATACAAACGCAATAAGTGAAATATCTAAAAATTATAAAAATGCTTTTATTAATTTTTTTGAACATTTTAATTATTTTGAATCTGAAAATTGTCAGGGATATATATTAGTTACAACAGTTTATAATATGTTTGAATTAAATAATGCAAGAGAAGAATATAAAAATAAAATTATTGAAAAGTTCGACTTGATTCCTACTTTTATTGTTGAAGCATTTCCACAGATTATTATAACTGAGTTAAATGGTGAAGATTTTATTATGTTTAGTACTGGAGCTAAACCACTTTTTCACAATCAATTTAGTACAGTTTTTAACCAGATAAATGAATTAAATAGTAATGATAAAACGTTGAACAATCATTTAAATAGTGAGCTGTCAATATGGAAGAATGATAGAAAGTCAAAAAAAAGTTTAAAAAACTTATTTGAAAGTTCATATCGTCTTTATGACGCTAATAAATATGATTATAATATGTTATACAGTTCTAGAAGTGCTAAAATTTTTTCATATATAAAATATCAATTTTTATATGAAACCAAATCTTCGATTAGTGAAAATAGTATTATTGATTCATATAATACATGTGTTGCTCCTTTTGTAGATGTATATGTTGGAGAACGTTCTATTATATCATGGCTAGAAAAAGCGAAAGTCCAATATGACTTTATGACAAATATAGAATGTATAAAAATATCAAAATTTTACGATAAATAATAAAAAGTTTATAATTTTTTGCTAAGTATTTATATTATTAAATCAAATTAGAAACAAAAATGCTAGTTATACACTAGTAAAAGATAAAAAAATTAAACTATTAAAAAATAGTAAATATGGATTGAATAATTTATTTCGTTTTGCTATAATCTAGATTGGAGTAGAAAAAGTATAATTTACTCCAAAAAAAAGGCCAATCTTTTCTGCGAAAAAAGAAAGGCGAAATGAATAAATGTGCAAAAAAACCAAAAGCACAGATAGACAGTAATAAGCAAGAACAAAAACCTATTACATAGTAATTATATAATAAATTTTAATTTTAATCAATAGGTTTTTGTGGGATTGCTTAAGTTTACATTTTGCAGTCTTTTTTTTGTAGGTAAGAAATAAAGACCTAGTTGGGAGATGGAAATATGGAAATAAAAAATGAGCTTTTAAAAGTGTATTTAAAACTGATATAAGGTAATTAAAAAATGAAAAAAAGATTATATCTAACAAGGATATAATTGGTAGTACTTTATCAAATATAAGGAATTAAGAGGTGATAAAAATGATATTAAAAGTTTTAAGTTCAAAAAATTATGAGAATAATGATAAAAATTGTGGAGATTGTATAATAATTGATACGGGGGAAAAAGCAATCATATATGATTGTGGTTGTGAAGAACACGCACAAGAGGTAATTAAATATTTAGATAATAATAATTATGAAAAGGCAGATGTGATTATTTCACATAACGATGCAGATCATTGTGATGGCTTAAAATTTTTGATTGATAACAAAAGAGTTGCAACTATTACTACCGTGTTACTACTTAAACATATTGACGACATTTTAGATGAAATCAATGATAAAAGGAGGACAAGAGATAGTATAAAAAAGCAAATTTCTGAGTATTTTGATAACATCTATAAACTTTCTGGTAGTAATTTAAATGATTCATTAGATGAAGGATTTTCTTTAGATTCGTCTTTAAATTTTGTTGGACCAGATTATGAATATTTACTTGAAGCTGTTGCAAAGGCGTTAGATAATAGTGAATCAGATAATATAGATATGGAAACAATAGTAAATGCTATAAGTGTTCAAGTTGAACTGATTATTGGTAAACATAAGGTTTTATTAACTGGGGATGCTTCTTATATTGCAATAGAAGATAAAATAAGAGAATATGATGCAATTCAATTACCCCATCATGGAAAATTTCAATCTGCCTTAGATATATTTAAAAAAAATGACGGAAGGGAGGAAGTAATTTACATTGTTTCTGATAATACAGGTAATTCAGTAGGTGGATCTGATGAATTAATGAAAAATTGCATTGGTAAAAAAATAAAAAATACGAAGAGTGGCGAGTTTAATATAGATAATAGTTCCTTTGAAGTTTCCAAATTAGGAAGTTATGGAATATGAGATACATTATTTTGAATAAAAAGATAACCCGAGAAGAGAAAAAATCTAGAAAAGAATATATCGAAAAAGTGACTAATTTATATTTTATACCATTTGAAATTAATGATGGAATAGAGTATATATCTATTCCATCATTAACAGATGATTGCTTATTTATAGTTGGTCATAATATAGTTGTAAATGATTATTTGAGTAAAAATTATATTCCTGAAAGTATTATAGTCATTGTTTCGTGTAGATTTAGGATAAATACAAACTTGAAAAAATATAAAACAATTTATGTATCGTATAACGATAGAGGGGAAACCAATTATTACAACGGAATGGAATGGAATCTTCATTTTTACATATCTAAAGAAGAATTAAAATTAATAAATTCTAGTGGTTTATTTATTGATAGGGTAAAAAAATGTTTTAGGATGGTGAATAATGGAAAAAATACTAGAGAAGTTGGACAACTATAATTTGTTTACAAATATTATACCTGGATATTTGATGCTATTATTTAATGTGTATTATTTTAAATTAGAAATTTCTAATATTATTGAGCAAGTAATTGTGGCATATTTTATTGGTCAGACATTAAACAAATTAGGATCAATATTTGTTGGTAAAATATTATTAAAATTTACAAAAGAAGAAGGTTTACCATATGATCAATATATTTCTGCTTGTGATAAGGATAAAAAAATAAATCTTTTATTACAAGAAAGAAATACTTATAGAACTTTTTGCACATTATTTATTGTATGTATAATTGAACTGGTATTTAGTAAAATATATGATAAAATCAATCTTTCAAATAGCGCAATAACGTTTATATCACTGGTTATATGTTTGATTATATATGCTGTTTCATATTGTAAATATAATCAATATATTGCTGATAGAATTAGAATTTCAAATAAAAAAGAAAAATCTAATTCTAAAAAAGTTAAATAATAAATTTAAATAATTAAATCATGTTATAATTATAAGTAGTAAGGAGGCTTCTGGTATGAGTGAAAAAGAATTAGATTCTAGTGTCAATGAATATGAAGAGGAGTATAAATCTAGTAACTATGTAAAACAATTACAATGGGACATGGCTATTGGTCTTCAAGAAGTAGATAATTTAAAACCTTCTAAATATTTAGAAAGCCTTGTTAGTGATAATGTAGAAGGAAATCTTACAATCGAACAAATAGAAAAAGATTTAAAAGAATACTATATTGAAAAAGAAAAACAAAATGATATAAATCATAATGAAATGGAATGTGATTTAGTTTCTACTAGAATTGTAGAATTGTTGCAGATGGATAATTTTAAATTATCGGTTGATTATTTAAAATATGTTCATAAATATTTATTTCAAGATGTTTATGAATTTGCTGGAGAATTTAGAAAAATAGATTTTTCTAAACATGAAAAAATATTAAATAATGATTCAGTTGCATATGGGGATTGTAATACCTTAGCAGAATCTTTAGAATATGATATCTCTTTGGAAAAAGAAAAAAATTATAAGGAAATGAATATAGTTGAAGTTATCAACAATATGACTAAGTTTTCATCAAATATTTGGCAAGTACATCCATTTAGAGAAGGTAATACCAGGACAACAGCTGTATTTATAGAAAAATATTTAATTAGTTTAGGTTATAATGTTGATAATACATTATTTAAAGATAAATCAGTATATTTTAGAAATGCATTAGTAAGAAGCAATTATTTTAATAATTATTTAAATATAAAAGAAGATAATAGTTATTTAATTAAATTTTATGAAAATTTACTATTAGGTAAAAATAATAATTTACACTCACAGGATTTGATTATCAAAGGGTTGTTTGATAAGGAAAGTTAATATGAATGTGTTAATACATGAAATATTAGAATTTGATTAGCATAGAGATTGGAATCAATTTCATTTTCCAAAAGATTTATTGAAAAGCATGGCAATTGAGTTTGGAAAGTTATCCGGATGCTTTCAATGAAGTAATAATTTAGATTTGTATGAAGCTAACTCGAAACTAGCTGGTGTAATTAATTATTCACGATTACTAGCATAAAGAATGGAAGTGTTTGCGAAAAAATTAATAGAAAAAGGCAAAGATGCTAGTACTATAAGCTATAGTAAAATAAATTATGGGGTGTTGATATGGAATTTGTAATAACAATTTTAATGCTAGATGTGTCGGCATATATGGTATACAAAATATATAAGGAGTATAAAAACTCAAAAACTTTAGATGAAAAGATAACTTTTTGGATAATCTTATTTGTGTTTCTCTTCCCGATGATACTTTATTATATGGATAAATATAATATTCCAAGTATGTTTAACTTGGTAAATAATGAAGATTCGAATAAATGGTTTGAATTTATAACTACATATTTTTCTAGTGTAATTGGTGCTACAATTGGTGCCGTTGCCTTAATAATTATGACGATTCATGAATTTGAAAATCAAAATAAAGCTAATAAAGAGGAAAGAAGAATTAATAATTTACCTTTTATTAGTTATGATTTTAACGTATACAATGAATATAATGGAGCAATTTTCCAAGAATTAAAAACAATTAACGAAAAATCAAATGAAGCATTTTTAAAAATAAGACTTAAAAATATTGGAATGAATACTATAAGAAAATGTTATATTAATATTAACTCGGAATTAATTGATGATAATTATGACTATATGATTGATGAACAAGAACTTATTGAAAAAAATCAGGAAAAATTTGTCGTTTTTAAATTACCAGTATTTACGAAAAGCAACACAATAAAGATAACAATTAAATATCAAGATATTTTATTTAATTGGTACAAACAAGTTGTTTTTTTAAATGTTAATAATATAATTTTCGATGATGATTATTCATTTGTCGGAAATATTACTAAAAGTGTTTTTGATGAAGAATTATTAGATAAGAATATAGAATTAAATATTAAACTTGTTAAATAATATACTTAAATTATAATAAAGCTATTAAAATTTCAAGTCTAATGTTTTTGAAATTTTAACAGTGGGTGAGGTACATATATTAAATAAAAGGCAAGGATTATTTTCCGATTTGGAGAAAAATCAAATAAAGAAATATCAAATTTAGCACTCAATATTCTTTATAGATGAAAGTCAAATGAGTTAAGTTAAAATTGAATAAATTATCCAATTAATTAAGAAACTAAAAATTATTAGATTTAAATAGCCCAAAAGCGAATTAATAAATAGAATATTTTTAGGCGGAAAAAATAGTAACAATAATATATAAATACGGAGTTATGTTAGAGAACAATTTAAATATCAAGATGTTATACATATTGAGTTTAAAGTTAAAATTGAAAGAATATAATTAGAGTAACCATATCATTATAAAGATAATTTCAAATGGGCAAAAGTAACCTATATATTACATGAAATCTTACTTCAAAAAAATATTTTCATGAAATACATTCAAAGATAAGAATAAAAAAATAAGTTTTAAATAATATTAATTAATGAGAAAGTTAGTTTTATGGGTATGGCGAGCAATATATGATAAAAGTAATGCAACGCATTACTTTTATTATGGAGTTTTACTTCCTTTAATAACTTTAAGTTTGGGTTGATTTATTTTAGATTGTAATAAAGTAATTAGTTTTTTAGCTCGTTCATAGTCAAAGCTTTTAAGCCTTTCTTTGCCTAAAGATTCATACAATGTCCAAAAGTTTTCATATTTTGCATTCATCGTTTTGAAATCAATACTAATTGTCAATATTTCAATAATGTGTTCAATAACAACTTTAGGAAGATATTGTGGTAATAAAACATTTTGAACGACATCAAGAAAGGCATTTTCACATACAAGATAACGGAAAGCAATATTACTGCTACCTTCATATTTAGCCAATAAACAATTTTGCAAGTCACTATAATCATCATTTTTAATGCGATTATAGATACGTTCTTTTTCTTTTAATGGCTCTACCTCATGCGAATATTTAAAATCATATCTTAAAGCTAAGTAAAAAAGTAAATTATCTAAGGTAGTAACATTAATCTTATCTAATGTTTCCTTTGGAATATCTAAATCATATATCCAAGCATATTGATAATATATACCAGCTAAACTAATAAGATTTAGTCGGCTATATTTTTTGATGATACTTTCAGAAAGAGGTTTACGTTCTTTAAAGGTAGCTTGTAATTCTGGATTAGTTAATTCTGGGGTATAGTGTTCAATAAAATCTTTACTATCATATAGAATAAAACGCAATTTTCTAAGTAAGTTTAAACTTAATCCATTATAGAAATGTGGTTCTTTTTCTAGTAAAGTTAAAAAACGGAAAAAACTAGGATTTAAAACTAGCGCCTTAATATCGCCGTAATCTTGGTAGTTCTCGATTGTTTCTTCTGCGCTAGACCCGAGAGATTTTTCCGGTTGGTAATAAAATCGACAAAGGTAAAGATAATTTTGTGGATTAGTTTTTTCAACGCGTTCTAAAAACTTTTTTATCTCAATTGTCATTTATCTCACCTCTTAAGTTGATTATACAATATAAATGATTATTTTTAAAGTAACAGTTTTAGTCCCATTATAATTAAAACTACCCCTCCTATAAACTCAGCTTTAGCATGATATTTCGCACCGCAAATCTGACCTAAACGTGTTCCTAACATGGATAAAAGAAATGTCACAATAAAAATGATAATAACAGCAGGATATAAAGATACTTCTAATAGGGAAAAAGTAATACCAACAGTTAAGGCATCAATACTTGTTGCTAAAGAGGGAAGAAACATTTTTTTAAAACTAACATCATCATCTAATGTCTGATCTAACGTATTAAAAGACTCTTTAATCATTCCTATTCCTAAAAGGGTAAGAAGAATAAAAGCAATAATGTGATCATACTGTTTAACGTAAGTTAAATAGTTTCCCATATAATAACCAATAATAGGCATAAAAAGTTGAAAAGTCGCAAAATATATGGCAATAATAAACGCTTTACACCAGTTCATTTTATTCATACATAGCCCTTTACATACAGCCATCGCACAAGCATCCATCCCTAAACCGATACTAACAAATAATAATTCAATATATCCCATCTTATCTCCTTACAAAAAGTATTAATAAATTAATTCCTAATAAATAGCTAAGCCAAATAAAATAGATAATGCTTAATTTAAAAGCTTGCGAATTATTTTTGTGAAATAGTTTTATCAAAGGAATTAGCAGTAAATAACTTCCTAGCATCGTTAAAAAGCTTAATAAATATTCGTGATAAGTAAAGAAGAGAAAACTCCATATAACGATTAAAAGTAAGTGAAACTGGTAGCGAGTATGATCATTACCCCTTAGGTATATAACACTTTTTTGGTAAATATAATTTAATAAAATTATCTCCAAAGTAAGAATAATAAAAAATGCTTTTGGGCCAATTAAAAAAGGATAATTCATAAAAGGGAAATCCTTATAATTGGTAAATAAAATAGCTAATATACTAAAAAAACTGAAGTAATAAGACTGCATAATAGATAAAAGTTTTAAAGATGCTTTTTTCATTTAAATACCTCTATAATATCATACGATATAGTCGATAAATTATGTCATCACTCTTTAGCACTTTCACTTGACAAGTGCTAAAGATAGTATTACAATATTTATTGTTAGGGAGATGAATTATGAAAAAGAAACAATTTAAAGCTGAATCTAAAAAATTATTAGATTTAATGATTAATTCAATTTATACCAATAAAGAAATATTTATAAGAGAGTTAATATCTAACGCTAGTGATGCGATTGATAAACTTCATTATCGTTCATTAACTGATAAAAAGGTTAAAGTTGATCCTGATGAGTTTGCTATTAACGTTAGCATTGATAAAGAGAAAAGAACTTTAACTATTAGCGATAACGGTTGTGGTATGACAGCTGATGAGTTAGAAAACAATTTAGGAACTATTGCTAAAAGTGGGACTTTAGCTTTTAAAGAAGAAAATAAACCGAAAGATGTTGATATAATTGGTCAATTCGGTGTCGGTTTTTATTCAGCATTTATGGTTAGTGATCATATTCAAGTCATAAGTAAAGCCTATGGTAGCAAAGATGCCAATATGTGGGAGTCATATGGCGCAGATGGCTACGCTATTAGTGAAACTACCAAAGATGGTTATGGAACAACGATTATTCTTACTATCAAAGAAGATACAGAACATGATAAGTTTAGTGACTATCTAGATGCTAATAAAGTTAAAGAAATTATTAAAAAGTATTCTGATTATATTCGCTATCCAATTAAAATGGATGTTGAAAAAGAACAGTTAAAAGATGGTAGCAAAGATGAATATGAGGTTATTACTCAAAATGAAACAATTAATAGTATGTTACCTCTTTGGAAGAAGAATAAAAGTGAGATAACTGAAGAAGAATACAATAACTTCTACCACAATAATTTCTACGATTATGCGGATCCACTTAAGACGATTCATACAAGCGTAGAGGGTTTATGCAGTTATAATGCCTTACTTTATATTCCTAACCATGCTTCATATGATTTTTACTCTAAAAATTATGAAAAGGGTTTACAATTATATTCTAATGGCGTTTTAATTATGGATAAATGTGGAGAGTTATTACCTGATTATTTTAGCTTTGTTAAGGGCCTTGTTGATAGTAGCGATTTATCTTTAAATATATCAAGGGAAATCCTTCAAAAGGATCATCAAGTTCAATTAATTGCTAAAAATATTGAGAAGAAAATCAAAAAAGAACTTGAAGATATGTTAGAAAACGATCGAGAAAATTATGAAAAGTTTTTTGATGCCTTTGGCATGCAACTAAAGTTTAGCGTTTATAATGACTTTGGCATTCACAAAGATGAATTACAAGATCTATTACTTTTCTATTCTTCTAAAGAAAAGAAATTAATTACTTTAAAAGAATATGTTGCCAATATGAAAGATGATCAAGACAAGATTTATTACGCTTGTGGTGAGTCTAAAGATAAAATTGATTTAATGCCACAAATTGAACAATTCAAAGAAAAAGATTTAGATGTTTTATATTTAACGGAATATGTCGATGAGTTCGCTATTCAAGCTATTATGAACTATGATAACAAAGAGTTTGCTAATGTTTCTAGTGAAGGCTTGAGTCTTGATGATGAAGAAGATAGTAAGAAGATTGAAAAGGAAAATAAGGACAATAAAGATTTACTTGAACTTATGCATAAGACTTTGGGTGACGATGTCCATGATGTTCGTTTTACAAGTCGGCTTAAAAAGCATCCGGTATGTCTAACAACGGAAGGCCCGGTTTCTATTGAAATGGAAAAAGTAATGCGAGCTATGCCAACCGAAGATAAAATTAAAGCTTCAGCTATCCTAGAAATAAACGAAAGTCATCCGATAGCGCAAAAATTAAAGGATTTATATGCCAGCGATAAAGATGCTTTAGAAAAGTATACTAAAGTTTTATACGCGCAAGCTCGGTTAATCGAAGGTCTTCCTTTAGATAATCCTACGGAAATAAGTAATATTGTTTGTGATATGATTTCTAAATAGCTAGTATATTTACTAGCTTTTTGTGTAAAATTTGTGTCTTTTAGGGTATTATTTTATTTTTATAGCTTATCCTAAATAGAGTAATATGTTATAATACCATTAATAATAGAGGTGGAATATGTCCATTATTGATATGTATAAGCAAAAGACAGGTAAAGAGTTTGCTAAGCAAACCATTGAAGCGTATATGAAAAAAGAAGGTATCGAAAGTGTTGAGGAACTATTAACCAAAAGCCCATCAGTACAGCAATTTGATCGAAATCTTTTGGGTATTATTAGAGCCCATGGATATTTCATTATGGATGATAACGCCTACAAAGAAATACTAGAGACAATCAAAAAAGAACATGAAGAAAAAACTAAGTTAGATACGAGCAAATTAGAAAAAACGACTGTTAATGGCCGAGAATATGCATCATTTTATGATGATGAGACTAAAGAAGTACGTACTGTTGAAACTGGTCAACAAACCCGAGATATTGCTGATCAAATGCGTGATGTTCAAAAGGATCATCAACAATTTCAAGAAAATGGCAATCATAACTCTTTAGATGTTTTTAAATATATGCAAGATAATATTAAGATTACACCGAATGAGCAAAGTACTAGTAACCTTGATATTTCAAAGCAAAATGGAGAAGAACAAGAAATTGCGATGGTTGCTAAAGCCTTCGAAGAACAAATTGGACATCCAGTAGATATTGATTTAAATCGCAAAATAATATATGATAATAGTGTAGTATATTCAATAGAGAAGCGTGATGGTGTATATCAAGTTATCTCACAAGATACAAACCAAGCTGTTCAGGAAAAAGCTAAAAGTAAGCAGCTTGTGAAAAAGAATATAAACCCGCCTAAAGCGGCATAATCGAAAGGGGATTGTTCTATGAAAGAAAATAATAATCAAAATGCTAGTATGGAGATGAATCCATTTGCAGCAGGCCCTGCTACGGCGCCAGTACAACCAACCGCGCCAGCGTCTACACCAATTCCACAAGAACCTGTACAACCTCAAGTGAGTGTACCACAAGCCCCAGCGCAACAACCTATGCAGCAACCAGTAGCGCCAAGTCAAGTTGTAACGCCAACCCAACAGGTAGTAACACCTGCTATACCACAGGCACCAGTAAGTTCTGCTCCACAAACACCGGCTGTGTCACAACCATTACCAACTACTCCAGTTACACAAGTAGCACCTAATCCAATGGTTGCTAGTAGTTCTGAAATGGCTGTACCACAAACAATGGCAATGCCTCAAAAACAAGTTATTATTAGACCTGTAGCTACAAGTATAGCTGATATCAATGCTGGATTAACCGGTACGAAGGTTGATAATACGCCAGTGCAACAATCTGTTGTTGGGGATGAAGGCGATGCTAAAGATGTAACTTTTGATTATAATGCTTTATATGGCATTGGCTCTAAGGATATTGTCGACGTTCAACCACAAGTAGAAGAGAAGAAACCTCTTTATACTACCCAAGATATCGTTATTGATAATCAAACTTATCAAGGAACGGGTGAAGGGTTTGTACCTGAGTTCAATGCTAATGCTTTGGATAGCAATGCTAATGGAAATAACCATTTAACGGATGATGTTTTAAGTGATAAACAAATGGATAAAGCTGATACTAGAAAGAAGATTATCTTTATTGGCGCTATTGTTGTTATTATCATTCTTTGCCTAAAGTTTATTTTCCCATTAATCGCTGGATATAATATGTAAAAAAAAGCAAGCGAGAGTGTAAAAAACTTTGTGTAAAGTTACCAATCTATGGTAATAAGGATATTAGAGATTGATTATGTCAGTCTCTT
>CANQCR010000016.1 GCA_947589735.1 uncultured Bacilli bacterium | reverse complement strand
AATAAAAAAATATAAATAGAAAGGGATCAATTAATAAGAAATTAATTAATATTTCTATAAGATTGATTATACGTGATAAGATGGAAATTGATGAAGAAGCTCTAAAAAGATTTATCAAATATCAGAAAAAAGGTATCATCTTAACTGGTGAGGAAATAGATATTCTTGATGCTTATGGTATTGATTATACAAAATGTATAAGTGTTAATGAATTAATAAGTTTGATTGAAAGGAGTAAAGATGATAGTAATTTTGATGACCTTGATTGGGTAGAAGCTAATTTAGCTGAGTTTAATTACTATCATAATACGCATAAATGAGTAAGAAAAAAATTGGTGTAGTTATATTTTGTACTTTGATAAGTATTCTTTTAGTTATCAGTTATTATTTTTTATCATTAGAGGTTATTGATAATTTCTTCTATAAAATCATCATTTATTTTAAGAGTGATTTGATGACAAAGATATTAATGTTATTTACTGATTTGGGAAGTTTTATTCCCACTGTTATCTTAATGGCGATGATGTTAATAATTAATCGTAAGAAAGGCTTATATTTTTGTATTAGTGTTATTGCTATTATTCTTATCAATCTTGTCTTAAAAAATATTTTTATGCGAGCTCGTCCTTTGGACATTAATATTATAACAGAAACGGGTTATGGTTTTCCTAGTGGTCATGCCATGAATGCTGTTGGTACATATGGACTTCTTTGTTATTTTTTATCACACGCTAAGTTAAAAAAACTATGGAAGAATATAGGCATTGCTATATCTATTATCCTAATGATTATTATTCCTTTAAGTAGAGTTTATTTAGGAGTTCATTTTTTTACTGATGTCACTATGGGTATTTGTCTATCCACTATTTGGTTAATGTTTTATACGGAATATTTGAATAAGAAAGTTTTTAAGGAGGAGAATGATGCTTTTTAAAAAACGAAATAAAAAGATTAAAGTAATGGGATCAATTGTCAATTATCAATTAATAGATGGTAAACATTATCCTATTTTTCACTTTGTAACTGAGGATGGGAAAGTCATTGAAAAAATTAATGACACAATTATCCAAGGCGAAATGCTTGATTATGTTGAAGCCGTTTATAATGAAGAGGGGATAAAAGAGTTTTTAGCTCGTCCTTTACCAATCAATGATATACCAATTTATTATAATAAAGATAATCCTAATGACTTTTATGGCAAATGGATTTAAAGTATATAGATTTCTATATACTTTTTAATTTGACAAAATAATAATTTATGATAAGATAATGCCTTGAAAAAGAGGGGATTATATGCATCAGTTAAAGCTTTATCCTTACCAAGGACAAATGATAAGTATACCATCATTTTGTAAGACTACTGGTAAAAGCAAAAGTAATGTATATGAACAAATAAAAAAAGGTCGCACCCTTGATGATATTGCTTTAGGAGTTGTACCTAAAAGACATACGAACAACAGGACGGCTATTACATATTTATGGAAGGGATCACTAAGAACAGTTAAAGAGATTGCGCAATTAGAAAAGATTGATGCTGCTAATTTATATCGTCGTCTTCAAAGTGGTGAAGATCTTGCTTCAATAGTTCAAGCTATTAATGCCTCAAAACCGAAATTATTTCCTTATCAAGGACGTTTAGTAAGTAGAAAAACCATTTTAAAAGAAAATCCTGACTTATCAAAAGAAAAATTATATATCTTACTACGTGATGATGGTGAATATAGTGAGGATGATGTTTTAGATATTTTAGCGTTATGTCCTCGTCACGATTATTATCAATATGAAGGAATGAGTTTATATCGTTATTGTATTTTAAATCAATATAATTATACGACCATTTATTATTTAATTAAGCGTAAAGGTTATAGTATTGATGCTGCTATTAGAGAGTATTTATTATTTGGTCAGGGTGACCCTAAAAAAGGCCATTATTTTGTTGGTGATATATTACTCAGTCATTTTTGTATTATGGAAAAATTACCTGCTTCATATATCATTTATTATTTAGAAAGAGACTATCCTTTTGATATTGCTTTAAAAAGGTGTATTTTTAGTAGTGGTAATGCGGATATCAATAAAGCAAGAAGACAAATGCTATGTGAAATATATGATGCGTGGGTAAAAGGTGAGTCTTTTAATGATTTAGATGATAGGGATATCACGTTTTTAGAAATGTGTCGGTATCGTTATGAGAAAGCATATCGCGATTATGAAATTTTAAAATTAGCTTATCATTTAGATGAAGATAATATTGATGATAAAGTCTTAAACTTTTTAGTTAATAATAATTTAACATATAAAGAAACTTTAAAGCTTTTAGATGAAATTTATGGTCAATTTGAAAGTACTACTGCTACTAGTGTTGTAAAATATAAATGGCGTAAGGCTAATTTAGATAATTAATCTACATTTAATGTAGATTTTTAATTGTCAAAAGATTAATAAAAAGAAATAAATATGTTATAATAATAAGGAAGATAATCAAGGAGGCTTAAGATGGTTAAGTTTGATTTTCATAGTTATAATGATGTTGATAGTACTTATGATGTAGAAAGTTTGCATCAACAATTTATTAAGGAACATCCTAATGTTAGTTGGTATCAATTAGATGTCGATACGGATAAAATAGACAAATTAGCTGAGACAATTAAAGCTCATGCTGATGTTTTTATCGTTGTTGGTATTGGCGGCTCATTTTTAGGAGCAAAAGCTATTATTGATGCTTTAAGACCTTATTTTAATAAACCAAAACCAGAAATCATTTTTGCAGGAACGGATTTATCAAGTGATTATTTAAATGATTTACTTAAATATATTGCTGATAAAGAAGTATACATTAATGTCATATCTAAAACCGGTATGACCTTAGAATCACTAGTAACATTTAGTGTTTTACTAGACTATATGAAAGAAAAATATGATGATTATCAAAATAGAATTACTGTAACAACGAGTGATACGGATGGTAAATTATATGCTCTAGCTACTAATGAGTCATTAAATGTCTTATCTATTTCTGGTGATATTATCGGTCGTTATTCAGTTTTAACACCCGTTGGACTTTTACCAATAGCCGTAGCAGGCGTGGATATTACGGCTTTATTAAGGGGTGCCAAAAAAGCGAAGGAAAATCCCCAAGCGATTTATGATTACGTTCGCGTTCGTAAGTTTATGCGTGAAGATGGACGAATTATTGAATCATTTAATGTCTATGAGCCAAAACTTGATTATTTCACAGAGTGGTTAAAACAATTATTTGCTGAATCACAAGGTAAAAACAATAATGGAACCTTACCAATATCAACAATTAATACTAGAGACCTACACTCTTTAGGACAATATTTTCAAGAGGGCAAACCCATTATCTTTTCAACAACAATCTATTCCGATAGTAAAATAGATATTGATATTAAGGCCTATAATAAATCAATGTCCGAAATAAATCGTATCGCTATGGAAAGTGTGGCTTCAGCTCATTATCCTCATACCAAATCTAATCTTATTACTTTGGATGAAATAAACGAGGAAAATATGGGATATTTAATTTTTTTCTTTGAGATGAGCGCTATGCTTGGAAGTTATGTTTTAGGCGTCGATTATGATGATCAACCGGGCGTTAACCGCTATAAGGAAATACTTAGAAATCATATCTTTAATAGGGACAATTAGTCCTTTTTTATGCTATCAAGCCTCATAAAGAATATTTTTTGAAAAAAGTTACCTTTTTATACTAAGAATAATACATTAAAATAATTACTTGTTTACATTTATTGACAATTTTAAGGTCGAAAAAGGGTTTCTTTTGGCGCTTTTATACTCATCTTCATTTGACAGGCATATTATATTGTGGTAGGATAATTTTGCTTTACAAGAAAAAGGAATTTTTTAACGAGGTGAGTATTGTGAAAGCAAAGAAAAAAACAGTCCTGATTGGCGTTCTTGCACTTCTCGATTGTTTGTTTGGTAGCCTTGTAGCTTACGATATTTTAACTGATAATGTTCATGCTAAAGTAGCATCAGTTAAAGCAAGTGGCAACTATGTTATCGTTGAAGATATCTTTGATGAAGTTGCAATCGCTACGAAAAAAGAAATAAAAGAAAAAAAGGAAATAGAAAATACAATTGTCTTTGATGGTATGACTATGACTGAGCTAGGTCAAAAGCTTAATAAGTCTTTAAAGAGTTCTTTAAAAGGAAAAGGTGATTTAATCGCTTCCTACTCTTTAAAAAAGGGTGTTGATCCTTATGTTGCGACAGCTATTATGCTCCATGAAACAGGTTGTGAATGGGGATGTAGTAATTTAGTCAAGAAATGTCATAACGTCGGTGGTCAGAAAGGATCTGGCTGTAACGGATATAAGTATTATTCTAGTTTAGATGTAGGCATAAAGAAGTTTATTGACAACTTAGCAAAAAATTATTACGCCAAAGGTTTAAATACCCCTGATAAAATAAATACTAAATATGCCACAAGTAAATCTTGGAGTAAAAAAGTCAATAATTATGTCAAAAAAATAAAGAGTAAATAGCTCTTTATTTTTTTATAGAATGTAATTATACTTTAAAAGTTAAAACTTTATCTTTAGAACTAGCTAATTTTTCACCATCATTAATAGCTTCATCAAGATAATTAGTAAAAGCATATTCATCATGACCACAAACATTATCAGGTTTGAAAGTGAAAGTGTCATGATGATAAGCAAGACTATGACCGACGATATGATCAATAAAGTCGAATGTTTTAGCGCTATCTTCACTTGTCATAAAATTAGCAATTTTACCATCAGCGCTCATTGTTCTTGAAATAACTGGTAGAACATCCTTAGCTTGACTAGTTAATTCTTCAAGAATAACTCTTGAAAAACTTTGAGCAACATCATCGCCATACATTTTAGCGATTTCTATTAAAGCTTTAAACTCGTGATAATACCGCATAACGTTAACGACATTAGTAGTATAAGTATTATCAGTAGCTACTTGAGATAAATTGATAGCTTCTTTGCTAATACCAATTAATTCTCTAGCTGTATAACAACGTTCAATAGCCATATGCCTTTTTCTACTCATTCCATCATAATAAATAGCGTAACCAAAATTAAAAGGCAGTATTCTTTCATATAATTTAGGGGTTATAAAAGTAATATTATTATCATTTATAATTTCACTATTTGTTATATGATTAGAAAATGTAATAAGATCTGTATTAGTCATGTTTTTCGTGGATGGCATTTTAGGATATGTAAGTAGCGTAGGTAAATCTAGATTATAATAAATAGCGGCTAAGGCAATTATTTTATCTCGTAAATCCTTAGTCATACGTTCATAACCTAACGTAAAAAAATTACGATTCTTTAATGTCACACCATAATGGATATTAGACCCTAAATCGTCTCCTAACTCAGAGCATAAAAAACTAAGGTCAGCAAACTCTTTAAGGTATTCATCAACGGACCCCTTGCTTTCGGAAGTTTTTATTTTTTCCGTTACTGATAGTAATTGTTCTTTTAAATATCTTCGTAGCATAGACACCCTCTTTTCTAATTTTAATATAATAGCATATAATAACTTTTAAAGCAATAAAAAAGTAATACTACCAACGAGCATTACTTTTAACTTTAACCATCGCATTAGTATCTTCTAATACTTCTTTATAAGATGTCCAATAAAGATTTGGTCTCTTTAACATAATGTTACTATTCATAATATCTTCAAGATGAATATCTTCCATTTGTGAAAGACTAAGACCAATAACCATATCAACAAGTTTTAAAACACGAGCTTTAATTTTCATATCTATATCTTCATCCAAAGAAGAAGACATTTGACTATACAAGTCTTGAGCTTCACTAATCATACCATTAATTGTTTGCGCAAATAATTTATGAGCTTCTTTGATAATACCTTCTTTTTCTAAGGCGGCAATAGCTCTAAAATGCATAAAAGCTTCAGCAATAGCTGTTTTATTAGTATAAGGCTTATCAAAAGTCATTAACTTAACGGCATCAGATGCTGGTGCGACAAGATCAACAATGGTATAAGTCCTTTCAAGTAACATAACGCCACCCTTTTGTAAAAAGTCATTATAAACGACACATGTACCCGTACTAGTTTTAAAACTTTTTGGTGCGAAGAATTGACAATTTAAAGGGCTCATAAAAGCTTCAATGTGTTCATCACTATATAGTGTGTTACAAAATGATAAAATATCTTCGTTTGTCCAACCTTTTACTTTGGCATATGGACCAGATAAAACACTTTTTCTTAAAGGCATACTAGCGTATCCTAAAATAACTAGATGAGCAAACTCTTTAAACTCTTGGGTAAGAGGTAGTTTGGCTAATTGTAAGTCTAGGTTACGACTGGAAGCTTTAAGACCAGCAACATCATCATAAGCACGCTCTAATTCACCAATTGTTTTAATAGCGGCATCAGATTCCTCGGGATTATAAGTTACTTCAGCTCGATGTTGGGCATTTTTAATTCTTTCTAATAAATCTTTTTGAACTTTCTCACAGACAAATTTTTTCATATTTTCCCCCTATAAGCAAAATATATACTAGCATTATTAATGCTTAAAGTCAAATTTTTGTTTACTATAAAACATAAGTATTGTATAATGATTATGGTGATTATATGCACTTATTTAAAAAAGAAAAACAAAAGATAAATACATTAGCGATGATGCATTTGATTTATGAAACTTTAAAGACGAATAGCCCTACTATTTTAAAATTATTTGATAAAGCTAATATCGTATATGATAAGGATGTATCAATCTTAGTTATCAATATTTTTAATTATGAACTATATCGATATGAACTATATCGTGATAATAAAAAAGATTTAGTTGATTTAACAATGACGAAGTTATATGATTATTTCTTCTATAATCAGAAAATTGATAATAAAACGACCGAAGCTTATAAACGATTTAGTGAAGATACAAATAATAAGATGAAAGCTATATATGAAACAAAAAAATTAAAAACTTCTAAGGAAGAAGCTTTATACCATCTTTTTATCGGTCAATTTCGTCTTGATGGAACTCTTATAAATGAAGAAAATACTTTAGAGTTTATAGCCTATATGAAATTATGGTTAGAACAAGCTCAAGCCGTTAATGATACGTATGCTTTAGATGAACAAGAGATTGATAATAAAAATAGTCAATATATTGACTTTAGATTTTAACTTTTTAAGGTTAAGTGTGCTATAATAATAGTATAGTAGGAGGACGTATGGAAGAAGAAAATGTAAAAACGGAAGTCAAAGAAGAAAAAATAAGCCAAGATAAAAATGAAACCCGTCAAGAATTACATACCGATTTTGAAATCTTATGGACAGGAAAACCATCTGGAATATGGCAACGATTTTTAACGACCATTAGGTTAAATTTTACAACATACCAAATAACTAATGATGAATTAATTATTCAAACTGGATTTTTTAAACGTAAAACTGATACGATTGAATTATATATGTTAAAAGATCCCGATTTAACGGAAAGTGTTTATCAACGTCTTCTACACATCGGAACAATTACGGTTAAGATTGATAGTCATGGTTCTACCGATAAGTTTGGGACTAAAATTGTTCTTAAAAACGTTTTACAACCAGCTGAAGTTCGTAAATTACTTCGGGATGCGATTGAAGCCGATGTTATGGAACGTAAGATTACTTATTTAGATAAGATATAGAGAATGTTAGGGTGATAAAATGAATAGGAAAGAGGAAGCAGTAAAACTAATTAAAAAGAAATTAGATGGTACGACTTTTTTGTCGTATGAAGAAATTGCGACCATTACTGGCTATCACCCAAAATATGTTTTAAGATTAAAAAAAGAAATATTAGATAATACTATTAGTTTAGAACATGGTAATAAAAATCGTAAACCCGTAAATAGTATATCTAATGAAGAGAAGGAATACATCATTAACTTATATCGTAGGTCTAATGCAAGTATTAGGAAATTTTGTAAGTTCTATGGTAAACGGAGTTATTCGTGTATCTATAATGTACTAAAAGAAGCAGGATTGCTTCATAAAAATGATCATAAAACTACTGATGAAAGGCAGTAGTTTTTTTGTAGAATAAAAACTATTATCAGCGGTACTTTTTTAAAAAAATCTTCATATAGTTTATTAGGAGGACTATATGAAGAAAAATACGGGATTAACAGATGAAGAAGTAGTTAATAATAGAAAAAAATATGGTAATAATAGTATTGGCGAGTATCATAAGAATAGTTTTCTTAAATTAGTTATTAGTTCTTTAGGAGACCCAATTATTAGAATTTTATTAATTGCGCTCGCTATTAAAGTTATTTTTTTAATGAAAAGCTTCGATTGGTATGAAACGATTGGTATCCTCATAGCTATTTTTACCGCTTCTTTTATTTCTAGTATATCTGAATATGGAAGTGATAAAGCATTTGCTAATTTAATGGAAGAAGCTAGTAATACAAAGTGTCGGGTGAAAAGAAACAACACTAAAAAAGAGATATCCATAAATGATGTTGTCGTTGACGATCTTATCTATCTTGAAAGTGGTGATATGACACCAGCTGATGGTGTTATTGTAAGTGGATCCGTTGGTGTTGATGAATCAAGTTTAAATGGGGAAACTAAAATAGTAGATAAAAAAGTTGGTAAAGAAATCCTTCGTGGTAGTGTTATTATGAGCGGACAAGCTATGATGGTAGTAAAAGAAGTGGGTATTAATACTTTTTATGGTAAAATGGCTGATGAGTTAAAAGCTTTAAAACCAACTAGTCCCCTAAAAAAACGATTAGTCCATCTCGCTAAAGCTATTAGCGTCATTGGCTATATGGGGTCAATACTAGTTTTTATAAGTTATTTATTATTATATGGCCTAAGTATTAGTAATGTTATTTATGCTCTTACTTTAGCTGTTACAATTATTATTGTTTGTGTTCCTGAAGGATTACCGATGATGCTAACGCTCGTTTTATCATCTAATATGAAAAGGATGCTTAAAGATAATGTATTGGTACGCAAACTAATGGGTATTGAAACAAGTGGATGTATTAATATTTTATTTACGGATAAAACAGGTACATTAACGAAGGGCCAATTAGAAGTTACAAAGTTTACGGATGGAAGTTTAAAAGAGTATACTTATGAAGATTTAATTCGAAGTAAAATATCACGTCTTGTGAAGGTATCATGCACAGTTAATAATGCTAGTAGTTATGATGGTGATAATATTGTTGGTGGCAACATTACCGATAAAGCTATCTTAAAGTTTATTGGTAAAAATAATATATCATTTACTAAAGAGAAAGTTATTCCTTTCGATAGTAATAACAAATATATGGTAACAACCATTAATGATGATAAACGTATTAATCTTATTAAAGGAGCGCCGGAGATATTACTTAAATATGTTCGATATTACTATAATGAATTAGGGATTAAAGAAAGACCTAATATTAATCGATTGACTGATTATGTTAATAAGCGAGCTAAAGAAGGAATTAGGGTTATTATGTTAGCAACCTCTACTAACATAGAACCAACTAATCTTAATAATCTTAATTTAGTAGGTTTTCTTTTAATCAAGGATGATGTTAGAGAAAATGTCAAAGAAGGTATTGAATTAGTTAAAAAAGCGCATATTAATACTGTTATGATTACGGGTGATAATATCAATACAGCATTAAATATTTCCCGGGAAATAGGTCTATATAAAGATGGTGATGTAGCTCTTACAGGTGAAGAGTTAAACCAATTAAGTGATGATGAATTAAAAAGCTTAATTCCTAAATTACGAGTTGTTGCCAGAGTTTTACCACATGATAAAAGTCGTTTAGTTAGGGTATGTCAAGAGATGAATCTCGTTGTTGGAATGACGGGAGATGGGGTGAACGATGCTCCGGCTTTAAAAAGAGCTGATGTAGGTTTTAGTATGGGTAGTGGAACGGAAGTAGCTAAAGAAGCTAGTGACGTAGTCATTTTAGATAATAATTTTTTATCGATTAGCAAAGCTATTTTATATGGCCGCACCATTTTTAAAAGTATTCGCAAATTTATTATTTTACAATTAACAATTAATGTTTGTGCTTTAAGTTTAAGCGTTTTTGGACCATTTATGGGTATTAATACACCGGTTACAGTTATTCAAATGTTATGGATTAACATGGTTATGGATACTTTAGCAGGTATTGCCTTTGCTTTCGAACCGCCTCTTTTAGAGTATATGAATGAATATCCTAAAAAGGTTGATGAACATATTATTAATAAGTATATGATAAGTCAAATATTAGGTATGGGTTTAATTGGTTCCATCCTTTGTTTTGTGTTTTTAAAATTGCCTTTTTTTAACTATATTTATAAAGACTATAATACACTTTTAACCGCTTTCTTTGGACTATTTATATTCATTGATATTTTTAATAGTTTTAATTCTAGGACCAATCGATTAAATGTTTTAGCTAATATTAAAAAGAATAAAGTTTTCATAATTATTATGGCCTTTATTATTATTGTTCAAATACTAATGATTTATTATGGTGGATCAATTTTTAGAACTAATGGTCTCACTTTAACGCAACTATTAGTAACAGTTTTTTATGCTTCTTTGGTTGTACCTTTAGATTTAGTTCGCAAAATGTATTTAAATCATAAAAATATTAATACAGGTGTATAAAGTATAATATTTGTTCAATAATATTAAGGGAGGTACATATGAAAAAGATTTTATTATCCATTGCTGCACTATTTTTATTAGTTGGTTGTGATATGGGAGAAGATATGACTAACACACCTACTAAAAAAGTTGAAGCTTATTTAGATGGTTATCAGAAATTAGATGACAATGTTTTAAATGATTTAGATGCTTTAATTGATGATACCGAATATACGATTGAACAAAAAGCTCGGTATCGTGATATTATGAAAAAGCATTACAGTAATTTAAAATATGAAATCAAAGATGAACATATTGATGGTGATGTAGCAACAGTTGATACCGAAGTCGAAGTAAGTGATTATAGTAAGATTCTATCAGAAGAAGTTAATCAGGATGATTATAAAGATGAAGAAGGAAACTATGATGCAAGTAAATATTTTGATTATCAATTGGATCGTTTAGAAAAAGCTACAGAGAAAGTCAAATATAATATTACGTTTAATCTAACTAAAAAAGATGGCGAATGGGTTATCAGTGATTTAGATGAAACGTCTAAAGAAAAGATACATGGGATTTATATTCATTAAATATTAAAGGACTAAAATAGTCCTTTTTTTCATATCATTTTATAGGTGGAACTATGAAGAAATTAATCATTTTTGCTTTTTTGATATTTATACCTATTGATGTATGGGCTCTTACGACTAATGCACGAAGTGCTATTTTAATGGATATGGACACCAAAAGAATTCTTTATAGTAAGAATATTAATGAACAAAGAAGTGTAGCTAGTATATCAAAGATAATGACAGCTATTCTAGCTATTGAGTCAAATCATTTAGATGATGTTGTAACAATAGGTGATGAGATAGATGCTAGTTATGGCTCGGGCATTTATATTGAGAAAGGTGAAAAGATGCGTCTTCGCGATTTGGTTTATGGATTAATGCTTCGAAGCGGAAATGATGCCTCATATGCTATTGCAAACTATGTTGGTGGCGATGATTTTGTTGAAATGATGAATGCCAAGGCTAAAGAAATAGGAATGGTAAATACTAAGTTTAATAATCCAAATGGGTTAGATGAAGAAGCGGGTAATTATTCAACAGCTTATGATATGGCTCTTTTAACAAGTTATGCATCTAAAAATAAAGAGTATCAAAAAATAGTAGGTACAAAAGAATACACTCTAAAAACTAATAAAAAAAGTTATAAATGGACTAATAAGAATAAACTACTGTTCAATTATGATTATGCAACAGGTGGAAAAACAGGTTTTACGAGAAAGGCGAAACGGACACTAGTAACAACCGCTAGTAAAAATAAGTTAAATTTAGTGGCTGTAACTTTGGTTGATGGGGATGATTTTAATGATCATGAAAAGATGTTTGAATATGGCTTTGATAATTATTACCATTATCAATTGTTAAAATCAGGATCCCTAGCTTTAGATACAGATATTTATTATGATTATGACTTAACATTAAAAGATGATTATAGTTATACATTAAAAAAGGGTGAAAATGTTTATTTGAAATTTGAACTAGAGGCGAAGCCAAAAGAAGGGCAGGTCGGTGTTGTTAAAGTAATGCTAGGAAATAATTTGTTACATATCCAAAATGTCTATGCCACAAAAAAAGATGACAAAAAATTTAATATATGGAAATGGATTAAAAATATATGGTAAATAGAGTTTGGACATATTTCATAATTATTGGAATTGTTTTTGGATTAGTAACAGGGCATAGTATGGAAATAAATGAGACAATATTAAATAGCGCTAAAAGTAGTTTAGAAGTTTTTATGCAAATATTTCCCGTTATTGCCTTATGGTTAGGAATTATGAATATTGCAACAAAGAGTGGCCTTTTAGACAAACTCGCCCACCTTCTTTCTAAGGTGTTACATCCATTATTTCCTGATGTTCCACATAATCATCGAGCATTTGGATATATGTCTAGTAATATCGTAGCTAATATGTTTGGCCTCGGTAGTGCTGCTACACCATTTGGTCTTAAAGCTATGAGTAGTTTGCAAGAACTGAATGATAAAAAAGATGAAGCTAGTAGAAGTATGCTTACTTTTACCGCGATTAATACAAGTGCTATTACCGTTATTCCAACTACTTTAATTGCCCTGCGGATTATGTATGGTAGTGCCAATCCAACTAAGACAGTAATAATTACTTTAATTTCTACAATAATATCCACATGTTGTTGTATCGCCTTAGATAGATTCTTAGCTAGGAGGCGGTAATATTTCCAACTATATTTTACCAATTATGGTTCTTTTAATTGTTGTTTACAGTTTGATTAAAAAAGTTGATCTATATGATGCTTTTATCGAAGGAAGTAAAGAAACTTTTAAGATGAGCTTAACAATATTTCCCAACTTGTTAGCAATGATATTAAGTGTTAATGTTTTAATTAATAGTGGGTTTTTAGAGTGGCTTATGTCGAACTTTTTAACTAGTTTAAAATTACCTATTGAACTTATTTCCCTAATTATGATGAAGCCTATATCAGGAAGTGCAGCTGTAGCGTTATTAAATACTATTTTTAGTAAGTATGGTGTGGATAGTTTTAACGGTTTACTTGCCTCAACTATTCAAGGATGTACAGATACAACTTTTTATGTTATTGCTTTGTATTATGGTAGTGTGGGCATAAAAAAAACTAAATATGCAATGGCAACTAGTCTTTTTGGCGATGTTGTTGGGATTTTAACGAGTATCATCTTATGTTATATGCTATTTAGTTGAAAAATAAGGATGAAGATGCTATAATTATAATGGAGGTAGAATATGAAGAGGATATTAATGTCAGTAACTTTGCTAGTAGCAGCAGTTATTTTGACTGGTTGTGATGAAAAGAAAACATTAACTTGTACCAAAGATAATTCTGATGGTAGCTTTATAAACAATATTGAAACTGTATATGAGTTTACTAATGATAAAATTGAAAAGGCTACTCAGACTAATTTAGTAGAACTTAAAGATGATTATGTTCAATATTTCGAAGAATATGAAAAAAATGCTAAAGCAAAAGAAGACGAATATAAAAGCAAAGAGGGTTTTGAAACGAACGTAGAAAGTGGCGACAATAAAATTTCACTTACCATTACGATGGATCCTACTAAAATGAGTGATGGGGATTTGGACGAATATAATTTAGGTGAAAATTATGATAGCTTAAAATATGTTCTAGAAACCAATGGATATACTTGCAAATAGTATATCTTTTTTTGATATTATGTTAAAATATAGACGGTGATGTCATGGAACGACTACAAAAAATAATTGCTGAAGCCGGCTATTGCTCAAGACGTAAAGCCGAAGAATTAATCAGTCAAGGATGCGTCCAAGTTAATGGTCAAACGATAACGGAAATGGGTTTTAAAGCTAGTTTTCAAGATACTATAACAGTTAACGGCACTAATATTTCAGTTAATCAAGATAAAGTGTATTATTTATTAAATAAACCAAGAGGAATTATTACAAGTACAACTGATGATAAAAAAAGGAAAACGGTTGTTGATTTGATTGAGACAGATATTCGGATATATCCTGTTGGTCGCTTGGATTATGATACGACGGGGGCTTTACTATTAACAAATGATGGTGAATTAACTAATTTACTTATTCATCCTAGAAGTA
Source organism: uncultured Bacilli bacterium (assembly GCA_947589735.1). Classification (GTDB taxonomy): domain Bacteria; phylum Bacillota_I; class Bacilli_A; order RF39; family UBA660; genus UBA5578. The sequence continues at coordinate 14,217 of CANQCR010000016.1, read as the reverse complement.
ATGTTGAAAAATTATATATTGCTAAAGTTAAGGGGATACCAACGAAAGAAGAACTACAAAAATTAGCTAGTGGCGTCAATATTGACGGTAAAAAAACTCATCAAGCCAAAGTTAAAATGCGTAAAATGGATAAAAAAAACAATATATCTGTTATTGCTTTAACTATTCATGAGGGAAAGAATCATCAAGTAAAAAAAATGTTTGAAGCCATTGGCTATGAAGTTATTAAATTGCGCCGTGAACGATTTGCTTTTTTGGATGTAAAAGATTTAAAATCCGGTGAGTACCGAAAATTGAATCCTAAAGAAGTAAAACAGTTATATGGCCTTGTTAATCAATAAAAAAGATAGTTAATGAACTATCTTTTTTTATTCTTCTTTATTATCTTCATCAGTATCTTTTACTTCGCTAATGGCATTAACAGGGCAGCCTTCTTTAGCGTCTGTTGCTGATTCTTCTAAATCTTCATCAATGTTTTCAACATATACCTGTGCGTACCCTTCATCTCCGATTTCAAAAACTTCTGGACAAATAGCTTGGCAAGCACCACATCCGATGCATACATCTTGATTAACTTCTAATTTCATAATATTCCTCCTATAAAGATTATAGTTAAAATATTGCGAAAATGCAACTGAATTATTTTAAATAAATGGATTTTATGGTATAGTTATATTAGGGTGATGCTATGGCTAGTAGAATGGAACGCTACTACAAGACGGAACAAACCGAAGAGCGTAGCAAAAAAAATGAACACCTTTATAAACAAATAAGTGAACTAGGAAGTTACACAAACATTGAAGGTGTTACAGATATATCTAATAGTAATGAAATTAATATTAACATGGTAAAGCAGATGCTTCAAAAACGTGAAGATTATCATCGTAACCGCAATTATGATGAGATTATGGGTGAGCCTTCAGAAGTACCCGCCCCAGCTCCTAAGGAAGTTGAAGAAAAGAATTACGATTTGCGGGAAATATTAGATAAAGCTAAAGTTGATCATAGTGATCGCGATTTAAAATATCGAAGTATCAAAACTAGCCAGTATGATATATTAAAAAATATTAAAATTGATGAAAATACAACACCCGAAGATTTAAGAACGATATTTAACACTTTATCTTTGAATAACCAGAACAATACGGAAACATCATCTGATGATTTAGGTATGTTTGATGATTTAAAATCCAATACCATGGTTGGTGATCCATCATCAATAAAAAAAATACTTGAAGAAGCTAAAAAAAGCGAGGAAGATGCGCCAACGGTTGAACAAGTTGTAACAGGTAATTTAGATAATATCGACAAAACTTTTTATACATCTAGCTTTAGTTTTTCTGATAAAGATTTTGAAGATTTAAGAAGTTTAGATACAAGTTTAAAGAAAAACAATAAGCTTATTAAAGTACTTATTGTTGTCTTTAGTGTTTTGATAGCAATTGCTATTTTAGTTATAGTGATGCGCTTTGTATTTTAAGGAACATATTGTTCCTTTTTTATTTTCATTTTTATCCAGATAATAATGGGTATTCCTAAAAAAGGAACGGGTATTAAATAGGGGAATACATACGTTATTAAAGCGTTTGCGATTGTATTACTGGAAAATAAATAGTTATTTAATATAATTAACAAAATTGGAATGATGTAGCCTTTTTTAATGTTTAAAATATCATTACAAAATTTTAAACCAATGGTACTGAAGACGAAAATATCTAAAATCCACTGGATAGCTAAAACGTTTTCTAAACGGAAGGTAACAGCTTCTTCAAAAGCTAACTTTAAAATGTGAAACTCTGGGTATTGGAAAATGGTGACTAAATCAATTCCTAAAACAGCAATAATAAATAACATTACAATCATTAAGGAAATAAAACTGCCAATATATCCGTAGAACAGGCTTTCTTTGATTTCCTTCCCGGGAAATATAAGAATGATAAAAATAGGTAAAATATTATAACTTATATAGGAAAGTACTCCTCTAAGTGGGTTATACTCTGTTAAAGGTAATAAGTTATTAATTTCAAATTTATTAATAAGCCCAGTTGCGCTCGCTAAAAAAAGAATACTAGAAATACCAAATAAAATAAGAATAACACGGGAAATAATTTTATTTTCTTTGCTAATTAAAAAGACAATTGGGATGATAAAGGTAATAGCGATAACCATAATTGGTGTTTTACTTAAAAATTGACTAACAACGAGATTAGTTAGATTCCAAAAGTTTAGGATAGTTATTAAAAACACCGATATAAAAAGAACTATTTTAATAATTGTTTTGGCCTTGGGAAATAATGAGTCAAGCTTATCTGGAAGGGCTAGATTATCTTTATAATTGGCAATACTATAGAAAAGAATAATAGGGATAAAGCCTAATATAAATGCGATAATCATACTAATCCATGCACTTTGATGGACTCTAGTAATTAAAGCTACTGATGAAATACCAACAAAGCTGCTTCGAAATATAAAATATGCCATTGCTACGTATCCTAGTTTTTTTCTCATTTCATTAGTTCTCCAATCGTTTGTTCTAACGCCCCTTTATTTTGCAAATTGAACTTGATTTTAACATTAACTTCAAGATTTTTAAAACTATTATCCCAATTACTGATGCCATTAAAGTATTTGGGATATTTACGATATATCATATTGCCATAGCCAAATACATCAACGCCTAATCTTTTAGCTTTATCTAAGGCTTTGTAGGCATAATCAAGCATTTGTTCTTGAGCTTTTTTTTCATATTCACTAATCGTTTTAGGATCTTCTAAATTAATAGTACATCCAACTTCATTAATCATTCCTTCTGCTTCAATACTTACATCAATCTTATCTTTACCCACTTTGTTTTTTAAGTTATACTTATTAGTTGTAATAACCATATTGCTGTTTTCACATGGAATAGTAAAGTAAAGCATTTCAACATCATTTAATAACATATTAATACCAATACTTTCATCAACTGTTGCCCAAGCGATTAATTTGTCTTTTTTAAATAATCCAAGTGTATCTAATTTAGTATAGGCGCTAGAAATTGACTTTTCTTGCGCTTCTTCACTCATTCCTTCCTGTGCGTTACCAACTAAAACTAAACTATTAGCGACGGGATTATTTCCTTTTTGCATAATTTTTGAAACGAAGTTATTAAACCCTGCCTTAGTTATTCGACCTTGTAATTTTTCGGTTATTTTAATATTAGCCGTAATATTTTGTGATGGATAATCAGAAAGGGGCGCTAAAACCGATAGGCAATCTTTAGCTTTGGTATTTTTTGCTAAAACAAGGTAAAAGTTTTGGTGTGATTGTGGATCGCGTAAAAGAAAATCTAAGATGGGGTTCATTCCTTCTTTGGCGACTTCTTCGGATATAACAATTACCGATAGATGACTGATATATAATTCTTTTGGTGATGATAGACTGATGTTTTTAATAGCTTCGTAAACATTAATACCTTCGGCCGAAGAAACAGCAATTTGGGCAGAACTTCCTTCTTCATCTTTTTTGCTACCATTAGATATTAAAAGTGATACTTCATATTTCCCAGCATTAAAATCAATCGCCATTCCAGTGACAATTGCGCAGTCATTTAATTCTTGATAATTCCAACATCCTGTGAGAAAAAATAGAAGCAAAGAAATGATTAACTTTTTTTTCATATGTCACCAACTTTCTTAACGTTATCGGTTAGGTAACTAGGACGCTTTTTTCTTTTGTTAGCTGGCCTTAGAATAAGACTATCCTTGATTAAATTGATATTGATTGGACTAAAAGGCGTTAAGTAAGGTGTATTTAGAGTCTCTAGACTGGCAAGTTTAATAATAAGAATGAGTCCAGCAGCGACAATGCCGATGATGCCTGTAAAAATCGTTGAAAAAATAAAAATCATGCGCCACTGTCTAATCGCGTTAGTCATATCCATATCGCTAAATACCAGTTCACAAATTGAGGTAATAGCAACGACTATAATAACAATAGGAGAAACAATTCCAGCTGCCACTGATGCGTCCCCTAAAACAAGGGCACCAACGATGCTCATGGAAGCTCCGGAAACACTAGGTGAACGAATATCAGCTTCTCTTAAAATTTCAAAAACGACGATAAAAATTAAAACTTCGACAAAAGTAGGAAAAGGTACTTGGCTTCGTTGCGTAGCGAGAGATATCAATAGTTGATCTGGTATCATCTCTTGATTAAAAGTCATAAAGGCAATGTACAAAGCTGGAGTTAAAATAGTTATAAAAAAAGCCATATAACGTAAAATTCGGCTGAAAGTTGAATTGACTGGTTTAAGGTAATAATCTTCGGAAGACTTTAAAAAGTCATCTAAACAAGCAGGTAAGATTAAAACAGTGGGACTATTTTCAACGAGAAGGACAATTTTACCATTTAGTAGATTAATACATGCTAAATCCGGTCTTTCTGTACTAATCGTCTTGGGAAAAGACGAGCGCTGGTTCGCTTCTAAGTAATCTCTAATGTAACCACTATCCAAAATGCCATCTATATCAATTTTTTTAAGTATTTTTTTGATGGCTGTAACATTTTCACTTTTAGCAATATCCTTAATGTAGGTGACGCTAACTTTGGTTTTTGTTCGTCTCCCAATTTTTTCTTCATCAATCCATAGATTGTAATCTTTAATGCGTTTTCTAATTAGCCCAATATTTACCGCATTGTTTTCCGTAAAACTATCTTTAGGCCCCCTGATTAAAGGCTCAGATGATGATTCTGTAATGCCACGATCGAGTTTGTTTTTGGCTTCAATGACAATGAAACTTTTACTATCATCGATGAAAAGAAGAACGTAGCCCGAAGCTAAATAATAATATGCATCATCTAGATTGTTTAAGGTAAGAATATGAGAATTATAAATCTGGTTTTGCAGGGTATCAAGTAGATCTTCAAAAGCGGTTATATTGATAATGCTTTTGTTTAAAAAGTCACTAATTTTATCATCGCTTGCTACACTTTCTAGATATATATAGGAAACTTTGTTTATTTTTCGCTCAACAATATCACTACTATTTCCCAATTTTTCTTTTATTTCCTTAATCATTTGATGCATAATCTCACCATTTTTATTATTTAACTTAAATCTAAAACTATGTATATTTTTTGCTGTTTCAGTGATATTATTTAAATAGGTGATATAATGAATCCATTAACTATTTTTGAAGATTTTTTACATATTTCCCGTCCGTCAGATCATGAACAAGAAATATGTACTTATTTATGCCATTTTGCTGAGGAACATAATTTAGAATATACTACGGATAAATTTTATAATGTCATTATCAAAAGGAAAAGTAACAATGGATCTGATGATACAATCATTCTTCAAGGACATACGGATATGGTTTGTATGAGTGAAAATAATTATGATTTTACTAGTCAAGGAATCGATTGGTATATTGAAGATGGTTATTATAAGGCGAGAGGAACAACCTTGGGTGCTGATAACGGAATTGGTTGTTCAATTATTTTAGCTATATTGGGAAATAATGAATTAAAGGTGCCAAGTATTGAGGCTGTTTTTACTACCCAAGAAGAGACCACTATGATTGGTGCTAAAAATTTGGATTATTCGCAATTAACGGGAAATAAACTAATCAGCATTGATGGTACAACCGAAGGTGTGATTGATGTATCATGCGCTGGAATGGTTAGTATTAGGGTAAGTAAACGAGTAACTTATGAGCCACAAGAAAAAAAGACGTATAAGTTAAAAATATCCGGGTTAAAAGGTGGACATTCTGGTACTGATATAGATAAAAATAGGGGAAATGCTATTAAAGTTGCCTGCGATATCTTACATAATATTTCTGATATCCAACTTGTAACTATCAAAGGTGGTAGCAAAGAAAATGTTATTCCAAGTACTTGTGAATGTGTTTTTACATCTAATGAACCAATTATTATTAGTGATAAATATAAAAGGCAATATCCGTCAATTGCTATTGAATTAAATGAGACTGATACTTGCTTAAAGGCCATATCTTTAACCAATACGAAAATTATTTTAGATTTCATTTATAAATTACCAATTGAAGTTTTAACTTATTATCAAGATAGGCCACAAACATCCCTTAATCTTGGCGTTATTGATGTAGATGATGAGACTATTAATATTGATATTAGTATTCGCAGTTCTAAAAAAGAAGAGGAAGAAAAGCACATTAAAGAAGTGGCGAATTTAGCTAACAATTTAGATTTTCAATTGGTTGATAGAAAGCCTTTCTTTAGTTTTGTAGAAAATTCTTTTCTTCGTGATAAATTAGTTGAAACTTATGAAAAAATGTACAATCAAAAAGTAGTTTTAGAGCATGTTCATGCAGGACTAGAGGGTGGAATATTTAAAGAACATTTAAAAGATTTAGACATATGCGTTATTTCACCTAACTTATATGATATTCATAGTGTGAAAGAAAGAGTCGAAATTGCATCGGTTAAACGTGTCTATGATTGGCTAGTGGAAACATTAAAAGAGCTATGACGTATTCGTAGCTCTTTTTGTTTAATTATGCTATAATAAAAATGTAAGGTAGTGAGATAATGAAGAAGATTTTTTGGAGCTTTCTAGCAATGATGACATTTGTCTTATTTCCCAACATCACTAGAGCAGCCATTATATCAAATGTAACTTTAGAAGGGACAAAAGAGACTAGTGTTGGAGAAGAAATTAATACTAAAGTTAATATTAATTTGTCAGGATTAACTTTGGGAAATGATAGTACGGTCGGAATTATTGGCGTTCAATATGATGTAAAATATGACGAGACTATTTTGGAACCAAGTGGTATTAGCAATAATGTGTTTGAAACAACTTTGTATTATACGGAGGACGAAACGACAAAGAAAAAAAGTTATTTTGTTTTTAGTGAACTTACTGGTGCTCCTGTTAGAGACTCCTGTGTTCAGGGTGAACTTTATTGTGGAGATTACACAACTGATTTATCTTTCTTTATTAAGGATACTAATAAAACTAGTACGACTGTTGAAATTAGTAATGTAGTAGTTTATTTATTAGATATAACTGGTATTACTGAAGAAAGTAGTACTGATGATTTATCAGATTATATCATAGAATTAAAAAGTACAGCTAGCAAAAAAATTACCATTGCTATTGATTCATCATCCAGCGGTAGCGTTACACCACCTAAAAGTATCGCTAGCAAAGAAAGTAAAAGCCAGGCTAAAAAAAGTATTTCCTCTAATAAAGCAGTTGTTCCAACAAGTAACAAAAAAACATCTACGAAGATGTCTGATAATGCTGATTTAAAGTCATTAACTATTAAAGGATATGATCTTTCTTTTGATAAAAATCGTACTGAGTATACAATCTATATTAAAGAGGATGTTAATAAATTAGATATTAGTGCTCAAGTTGATGATAAAAAAGCTAAATATAAGATAATTGGTGGCGATGACTTAAAGACAAATAAATATCAGACAATTGTTCTTGTTACAGCCGAAAGTGGTAAGACAAAAGCTTATTCTATAGTTTCCAAAATTCGCAAAGATGATGATGTGGATCAAGAAATAGTTGAAGATGATAAAAAGGACAAAAAATTCAAAATTGATAATCGCATTCTTATGTATATTGGTATTGGTCTAGGTTGCTTATTTGCTCTTTTGTTAATTTTATTTATTATTGAAAAAATAAAGGATCATAAACTTAATAAGATGTTAGATAAATTATAAAAGATGGATTTTGTAATATGAAATCCATCTTCTTTTTTAAAATAATCCAGATATATTGCCATTATTGTCGATATCCATTTGCATATAAGCAGGAACTTTAGGTAGGCCTGGCATCGTCATAATATTTCCCATCAATACAACGATAAAACCAGCACCACTACATAAGCGAATCTCTCTAACTGTGACAGTGTGTCCTTTAGGATATCCAAGTTTTTTAGCGTCATCGGATATGGAGTATTGCGTTTTAGCAATACAAATTGGTAAATTACCATATCCCATTTCTTCCAGCTTTTGAATGTCTTTAGTCGTATCATTATCATAACATACATCTTTGGCGTGATATATTTCCTTACAAATAATATCTATCTTATCAATAATAGGTATATTTGCATCATAAAGAAGTTTAAAATCTACGGGACGTTTACATGTATCAACGATTTTTTTAGCTAATTCTAATGATCCATTGCTACCTTCTTCATGAGCTTTTGATACGGCTATATCATAACCTAAAGAATGAACATAGTTTTCGACATAGGCAATCTCCTCTTCGGTGTCTGCTGCAAAATGATTTAGGCAAACGACTATATTTTTAGAATATTTAGTCATATTTTCAATGTGTACTTGTAGATTAGCAATACCTTTTTCAAGGTAGGAAATATTTTCACATTTTAGCTCTTCCTTAGGACATCCCCCATTATACTTTAAACTTCTAATTGTTGCATTTATAACAATGCAGTTAGGCTTTAGATTGCCTAGACGACATTTGATATCAAAGAATTTTTCGGCTCCTAAATCGGAACCAAATCCAGCTTCCGTCACAACATAATCGCTTAAAGATAAAGCTAATTTAGTGGCTATTAGGGAATTGCATCCATGTGCTATATTGGCAAATGGTCCACCATGGATAATTGCCGGATTTCCTTCTAATGTTTGGACAAGATTAGGTTTAATGGCATCTTTTAGTAGTAAAGTTAGAGCTCCTTCGACTTTTAAATCACGGGCAAAAATAGCTTCGTCATTATATGTGTAGCCGATGAGGATATTACCAAGCCTTTTTTTTAAATCATCAAGGTTGGTTGCCAAACATAAAATGGCCATAATTTCGGAAGCAACAGTTATATTGAATCCATCTTCTCTAGATTTTTCATTTTCACTATTTGCAACAATAACTTTTCTTAAAGATCGGTCATTAATGTCTAAACAACGTTTAAATGTAATTTTTTGAGGATTAATGTTAAGTTCATTTCCCTGAAATATATGGTTATCAATAGCGGCGCATAATAAATTGTTACAAGCGGTAATGGCATGAATATCTCCAGTAAAATGTAAATTAATATCTTCCATTGGAACTACCTGAGCATATCCCCCGCCAGTGGCACCACCCTTAATTCCGAAGACCGGGCCAAGAGAAGGTTCCCTTAATGCGACAACACTTTGGTAACCCAACTGGCATAAAGCATCATTAATTCCAATACTCATTGTAGTTTTACCTTCACCAAATGGTGTGGGATTTATGGATGTGACAAGAATTAGCTTGCCTTTTTTATCTCCGTATGAATCGCTTATTTTGGCTTTATACTTACCATATAATTCTAAGTTGTCATCCTCGATGTTTAACATATGAGCCACATCAACAATTGGCTTTAGTTTGCTCTCTTTTGCGATTTCTATATCTGTTTTCATCATATCACATCCTTGTAACACTATTATAGCATATAAAAGAAAAAGAATTACAGACCTTTCATTTTCTACAATTATGATGTTAAAAATATAAAAACTAGTGTTATAAAATTATTTTTTCCTTTACTTTAAAAGGTAATTATACTATAATAGCAAGAAGGTGGTTGGAATGTCAGCGGTTATTGAAATTAGAGATATGAGTTTTAGTTATGACAATAAAACAATCTTTAAGAATACTTCTTTAACAATTGAGGATGGAACGTTTACTACCATTGTTGGCTGTTCTGGTTGCGGTAAGACGACGCTAGCGAAAATGATGTCAGGCCGTTACAAAACGAGTCAGTATATAAAAATATGTGGATATTTCATAAATAACAAAAATATTCCTAAATTGAAAGAAATAGTTGAAATAGTATTTGAAAACTCTAGCCGCCAGTTAGTATCAACAACGGTAAGAAAAAATTTAGAACTAGCATTAAAGAGCTATAATGTTCCTAATCAAGAAATTGATGGAAAAATAGAAGATATTAGTAAATCTCTAGAAATAGAATCATTGTTAGATAAAAATGTTGATATTATATCGGATGCTGAAAAACAATTAGTATCTTTAACCATTGCTCTTTTACACAACCCCCAGTTACTAATATTAGATGATGCTTTATCTATGCTTGATTATTGTAGGCGCGAAAAAGTTTTCACATTGTTGAAGGTTTTTAATCGCTTGGGAATGAGCATCATTAATTTTACACACAATAGTGATGATATGTTGATAGGTACAAACGTTGCTGTTATAGCTAAAGGGCAAATTGTTGCTAATGAAAAAAAGAACAAGATTTTTAATAATTTAAGATTATTCTCTAACGCTAAGGTTGAACTTCCATTTATCGTGTCATTATCGTCAAAACTAAAATACTATGGCGTTGTTGACAAAATCTATTATGATAATAAGAAATTGGTGGATGCGCTATGGAGGTAAAGTTTAATGACGTTTCTTATGTTGCAAACGGGGAAAAAATTATAAATGGTGTTAATTTTGAATTACAGGAAGGAAAAATCAATGCTTTGATTGGTGCTAATGGTAGTGGAAAAACTATCCTTGGCAAAATGCTCAATGGAATGCTTTACCCTACTAGTGGTAACATTTGTGTTGGAAAAACTATTATTACAAATGTTCCGCTAGATAATGTTGAGGAATTACAATTTAATGTTGGATATGTTTATCAACTAGCTGAAAATCAATTTTTTTGTGAAACTGTAAAAGATGAAATAGGGTTCGAATTGAATCGTTTTTCTTATCGTAAGAAGGAATATGATAAACATATTAGTGATGCTTTAAAAATGGTTGGATTATCAGATGAATATTTGAATAGGGATCCCTTTAGTTTAAGTAGTGGTGAAAAGCAAAAAGTAGCACTTGCTAGCATTTTGTCGATAAATCCAGAAATAATAATATTAGATGAACCAACAAACGGTTTGGATTATCAGGATAAATTAAATCTTGTCCGCCTGTTAAAAAAAATTAAGAGGCGTTATAAAAAAACAATTGTAATAATATCATGTGACGTTGAGTTTGTTCATTTGCTAGCTGATTACATATTTGTAATAGATAATGGTAAGCTTGCTATAAAGGGAGATAAATATACAGTTTTTTCTAACGGATTAGTTTTGAAAAAATGTGGTCTTGTAGCTCCAAAAATTGTATCTTTTAAAACTCAAGCTATGCAACGAAAAAAAATTAAATTAATTGATCGTGATGATATTAACGATTTAATTAAAGATATTCTAAGAAGTATTTAAATTGGTTAGGTGGTAAAATATATGCGGTATTGTATGACAGTTTCTTATGATGGCACTGCTTATAAAGGATATCAAAAACAGCCAAATAAGAAAACAATTCAAAAAGAAATCGAGGAAGTATTGACTAAAATTAATGGTGATCAAAAGGTAGCTGTTCATGCTAGCGGAAGAACGGATGCCGGTGTTCATGCACTAAATCAAAAAATCCATTTTGATTTAGATAAGTCAGTTAAAATTGATAAACTCGAAGATAGTTTAAACAAAATGCTTCCTGATGATATTTTCGTAAAAAGAGTTGAACGTGTCCACGCTAATTTTCATGCTCGCTATGATGTTAAGGCGAAAGAATATATATATAAGATAAATATGGGTGAATACAACCCTTTAGAACGCAATTATATTTATCAATACAATCGTCAACTCGATATTGTTGAGATGGAACGCGCTTTAAAATATTTAGAAGGAGAACATAATTTTAAGTCATTTACTAAAACTGATGAAGAAAAAGATGATTATGTTAGAACAATTTTTAAAGCTACTTTAACACGTGATAAGTATAATATTAATCAGATAACAATTTGCTTGAAATGTAGTGGCTTTTTGCGATATATGGTTCGTAATATTGTTGGCCTTTTGATTGAAATAGGAGAGGGGAAATACAAAAGTAGTGACATCTTTGATATATTGCGTGCTGAGGATCGAACAAAAGCAGGGAAAACTGCTCCGCCCAATGGGCTCTATTTAAATGATGTTTTCTATTAAAATAAGCATAGCTTATTTTTTTTTGGATAAAATATAGTATGAGAAATGCTATTAAATACTATTATAGTATTGACGTTGATAGTTTAACATATAAAAACCAATCATATTTTTTTGATAGCTATATGTTAAAAGAACTTCAAAGAGATATTGATATTTCTTTATATAATTTCTTTATTTCAAATCATATTTATGTTCATAATATAGTGCCCAATAATCAAGGATTTTATGTAACTGTCATTGATGGTAAACGATATGCTTTGTTTAATATGAAACATAATGTGAAAATTAGCATTAAAGCAATAGATGATTTCTTTGTAGAACTTGCAGTTGAAGAAAAAAAAGATTGGGGAAAGTTGTGGGAAAATAAGGTTGATTATTATGAAAGAAAAATTATTGAAGTTAAGGACAAGGAATATCTTGATGTTTTCCCATACTATATAGGCTTAAGTGAGATTGCAATTAGGATTTACAAGGAAGCTGGGACAAATGGAACATATGGTATTTGCCATAATAGGTTGATTAATGACGAAGAGTTTTATAGTCCGGATAATATTATTACTGACTATAAGGTTAGAGATGTTGCTGAATATATTAAAATTCTTTTTTTTAGAGATAATTTAAGAATTGATGATATTATTGATAATCTTAGCAACATTTATTTATCGAACACTGATTATATGCTGTTATTTGCTAGACTCTTTTTTCCAACTTATTTTTTTGATTGTTTAGAAACAAATAGTAACCTTAATATTTATATATCACGTATTAATCAATATGAACAATTCCTTAACGATATGTATTTTTATTTAAAAGAGAGGTCATATATTCCTAAAATAGACTGGCTAATAAAAACAGTGTAGTTTGTTACACTACACTGTTAATATTAACAACCTCTTCAACCTCTGGGACTTCTTCTTGAATGGCAGCTTCAATGCCGTCTTTTAGTGTTAAATCTAACATTTGACAGTTTGCACATGCTCCTATCATTTTAATATAAACAATATTGTTTTCGTATTTTACAAATTCAATATTTCCGCCATCATTAATAAGAAATGGTCGAAGTTTATCGATTATTTGTTTAATTTTATTTTCTGGGTTTTCCATTTCCACCACCGATGTTATTATATATCACATTAAATATTAAGTAAAGCTTTTTTTAGTTTGCTTTTTATGTTATAATGTAAACAGGTGATTTGATGACTAAATATCAAAAAGGTAGCGTTATTCGTGGCACTGTTACTGGCATCGAATCATATGGGGTATTTGTTTCTTGTGATGAATATTATAGTGGTTTGATCCATATATCTGAGATATCATATGGATTTGTAAAAAATATTACCGATTATGTTAATATTGGTGATGTAATATATGTGGAAATTTTAGATGTAGATGAAAGCCTTGGACAGTTAAAATTAAGCATAAAAAATATTGATTATAAGTATAATCGTAAGGCTAAGAGAAGACGGATTCAGGAAACACCACTTGGATTCAACACATTGGCTTATAACCTTCCAATATGGGTAGAAAAGGGCTTAAAAAAAGTCAAAAAAGTGCCAAATACTATTGACAAAAAATAAACGCGATGATATAGTTTATATTGTCAATGTTTTTTCCGGGCGATTAGCTCAGTTGGTTAGAGCATTTGCCTTACAAGCAAAGGGTCATAGGTTCGAGTCCTATATCGCCCACCATGATGTGCCGGAATAGCTCAACTGGTAGAGCAATTGACTTGTAATCAATAGGTTGTGGGTTCAAGTCCTATTTCCGGCACCACTTTTTTATGGAGGGATAGCGAAGTGGTCAAACGCGGCAGACTGTAAATCTGTTCCTTCGGGTTCGATGGTTCGACTCCATCTCCCTCCACCACTTTTGTGATATTGCCTTGTAGCCAAGCGGTAAGGCACCACACTTTGACTGTGGCATGCGCTAGTTCGAATCTAGCCAAGGCAGCCATTATGTTTTGTTCCGTTAGCTCAGTCGGTAGAGCATTTGACTTTTAATCAAAGGGTCTGGAGTTCGAATCTCCAACGGGACACCATTTTGTGAAAGAAAGTAGTACATATATGTACTATTTTTATTTGCTAATTGTAAAATAGTATTTACAAAAATCAAGGATTATGATAGTATATTCTTTGCAATCACAAAAATGACTTGCATTTACAATTTTATTATTGTATAATTAAATAGTACTTATGAGATGCCTGAGTGGCGAAATTGGTAGACGCACAGGACTTAAAATCCTGCGGGAGTCAAATCCCGTGCCGGTTCAAGTCC
>CANQCR010000015.1 GCA_947589735.1 uncultured Bacilli bacterium | reverse complement strand
TGTTGATAATTAACATTTTACTGGATCAATCGCTTTTTGTATATACTTATCGGTGTCACATCAATTGTAACACTACAATTAATAGTAAATAATAATTAAAAAAATGTTGACTTAAAATAATTGTATGTGGTATAATCAAAACGTATCTAAAAAAACGTGGAGAAATACCCAAGTCTGGTTGAAGGGATCGGTCTTGAAAACCGAGAGGTCGGCGACGGCGCGGGGGTTCGAATCCCTCTTTCTCCGCCACTTAGATCGCGGGGTGGAGCAGTTCGGTAGCTCGTTGGGCTCATAACCCAAAGGTCATAGGTTCAAATCCTGTCCCCGCAACCAAATGGTTCCGTGGTGTAGCGGTTATCACGTTTGCCTGTCACGCAAAAGATCGCGAGTTCGATTCTCGTCGGAACCGCCATTTTTGGTTTCATAGCTCAGTCGGTAGAGCAGAGGACTGAAAATCCTCGTGTCGGTAGTTCGATTCTACCTGGAACCACCATTGTGGTTTGAAAAGTAGTTGATTATACTACTTTTTTTGTGCAAATTATTTTTAAATATATGTCATTAAAACTTGTAAGTTTTGACATAAAATGATATATTATTTATGTATATAATAAAGGGTTGGTGATTGCAGTGAGATGTGAAAATTGTGGTACAGATATACCAGCAAAAGCACGTTTCTGCCGTATTTGTGGTACACCTGTTGATAGAGACCATAAAGAGAAAGACATAATTAATGATAAAGATTTAACTGAAGCTGAAAAACACAATATAGAATTAACAGAAAATATTGATATCCGTAAAATCGCTTTAATAAAAGAAGAGGCTGAGGCATTAACTAAAAAAGCTAGTCGTTTTGGGTTGCAGGATGTATCTGATGATGATAATCAATATAACCAAAATACGCAAACATTTAATGTTGAGGTGTTGCCAGGTTCAATGGATACTTTGTCATTGGGAACTGAATCTTCTAAAAAAGTTGCAGATATTTTGAAAGAAATGAATGGTGATGCAGCAAACGAATCATCTGAGCCTGAAGTTAAAATTGGCGATAATAATAATGCTGTTTTGACAAGTTATTTGTCAGGACAAAATAGTTCTGAAGATAATAACAAAACAGATCGCGTCGCTGTTGCAGATTTACTTAGGCCAGATGAAACCATTTTTCCTAAATCAGAAACTGCTACAAAAACTACATCAGAAGTTGATGACTTGTTATTGAATAAGGATAATAGCACTAGTGAAGATCTTCTTGATGCATCCATACCATCTTCAGCGTCATTTAATGATCAGCAAAATCAAGTTCAGGGAGATGAACTTTTGAATGAAAATGAAGATAAAAATATCGAAAATAATGAAACGGAATCCGATGAAAATAACTTTTCTAATGATGGTGACAATGATGTAATATCTAATATTGAAGATAATACCGAAGCAGTCGAAAATAATGATGAAGGAAATGATAATTCTGATATTAGTGAAGAACCAGAAAAGCAAATGGCCTCAGCAGAAGATCAATTAACAGAGCTATTACCAGAAGAACAAGTTAGTAAAGATTCGGCTGATGATAGCATAGAAGAGCCAAAAGAAGATAATCCTGATGAATCTAAACTACATGAAGAAACATCAGAGGAAGACCATTCAACTTTAGAATCTGATGTTGAAGAAAATGATTCTAAAGCAGATGACAGTGAAAAAGAATCTACTGAAGAATTGTCAGAAGAATTAGATGATACAAACTCTTTAGAAGAAGACAAAAGGGTAGAAGATTTAACCGAAGAGTCAGATAGTCAAGAAAATAATAATGAAAATGAAGAAGTTTCAGAAGAAAATTCTACTGAGGTATTAGAATTACAGGATGACAATGAAAAAGAAATAGATGTAAAATCTACTTCTGATTCTGAAGATGAATCAAAAGAAGAATTTAACGAAGATGAAAAATCTGAAGATGTTAGTGTTGATGATAATTCTACTGCCGAAGAAGATTTAGAAACTTCAGAATCTGAAACATCAAAAGAAGAAGTAGATAGTGAACAATTAGACGAAAGTATCGATGAAGAAACTTCTGATGAAGGAGATGGGGAAACACCTGAGTTGCAAGAAGAAAATGATGAATCAGAAAACAATCAAGATGAAAACAATCAATCAGGCGATACAGAAGAAGTATTAAACGAAAAAGCAGATGAAACTGAAATAACGCTTGATACCATTTCTATGCCATCAGTTGATGAATTATTTGATGAAGAAAAAACACATCAGGAAGATAATCAAAAAGATATAGATGAAAAATCTACCTCTGATTCTGAAGAAGAATTACAAGAGGAAGGAAAGGTAGTTTCAGAACAAGAAGAGAAAGATAATCACGAAGAGTCAAATGATGGTAAAAAAACTTCCAATTTGACTTCGAATGAGGAATTTGTCGCTCAAAATAAAAAGACTAGCAAGTCTTTACCAATTCTTGTATTGGTAATTTTGTTACTTGCAAGTATTGCATGGCTTGTTTATTATTGGTTAATTAATGAAGATAATACCAAAAAAATTAGTAGATTAGAAGATAATAAAGAAGAATTAAACGTTAAAATAAATAGTTTAGAAAATGAAATTAAGGCCAAAGATAACGAGAAGAAGACATTCATTTTTAATGGATATAGTATGAGTTTAAATGACTACAGCATATATAATCGTTCAGTGGTAACAACTGTTGATAATTATAATGTCAAAATCTCCATTGGCTTGAATCAAAAATATTCCACTTTGAGTTCATCAAAAACACGAACCACAACGCGGAATAGTTATACAAAACTTGGTTTTACAGTTTCTCAAGGAATACAATCTATAAACAACGTAAATTATGTTGTATACGATTTAACTGATAAACAAGGGCATAATTACTTAATCGCGTATACTGCACTTACTCCACAAGATAGTATTGGTTTTGTAATTTCAGGTCAACAAAAAGTATCTTATGATGTTTTGCAGTCATTAAATACAATTGTATCAACTACAAAAAAAGATACAACTTACAGCGTAAGTAATATTGAGGCTTTTGGCAATTAGTTCTTAAAAAAAATATTGCAAACATAAATATTTTGTGCTATAATCAATCTTGTATTGGTTAAAGCAATGCGCTCATAGCTCAATTGGATAGAGTGTTTGACTACGGATCAAAAGGTTGGGGGTTCGACTCCTCCTGGGCGCACCACTTCCGGAAATGGCTCAATTTGGTAGAGCACTTGGTTTGGGACCAAGGGGTTGCAGGTTCAAATCCTGTTTTCCGGACCATTTGTATTTGAAGACTTCGTATGAAGTCTTTTTTTGTTACGTTGTGCAACCCCTCTTATGTCCCAAACCAACCTTTAAAAATATATAGTCGCACTATTTAGTTAGATTAAACACATATTACATCATATAATTTCAGAATATCTTCTTCGTTTATTTCAAACATTATCCCGTGATCATGTGTTTTCCCCATATTGGGACCATTTTTATATGTTCCAATAGCAAAACATATTTTTACAATTCCGTCTTCCACTAAGGAAATAAAAGTGTCAAAGTTTTTTAACTTGTAAAAGTCTATATTTTGATAGTGAAAAAATACCTTATTGTGCTCAAACTTTCGCTCAGCATTTATAATGGCTAGATAAGTCAACTTCCTTGAAAGTTTGTCTTTTAACATATCAAAGCTCCAAGAAATATTATCACATATTAAATTGCAGTTTATGTCTATTACGATTAATTTTATTGTATTGGATATTCGATCTACTTTTAACTTAAATAGATATCTATTTCCAATTTTAGTAAATGATTTAGCATTGATGATTCCATTAAAAACAACAATATTCTTATCTTTCTTACTTGGATAGCTAAAGTTTTCTCTAATTATTTTGGTCGGGAACAGATCATCACCATCTGGTGTTGCACAAAATAGTCTTACGGGCATTTTACTATGTTTATTTTTCGTTTTTATCTCAATCGAACCATAGTCAGGAATTTCTAGACTATTTTCTTCTTTGTTCAGTAAAGTTTCAAATGTGTAACCAATCCCAGTTGAACCTTTTCTCATACTTTCTATCCATCCTATCTTTTTAATGCGATTAAAATCTTTTAACAATGCTTCTATATCATTTTTCATCGAATCCCTCCTACCTATATTATTATTTGCAAGTTTCTCTTTTCCTTTTTGTTTTGCAACATTTTAATAAATTTTCATATTTTCACGATTTTTAAGATTGCATAAAAAAAGGAAAATCCTAATAAGATTTTCCCCAATAAACCATATGTTTAGCATCTTTACCGCAACATACACATTTATCACTAAGATGTTCTTCATCAAATGGTATGCAACGGCTTGAAGCCCCACCAGTCATAGCCTTTATCTCTTCTTCGCATTCTTTACTACCACACCACATAGCTTTCGCAAAACCCTGTTTAGTATTAAATATATCAATCATTTCCTCTTTAGTGGTAGCAGCATATATATGCTCATCAAGAAAAGTTTTGGCACGATTATACATATCCTTCTGCATCTTTTCAAGTATTTGTGGCAATTTTTCGCATAATTCATTAATTGCTACAATAATTTTTTCTCTTGTATCGCGACGAACAACAACAACTTGATTGTTCTCTATATCTTTTGGACCAATTTCAATTCTAATAGGAATACCTTGAATCTCTTGTTCGCTAAACTTCCAACCAGGCGTTTTATCTGAATAGTCATATTTAACTTTAAGACCAGCATTTTTTACAATATTTACTATTTCATCAGCTTTTTCAAGGACTCCATTTTTATGCTGCGCAATAGGAATAACCATTACCTGTGTTGGCGCAATTCGTGGAGGTAATACCAGTCCGCTATCATCGCCATGAACCATTATAATGGCACCTATTATTCTTGTAGATAGTCCCCATGATGTTTCGTTTGGAACTTCTAATTCGTTATCTTTATTTAAAAACTTTATGCCATATGCCCCAGCGAAACCATCACCAAAAAAGTGGCTTGTTCCTGACTGCAAAGCTTTGCCATCATGCATCATGGCCTCAATAGTGTAGGTATCTTTAGCTCCAGCAAATTTCTCACTTTCCGTTTTTCTTCCACAAATAAGTGGAATAGCTAAATCTTCAGTTACAAAATCATAATATACTTTTAACATCATTTGTGTTCTTTCTTCGGCCTCTTGAGCGCTAGCATGAAGCGTATGTCCTTCCTGCCATAAAAACTCGCGTGATCTTAAAAATGGACGCGTTGTTTTTTCCCAACGTAGGACTGAACACCATTGATTATATAATTTTGGTAAATCACGATATGATTTAACAACTTTAGACCAATGATCACAAAATAGTGTTTCTGATGTTGGCCTAATACATAGCCTTTCTTCTAATTCCTCGCTACCGCCTTTGGTAACCCAAGCAACTTCTGGAGCAAATCCTTCAACATGATCTTTTTCCTTTTGAAGTAAACTTTCTGGTATTAACATAGGTAGATAAACATTTTCAACTCCTGTTTCTTTGAATCTTTTATCTAAAGCATTTTGAATATTTTCCCAAATTGCATATCCATTTGGCTGATAAATTAGACAGCCTTTAACTGAAGTATAATCACATAATTCGGCCTCTTTCACAACGTCGGTATACCATTGTGCAAAATCGACATCACGTGCGGTTATATCTTTTACTAACTTTTCTTTTGCCATAATAATCCCTTCCAAACAAATAAATATATATTAAATTATACGCTATAATTACCTTTTTCTTCTTTAAAAAAACTGTTATTTATCTTTTTAAAAAAGGCTTTTTACTAATTTTTAGCGTTAAAATAAGATTAAATTATTTGCGGTCGTTTATATATCACATAGTTTGCCATACTATCACTCCAGTGTGTCTATAGTTTATCATACATGAGTATATAAGTCAAAGATTCATATCATATAAATTAACGCTATATGAAATACGTCATATATGCTAAAAGCTTATAATATATAGTCAAAAAGAATGATTATTAGCTCCACCCCGCTTTTAATAAGCTAAAAAATTACAATATAAAGCTTTAGATTTATAATTTGACTTTTTGAAAAATTATGTTAATATAATTATCCAAGAAAAAGGGGGGTGGAAGTATGCTTTATAGTATTAGATTAAATGCTCGTAAAATTAAAAAGTATGGACCTATTTGTAAATTAAGTCGTGATGTTGTTCATACATATGTTGATATTGACGAGGCATTGTTGATTGAAAAAGACTCGTGGTTTTATATTGATTCGACAGCTAATTTCTTTAAAGAAAGAAATGATGCAAGACTTGCTTGCGAATGCCTTTCCCAAGCTTATGCAGAAGCTTTAGGTGCTGAAAGTGCTACTTATTCTGTCGTAACTTTAAATGAACATACGGGTCTTTTGTCGCCTAATTTTCAAAATCGCGATAAATACCAATACTTTGATTTATGCGAATTATATAAACTTCTTCCATCATTCCCCAAAACGTATAATAGTTATACATTGAAAAAGATTTTTGAAACATTTGCTTATTATTATGACGCACCAACGAGATGTATGCTAGAAAAGGAAATTATAAAAAGATATGTATTTGATTGGTATACACATCAACTAGATGGTAACCCACGTAATAATAATTTCCGCTTAAATAAAGAAACTAATCAGCTAGAACTTGGCCCGTTATTTGATCGTGAGCAATCATTTGGTATAAACAGAAATGGTGAGCTTGATGATGAAACTTTAGGTATATGGGTTCCAGCCGTGCCATATGAAGATTTAGACTTTAAATCTGAACCCTATCTTTTTGAGGGCTTAGATGCTAATATTGTATCTCTTCTTTTGGATTACCCTGAAGCTACTATAGAGGCATTAAATTGGGTAACATCAATTGATATAGAACATGTTTTGGACAATTTTGTAACGCGCGATGAAGGAATAATTTTACCTGAAGCGACCCTTGGATATTTAAAGCATATGGCTGAAGAAAAAACTAAAGAAAAAGAAAAAATAATGAAATTAGTATAAATGTAATTAGTATAGAGGTTAAATATGACATATAGTATAAATATTAATAGGAAATATATAGAAAGAGTAATTAATCCCGCTCGGTTAACTTTTTCTCAAGTTGAAAAAAGCGTTGCTATTTCGCACAAACTTTATCGTGAAAAACCAGACTGGTATATTGTTAATAATTTTGTTCATTACTTTAAAACTCATAAAGATGCACGCTTTATTGGCGAATTATTATCTAAAGATGTTATTTCCCTAGTTGGTGGTTCATTTCATTTAGCGCCAGCTGAATATAAACCTGTTATTTTAGTTGAGCATGCCAATAAAATGATGCTATCAGAAAGGGTTGGGTTGTTATCACCAAATGTTCAAAGTTCTGAGTTTAATTATTGTGATTTAACAACTTTGCACAATTTGTTTTATGATTTACCACGTCAGCATAATGCTTTTACCATTAAAGGACTATTGGAAATACTTAGTAGACATGACATTCCTAATTATGAAGAATTAAAGTTGCAAATTATTGCTACTTATGTAATTGATTGGTTTACACATCAATTGGATCGTAATTCATGTAATTTGTTATTTGAATATAGCGATTTATCATTTGATGATTTGATTCCGCTTCGCTTGGCACGTCTAATTGATAGTGAATCTTCGTTTGCTGTTTCACCTAACGGGGTTATTGATAGCGAATATCCAAAAATATGGATTCCAGCTATACCTTATAGTCAATTAGAGTTTAAAAATCATCCGGAGCAATTTGAGGGATTAGATTATAACATATCTGAGTTAATGCTTGATTATCCCGAAGAAGTAGCAGCAGTCATAAATATATTATGTACAACGGATTTTAATCCTGTTTTAAAAAAATACGCTCCATGCTATAATGCTGGTATTTCTGTTAGTGATGATTGTATTTCTTTCTTAAAATCATTTATTGATGAAAAAAAGGAAGAGGCTACAAAAATAAAAAGTCTGCAGTTTTAATTGCTGGCTTTTTTTATAAACTAACTTAACTACAATATTAATTAAAATATAACATTACATAAGCTATATATCACGTGTTTATATAAACGCTATATATTGTATGAATTATACATAAAATATATAATGAAAAATTATCAACGGTATAAACATTCACACAAAAAATTGATAACACTATATTTTATTATGGATATTACGGCCTTTTGTATTTATCATTTACAATTGGATAGAATATATAAAAGAAAGACGATTAATTCGTCTTTTTTAAATATTGTTCTAACCGATTGATAAAGAACAATTGTTTAGGATTAATAATTTTTTTAGCTTCATCTATATCAAACCATTCAGCTTTATCCATTTCTGGGAACTGTCTAATAATGCCTGACCCTTTTGGAAATTCACGACTAAAAAAGTTGCTTTGAAAGTTAGAGTTATCTACATCCTGTTCTTTTGTAAAAATAATAACGATTTTATGATGACTAACTTTTTTACTTGCAAGGTAAGTTATTGGAGGTTGAATAGATATCCCTGTTTCTTCTTGAAACTCTCTTCTAGCGCAATCAACAATTTTCTCGCCTTGATTGATCTCACCTTTAGGAATTGACCAAGCACCGATGTTAATATTTTGCCAAAAAGGGCCTCCCATATGTGCTAAAAAGACCTGATACTTTTGTTCTTTTTTTCTATAAATTAATATTCCGGCACTTCGTTTCATTATTCCACCTCACTTTAAAAATTACGCTTTTATGCTACTTTTGTCAATATTTATGCACGCATGACTGATTTTTATCATATAAGATTGACAAAAGTAATGCTCAAGCATATAATTTAATATATGAACAAATATTCAAATGATAAGGAGGATACATATGGAAGATATGTGTGAAAATACCATTATTCATACGGAAATTGTTAATAAAGTTAAAGAAAAGATGTTGAATGATGATAAATTAATTGACTTAGCGGAGTTGTTTAAAGTGTTTGGCGATTCAACAAGGATGAAGATAATTTGTGCCTTACTTCAAAGTGAACTATGTGTTTGCGATTTAGCAAGCGTCATCGGCTCTACGGTTTCAGCGGTATCACATCAACTTAGATTACTTAAACAATCTAAATTAGTTAAATATCGTAAAGATGGCAAAATTGTATATTATTCTTTAGATGATAATCATATATATGAAATATTTAAAAAGGGGTGTGAACACCTTGAGGAAATGTAAGTATACAATCGTTGGCCTTGACTGTGCGGATTGTGCGCGTAAAATTCAAGCTAGCTTGAGCCATGATAAGCATTTTGATAAAGTGTTCGTTAATTTTTCTACATCAAAAATAAGCTTTGAAACAGATTACGAATCAGACATTGAAAAAAAAGCAAACCATATAATTCAATCCGTTGAACCTGAAGCTCATATTTTAGATTCAAAAAGCAATAATTACGATTTTACTATTTACAATCTTTTACGGATAATTATAGCTACAGCTCTTTTAATATCTACTTATTTTGTTGGTAATAATACTTATACTAAAGTAGCTGTAATAATTGCTTACGTCTTACTAATAGTTCGAGTTTCCATAAACGCTATTAAACAACTCTTCCATTTTACTATTGATGAAAATTTTTTAATTACCGTATCCTGTATCGGTGCCTATGCTATTAATGAATATATGGAAGGGGCAATGGTACTTATTTTGTATGAAATTGGTAAGATTTTAGAAAATCGAGCTATAAATCATAGCCGAAAGTCTATTTCTCATCTTATGGATATAAAACCTGATTATGCTAATCTAGCTAATGGTCAAAAGGTAAGTCCAAGTGACGTACAAATAGATGATGTAATCGTTGTTAAAATTGGTGAAAAAATACCTTTAGATGGTGTCATAATAGAGGGTAGTAGTAGTCTAGATACATCGTCATTAACAGGGGAAAGTAAGCCTATTAACGTTACTAAAGATGATTATGTTTTATCTGGATCAATTAATCAATCGGGTCTTTTAAAAATAAAAGTAACATCTAATTATGATGATAGCACCGTTAATAAAGTCTTAAAAATGGTAGAGGAAGCAACGGAGCGTAAAGCTAAAACGGAAACTTTCGTTAGTAAACTTTCCAAAATATATACCCCAATTGTTATTGCGTTAGCACTTTTGGTTGCTATTTTCTTACCATATATCATTGATATTTCATATGAAGGAAGTATTTACCGAGCTCTATCATTTTTAGTAATAGCCTGTCCATGTGCGATTGTCATATCTGTCCCTTTAAGTTATTTTTCCGGTATTGGATCTTTATCTAAAAAAGGCATTCTTATTAAAGGAAGTAATTATTTAGATGCTCTTAAGGATATCCGAGAGTTTGTATTTGACAAAACAGGTACTCTTACCGATGGACACTTTACAGTAACGAATGTAACAACATTATCTGAAGATAAAGATACCTTCATTAGTTATTTATTAATGGGTGAGAAACTATCCAATCACCCATTGGCCCTTGCTATTTTAGATCATTATCAAAGTAAAGAAATATCTTTAAGTGATGTTAGTGCTTATGAAGAGCTAGCTGGCTATGGCATAAAGTACACTACTAACGGGAAAGTTGTTAAAGTTGGCAACGCTAAATTGGTTGGTTATCAAGAAAAAGAGGGAATAGGTACTCATATTTATGTTAGCGTTGATGATGTTATCTTGGGATATGTTACCCTAAATGATACGATAAAAAAGAGCGCTAAAGAATTGGTTAAGGCTTTAAAAAAACGAGGCTTAATGGTCAGCATGTTCACAGGTGATAATACTGATATAGCTAAAAATGTAGCTTTAGAACTAGGAATTGATGATTATTACGGCGCTATGTTACCACAGGATAAATATCAAAAATTGGAAGAAAAAATAAATAAAGGTCATAAAGTAGCTTTTGTAGGTGATGGGGTGAATGATGCGCCCGTTTTAGCGCGAGCTGATGTTGGGTTATCACTAGGTTTAAGTGGCAGTAGTGCTGCTATAGAAACAAGTGATGTTGTCATTTTAACTGATGATTTATTAAAGATTAATTATGCAATTGACACATCATATTTTACAAGCAAAGTTATTAAACAAAATCTTACCTTTGCATTTATTGTTAAAATTTTAGTACTTATTTTAAGCGTTTTAGGAATCAGTACAATGTGGCAAGCTGTTTTTGCTGATGTTGGCGTTACAATTATTACCATTTTAAATACTTTACGAATATTAAAACATTAAGTATCTATGTTATAATATAAATACAGGGTGGTATTATGGAAATAAATGGTTATAAAGCTTTTGCGCCCGATGGTACTAATGTTCATGGCATTGTTATGCCAGTCGGGAGTTATCATGAAAAAGGTGAAATAAGTTTTGGCTTAAAGGGACATGGTATTCATTTTGCTAAGCGATTAGAAGATACGATTAGATATGGCAATGTTGAAAAGGGCGTTGGCGATGTACTCATTGCTTCTGTTAAAGGATATGGGACGATTGTTGAAGGATACGATGATTATAATGGTTATTATGACCTATATAGTGCATCAGATATGGATATTCTAAAATATTTATCGCGCGAAGAAATAATTAGATACGCTCTAGCGCTTCCACCATACCGTATGGAAAGGTTTGTCATGTCTTTTCGCTTGACGGAAGAAGAAATAACTCTTTTCTATGGCTATGATGCTCGTGTTGATTGGGCCTTAGACTATTATCAAAAAGCTTTGCCACCTGAATTATGTCATTTAAATTATCAAAGATATGTTGAAGAATATGCCACTCAAGGCGATAAAAAGAAGGTAAAAGGAGTAATATATGAACGAACAAATCATGGCTAATATGCAAAAAATGGATCAATTTATAAGCCCTTATGGGACTAAAAATAGCGCTGCAATTAGATTAAATAATGAAGAAAAAGATATGCGGACTAGTTTTTTTCGGGATATTGACCGTATTATTTATTCCCTTTCATATACACGATATTTAGACAAAACCCAAGTTTTTAGTAATATCGAAAATGATCATATTAGTAGACGGATGACTCATGTGCAAATGGTTAGCAAAATTGCTCGTACCATCGGTCGGGCTTTAAACTTAAACGAAGATTTAATTGAAGCAATTGCTTTGGGTCACGATTTAGGCCATGTTCCTTTTGGACATCCTGGTGAGGCTGTTTTAAATCGCCTTAGCTTGGAATATACGGGACGTTATTTTAATCATAATGTTCATAGTGTTCGTATTTTAAAGGATATTGAAAATCATGGTCAGGGTGAGAATATTACTTTGCAAGTCTTAGATGGTATTTTATGCCATAATGGTGAGTTTGTTAGTAATGAATATTATCCCAAGGAAAAGACTAAAGATGAGTTTTTAAAAGAGTATGAATTGTGTTACACTGATGCTAGTGCTATTAAAACGCTTCATCCCATGACTTTAGAAGGTTGTGTTGTTAGAATTAGTGACATTGTTGGTTATATTGGTCGTGATATCGAGGACGCTATTCGGGTTGGTATCATTACAAGTGATGAAATACCTAGTGATATTGCTAACGTTTTAGGCCGAACCAATCGGGAAATTATTAATACGATTATTTTAGATATCATTAGTAATAGTTTAAACAAACCATATTTAAAGATGAGTGATGATGTGTACCAAGCTATTAAAGATTTAAAAGCGTTTAACTATAAGCATATATATGATAAAGCTAACACAAAACTTACTTTAGATAGTTATGAGAAGATGTATCGAACGCTATTCACTTACTATTTAAAGGATTTAAAAGAAAAAGAAAATCAGAGTGAAATATATCAGTTATTTTTAGGTGATATGGACGATAATTACCTAATTAATACGAGTGATGAGCAAAAGGTTATCGACTTTATTGCGGGTATGACAGATGATTATTTTAAAATGATGTATCATAAGTATCAAGATGCGTCTTAAAAAGATATTGCACTAAAAAGCAATATCTTTTATTTTATATAAAATGTCAATGATAAAACAAATATAGAAAATCCAATAAATAAAAGTAGGAATTTTATCAATTAGCTTCGTCAATTTATCTTTAAAGTAGTAAATAACCAGTGATAGGCTAGACCATATCAAAGATATTTCAATGGATATATAGTGGCCGTAACTTAAAGGGAACTTTTTATAGCTCCAAAAAACTTTATGAAATATTTTTTCAATAAGAATACCGCCGGTTAATTCTAAAATGGTGATTGTGAAGAAAAAAATGCCAAAGACAACAATTATTTCTTTCCATCTTTTTAAATGTAAGTGCCGAAAAAGATATCCTCCGCCGTAGATGACTAAAAGAAGACCCAAACCATAAATAGGGGTGTATGGTCCTTTCAGAATACCACTATTAAAATGTTGCCCCATCATCAATGTGAAAATGGTTTCAAAAAGATAACCGGCAACACTAAAAAACATAAATTGTTTTAGATATTGCATTAAATCACCATTATTAATATGCACAAAAAAAACGGAATAATATCTTCCGTTTTTAGGTGTTTTAAGCTTTATTTAAAGCTCGCATTTCTTTAGCTTCTTTGAAGTCACGCAAAGCGACATTAACAACTAAAAGAATGATTAATAATATTGTAGCTGCGTATAGTAAATAAGTTTCTTGATACATTTCAACAATTAATGGTCGAACTAAATCTTCATAAGTTTCATCATTATATTTATTAACAATGGCATTTATAATATTGTCATCCCAGTTTTTAGTATATCCTACAAATACTTTATCACCAATAACGATATAAGGAACACCTAATTCTTCTTCATCGGTTCCCATTTTTTTGGCAACATCTCGCATTAATTTGTTTTTTCTAGCTGAGAACATACTCCAAACTTCATATTTTTCTAATTCATAATATTTGCCATATTCGTCTTCAATACTATCAAAAAACTCCATTGCTTCATGGCAACGCGGACAAGTCTCGCCATAAAACATATAAACAGTAATCTTCTTTTTATCATCGGCTTTTACCATACTAGGAAATATGGCTAGTAACATTGTTAAAACAATAAGTAATTTCTTCATAACTTCACCTTTTTCAAATATATATAATATACTAATTAGCTATTCATGTCAATAAAATTTAAATAGATTTTGGCTAGGCTTCATCACTTTTATAGTAATGATTCTCTTAAATAATTAGTACCTAATTAATATTATGGACTTTTACATTTCTTTTGTCAACCAATGATAAATACTTGATGAAATCAACCAAAAGATGATATGGGATGATATAATAATGTTAGTGAGGGATAAAATGGGGCGAAGTAAAACAGATGGCGTTTATTTTGAATATTTAACCATTAATGGAATAGCTAATCGTTATCATATTGTCACACTTGATGCGATTGGCTATAGTTTTCTTATGCCTGATAATTATAAGATTATTTATAATAAATCACTTTGTAAGTATGATGGTATGGGTCATTTAAGATTTTATAATGGGTTAAATAAGTTTGATTTTGACTACTTTAAAGAAGATGACGCTACTTTTAAGTATAATATTAATTTGATTCTTCCACGGGTTAAAAAGACATTTACGAATTACCGTAATCAAGTATTTTATGAAGTAACCAAGGATAATGCGGAAGTTATATATCTATACTTTGAAGGATTTATGTACCGAATTAAAAGCTATCATAAACTTAGCATGAATGAATATTTTGACGCTTATTTGATGTTTTTAAGTTTAACATCGAAAACGATCCATACGAATATTCCGTTATTAAAAGAAGTTGTTTATTTTCACCAACACGCTTTATCTAATTTGATTGCCGATCATAATATTTTATTAGAAAACTTAAGTAATGCCACTTCTATTAATATTTCTTTAGCTGATATAAATGTAATTAATGATGAAGATTATATGGAATATAAAGATCATAGCCATAAAATAGAACTATTAGAAGACTATCTTTTAACTACCGAAGATACTTCTTTAGGTGTTTTTTATGAAGATGGATGGCAAGTTAGGGGCACTTTCTTATTTGGCTGTTTTGGACGTTACTCTACTATACATATTAATGGATATCAAGAAATTATTGATGCAGAAAAACTTACAATAGATGAAAAGGAAAATCTTTTGACAACCATTATTAAAGAAAGACAAATGGAGACTGATAGTCATAAGACTCGTTTAAAAAATGAATTATATCAATATATAGCTAGTTATTTTATTGAATGTGTTTCATATGAATTATGGCATAAAAGTCATTTTAAAGAGTTTATTAATGTGGATAAATTGATGTCGCCAGAAGAAGATTTGGACGATATCAATTTGTATGCTAAAACGCTTAATTATTTAGAAAATGCGACTGATGTGATAGAAGCTACAAGCACGCTATTCAATTATCAAAAAATATGTGATAGCGCCACTGGTAAAGAAATGGTTATCGCACCAGATTCTTGTCTTTTAAAATTATCATTATGTAATGATTTGTTTTGTGATATTAATATTAGTTTAGACGATAATTATTTCATTAAATATTAAAACATTTGTTGAAGTCGATTTCGCATTATGATATAATTTTATAATGAAAGGATGGAATTAAAATGGAATTAAAAGGTTCAAAAACAGAACAAAATTTAATGGCAGCTTTTGCCGGTGAGAGTCAAGCTCGTAATAAATATACTTATTTTGCTAGCAAAGCTAAAAAAGAAGGATATGAACAAATTGCTGCTATTTTTGAAGAAACAGCTAATAATGAAAAGGAACATGCTAAACTATGGTTTAAATTATTAAATGGTGGAGAAGTTCCTGGAACAGAAGAAAACTTAAAAGCTGCTGCTGAAGGCGAGAATTATGAATGGACAGATATGTATGCTGAGTTCGCTAAAGTAGCTCGTGAAGAAGGATTTGAACATATTGCTTTCTTATTTGAAGGAGTAGCTCAAATTGAAAAAGAACATGAAGAAAGATATCGCAAACTACTTGCTAATATTAATGATAAATTAGTATTCTCAAGTGAAGGTGACGCTATTTGGATTTGCCGCAATTGTGGCCATATTCATATTGGTAAAGAAGCACCAAAGGTATGCCCTGTTTGTGCTCATCCACAAGCTTATTTTGAAAGAAGAGCTATTAATTACTAAAAAAATCTGCTTAGGCAGATTCTTTTTTTGCAGGAAAATCATATTCATCATAGATATTACCGACAATTTCTTCAACAATATCTTCCATTGTTACAATGCCAATAACATTTTGATTAGCTTTAACAATACCTAGACCAATGTGTTCTTGTTTCATTAGAAAAAAGGTATCATCAATGTTAGTGTCATAAGAAATGTTATATGGCTTTCGAATAATCGAATGAATATCGGTTATTTTTTCTTTTTGCATTAATAAATCTTTGACATTCAAGATGCCGATAACATTATCAGTTTGTTCTTCATATACAGGAAATCTTGTATACTTAGAGTATTTGATAATACTGATAATGCTTTTCATATCGTCATTAGCATTGATAAAGATAACATCTTTTATCGGCGTCATAATATCTTTAATTTTGGTATCATTAAAATCAAAGACTTTTAAAATGAGTTCTTTTTCAAACTTTTCAATAATGCCATTACTTTCGGCATTCATAATAGCTTTTTTGATATCCTCTTCACTATACTCTTCTGTTTTCTTTTTAATATGAAGTAGTCTAGTGAAAAGATTAGTCGAAGCACTTAATATTTTAATAAAAGGATAACATATTTTGGATACGATATTAATTGGTTTTATCATTATTAAGGATACTTTCATTGGGTAAGCCATCCCAATTTTTTTGGGTATCAACTCACCAAAAACAAGGGAGAAGTACGATAAGATAATGGTAACGATAATAATTATTATATTTCTTAAAGTATTAAGTGAAAGATAATCAATTGTTATATATTTAAGGATTTCATCAGCAAAGCGATCAGCGGCAAAGGCACTAGCTAAAAAGCCAGATAAAGTAATGGCAATTTGAATAGTTGATAAAAAAGTACTAGTATCATTTAATATGCGTTCAATCTTAATGGCCTTTTTATTACCATTTTTAATAAGGCGACTTAGTTCATACTTATTAATTGATAAAAAGGCTATTTCTGATGCCGAAAAGATACCATTTATAGTAATGAGAATAATAAGAATTATAATATCAATTATCATTAGTATTGTTTCTCCTTTTCTTGTGTAATGACCATATCGGAATAAGTACTTATTAGCATATTTAACACTTCTTTAGATTGCATAACACTTTTTGATGGGATTTTAGCTTTTTGACACATAAGCATTAAACAATCTTGAACGGATAAGCTGTTTGCTAGCTTTGTTCTGGCTCCTTTTTGATCGGTAAATCCTTGATAAGAATGCTCTTCTAAAAGCTTGGTTATAGCAAAATGAACTTGGTCCATTCCGGAATATTGATATCTGCCACACTCATATAGAGCTTGATATTTTTGATATGTTTCATTAATCGCTTCATCTAGTGGCGATGATGGGTCAAGACTAGCCGTTGGAAGTAGTTGAACTAATTTCCGAAAACTGATATTTTTCTTTTTTAAATATTCATTGATAAAATCTCTAAAAGGTGAAGATACAACTCTTGCCCGTAAGTTCTCTTTTGATGTTATATACATCGGATCATTAGTTTTAAGATAAGCTTCAATGTTGTCAATGGCTGCACCATAACTATCAAAACGAACCATAAGGAGTTTAATTGCTTCCATTAATAAATTAAGCATTTGAGTTTGCAGTTCTAAATCAATGGTTGGTGTTTCTTCCGTTTTGGTTGCTGCACAAAGGCTATAATATGCTTTAAAGTCTATTCCCCGGCTATTTAAAATTTTGATGATATCACGTCTAAAGGTACTATCAATAATTTTATCTCGTACGCCCCCAACACGGCTTAACCTACGTTCGTCGCCAGTTTTGATATATAGTTCGATAAGAGCTAGTGTCTCCTCTTTACCATATTTGGTACACATTTGATCAACCATCCAATTTAGGGTACTGGAAACTTCTTCTTCGCTCATTGATTTATATGCAACGGCTGAATATAAAATAGATGAGAATTGTTCTTCTTGAGCTTTTACTCTGGTAGGATTATTACATTGATTAAAATGCTGATAATAGTCTTCCTCGGTAAAAGAAGGAGAATGGGATTTAATAATTAGGGAAGTTACATTAGCATAATTCGCTAAAAGGGAAGGGATAGATACTTGGTAGCCCTTTGCTTCTTTTTCTAACTTGAAGTCGTCGATTACTTGTTCCATACCTTCTTTAGATGTGAAGTTTTGCATATATTCTGCGATGAAATGATAAAAGTCTTCACAATTAACGCTTGCTAATTTATTTTCTTTTTTTCTTCTTAAGAGATATAGACTGATATATTTTGATACTGTCTCATTATATGAAACACTTCCATCGACAGCCATAGCAATTCCATCATTGTTAAATGTAAAAGGATTAGGCTGAATCATTCCTTTTTGAATTTGTTTATTTCTTCGAGCGAAGTCAAGAATCCTATTAGCATCTTCGCGGTTAGCTACTCTTATAACAATGTCATCAAAACGGATGGCCCGACCAATTTTAGAGTGATGGGGTATATTATTATCTCTTAAAAAAGAAAATAATTCTTCAGCACTTTTTTCAATATGTTTTGCGTCTTGCGGAATGTATATTTTAATTTGATCGGGTTGACCAATGACTTCGCGGTCTCGATTAATAAACTGACAAAAATAACGCCAACTTTCACTTACAAAACATTCAATATGGGGTTGATTTTTAAAATAACTAATCCATCTTGGGAAACAGCTCTGATCTAAACTTACTTTATGGTCTTTTTTATCCACCCCAAGCCGAATTAACTGACTATATATGTCATTTTTGCTAGGATCAAAGTTTGGATTTCGAAGCATTGTATCACGCCAAGCCCATAAAAATTCATTAATCATTTTTTCTTTACTGGCCATTTGTGTTTACCTCACTTAGTTCCGCTGTATTTTCCATGCTCATTTGTACCATATTATAGTCAACTTCTTTAGTTTGGGCTAATGCTTCTTTTATAACGCTTGTATCAATTCTTATTGTATCTTCATTTTTATTTAAAGCTCTTTGACGTTCTTCAGGAGTAATTAAATCTAACTCCATCATACCAGGTTCTAAATCTTGTCCTACTTCTATTTCTTCACCATCAAAAATTATCTTTGTCATATTACACTCCTATATTTAAAGTATAACATACAAAATGATAAAATTATACACAATTAGAGCGTTGTATGATAAAATATAATATAGTATGGAGGAATAAAAAATGGTTGAAGATTTAGATGAGGAAATGATTGATAAAATCAATCGTTATTGGAATGCAGCCAACTATTTATCAGTTGGACAGTTATATTTATTAGATAATCCATTGCTTAAAAGGCCTCTTGCCTGGAGTGATATTAAAAGTAAGATTGTGGGTCACTGGGGAACCGTACCAGGGCAAAATTTTATCTATGCCCATTTAAATCGTATTATTAACAAGTATGACCTAGATATGATTTATATATCAGGACCAGGTCATGGCGGTAATTTTATGGTTGCTAATACTTATTTAGAGGGAACCTATAGTGAGATATATCCTAATATAAGTCAAGATGAAGAGGGAATGCGTAAATTATTTAAGCAATTTTCTTTTCCCGGAGGTATATCTAGCCATGTTGCACCCGAAACACCCGGTTCTATCAATGAAGGAGGGGAGTTAGGTTACTCACTAGCCCACGCTTTTGGTGCTGTTTTTGATAATCCCGATTTGATAGCTACTTGTGTCGTTGGCGATGGGGAGGCTGAAACGGGACCGCTTGCCGCTTCTTGGCATTCTAATAAGTTTTTAAATCCTAAAACGGATGGCGCTGTTTTGCCGATATTGCATTTAAATGGATATAAAATCAGTAACCCAACCATTTTATCACGGATTCCTAAAGATGAACTTATAAAATTATTTGAGGGTTATGGTTGGAAACCTTATTTTGTTGAAGGATCAGAACCATATATTATGCACCGATTAATGGCTGCTACTTTAGATAAAGTTGTCCACGATATTAGTAAAATCCAAAAAGAGGCTCGTGAATCAGATAAGTTTACTCGCCCACGCTGGCCGATGATTATTTTAAGAACACCTAAAGGGTGGACGGGGCCTAAATATATTGATGGTAAAGAGATTGAGGGAACTTTTAGAGCGCATCAAGTACCTATTCCGATGGATAAAGATGAGCACTTAAAATTATTAGAAGATTGGTTAAAAAGTTATCATCCTGAAGAATTGTTTGATGAGAAAGGTCGCCTTTTACCAGAACTTGCCGCTTTAGCGCCAGAAGGAAAAAGACGGATGGGAGATAATCCTTATGCTAATGGAGGGCTTCTTCTTAAAGATTTACGTTTGCCCGATTTTAGAGCCTATCAATTAGAGGTAAATAATCCTGGCAGTATTGAAGCTAGCGATATGACTGAATTAGGAAAATATGTTCGCGATGTTTTCAAGTTAAATGAAGAAAATCGTAATTTTCGAATTTTTGGCCCAGATGAGACAATGTCTAACCGACTAGGAGCGGTTTTTGAAGCAACTAACCGTGATTGGAATGCTCAAGAGTATCCTAATGACGAGTACTTGGAAAATGATGGTCGGGTTATGGACTCTCTTCTTAGTGAACATCTTTGTGAAGGATGGCTAGAAGGATACTTATTAACCGGGCGTCATGGATTTTTTGCTAGTTATGAAGCTTTCATTAGAATTGTTGATTCGATGTTTTCGCAACATGCTAAATGGATAAAAGTATGTAAGAGCCTACCTTGGCGTCAAGAGATAGCTTCTTTAAATTATATTTTATCTTCTAATGTATGGCAACAAGACCATAATGGCTTTACCCATCAAGATCCGGGTTTCCTTGATCACGTTGCTACTAAAAAAGCTGATATAGTAAGACTTTACTTGCCTCCTGATGCGAATTGTCTTCTATCGGTTTTTGACCACATTATTAAAAGTAAAAATCATATCAATGTCGTTATTAGTTCGAAACATTTACGGCCTCAATGGCTAACTATGGATCAAGCTATTAAGCATTGTACCCAAGGTATTGGTATATGGGAGTGGGCTAGTAATGATCAAGGGTGTGAACCTGATATCGTTATGGCTTGTTGTGGTGATACACCAACGCTTGAGTCATTAGCAGCTGTAACTATCTTAAGAAAAGAATTACCAGAGCTTAAGATAAGATTTATTAATGTTGTCGATTTGATGAAATTACAGCCAGCTATTGATCATCCACATGGCCTATCAGATACCGACTTTGATCTACTATTTACAAAAGATAAGCCAATTATTTTCAATTTCCATGGCTATCCTAGTATGATTCATGAACTTTTATACCATCGTACGAATCGCAACTTGCATGTATGTGGTTACCGAGAAGAGGGAACAATAACAACTCCATTTGATATGCGGGTTCAAAATGAGATTGACCGTTTCCATCTTGTTATTGATTGTATTAAACATTTGCCTTCTTTAGGGAATAAGGGTGCTTATCTTACGCAGTTAATGAAAGATAAGTTGGTTGAACATAAACAATATATCAGTGAATATGGTGTGGATCTTCCGGAAGTTGTCAATTGGAAATGGGAATAAAAAAGGACTTTCTTAGTTAGATATAACTAACTTTAAGAAAGTTCTTTTTTTAAAGTGTAAATACTTTCATAATGCTTTTTTTAGACATTGAATTATCATAACTTATACTATATTTCTTAAGCATATCTTCCACTTTAATTTCTCCATCAAAGATTTTTTGAATATAGGCCATTATCTCTTTTTTGGTCTCAATATTACCATCATGATACAAACTAAATAGATGAAAAGCTTTAAAAATAGAAATAACATATGACCAATAAGTTGGAATATTTTCTGTTTCATCGTTTTCCGCTTTTAGTTTCTCTTCAAAAAGGGGATCATTTAAGCTTTCAATAATAGCGATGAGTGTTTCCAAGCGATGAACAATATTGATATGAAGAAGATAATTGTCATCATCAAGATCCATTGCGGCTACTAATTCAAGGAAGATAGGAATTATTTCACAATCATAGAAAGAAATAACTGATCCTTTGACACTCATAAGTTGTGTATGACCTATTTCATGGACATAACTGATGGGTGTATCTTCGTTAATTGTTTTAGATAAAAAGATATTTAAGAATAATGCGGGTGAATATTTTAAGACATAATCACTATCGACATAGTCGCCAAAAGTTTTTAAATATCCAGCAAAAGCATGCTTTTCGGTATATTGAATAGGTAAATTAAAGGGACTTATTGGTATACCAATTTGTTTATAAAGAGCAATCCATTCTTTAGCCATCATAGCATTTGTTTTGCTAACTACTTCGAGATAACTTTGCGTATCTGCCATTAAGATGGGGTGAAGGTTTAGGTGAGCACTAAAGAAATTTTTAGCGCTAGCAATAACTTCTTTTTCGGGAATAACATTGACTTGTAAATATTCATCATTAATTGGAATACTATCTAATATGTCTCTAGCATAAAGTAATTTGTTGGTCACTTTGATAGGTCTTAATTGATGATATCCGCATATAAGAAATTCTTTTTCTAATTCAGTCATCATTATCACCCCACTTGATTTAATAGATGCATAACATACTTTTTGTCTGCTGAGTTATCCATTGTTACATTATGATTAGCTAAAAAAGCTTCAACATTTTTTTGCCCGTCAAATATTTCTTGAATATCGTGGATAATCCTTTTTTTAAAACTTGCATCACCACTATAGTATAAATCAAACAAGTGAAAAACTTTAATAATAGAAACGGCGTAACGCATACATTCGATGACAGCATCTTGATTAATTTTTTTATCAAGTATGTTTTTAATGCATTCTTGATACATTGATATAAGTGATTTCAAAGTAGCATCTAACATAAATCCTGAATTATCAATTTCCATACTGGCCAGTAATTCTAAAAAAATAGATAAGACTTCATTATTATAATAATTTTTAACACTACCTTTAACACTCATAACTTGGGTATGGGTTATCTCATGAGCATAAAGAGACATTGTTTGCATACCAACTAAACTATTTAACTCAATACTACTAGCTAAAAAGGGCATTCCCTCAATCGCTTTAGCGGTTTCATCTATATATAAAAGTTGACCATGAAACAAATCACCATTGCTTACAAGTGTAATAGGTAAGTCAAAAGGGTCGATAAAATCATATAGACCATCTAGAGCTTGTTTAGCTATTTCTGTTGGAACAGGAAGGCCAACATCTTCTAGGCGCCTATCAACTTCATCACCATCAATTCCTAATATAGGGTGTAGTTTTAAATAATTAGCGAAGAAATTTTGGGTATATTTTTTAATTTTATTTAATGATATCCTTTTAAAGGAATTTGGTAAATCTATTGGTATAGAACTTAGTTCCGTACTAACTTTAATTAAATGAGTTTTTTCAGGTATCTTAAATAATTTTAAGTCATATTCAAAAATTGGCGCTAAACTATATAATCTAAGTAAGGTCATATTTACCTCCATATATTAAGATAATAGATGCATAACATATTGTTTGTCTTTTGAATTATCAAAAGAGATATGATAATTAGCTAAAATATCCTCAACTGATATTTTACCTTTAAATGTGTTTTGAATATCTTTCATTATTCTTCTTTGTACACTATAACTACTACAGTTATATAAAGCAAATAAATGGAAGGCTTCCATAATTGATATGACATAACTCATTCTACTTGAAATAATTTCACCACTATAACTATAAGTTAAGATTTCGTTTATGGAAGTGGTAATAGTATCTAGCATCGATTTGATAATATTATTAGTGACATCATCTAGTTCTTGACTAGAAACAAGTTCTAAAAAGAAAGGTAAAAGTTCTTTATGATTATAATTTTGAACACTACCTCTTTGACTCATAGTTTGACTATGGGTTATTTCATGAACATAGAAGGGAATTGTTTGTAAGGTGATGAATGGTGCGAGCTCAATTTCACTAAATAGGGGATGAGTATCCTTTAATGCCTGCATAAAGTGAATGCTACCGCTATAGTGATGGATAGCAGTCGTAGGATTATCTTCACTAGATAATGTAAGAGGAAGACTAAAAGGACTAATTTTTTTTCGATATTTAATAATTATTTTTTTCCAATCTTTAACTGTTTCAGGATTCTTTTTTTTAGCAGTTGAAATTAGTTTAACAGGATCAGCATAGTAGATGGGATATAGTTTTAAATGTCTATTAAAAAAGTTTTGAGCGCCGATTGTAACTTGTTTTAACGTTAATGCCTTTACAGGTGAAGGGGTAATATCAATACTAATAAGTTCAGAACTAAGCTGCATTAATTCTTCTTGATTAGGTGAAGTGATACCCGAATCAAAGTCATAACCAAAGATGAAGACATTATCCCTAAAACTACTCATGCTATCCCTCCAATTAGTTTATTATTATAGAAAAAGTTCCTTTTAAAGTCAAATAAAAAAGAAAAAGATACTATAAAGTATCTTTCTGGCCGTTGACAAAGTCGGTTTTTCAAACCGGCTTTGTCAATCGGCTTTTTTGGTTCCCCACTTTAGTATTAAAAAAAGAGTTAATTTGGGTTTTTAATATCAAATAACACTCATTTTTAAACTTTTGTCTCCACTTTTAAATTTTAAATTTTTGTTTTTTTCCAAGAATGTAGTTTGTCAACAGTCTGAAAGATACTATAAAGTATCTTTATTTAAGGTATGAGATTTTTTCGTCAGGTTTTAATGATAGTTTAATTGTACGGCCATCAGCCGGTAGCTGACGACATTTAACACCACAGGTTTTAAATAATAATTTAGACGCTTGGGTACCTGGTGTATCTGCATATTTATCGGATAAGTATACAACTTCACTGATACCGGCTTGAATAATTGCTTTAGCGCATTCATTACAAGGAAATAAATCAACATAGATTCTTGCGCCTTTTAAATCAGAACGTGAGCCATGATAATTTAAGATGGCGTTTAATTCAGCATGACATACATAGGGGTATTTCGTTTCATTTTCACTATTACCTTCCCGGTCCCAAGGAAACTTATCATCATTAAAGTTGTTTGGAGTTCCATTATAACCGATAGATAAGATACGATTGGTGTCACTTACGATACATGCGCCAACTTGGGTTGAAGGATCTTTACTACGACCTGCTGATAATTTCGCAATGCCGATAAAAAATTCATCCCAAGTTAAATAATCTTTTCTTTTGTTTCCCAGCTTTTTCTTATCTATTTTCATAAATCCTCCTCTATTTTTAGCATTGTTATTAAAGCTTGTTTACTACATAGACCAATTTGTTTATTAATTTCTTTCCCATCTTTAAAAACGATTAAAGTAGGAATACTCATAACGCCATATTCTTTGGCCGTTATAGGGCATTTATCAACATTTATTTTAACAATTTTAGCACTTGTTTCTTTAGCTACTTCATCAATGATTGGCGATAACATCTTACAAGGGCCACACCAATCGGCATAAAAATCAACTAAAACAACATCTTCTTTAATACTATCTTTGAATGTTTCATCACTGCCATAAATTATTGCCATATAATCCTCCTATTTGCAAACAAAGCCTTGGCTTTCATATTTTTCAATTTCTTTAAAGTAATCTTTTAATTTCTCTTTCTTAGTAGCTGTTAGTTTTAAATCTTTAGATGTTACTTCGTAACCATCACTTTTTAGATCTTCTTCTTCAAGCTTTTTAATTTCCTCATCAGTAAAAGTATATTCTTTAGTTATTTTAGTATCATTAAAACGCTTAATTTTAATGGTTACTTCTTCTTCATAAAACTCTTCCTCAATTTTATAAGTACACGTTTTTTCCTTTAAGGAGAAGATAACATTAATAGTAATCAAAAGAGTAGCTGTTAAGGTCATTATGATTAATAAAAGATATCTTTTCATGCGCCCTCCTTAACCGGTATATAAGTTTTACCTAAGGCTTCAACATAGTGTTTAATTTTGACTTCACTTAACTCTTGCCAATGTTCCATATACCAGTTGAAATCATCCATATTACTTAAGTAACATCCCTCATATGTTGTTGTATAGACATTAAATAATTCATAAGGAATTCTTTGATATGCATACCAGTTTTTAATATTGTAAGTTTGACCGGATTCTTTCTTTAGTAAAGCATCAGTATTATAATTACGACCATATATTCGTAAATGGTTTTCGGTTACATGATACATTTTTTCCCAGTCGGCAGCAACAGCATAGGCTACTTTATAAGTATTTTTATCCCCTTGGTTAGTTAAGATAATTTCCCATCCAGAGTAGTAATCATTACCAATACTGTTATGGTGATTATCATAAACATAGTGAGCAACCGCTCCGTAGTAACCAACAGCTTGCATACGGCGATGAAGTCTAATTAAACTGGTAGGGCCCATTAACATGCCTTCACCATTGTCTTCTCTTGTTAATAAAACTTTAAGACCGTGTTCCTCATAACGTTTTTTTTCATATAGAGATTGGGTTAGATTTAGATCTCTTTCCTTAATTTTACTATTAACGGCACCCGGATCACTACCGCCATGACCAGGCGTTATAACAATATCATAAAGATATTTAAAGTCTTCAATTTTAATAGTTGGATGATTATTAGGATAAGTGAAAGTAACAAGTTTGTTACCAACTTTAGCCCGAACTAGTTTTTCACTAACATCTCTTTCATCAATGACGGCGTATTCATTATCTTCCGTCCGAATATTCATCTCATAAGTACCATTGTCTAGATTACTTAATTTGATATCGCCTGTATAAGTTGTTGTATTAGTTGCTTTCATATCTATTTGTTCACAATTACCACTTTTGCATAGCCGAATTTTAAACATACCATGGCCAGATTTAACATAACCTGTTACGTTAACACCGGTATTTGTCCATTTCATTGCCGTTAGGGTATTGGTATTTTTATTTAAATTAGGCTTTTTAGTTTTTGTTGCTCCTTTTTCATTTTTGTCAGCCGTTGGTACAACTTTAGTGGAAACCGGACGATTTTTAACTTTAACAGTTCTTTTAACGGATACCTCATTACCTGAAGAATCACTAACTTTATAGGTCAAAGTATAAGTTCCCACTTTTTTTCGGTTAACTTCCCCATCAATGATAACTTTATCCTGTAAGTCAGTATCATAATCATCTGAAACTTCATAACCCGGTTCTTTAAAAGTATCACCAACATACATTTCCATATTAGCTTTACCTTTAAGTTTAATTATTGGTGCATTCTTATCAACAACATTGATAATTCGGTAGACATTATAGCCGATGATACTATCAGTATCATCATTATAACTAATAAAGTATTTACCAATTTGGGTATTATCAACTAAACCTTGATAAGTTATATCATGTTTTTTACCATTAGTTATTAGTGTTGCTTTTTCATCACTATATTCTTCATTAATGGCTAGTGAAATATTACTATCGCCGTTTAACTTTAGCTGATAAGTATTTTTAACTTTAATATCTTTGGTATCTTCATAATATTGATATCCTAAATATATGCCATTACTAAGAATGATAAGACCAATAATGACGTATAGACTAATTATTATTCCTTTCTTCATATTCAACCCTTTCAATCTTCTTCACTTTTTCAATTCTCTTCATTAATGTTTCCGTTCTTTGTTTATAGCCAAGATGTCGGTAGAACTCTTTGGCGTTAGTATTATATCCGAAGCATTCTAGTAAGACGTCATGGCATCCAACACTTGCCAAATAATTTTCAGCATAGGCAAGTAATTTTTGACCGATGCCTTGGTGTTGATAGGCCTTGGTAATGACGATATCGGAAATGCGACCCCGTTTAGGTGCTTTAAAGTCAAATGTTTCTTCTTCATCATTATTGATGAGGGTAACGACAAGACCAATTAGTTTACCATTATCTTCGGCAACAAAGATTTTTCCCTCATACTTATGAACATTCATCATGATAAAAGCAAATACTTCATCGCGGTAATGCGAAGTTATAATATTATATCTATCTTCATCAAGACGGACAATCAGTTCTTGTAGTTCAACTAACAAATCTTTAACCGCATCAGCGTCTTTTTCTTCATATTCCCGGATTTCCATTAAACCACCAATTTCATTATATCACAATGTAACCTAAATCCCCTTATTTTTTAATATGTTTGTCTTAAAAAATCTAAACTTTTAACCTTAAGGTAAGGTTTAGTAGTTTCTTCATTTGTAAATAAAATGGCATGACCACCATTATCCCACCAATCATCAACGTTTTTCTCTTGATCATCAATTAAAAAAACATTAGCGCGTGTTGATGATTTGGAAGGAAGATAAAGTTTAGGAACGACGATAGCACTTTTAGGCGTTTTAGGAGGAACAGATATAATCGGTAAGATAATGCCTTGATCTCTAAAATAGTTAATTTTTTCTTTTTCTTCATCATAAGAATGACTAGTTGAAATTAAAAAGACACGACCTTTTAAAGGATAAGTAACCTCTTTTAAAATGTTAAGACCATCGGCAAGTGGGGTAGAAGAATAAATATGCTTATGCCAATCGGTAGTAGCAAGAGCTTCTTTCCACCCTAATTCTTTAGCTTTTTCACGCATTCTAGACTCGGTATCAAGGATAACGCCATCAATATCAATCATAAAGACGCTCTCATTATTAATAAAGGCTGCAATATACATCTCACTATAAAGGCGACGGTTTCGTAATATTAAATCAGCATATGAATCATTTAAAGAAGTGCCTTTTTTAGAATCGCAAAATGACCTAAAATCTTTCGCATAAGGTAGACCGAAAAAATCAGACATAAGTTGGTGATAAAAGCGACATAAGTTTTCATTATCATAGATATCAGGTTCCTTGGTATTAGGACTATAAAGTACTGGTTCTTGATAATAACGAATATCAAAATCATTTAATAGTAAAATAAGTTTTTCATTTTCCCATCTAACACTAACTCTAATATATTCATCAAAATTATTTAAGCAACCTTCTTCATATCCATTTTGAATAACCTTATTCTCACCATTATGTTGTCTTACTATATATGTTATACAAGCGTTTATAAGTTCTTTCCTAGATTCTTTATCTAAACTTTTTAAATAATGAAAATATCTTTCCATAGATACCTCCCATAGTTAATTGGCTATTATTATAACATAAAAAAACAGATAATGGCTTAAATATTAGGAAATTCAGCCATTAATCTATTTATTTCTTGAAGTAAAAGATGAATATGGTAGCCATCAGCAAG
This sequence comes from uncultured Bacilli bacterium, assembly GCA_947589735.1. Lineage (GTDB taxonomy): Bacteria > Bacillota_I > Bacilli_A > RF39 > UBA660 > UBA5578. The sequence continues at coordinate 3,006 of CANQCR010000015.1, read as the reverse complement.
GCCATGATGAATGTGAATAAGTAAGTTAACATAATGATGATTATTTTCGGTTACAACTTTATCCCAAATAAATTGGGGAATAGTATTGTCTTTGGTGAAAGGTGGGACAAGCCCTGTAAAGGAGAACCAAGGGAGTGAAGATATCCAAATGACATCATTGGTCTCTTTACTAGTTGATTGGTTTAATTCTTTAAGACGCGCTTGCTCCTTTTTAAAGCTTTCTAGATGTTCAAAATAATTATCGGCATTAGGGCAATCAAAAAAACCGGCATCACCATTATTAAGCCTCTCGGCGTATGAGCCTCTGATAACATCGTAATAGGTAATACTATTATTTTCAAGCCGAAATTTAAAATTATCTATATTGTTAACAGCCTTGGTAATAATATAACCAATACTAGCATATAAACCCTTATGTTCCTTACAATAATCAACGATTTTAGTAACATCTAGTTTAATAGTTAAATCAATAAAGGGGTTATCAAGGCTTTGATAATAGTTAAACATTTCTTCTCTTTCAAATTTTTTCATAAGAATCCTCCATTTTTGACAATTATATAAAGTATTGATTAAAACTTTTGCAAGGAGTTAATATCCTTTACAATGTCGCTTTATTTTATCATCTAATAATATTGTATCATAACAAGAAAAAAAGAAAAATGAACATTTTCTTTTAATCAACATATAATGGATATTTTTCCGTTAACTTTTTAACTTCCGTTCTAACTTCATCTAATACATCTTCATCTTGATAATTTTTAAGTGTTTTACTAATTAGTTTACCAACAATGATGAAGTCTTCTTCTTTAAAGCCTCTTGTTGTCATCGCTGGTGTGCCAAGACGAATACCACTAGTTTTGAATGGTGATTCTGTTTCATTGGGAATCGTATTTTTGTTGCATGTTATATGGACACCATCAAGAATATTTTGGGCATCTTTACCCGTCATACCAAGAGAAGATTTAACATCAACGAGCATTAAATGATTATCGGTTCCATCGGATATGATAGGAAATCCTTCTTCTTTTAAGGTATCAGCTAATACTTTAGCATTTTTAATGACTTGTTCTTGATATGTTTTAAACTCTGGTTGTAAGGCTTCATAAAAGCACTCGGCTTTCGCCCCAATAACGTGCATTAAAGGGCCACCTTGAATACCAGGGAAAATAACTTTATCAATCTTAGCAGCAATATCCTCACTATTAGTTAAAATCATACCACCTCGAGGGCCTCTTAAAGTCTTATGGGTTGTCGTTGTAACAACATCAGCATAAGGAATAGGGGATGGATGTAATCCTGCGGCAACTAGTCCTGCAATATGTGCCATATCAACCATTAGATAAGCTCCAACTTTATCCGCAATCTCTCTAAAACGCTTGAAATCAATAATTCTTGAATAAGCACTGGCTCCGGCAATAATCATTTTTGGTTTTTCTCTTAGGGCAATCTCTTCAACTTCATCATAATTAATACGACCGGTTGAAGAATCAACATTGTAAGCGACGATATCATAATCGATGCCACTAAAGTTTAGAGCATGTCCATGGGTGAGATGTCCGCCATGGTTTAGATTCATTCCTAAAACTTTATCATGGGGGTTTAATAAAGCTCGGTATACGGCCATATTAGCACTACTACCCGAATGCGGTTGGACATTAGCATAATTGCATTTAAATAATTCTTTAGCAAGCTCACGAGCGGTATCTTCGAAGACATCGATATATTCGCATCCACCATAATACCTTTTATTAGGGTAGCCTTCAGCATACTTATTTGTTAAAACACTGCCTTGAAGTTTTAAAATGTCTTTAGATACAAAGTTTTCTGAGGCAATTAATTCAATATTGTTTTGTTGTCTATTAAGCTCCTTTTCTAGAGCTTCTTCTAATTTTTTCATCATAACTATCACTCCCTAAAACTATTATATCATGTTTGCGTATTTATTACACATAAAAAGTATAAAAAGAGAATTTACTTAAATTCTCTTTTCATTTCGTCAGCTAAAGCTTGAAATTTAGCTTGACCATCTTTTAGATAATATCTTGGCTTTTTAATACTTAAAACTTGGGTTATAGCACTTGGTAAATCTTTGATATTTGTAATTAATTTGATGTAGTTTAAATGTTTAACCCATTCATAACATCCTAAAATTTTATGACTTTTACTTGGTATAACTACACAAGGCGTTTCCGTTAGGGCTGCAAAGAGCATACCATGTAGGCGATCTGTAATAATTAATTCAGATGCTGCCATTTGCTCCCACAATTTATTTAATTCTTCTTTAGCTTCGTCTTTTTTTAAATTATGGAAAACATGTGTTTCACGTTCATCAATTTTGTTAAATCTCTTTTTAAGTTCCTTAACCATATAGGTAAAATCATCATTAGCTAAAGTACGCTCACCATCATTTCTTAGATATAAGGCTACCCCACTGCGTTTATAGTTTTTACGGAAGACTGGAATACATAATGCCATATCAGGAGTTAAAATGACATGAACATTTGGCATTTCTTCTTTCATAAAATTATATGACTTTTCTTCTCGAACAGCCACGATTAGGTGCTTACATTTATTATATATTTTTTTTGTTTTTGCTAAGGCTTTTTTACCTATTTCATCCTGACTATAATAGAATGTTTGTGGAAAAATAACTAATTTCTTTTTTCTTAATAAGTTAATAGCATCTTCTTGACATTGATGAATGCCAGGATATAGAGTACCAATGTTACCACCAGCTTGTAGAGCAAAGATATCTCTTTTTTTGGATATAAGTCTAAGACCGCGAATAAGTCTTTTGCTTGTTCTGATAAGAGGAATATAGACAATGTGATAATTTGGAAATTGTTCATCGATGAAGATTTCTTCTCCTCGAAGTAAAGCTTGATCACCCAAATTTCCATAGCTTGGAGAGGCTACGATAAACATTTTATCTCCTCGAAGTAAAGCTTGATCACCCAAATTTCCATAGCTTGGAGAGGCTACGATAAACATTTTATCTCCTCGAAG
>CANQCR010000014.1 GCA_947589735.1 uncultured Bacilli bacterium | reverse complement strand
GGATGATTTTCATCATCCTCTATAACTAAATTCATTTATCAAATTTATTGTCCACCAACACTATTTGACAAAGAACCACTTTTTACTGTTCACATGTATAACCCATATCCGTAAATAATTTATAGGTATTAACGCGGTCATAATTAACCATATAATCTTCTTTTAATTCATCTTTTAACTTTTTAGGATCAATTTTAATAAGGATTGTGCACTTATCATCTTCAATTTCCTTCGTAGCTGTCACACCATCAATATTCTCATATTTTTTAAGTGTTTCATCAACTGTTTCTAAATATTTTTCTTTAATCTCTTCATCAGTTCCTACAAACTCAATTCGCTCGGCATCGATAAGTTCCTCTAAGACGCCATTATCATTAAAATTATATTGATATAAACTAGTATATAATGTATCTTCTTTGATGCGATTCTCTTTATAAGCACAGACAAGTTCTCCGGTCGCTAAAACCTTTGTCTCTTCTTTTTCTTCTTTTTTACAACCACTAATAAAACACAATAATATGAGTATTAAGCATAATTTCTTCATTCTATCTACCTCGTTATCATTATAACAAAAAAATCGGCATATGCCAATTTTATTTGCATTTATATCCCTGAGCATCCATAGCCTCTAAAACAGTGTCTTTTTTATTGATATCTGTCTTTTCAGCACTTTCTAAATAAGAAATAGATACCTTTTTGCCATCTCTTTTAACAGTATATTTTTCTTGATCTTCATAATTCTTAACAAAAGCTTCAGCCGCTTCTTCATCAGCAAAAGTTGAATCCATTGTTACATGTTTTTTACTAACATAATCATCTTTAAACGTAAACTCCGTCGTATTGATGATTTCCACACCTGTAATAGTATGGTTTTTTGTACAAGTCATATGTTCTTCTTTACCACAACCGGTTACTAAAACTAATGTTATGGCAACCACACCTAATAATAATGTCTTCTTCATATGTCCTCCATTCTTATTAAATTATATCATAATACCTATTTACAAGTATACCCTAATTCTTCATAATATGCGATTTTAGATGCATATTCATCTTTAGAGACATCATCAAGTTTTTCGCCTTCAGCAATTATCGCATCATCTTCTTGATGAACTTTAATGGTTTCTTCTTCGCTCAGTATTTTTTCGACCTCGGGATAATTTTCATTAGCCTTTTCGATACTTTCATATTTATATTTAGCATGAAGTTTTTCTTTTAACTTATTATTATCATATGTAAAAGTTATATTTAAATATGCTTTTTGATTATCCTCCATATCGACATACCGGCACATGACCTCTTTATTTTTTGTTTTACAACTAGTACATAATATAAGTATTAGTATCATAAGTATTTTTCTTAGCTGCATAACTCCCCCTAAAATTATGCCATATATTATAACACATTTTAGGATTATTAAATAAATTTCATTTTTTTTAAAAAAATGCTTGACATTAACATCTTTTTGGATTAGTATATGAGGTACCAATTCGGAAATGCCGGATTGGAGCTAGTATCACACTAGCCAACCCCTTTTTATTCTTTTATGGACGTTGCTCAGGGGGCAACGTCTTTTTTGTGTATAATATATAAGATATTTAATGAAAAGATGTTATAATAAGTATGTTAGAAAACGAGTGATGGTATGTTAAAGAAAAGCAGTTTATTTATGTTAAGTCTTATTATTTTATTAAGTATATGTGGTTGTGGGAATAAAGAAAATAAGGCTGAAAAGAAAGATACTAAAGAAGATTTTACTTACATTAACACTATAAATGGTCTTGAAAATGAAAATGTTATTTTGACACAAAATAACTTGGTAGTTACAGATAACAATTTTTATAATGTCAGTTTTGATAAATTATATTCTAATGATACGAATTATAAACAAGTAGAAGGCGTATCTAATCTTATTGGAATTCAATACGAAGATTTTGAAATTTATGCCCTTTATGATAATAAAGAAAACAGGGGCTATTATGATAAAGATAATTCAAGTGGAAAAGGAAGTCTAGATTTAAAAAGTACATTTAATTATGACTTTAAACTTAAAAATGGAATTGTATATGTAGATAATGAAAATAAAATATACATTACTAAATTTTTGGTTAATAGCGACGATTATTATGATAATTACGAAAAAAATGGGACACTGGTAGAAGACAATCCTATACCTAGTGAAGAAAATATTATAAGCATTTATTTAAGTAGTGGCAATAAATATTATTTAAAAACTAATAAAGCATTTTATAGTTTAAAGCAAAAAAAGGAAGCAACTAATAAAGAACAATGTGAAAAATATGAAGATATAAAGTGTGAATATGTAGAAATAATCGATATAAAGAAAGAAGAAAAGCTTACAAAACATCTTCAAGATATTAAATATATTACTAATGATAAAATTGTTTTTAATAATAACAGAGTTTATTCTTTAAATTAGCATATAGGCCAATTCTTATATGCTTTTTTTAATAAAAAAGTGACTTAACGCCACTTTATTTTTCTATAAGAGATAAAGATACCTTACCTTTATCTTTAAATATTTCATCAACATAACAATCGACGATATCACCAACACTTAATACATCAGATGGATGACGAACATAATCTTTAGATATTTTTGATATATGAACCAAGCCATCATTATGTAAGCCAATATCGATAAAAGCTCCGAAATCGACAACATTTCGAACTGTTCCTTGCAATTTCATACCTACTTTTAAATCGGCAATATCTAAAACATCACTTTTTAATATTGGTTGCGGCATTTCGTCACGAGGATCCCGGTTAGGTTTCATTAATGAAGCAATAACATCTTCTAAAGTATATATATCGGTACCTAATTTGGAAGCATAGTCTTTAGCTTCAATATTTTTTAATTTATCAATTAATTTATCAGACCCAACATCCGTTAGATTGCAATCTAACTCCTTTAATAGTTTTAGAGCCATATCGTAGCTTTCTGGGTGGATAGCCGTTGCATCTAAAATATTCTCGCCTTCGGTAATTCTTAAGAAACCAATCGCTTGTTCATAAGTTTTATCAGTAAGAAGTTTTTTCTTTTTAATTTCTTCTCTAGAGTTAATCCTTCCGACACTATTACGATAAGCCATAATCTTATCAATATTTTTCTTATTGATACCTGATACATATTTAAGAAGAGATGGACTGGCCGTATTGATATTAACACCGACACTATTAACAGCTTTAGATACAACAAAGTCAAGACTATCGGATAACTTTTTAGGGCTAACGTCGTGTTGATACAAACCGACCCCAATGCCTGATGGTGGGACCTTAACTAATTCAGATAATGGATCTTGAAGACGTCTACCAATCGATACCGCACTTCTTTTTTCGACAGCTAAATCAGGAAACTCTTCAATAGCAATATCAGAGGCACTATAAATAGATGCCCCAGCTTCCGAAACAATAACATACTTGCAAGTTAAATTGTTCTCTTTAATTAATTCTGCACAAAACTTTTCAGACTCTCTTGAGGCCGTTCCATTACCAATCGCAATAATATCGACATGATGCTTATTAATAAGGTCTAACACAATCTTTTTAGCAGCTTTAATACGTTCATCTGTATTACCATTTAAAAATGGTTTAATAACGGTCGAATCTAAGTATTTACCGGTTTTATCGATAACGGCTAACTTACAACCATTGACATATCCTGGATCAAAAGCCAAGACAACTTTTTCTTTCATCGGTGGGGTTAAAAGAAGGCTTTCTAAGTTTTTACCAAAATTATTAATAGCAGCCTCTTCCCCTTTTTCGGTTAAATCACTTCTAATTTCTCTTTCAACCGAAGGAAAAATTAAACGCTTATAGCTATCTAAAATAGCTTCCTTAATATATGGCGCACAAAAACTATCTTGATTTTTAATATTTTTACTTTCTAAAAAGCTAAGCATTTTATCTTTATCAACATCGATACTAACGCTTAAAACATCTTCTTTTTCGCCTCTATTAACAGCTAAAATACGATGCGGTTTAATCTTTGATACCGCTTCTTGATAATCATAATACATCTCATATATTTTATCATTATCTTGAACATCTTTTTTTAATTTTGATGATAAGATACCAAAGCGATACATATTACTTCTAATATATTTACGAAAATAAGCATTATCACTAATCCATTCGGCAATAATGTATTTAGCGCCCATAATGGCATCTTCTTCGGTTTTAACGTTTTCGGTTAAAAACTTCTTAGCCATATCAGATATATTACCATTTAAAGGACAAGCCATAATCATTTTCGCTAAAGGCTCCAAACCATTTTTAATGGCTTCTGTCGCTTTTGTCTTTTTCTTTTCTTTATAAGGACGATATAAATCTTCTACTTCTACTAATTTCGTCGCTGCCATAATAGCATCTTTTAATTCATCCGTAAGAAGACCTTTTTCATCAATTAAGCGAATAACATCTTCTTTCCTTTTCAAAAGATTAACCTGATAGGTATATACTTCACCAATTGCTTTAATAATTTCTTCATCTAAATTGCCAGTAACTTCTTTACGGTAACGCGCAATAAAAGGGATGGTATTACCATCCTCTAATAATTTTAATGTCGCCGATACTTGTTTTACTGAAACATTTAGATCTTTACTAATTTGTTCAATAATATTATCGTTCATAATTCCTCTATTCTATTTTGTTTTTATCTAAGTTGGTTGTTATTTCATCACTATAGATAAGACCTGCTTGTTTATAAACAATCTTACCCTTTTTACTAACTAATAATGTTGGCGTCGTTAGACTAGGTTCTTTATAGTTCATTACTTTCGTTACATCCGTAATAACGCCTGATAAAGATACTTCATCTAATTTATTGATATCGATTTCATAGATTTCACTTTTACGATTTTGGAAACTACGTAATACTTCTTTTTTAAAATCATTAGAAACATTTTTACCTGTATCTGATAAATCAACAATTAAAATAGCATATGTTTCATCATCTTTTAAGCCTGACCTTAATTCTTGATACTTTTTATAATCAATTACCGTTGTTTTTTTATCTTCCGTCTTTTCTGTGTTAGATGGTTCTTCTTCCTTAACCTCTGGTTCTTTTTTTGGAAATAAGCTATCTTTGTTAACAACAACAAAAGCCGCCAAACCAGCTACAATGATGGCTAAAATAATCAAGATTAATGTTTTTTTACTCATAAAATCACCAACTTCATTATACAATATCTTGCCTTAAAAAGGAAGTATCACTTTAAATATTTAATTTCAAAGGTTGTACCTTCACCAATATTAGAAGTAACCTTAATAACGCCACCATCCTCGTTGATGATAGCTTTAGCAAGAGAAAGACCAATTCCAAACGAAGAAGAACCAGCTGTTTTAGCCTTATAAAAACGTTCAAAGATATGGGAAAGATCTTCACTATCAATGCCATAGCCTTCATCTTTAATGATAATTTTTGTATATAAGGCATTTTCTTCCCAAAAGATTTGAATTGTTTTATCATTATCACTATGTTCAATACCATTTTTAATGATATTGGTTAAGGCTTCTAATTCCCACTTGTAATCTCCCTTAAATACGGCTTTTGTTTTAGATGTTAAAAGAATATTGATGTTTTTTAATTCCGCTAATGTTGATAGGTTATCCACACATTCCTTTATGATTTTTTTAACATTAATTTCCTCTTTATAAAACTTCACACTATTAGTATCGAAGCGCGCTAATTTAAGAAGTGTAATAACAAGATTATCAATTAGATTAATTTGCTTTTGTAATTCATTAATAAAACGTTTGCGCGTTTTCAAATCCATCTTTTCATCATTTAAATTATCTAAAATAATATTGATACTTGTAAGAGGTGTCTTAATTTGATGTGAAATATCGGAAATAGCTTTTTTGAGGTTTTCTTTTTGTTTACTCATAGCAACATTTTCTTCTTTTAACATAATGGTTATTTTATATAGTTCATTTTGAAGTCTTGATAACTCACCTTCAACATTATCTTTTATTTTTAATTCATAACGACCATTATTGATATCTTTAACATATTCCGTTAGATTGGCAACTTTCTTGTTATATTTAGATAGATGAACATACATCATATAGGTAATGACAAGTTCGATAAGAATGGTAAAAATAGCATTCATTAAAACACTCATATAAAAACTATGTTGCATACTATTAATAACCGCATTATCTTCACTAATACCATATTTACTTAAATCCGCCTTTTGATAATTAGGCTTATCAGAATTAAGAATTTGCATAGCTTCTTCTTCACTGACATCAATAAGTCCTAAAATAACATTATTAACATTTCTTACATATAACCGGTAAGAAAAATAAGTTGTAAGCGACATCACACCGATTAAAATGATGACATTAATCAGCATAACTTTAATTAACCATTTAATATTATCTTTCCTCATAATCATCGACCCGGTATCCTAATCCTTTAACCGTCTTAATGATATTATCATTACCAAGCTTTTCACGTAGACGTTTTATGTAAACTGTAAGAGTGTTGTCGTTAACAAACTTGTCATCATAGTCCCAGATGTTTTCTAAGATATAGTCTCTAGTAATAATTTGATGACGATGCGTGAAAAGAAGACATAATATTTTATATTCTAAAGCTGTTAAAGAGATCTCTTTATCATCAACATAAACTTTGTTAAGGCTTAAGTTTAAACTGACGTTATGCACTTTAATTACGTCATTTTCTTCACCAACTAAGCGTTTAATCCTAGAGATTAATTCTCTTGTTTTAAAAGGTTTAGTAACATAATCATCACATCCTAAATCAAAGCCTAAAACGATATCTTCTTCTTCATCTTTAGCTGTTAAAAAAATGATGGGAATCTGATAATTCTTCTTAATCTCTTTACACAAATCCAAGCCATTTACATCTGGTAACATAATGTCTAGTAAAAGTAAATCATAATCTTTAATATTCAGTTTTATCAACTCTTTTTTATTATGACATACTTCTACCATAAAAGGGACCTGCTTTAAAGCATAGACTAAACCCATAATAATAGCTTCATTATCTTCTAATAATAATATCTTTTTCATACTTATCACTTCCATTATACCATAAAAAGGCCGAAGCCTTTTTAGATATTATCATTCCTAATTGTATCAATAATATTTTGCTTATTTACTTTACCTAAAGCATACTTCATCGTAATATAAATGATAATGAAAGTCCCCACAATTACTATTAAAACTTCTACAATTGGTAAGTGGTAAACTAACTCTGTATCATTAGTAATTTCTAAAGCTAATTTGAACATCAAATAAGATAGTCCTAATCCTAATGTTACACCAACAACAAGAGCCTTAAAGCCATAAAGAAAGCTTTCTAAACGAATCATTTTCTTAAACTCCACATCGGTCATACCAACAGCTTTTAACATAGCAAACTCTCTTCTTCTTAACGTCATATTAGTTGTAATAACATTAAAAATATTTGTAACACCAATTAAAGTAATAATGATAACAAAGGCATAACAAAAGATATTAACTAACATTTTTGTTGCTTGTTCACGTTCTTTTTCAGTCTTAAGATCACTAATGGCAAAAGAAGCATATTCATTTGAATGATTAACTTTATTAATATAGTCTTTAAGAGAATTAATATCTGTATAATTAAGATAAATACTAGCCGAATACATATATTTTTTCAAATTAGGATAACTATCTTCGTTAATAAAGAAACCATTTCTTTTACCAGCTAAAATATCTTTCGTATCAATTAATCCTAAAACTTTAACTGTAACTTTCTCTTCACAAGCATCATCGCTATCACAACCTAAAGAGACTTTTATTTCATCTCCAACTTTAAAATTTGTCATACGGCCTCTAAAAGAATTTTTACCATCAACCATAAGATAGTCATCTAAAAGAACTCCTACTTCATTATCAGCAATATCTAAATTACTTGTTAATTCGTTAAACGTTTGCTTTGGAACAATAAATAATGTATCCTCAATACTAGTCTTTTCATCTAATTGATAATAAGGGCTTTGCTCTAAATAACTTTTATAATCATCAAGATAATATTTCGTATCAACCTTGATTGATGTCGCACCAAATAGCATAACATCTTTTATACCATTTAAATTCATATCAATTATTTTTTTATAAATGTTATATTCAAAGCCATTAGGCATATTATAACTTACACTACCATCTTCCTTCATTTCACTTTGATATATTGAACTAAGATGAATTGTTGCGTCATAATTAGCTCTTTTCTCATCTTCACTCATTCCTGAACCCATAAAATAGCCAATAACTGATGTAAAAGATAAAAACATAACAATACTTATAACTAAAGAAATAATTGTAGTTCGGTAATTTTTACGATAACGTTTTAAGTTTTTACTAGCAATAACGCCTCCAATACCAAATAACTTACTTGTCAATTTCGATACTTTTAATTCACGCTTATTTATTTTATACATTTTATATTCTCTAATAGCGGCAATGGGTGGTAATTTGCTTGCCTTTTTAGCTGGTAAAAGAGTTGATAAGATAACTGTTCCAAAGGAGATAATTATCGCTATTAAAATAGTTATAAAACTAATTTTAAAGACAAAGAAATTATTCGTCAAATCAAAAAGATGATTAGTAATAATAATATGATTAGTAAGATGACATAATAGATAAATGCTGAATACACCCATAACAAGTCCTAAAGGAATAGCTATAATGCTTTCTAATAAGCCTTCCATTAAAACGCTATATCTTATTTGTTTAGGGGTAGCGCCAATGCTTTTTAACATTCCGATTTCTTTATATCTTTCCGTAATGGAAATAATAAAACTATTGCGAATAACAAAGATACTAGTAATGATAATAATACCGATGATAATAGCTATCAAAAGAATTAGCATTTGCCGAGCCTTCGAATCTTTTAAGTTACCTTCCCATTCTAAAAGATTATTATTGTACTTATAAGCTACCTGGGTATTAACTTCCTCATTAGCTAAGCATTTTTTAGCATCTTCTTCATTAGATGTTATCGTCTTACAAAGTTCTTTCTTAGCTTTAGAAGCGTGTTTATAACGAACATAAATATTCACTTTATCATTATTATTAGCGAGACCATAGGTAATAGCTGTATAAAAAGGGGCATCATCGGCTTCGATAAGCTTTGATGGTCTTTTCATAATTCCGACAATTGTATAGCTTTTATCTTCCGTATTAATAAGTTTTTCATCATTTAACGCCCATTTATTACGCTGAGAATCAAACGTGTAAGCCGGATCATCAGAACTTAAAACGTTTTCCTTGTTATCTACTCTTGTACCTACACTAAGATTTATTTTATCCCCTACTTCATAATGAAAGTTTCCTTGATAAATATGTTCCGGAATAACGATCTCTGTATCATTTTTAGGATACCTTCCTTCAATTAATTTAGGGGCAATGTTATCTAAAGCTTTCGTATCATAAGATAGAATATATAAATAAGGTCGATATTCATCTCCACTATCTATTTTGGCATACCCTTTAGTGAAAGTTTCATAATAATTAGCTACTTCTCTATTATTTTTAATATACTTTAAAGTCTCACCACTAACATTATAATAAGCGGCGTGAAAGTCCCCACCACCTTCTTCTTTAACTAGTTTAAGCATAGAAGTATAAAAAGAAGAAAATAAGCCTGATGTAACAACAATAAGGAAGGTTGCTAAAGCAATACCAATAATGGTTACTAAAGTCCTTTTTTTATTTAATTTTAAATTTTTAATCGTTAATTTCGTTAATATATTCATACTATCACCTAAATATTGTCATTCCTAATTGTATCAATAATATTTTGCTTATTAATTTGTTTTAAAGAATAATGCATCGTTCCAAAGACAACAGCAAAAACAAAAATAATAGCTAGTATGATAGGCAAAGTTGGAAAAACATATGGAGTAACTAAAATTTTTGTCATTACTAAATGAACGATATAAGAAAGAATTACGCCAACGGGAATGCCAATAATTAATGATTTAAAGCCGTATAAAAGGCTTTCTAAACGGATCATTTTCTTAAACTCAACATCGGTCATACCGATGGCTCGTAACATAGCAAACTCTCTTCTTCTTAAAGCCATATTAGTCGTAATAGTATTAAAAATATTTGTAATTCCAATCGCTGAAATAAAGGCAATAAAACCATATAAGAAAATAGCAACAATAACGATAAGAGCGTGCGTTTCCTCATAACTATCATTCATATCATAATAGTCAAAATTAGTTTTAGAATTGTCATAATTATCTAAGTTTTCTTTAATATTTTTTACATCATCGGTTTTAAGGAAGGCCCTAAATTGCGCTAAAGCGGTGTAGTTAGTAAGCTCTTCATTGTTAGAAAAATGTTTCTTAATAACATCAAGGTGTTCTTTAATAAAATTATCATAATATTTATCCGAAACGATGACATAAACAAATCCAATATCATATTCCATATCAAGTTTATTACGGTTCTTAATAATGTTTATTGGTGGGACACTAGTATGATGAACGACGGTTATAGGGACATCTAATCCTCTTGGATTAAAATCATCTGGAACTAATCCCTCTTCGAGGTGATTCTTAAATGTTAAATTAATCTTATCATTAGCTTTAACATCTAATAGATTAATCTCATAGTACTTGTGATTTTGTTTTAAATAAGCTAAATCATAGATAATAGCGCCATCTTCATAATCTTTGACATTACCACCTAAAGATTTAACATATCTTTCATATTCTTGATCACCTAAAGCCATTAAGATTAATGTTCCTCGCTCAAGCGATGTATTTTTAAAGCTTCTTGAAGAAAGATAGCGACTATTCCAAACATCATCTTCATAAGAATATAAAATATAACTTCTTTCAATGACATAAGATTTGATATTTCCTAGTGACAAAACAGTATCTTTCGCTTTAGAAAAATCCGTCAAAGCAGCATCTAGGCTATCTATTTTTTTATTAGGATTGTAATCTATTTCAAGATCATAGTTAACATCTTCTAAATAATAATCACTTGCTCTAAAGCCAACATTCATAACAGAATATAGGGCAATAAAAGTTATAATACTGATAACTAAAGAGATAATTGTTGTCTTATATTTCTTCTTGCTTCTTTTTAAACTTTTATCAGCAATAACGCCACCAATGCCAAATAAAGATTTAATATATTTAGGTGTTTTCAGTTTTTTAGATTTTAACTTAATACTACCGTTACCTCGAATAGATTCAATAATAGGCATCTTCGATACTTTTCTAGCTGGTACTAATATCGATAAGATAATAGTTAAAAAAGATGTTAGGACAGCAACGATGATAGCCCATAAAGGGACATCAGCAATAATTTTTAATTCGGTACTAGCAGGCATCAATGCTTCAATGAACAAAACTAATAAATAAACAAGAACACTACCGATAATAATGCCAAGAGGAACAGCTATCAATCCAATTATTAATCCCTCCGTTAAAATCATTTTTCTTATTTGCTTTGGAGTTGCTCCAACACTGCTAAGTAAACCAAATTGTTTAAACCGTTCCGTTATGGAAATACTAAAGCCATTTCGAATAACTAAAATGCTTGTTACCATAATAATAGCAATGACAATTGACATAATAATGATAATCACATTTCGAATATTACCTAATTCAAAATAGCCTAAAGAATAAAGATAATCCCCATTAAAGCTAGAAGGATCTACATATCCATCATAAGTCGTAAGTTCGGCAGCTATTTTGGAAGTTAAACTTTGATAAGCAGATACATCATCATATAAAACATACATATCGGTATTAGGATAAGGTTCTTTAGCGTAAGTAAAAGCATTAATAGTTGTATACTCACTACTATTATGACCAACATAGTTATCAACATTGATGATACCTACAATTGTATAAGTCTTTGTCTTAATATCCGTCAAAGCATTATCTTTATCAACTAAATCATCTTCAACATTTAAAGAACCAATATCTAAGCTTACTTTATCACCTATTTTATAGTAGCCATTTAAAGCTACGGCTAAGTCTTGAGTTAAAGCAAGTTCTGTATCATTTTTAGGCATTCGTCCTTGGATAAGCTTAATGGGATAATGCTTTAACGTCGCATCATTAAAACCTCTTATATTTACAAAATCAATCGTTTTATTAGCGTCATAAGGATCAATCCAATATTCATTTTGCCATTCTTTTAAAGAGCGAACATACCCAATATCCGTTATATAAAAAGTATCTTTGACCCCTCTAAAATTAGTAATTTTATTGATATCCTCCATCGTTGATGTCGTAAAATGAGCGTGCCACAAACCACTCGTTTTAATCGCATCATTTTGAAACGTTTTAACAAAACTAGAAGCGAGTCCTGATACAATACAGATAAGCGAAGTTGCTAAAACAATGCCGATGACTGTTACTAGAGTTCGTTTCTTATTCAGTTTTAAATTGTTAAACGTTAATTTATTTAAAGAGCTCATAACTAGTTCCTCACATCTTTAACAATCTTACCATCTTCTATAGTTATAATACGATTAGCCATACTAGCAATCTCTAAATCATGCGTAATAAGTAAAATAGTTTGTTTATATTTTTGATTAGCCTTTTTAAGAAGTGTAACAATTTCTTCACTCGCCTTAGAGTCCAAATTACCAGTAGGTTCATCAGCAAGTATAATAGCTGGTGAGGTTACCATTGCCCTACCAATACTTACTCGCTGTTGCTCTCCACCTGATAATTCATTTGGTAAATGATTAACACGATCAGTTAAATCAAGCGTTTCTAATAAAGCCTGAAGCTTATCATCATCAACTTTTTTATTATCCAAATCACATGGTAAGGTAATATTCTCCTTAATATTTAAAATAGGAATTAAATTATAAAATTGATAGATAAGGCCAACTTGTCTTCTTCTAAAAATAGCTAGTTTATCATTATCTAACTCATAGATGTCCACGCCATCAATAAATACTTTACCATTAGTTGGACGATCTACCCCACCGATTAAATGAAGAAGCGTACTTTTCCCACTACCCGATGCGCCAATAATAGCGACAAAATCTCCTTTTTCAACACTAAAAGATACATTATCAACAGCTCTTATTTCATTAGAACCATTCTTATATATTTTAGTTAAGTTTTCAACACGTAATATTTCCATAAATATCCTCCTCATTTAAATGATATAACTTTAAAATGACTTTAAAGTGACAAAAAGACATAATTATATGTCTTCTATCACTTTATTATTTAATTTTAATTCTTCTAACTCTAGATCCATAATCTCCATTGTACATTTATCAGCGCTATCACAATAATTAATTTCAACTTGCATATTATCAATGAAAGTGTCATTATTATGTTTTAAAAAGGAATCTAGTTTATCATTACTATCGCCATATTCTTTAATTGTTAATTTATTAAGCCACTCTTGAACTGTTTTCGATGAATCACTTGGATATTCAGAAGCGACCCATATTTCGTTATTAAAAGCGATGTTAATTGTCAAACGGTTGATGTCAAGTGTCGGATCACAATCGAACTTGGAAAGAGAAATATAGCGTTTATTTCGGGATATTGTTACGATACCATCTTCAAAACTAAAGCCATCGCTTTTACCTTTAAAAATGTAAACCGCATCAGGTGAATGATTAGTAAAATGACGATATGTAAAATAAAAGCTGACACTGACAAGGGCGATAAGAAGTACGCCAAGGCCAATTCTTAACCACATCCGTCGGTGATTTTTCTCAATACTTTGAATAAGTACTTCATCACTTACTAATTTAGATATTTTAACATCAAAAAAATGGGTCAACTTTTTAAGTTGGAAAAGATTTGGCATCTTCGTACCAGCTTCCCACTTTTTGATAAGGCTTTCTCTAACTTTTAATTTACGAGCTAAATCAGAAGTCGAAAGGCCCTTTTTCTTACGCTCTTTAGCAATTATTTTACCTGTTTCTTTCATAATCTCACAACTACTCTTCTATTAAATCGCTTATTTTACTTTTATATTCTTCAATCTTTTCTTCATAATCAATTACTTCTTGTTTACAAGCATTGTAATTTGATGTTGTCTCATTAAGACTATCATTTAATTCTTCTTTTTCTTCTACTAGAGCATTATACTCTTCTTCTAGATAATCATACCTATTTTGACTATTTTCAAGCTCTATTTCAAGGTTTTGATTAGCGTAGCGCTCTTCTTCCATAGTATAGTATTTTTTTAGATTATCTTTTAATTTATTAATATTAGCTTGACTAGTTTTAATGGTTACTTCTGCCCAATATAAACGGTCATAATCATGGATTTGATGATGCTTTAAATCATCGATAATAAAGTCTGTCCATATTTTTTGTAAGCTATTAGAGTTAGTTTCCCACGCTCTAATCGTATAATGATCTAATTCTTTATATTGACTACCAATTGAAACGACATCATTACTAGTAAAATCAGCATTATGATGGATAATAATTTGAACTTCATCCGTTAAAGACTCATCAGCTTCATAAAGTATTTTATCGTCATAAATATATGAACCATAAGTATCAAATAATAAGCCATCCGTCATTTTAACTGTATGCGTAGTCGTATCAGAAGTACTGACAGGAGCTTTTGCAATATACTTAGTTGTTGAAATCTCATAGATTGATGTACCTATCGCAATACCAAAGCCAGCTAAACCCGCTATGAACATAATAAAGATTCTTTTTAAAGCTATTTTATGGTTAAAAAGAAAATCATAACCTAACTCTAAAATAATATAGTCTAAAATGATACCAAAAATAATACCTAAAAAGATACCGATATAGATAACACCCTTAAACATTAAAATAATATCGACAATCAAGGCTGCAAATAAAGCTAGAAAGCCTAGAATAAAAGGTATTAAAATTAATATGACAAGAGCCTTAATAAAGATCATAGCTAAAGTACTAAATACTTTAAAAAAGTTATTCGGTTTATCTTCACGGTAATAAATAACTTGGGGCTCTAGTTCTTTTTCTTCAAGGCGCACATCTTTAACATTAACTTCTTCAGTATCTTCTTTTTTATCGTTAGCCTTAATTGGTTTAGGAACATATTCAAATCTATCTAAGTAGCGAACTTTAAAGATATAAATAAAGATAACTATCGCGACTACTAGATAAGCTCCTTTAATTAAGAAAGCCCAAACAACACTAAAGAAAGAACGAGCTGGTCCAAAGAAATAAATAACTTCATTACCTAAATCAATAATTTTATTAATAGGAATAGCTAAAACTAACAGAATAAAGTATAACAGTAACATACTAAGGACACAACTAATCGCTTGTTTAGCTTTCATCGTTTTAAACATCTCAAAAGTTTTAGCAATCATATCCAAAGTATCGATAATAAAATTGCTTTTTTTCTTTTCACCAAAATCCGTTGTTGTTATTTCATCATTTGTTAATTCGTCTAAACTACATTTAAATAGTTTACACATTGTAAGCAGCTTATCCATTTCGGGATAAGTTGTTCCCGATTCCCACTTAGAAACGGCTTGTCTTGAAACATCGAGCATATCAGCTAATTGTTCTTGACTCAGTTTGTTTTGCTTACGCAATTGAACTAATTTTTCACTAAATTTCATTTTCTCACCTCGCCATCATTATCTAACAAAACCCGGTTGCATTCTACCAATTTTTAGTTGTTTTGATGTAACTTTTCGGTTGCATTTAACTTTTTCTAACCTTTATTATATCATTTTCCTCTAATTTTCCTACTAATAATGACGAATTAGGGTTGTGTTTTTGATATTGCCCTTTAACTTTATCTTCATCGTAATTGGCATAACAATACTTACAAAAATGAGGACAACTGTTATAAACCCCGATATCAACCATACTAACGCAATGACAATTACGTTCCCGCCAAGTCTTATAGCCGGTCTTGCCAGTCAATTTAAAAGCGAGCGTATGGGAAAGACAATCTTCTTTTTGAAAACCATATTCTATTAAATTATGTTCTTCAGCACAAGTTTGAACACTCATTCCACATTCTTTAGCGCTTTTAGAAAAACTATCCCCGATAAAGCGGTAATCTTCCTCGGTTAAAGTTTTTATCTTTAAATCATTTTGATGCCGATGAACATTTTTATAATCATCAACAAACGATATGATAATATGTTTAACATATCCTTTTAATAAGTGACACATCTTATCAAAAGCTTTCCTATGATACTGCAAATTATATTTATCGTTGATAATCACGGGATCATAACGCACATAAGTATATTCAGTACCAACTATTTCTGATATTTTTTTAATGCCATCAATAATGCGTCCTTTAGGAATAACATTGGGTTCTAAATCTTTATGATAAGGAGTTAAAGTAATATGAAAAAGAATCGGCTTATCTATTTTATCTAAATAAGGGAGAATGGGTAGCGGATTTTTGGTACAAAATAAAATTGCATCGACATCATCAAAATAAATCCGACTAACTTGTTTGGGATAAATAGGATTACGAACATCAACATAACCTTCTTGATAACGTCTCATAAACCATTCACTATAAAAGGCGACGATATCGGTCCTTCCACTTACATTTAAAATCATTTTCATCACTAGCTTTATTATATAACAAAAAAGAAATATATTCTTTATATTTCTTTAAAAACTTGTTTATATTTCGTCTTCATATAACCTTTTTTAAAAGCTTCTTCTTTTTCTTCTGAAGATCCTATTAAATCTTTACCTGGCATATGCATACGAATTTGATGAAACAAGTTATAGGCTTCCTCTAAACCCCTAACCGTAAAAAGAGCTTTATCTAAATTAGTTATAACGGGAAGTGTTACCCGAAAATTAAATATTTTACCACTTTCATCCACATACTTTTTCACGCCATATTCTTCAATATTTTCAAATGGTAATTCAGCATCACTTTTAAAATCAATCCGTGGTTCGATAAAAGTCCAAAACTCTACCGGAAATCCTAAAAACTTTTTAATATCATCAAAGCCTAAAAGCATTGAGCATAAACGTAAACGGTATTCATATGTTTCCGTAATCATTTCAAAATCCCGTTTTTCCCATACAGCTCGCCAAGCGGCTTCAACATCACAAGCGTCTGAAGCATTATCTAAATAACGATATAAATAATCAACGGTTTGCTCGTTAGCATAATCTAAATCATCTAAAAATGACCAAGCCTCTGCAACATTAATTTTTTTACCATGCCGAAGCATTAAAGACGTGAGATAATCTTCTTCCGCTAAAGTATCTTTAAAAGTTCGCCAAGCTTTTGTTACACCCCTTGTTACCTCACTTTTACGTCCAAATGTTTTAAGACTATAAAAATAAGTTGATAAGCAATATTTAGCCATAAGATAGATTTCTTCCATATTAAGTTTACGTGACGTTCTAATATCGGATTTAATATCTTTAATCTGATGTTTGTTCATCTAACCATTTACTCCCTTTACTTAATGCATATTTTAAAGAAAATGCTTCTTCTGTTTCTTTAGCTAACGCCTCACTATCAAGTTGATTAATAACATATTTTTGACCTAAATGATTATAAAGATCATAAGCATGACGATATTCATGAACATTAATTAAGGCCGTTCCTAAGTTTTTAATAATTGGAACAATAACATATAATCCACTCAATACACCATTACTATCATAACTAGGATAAGTCCCATAAAAATATTTAGCATCATTTTGATTACTATCGACTCTACTGACCTTACCCTTTAAATAATTCCAAAAAGAAGTATCATAGCTTAAGAATGTTTGAATATCATCTAAAGTAATGTCATCACCTATTTGATCCATAATAGCATCATCAAAAGCTCGAAGTTTTACAAAAGTATCTATGTCCATAAATATCACTAGTTCTCTATTATAACAAATACTTTTCTTTTAAGCAATTAAAAAGTACTAGCGAACTAGTACTTACTATCAATACCTAGATATTCCTCTAAGGTAATCCAATTACCATTATTATATAAATTAACGGCTTCATCTCCAATATAGCGGAAATGCCATGGCTCATAGACATAACCCGTAATCTTCTGCTTTCCTTTAGGATATCTTAAAATAAAGCCATACTTATAACAGTTATTAGCTAACCATTTACCCGCCTTTGTCTCACCAAAAGAATCAGATATTTTATTTAAATCAGCGGCTAGACCCGTTTGATGTTCTGAATGACCTGCTCTGGCTGAATATGTATCGGCAGCGGCTTTTCCATCACGTTTAACATAATTATTATATAATGTCTTTTGCGTATTATATGAACGATAGCCACTAACAACACTTAAGGTTACACCATCTTTTTTAGCCGCTTTTTTCATCTCATTATAAGCAATAGTAAACTCACTTTTTAAGCCACCTGGCGCATACGTACTAGGAAGGGCATAACTCTTATTAGCAATCAAAATACCTTTAACATAATAAATACCATCGATTTTTTCAATATCATAACCTTTAGTTGTTTTACCAACAACATTTGTTTTAGTAGTACTAACTGGTGTTTCTTTATTAGAGTTACTTGGGGTGTTTGTATTGCTAGCTGGTTTTACCTCATTACTATTACTAGTAGGATTAGAATTACTAGTAACATTCGAATTAGATAAAACATTACTATCTTCATTAACATTACTCCGGGTATTAGAAGTAGAAGTAGGATTAGCGTTAGATGTTTTATTATCACTATTATCTTTAGCGTCACAACCAACTAATCCCAAAATTAAAGGCATAGCCATTAAACTTATTATTATTTTTCGCATATTAATTAAACTTTTTCATAGTCAAAAATGACTTCAAAGTTATCTTTAATCCGTCCTTTCTTTAATCTAATAAAATACATTTCATTATTTATGGAGCATAATTCTTCATCATTTTTAATACCAACTATTATTTGGACTTGGTTATTATCGATATTTACTCTTTGAATACCTAATAAATTGCCATCACAATAATCATTTTCTAAAACAGCAGCTAAATAATCATAGTCATCAAAATCAGAGGGTTCTAATACCTGCTCCATTTGATAAAAATTAGTAATAGTTTGATACTCATCATAAGTTTCAATCAATTCATTTTGATAAGCGACATCTTCTGAATCAATCGTACCCCCTAAGTAGGTTTTAAAATCGACGATTGGCATCCGATCAGTAACTTCTTTAGGATTATTTTTGAAAACAAAGAACAAAGCTAAAGTTACCACTAAAAGGACCAATCCAACGCTAATAATTACTCTTCTCATATAACCTCCTACTAATATATATTATAACATCTTTAAAAAAAGAAAACTATGGTAATGACATAGTTTCTTTGATAATATTGACAATCTCTTCGCCATGACAACGAACTTTAATGGGTGTTAAAATATTAAGGCTTTTTAATTCTTCAATCGTCGTCGGTTTTTTACTAACTAACAATTCTAATTCATCATTAGTAAAAATATAATAGGCCGGTACTTTCATAGTATGTGATTTAGTCAAACGGAAATCTTTTAGCTTATCTATTAGCTTCGTATCATCTAACTTCACATCTTTTAAAGTATCATTAGAAGATAGTTTTAACTGGTATTTAGCTAAATAATCAACTTCTTTAGGCGTATTAATTTCTAAAAAATGTAGAGCAAGCTTTTCCATATCTTTTCTAGAATCAATTGCATTACTACTTGTTTTAGCCATATCTTGTTTGAAATAATTAATAAGATTATCGGATCTAACAACCTTATCTTTTAGCCATTTAGGTGCATAGCGATTATTTAACTTTCCCGTTGAATTAGCTAAGACAACTAAAGGTTTATAATATTTATCATTAAAAACACTATTTTCAAAAAGAGCCACTGTTAATTTACTATTATTTTCGATATAACGTTTACGTAATATTTCAACATGACGCATAGCTTGATTATATGGTGAGTAAATAGCTTCCTTATGAATTTTACCATTCATTTTATAGGCTCTTTGAAACTCACCGTTAGCGTTAATCGTTATATCCCCGACAAGATTTTTGCATTCAATAAGATAACACTTAGCGGGCGTAACGACGACATAATCAATTTGCGCAGTCAAATCATCATATGAAAGAGTTATATCGTGTAAGACATACATTCCAATATTAGCATTTTTAAGTTCAAATTCTATTTCCTTTTCGCCTTTTAAGCCTAACTCTAAAAGTTTTATATCCAAATCAATTCTATCTTTATTGATAACTTCTTCACGATGTTCTTTTAAATAAGCAATTCTTTTTTCTAGATCACTATCCGTCTTTAAAAAGATTGTTTCATTAAATCGTTCAAATAATCCCATAATACCTCTTAATCTAAATAAAAATAATTCATATGTGCGATTGCAACTCTATTTTCTTCTTCATCATAGATATCAATAGTATAAAAAGTTACCGTTTTACCATCTTTTTCTATGTTGGCAACAGCTTTAAGCTTACTTCCTTTAGCCGGTTTTAAATAATTAATGCTAGCATCCAATGTTACAATATTACGTCCTTTCATTCTAGCAGCTACCCCACCCGTGGTATCAGCAAGACCAAAGATAAAACCACCGTGAGCTATACCCATCGGATTTAAACTTGTATCAGTAATTTTAGCTTCAACAACGCTGTAGCCATCTTTTGCTTCCATAACTTTAAAATTATTAGCTTTAATAAAACCATTCGTTTTCTCTAAGGTTTCTTGAAGTTGTTTTAACATTTCATCTGTCATATTATTCACCTATGATTATTTTACTACAAATCAAAAGATTAGCCAATAAAAAAAGTTAAGTAAAACTTAACTTATGAATTATATACAACAAGGCAAGCTGATTGACATAATCCGTCTTTGCCCCACAATTCTTTTATTTTCTCTTTGCTTAAAATATTCTTAGAACATTTTTCAATAATAGCTGTTGATTTATCTCCTAAGCCAACCCGCCATAATTCAATTCGAGGACAAGTTTTTAAATGTTCTTTAATATAAGAGATTAAAAGGTCAATATTTTGATCATTACATGTCCACTCTAAAGTTGCACAATTCTTTTTATCCGTAAATTGTGAAGCTTCATTTAAATTGTCAAAAGCGGCAATTTTAATTTGTGTATTATTTTCATTGGTAGCATAGTCTTTCAATTCTCGTGCGCTAGCCAAAAAACGATATAAGCTCATACATTACCTCCAAATTAATATTTAATTTTTATATAAACCCGTTTCTCACAACCAATGGTAGATTTTCATCTACTACTAATAGTATATCATATTAAAATGCTAGTGGCACCATTACTAACCCTTTTTTTGTTATTTTGACAATTAATTGTCAGTTTTATGGTAGTATTCATATAAGTAAATCAAGCCTTTAGGTGATGGTGTTGCTTTCATATCATAATCATCTTGATTTGGTTTAATATCATCACCGATAAATAATTCCTTGGTAAGTCTAACTGCTTCTTTTAAAGCAGCAATCTCCGTTAACGTTAAATCACGCATTTTCATAAGTTCTCTTAGTGGTTCAGTATAATCACCAATATGGCCTTCCGTTAAAGATTTTTCTTCATCACTTTCAATGATACCTGGTATCTCTAATTTTTTAAGAGCATAGCCTAAAAGTTCAAAAGCTTCAAACTCTGGACAATGTTCAGCTAAATAGCGGTTCATCTCTTGAACAAAAATGGCAATCTTTCGTTCATTTCTTTCACTCTCATAATCATACCAACGATATTTAATTAATTCAATTTCTTTTTTAATACTATCTAATAATTCAAGATGGTTAGCAACATAACTAGATAAATGAATATCAAATCTAGCAATATGACCGATTAAAAAGTTATTAATTTTTTCATTAGTAAAATCGGTTAATTGATGGTATTGATGATGTAAAAACTGTTCTAAAGTACCACTATTTTGTCGATAGAAAATCTCATCTAACATTTTTCTAGCAGCGTAACGTAAGATGATCTCACTACTACCATATTCATCACGGATTAAAAAGAAGCCCATGCCTAATTCTTCTTTAACCCAATCTTCCTTAGCTTCTTCGATAACTAAGGCATTTTCAGCCATTTTTCTAGCTAAAAAAGATAAGGCCTTTAAAGAGAAAATATGAAGCGTAAAATCTCTTGTTGCTTCAGCTATTTCGGCTATTTTTACTTGAACTTCAATTGCCGTTATGTCATCTTTAGGAACACTTTTCAAGTATTCTTTGGCAACTTCCGTAATAAAAGGAATATCAGATTTAAAAATATCAATTACGGATGTAACAAAAATATAATTGTGCTTAACATTTTCATCACACATCCAATACATTTCTTTATCTCTCGTTGTCATTAAAACACTAAGCATAAACTCAGGCGATGCTTCTAACTCTTCTAAAGTATAGTCCTTATCTAAATCATTACCATTTATATAATCAAAAATAACTTTTTTATCAAATATTTTAGTCATAATTTTCCCCCCTGTTATACTATTTATTTTTAATATTGTAATACTTTAACTTTTTGAGAATATAAGTTTTCATTATTTATATGAATATGATTTACAAAATCAGGTCCAGCCCAATAAGAATCTTTTGGTTCATCATTAATGATAATCCAAAGAACATCATCACGATTTTTAGGATAAGTACCATATCCATCCGTTATAACAACTTTATTAGTTATACCACCTGAAAAATGGTTAACCATTGCATCGAAATTAGTTCCTCCCCGGCCACATATTCTAAGCTCATCAATATCATCTTCGGAATCAATATCATGCCATGCATGAATTTCATCATCACAAAAAGCAATTCTTAAAGACCCCTGTCCTAAAATATGTTTACATTCTCTTAAAACCATTTTTATTAGAGACATTGACATTGAGCCACTTGTATCAATAACTACTTCCGTATTCGTATTCCGTTCTGAATTATCATATACTTTAGTTAAAACACCATCAGGCTCTATATCATAAAACTTAACATTATCATCACCTTTAGTGATAAGTTTTTGCGCTAAAACATCTTGCCAGCGAATGAAAGATGGTCTTTTCCCTAATTTAACCCCCGGAAATTCCATCTTTGGCGAGATACCGGCTTTGCCGGCTAATTGTTGATGATAATCAGTTAAAAATGGTTCACGCATGATATCATTTTCTTCCATAAGTTCTTTATAATCAGCATCATATAAGGCTTGTCGCTCTTCTTCGGTAAGAGGTACATCCGATGGTATAATTGGTAAATGATACGTATTTTCACCCATCCAACCAGCGATAAGGTCTAAGTAGGGAAAATAGCGACGATACAATTCTTCCATCGAACTATTTAAAACATCAACATCAATCATCAATTCTTCAGGGATTGGTCTGCCAGCAGCTTCAAGAAGGCTTCTTACTATTTCATCAGGGTTATTGATAAAGCCCTCATAAATTGGTAAACCATCACGAAGAAGAAGTTGATTAATAATTGCGTCCGCAACAAAATTAACTAAATCATGATGCATATTAACAGAGCGATTAAGATGGGCAAAAACAACATGCATTATTTCGTGAGAAATAATAAACTCTTGTTCAAGATTAGAAAAATCAGTAAACAAATCTTGCCTATAATATAACGTTTTACCATTAGTTGCAGCCGTCGCTGGCCAGTTATCATCAACAGCGACATATTTTAAATTGGCTATGATATTGCCAAAACGTGGATAACGAAATAATACTCTTCTAATTAAATTATTAATCATAATGTACCTAATTTCTTAACTGCTACTTGTTCTGAAGCATTATTATCATTATATAGTTTTAAAATACGTTCATTATCACCCTTAGACCAATAATAATCAAAAACAGCCAAATATTCTGAACCAAGTTCTTTAATAAAAGTCCGTACTTTATCGACATCATCAAAGGAAACATTTAACAATGAGAAGACAGAATTCCAACGAATTGATATTTCTGTTGGAACATCTGATGGCTTAACTCGATCTTTAAGAACATCTTCAACCGTTAATAATTCTAATTGTGTAAAAGCAATAAAACTAGCCGTAAGACTTGGGCCAATAAAGGCACGCAAAACATTAGGATTGCCACATTCATACAAAGCTCGTGACGCTAAAGCCCATTTACGAGGATCAGCATTGGGAACTTGACCATCATAATTTGTTCTTAAAACTTGATCGCCATTAATCCTAATAAAATCAACTATAGCTGGATGAATAGGTCTTGTTTTATCAACGGGATTATATTGTAAATGTCTTTTTTCACTATGATTTTTAGACGCCCAATTTAACCAATTTTCCGCGTTCGTTTCAATATAAACATGAGCATAGCGACCAAATAATGGTTCGCTCAAAGCTGTTGCCGAACGAGATTCACTTGCCTCATTGCCAGCTGCAACAACAACACAATTATCTGGTAAGACAAGATGAAAACCACCATTTGTTAAAGTCTTATTAAGGGTTACTTCAAAGGCTACTTTTTGTGTATCCTTAGAAGCATTAGTAAGTTCTTCTAAAAATAGGATATGGATAAAATCAGGTTTTTCAAGGCTTTTATCACATAAGCTTTTATACCAATGGGGTTCATATAAACATAATTTTTGCGTTTTAAAGTCTTTCGCTATGATACCAGTAAAACCATCACTTGAAGTACATCCAAAATCAACTAGCTCTAAATCAGGATCTAAAGCTAAAATACGTTCAGTCTTACCACAACCAGTCTTACCATGAACAAAAACAGGAATATCACTTTTAATACATATCTGAATAATATCTTCTTCACTTAGGGGTTCGTACTTAAAATTGTAACGATTCTTGGTAATAGCCTTCGTTGGATAAGCAAGAGTTCTTTCTTGATGTTCTAATTCATCTGAAGCACTCTTTAGAAATTGATTATTTAATTTTTTTAACAAATCACTACTACTTAAAGGCCCAAAATGCGAATTCCATTCACCAAAATAAGGAACAATGGAACAATAAACAAGTCGGGCATTAAAATCGTAAGATAGTGGGACCGGTACAACTTCTAAATAAACATGATCATTTTTAGATATTTTAGTACCATCCATAGTTATGATGTCATCTTTAGCAGCTTCACAATAATTGATAAATCTAATTCCCATCGCTTCATACTCTTCAAACTCATGATTGTCAATTAAATACTTACGACCCGTTTTAATAAGTAACTTACTTTTTTCTAAAAATAATTGGGTAATAACTTCACTAACATTTTTTGTAATAGCTTTAATAGGATAATCAAGGGTCAAATCATCAAGATGTTCGGGATCAAAGTCATCAATATCATCAAATGAAGCCACAAAACGAACACCCATACGACTAGTAATAGAGGTTGTCCACCCTTGTTCTCCTGTGAAATTAATGTAGCCAACAGTCTTTCTTTTTCCGGTGTTGCCTAATTTATTAATCCAATAGTTACAAAGACCATTTGAAGAAGAAGAGACTCCTTGAAGACGAGCTAAATCCGATGCTATTATGGAAGCTAAATCGGGATTTTCCGTCCAACCTAACTTGGTCAACATTTCATCATCTAATAATGTTAACTTATTAATGCGCATATCTCCACCCCACATAGCTCACTATAATAACACAATAATTTTTCTTTTTCAATAAAAAAGATGCCTTAAGCATCTTTCTTTATATGACAGATAATCGTATGCGTTTGATTATCATTTTCTAGAGAAATCTCAGATGTTGGATTACCATCAAGATAGATAGCGTCATTATCACTAACAACAACCTTTATTTGATATGTTGTATCTTGATAATGATATTCCATCTCATAACCATTCATAGTCTTTGGTAAATGTGGCTTTATAAATAGTTTATCGCCATTCTTTACTAGGCCTAGAATCTTCATAATTGCTACTTTATAAAACCAACCACTAGATCCCGTATACCAAGTCCAACCGCCATGACCGATAAACTCCGGGTTACTATAAATATCAGCCGCTATAACATATGGTTCAACTTGATACTTTAAAACATCATTTTTAGTTAAGGTATGATTAATCGGATTAACCATCTGGAAATAATTATAAGCTTGATCATTTAGGCCAAGTTCTAATAAAGCCATAATCCACCAAGCAACCGAATGGGTATACTGACCACCATTTTCCCGAATTCCCATTGCATATGACTTAATATAGCCTGGATTGTTTTTCGTATTTTTAAATGGTGGGGTTAATAACTTGATGAGTTTATTTTCAACATCAACAAGATTATCACTTACCGCACTGATAATTGATGGTAATTGCTCACTTGTCGCAATACCGGTAATAATAGACCAACTTTGGGAGATAAGGTCAACCTTACATTCGTCATTAGTACTACTACCAAGTTTATCTCCATTATCGAAGAAAGCACGTAAATAATATTTACCATCCCAGGCATTATTAAGAAGACTTTCTTTAAGATGGGTATTAAACTCTTCATACTTTTTCGTATCTTCAGCAAAAGATGAAGCGATTTTTATAAATCTTCTTACGACATCATAAGCAAAAAAGCCTAACCAAACACTTGTACCTTTACCATTGATGCCAACTAGGTTCATACCATCATTCCAGTCGCCACCACCCATTAAAGGTAAGCCATTCTCACCTAACTCATTAAATAGTTTATCCATAATAATTTTTAAGTGATCATACAAAGGTTTTGTATCTTCACTATAATTAAATGTCATACCGCGTTCTTCTTCATCAGGCGATAATGTATCACCTAAGACAAAAGGTACTTCTTCTTTTAAGATATCACTATCACCCGTAATATCGATATATTCACTCGTCGCATAGATAAGCCATAAATAATCATCTTTATACCTTGACCTTAAGCCAAAATGATTATCCATATGCCACCAATGTAACACATCGCCTTCTTTAAATTGATGACGAGCACATAATAAGATTTGATCACGGGTAAGATTTGGTTCAACAAGACAAATATTCATCGCATCTTGTAATTGATCTCTAAAGCCGAAAGCGCCACCAACTTGATAGAAACCAGCTTTAGCCATAATTCTTGATGCTAAAGTCTGATATAAATACCAGTTATTAACCATAAAGTTAAAGGCTTCATCAGTAGTCTTAACAGTTACTTTATTAACGCGTTTTTGCCAATAAGTAATTGTCTCTTGGTATTTATTTTGCAAGTATGTTTTATCTTCATACTTACTGATAACATTTTGAACATCATCAAGACTATTTTCAACGCCTAATAGGAAAGCAAAAGTAATTGTCTCATCAGGATTAACTACTTTTTTAATACTGATACTTTTCCATAAAACATTATCAACTTCGGATGCATAGGTATCTTCACTACTACCCATATAGACAATCGCATCTTTATAGTTCATCGCATACTTATTCTGAATCGTTAAAAACTTATTAAGCTCATAGTAATTGCATACTAAGTGACGAGCTGTCTTCTCTTCTGTCCCACCTAAAACGGGATTAATCCAATACCTGATATCTAACTCTTGAACTATACCAGATAAATTAGTTAACGTAAAATATGCCACTTTAACATTCGCATCCATTGGAACAAAGTATGTCCCATCAATTCTATAGTCAGCATTTTTAAATTTAAATTTACTATAACCGATACCGTGAATGGCATTACGCCACTTCAAATATTTATCGTTAATAGTTATACCTTCAGATTTATCATCTAAGATAGTATCATTAGTCCAAGATGTAATCTTATATTCATGACTATTATAAGCATAAGTGAAACCATTATTATTGTTTGTAATAATTGTTCCAAACTGACCATTAGTTAAAACATTAGACCAAGGCATTGGGGTATTCGGATTAGTAATGTGATACTCCCTGCCATCAGTAGTAAATCCACCATATTCATTATTGAAAAGGAGATTATCATCAGGAATAGAATCACTAATTAGATATTCTCTTTCATGATAATCATTAATTTGATTTTCTTTTTGAAGTAAATCAATTTGTTCTCTTAATGAATTATTATAGATAGTATTAAATGATAATCTAGCGATACTTCTAAAGAGATTTAATTCTTCCGGTGTTAATTTATCATAATTAATTAAGACTACGCGTCCGGGTGTATTAGCAAAATTATTAACCGTATAGATACGATATAGTTCATCATCAACCAGTTTTGAAATCATTTTTGCTGTTTTTTCTTCATAACTATTAATAATAACTAAGTCGGCAAAAATACTTTTACTTTTATAATACTCAAAGGCTTTAAGAACTTCATAGACGAAAGACGCCGAACTTATATCACTCATCTCAACTAAGATGATTGGTCTTTCACCGCTAATACCAAACTTCCACAAAGTATCTTGACCTAAATTATTATTCATAAGAAGTTTCTTACGATGATCGCTTAAATTGATACGGCTTGTTTGATATAAGTAGTTTAACATCTTATTATATAGGTGAACATCAGCTCCCCTAACACCTAACTTTTTAACATCATTGTTCGTTGTTATTGTCGCAAGTTCAAAAGCTTCTTCAATAGCAAGTTCTGTCGCATAACTACTTGCAATCGCTAAAACTTGTTCTAATGACCGTCCAAAGCCGGTAATCATATAGATAGTAACGTCTTTCATCGGTGGTAAATCAATGATATTTCGAATACTACTAATTGGATCTAGATTCTCACCAGCATAGTTCGTTAAAGGTTTGAATAACCCCATAGGGCACTGGTAACCACCCATTTTATCAACAAAATGGCTCCGTTCCGTATCATAGGTATAATTTGTTAATGGCTCATCGATAAAAAGTTTACTCATCATATAATATTTATCGTTAGTGCCACGTAATCTCCTATATAAGACAAGGGATTTCGTATCTTCATCAAATAATGATTTAATAAACATATTATTGAAAACCCGATGGCTAATATCAGCTTCATTTTCTGATAAAATAGGCTCTGTATAACTCGTTAGTTCGATTTGTTTTGGACTAACACCAACATTTTTAAAGGTAATTTTACGAATTTCAGCGTTATGTCTTTTGGTAACAATAATCTCAGTATCGGTAACAATCTCACCATCAACCCGCATATAACGGATACGATCTAAAGCAAATACGACATGATACCGATCAGGTTTAATATTCGTAGGACTATAAGTATTACTCCATACTTTATTAGTTTTCAAATCCCGAATATATAAGAAATTACCATAGTCTTGTTCCGTAATCTTGCGATAACGATTTAATTGAATCGTTTTATACCTACTAAAGCCGCCACCTCTGTCATTTAGTAAAACCGAATATCTGGCATTAGATAAAACGGATACTTCCGGACGCATTGATAAATGGTCATATTCCCGAATATCATTTTCAATAATTTCTTTATCATAGTCGTACTTTTTAAGACGAGCAATTTTGAGGTCAATCATTGGTTCAATCTGAACTTTTTCTTTATTTAAGACATCAATAGCTTGAACTCTAATGTCATCATAGAAATAATTTTGAATAGCGTTACCAGCTAAATAGTTCGTTAAGGATGCTAAAATCATACCTTGATGATGGGCAAAATAAGAGAATACCGGAGTTTCATCACTATAATCATATGACTCTAAAAAGCCATATTCCCCATACATATTTAATTTCTGATATTTCTTTAAATTAATGTAAACATCCTTTGGAAATAAAGGTAAAGATAAAATAGAGCTGTAAGGGGAAAGAACTAGACGCTCTTCATGATTATCATGGAAGCGTAAATGTGGTACCCCAAAAGCTTTATACTTATAATTTTGGGAATTATCAAGTAAGTTATAAGCGGCCTCACTAACGCCCCAAGGAAGACGGGTATCAAACATCCGCATATATTCTTTTTGACAGTGATGCGCAAAATAATAACTCTCATCCATCAACGTATTAGGATATGTCCGAAGCCATATTAAAGGCATATAGTATTCAAACATTGATCCTGTCCATGAAAGTAATCCTTTCCTTCCTTGATAAGTCGTTAAAGTTTTATCTAAAAGGAACCAGTGCTCCTTTTTAATATCACCTTTAGCGATAGCAACAAAACTAGTAAGTCTTGATTCACTAGCAAACTTATTATAATTATAAGTTATTAATTGCTCATTAAATGTATCATAACCACAGCTAAAGACACCTTCATCTTTATTGTATAAATATTTAAAATTGGTCTGTTGAATTAAGTTTTCAATCCGATTTCTTAAATTAGCATTACCATATCTTTTAACAAATGATTCGGTAACCATAAGAGAGGCAATAAAATTACCACTATCAACGGTTGATACCGTCGATGGATACATTTTCTTTAAAGTACTGACATTATACCAATTATATAAGTGACCATGCCATTTCTCTAACTTTTCAATGGTTGTAATTATTTTTCCAATGCGATCAGTAGCTTCATCAGATGAAATAAAATCTAATTCATAAGCACTAATAATGGCGAGTAACGAAAAGCCAATATTAGTAGGCGAAGTTTTAATATCTTCTTTAAACTCTCTATTTAACTGGTAATTATCAAAGATAAGATAATTAGTTTCCGGCGCAATAAACTTATCAAAGAAATGCCATGTATCTTTAGCAATACTTCTTAATTTTTCATTTTCTAAAGATGTTAAACGTTTATCATCTTCGGTCTCTTTACTAATAAGATAAAAAATAACACTACTAACAAAGAAGATTAATGATGTTGCTATCGCAAGTGATAGATATTCCCTTTTGAAAAGATAAGATAATAAGATAAAGATAAAGGAAAAGGCATAATTAACAATAAAACTTGTAAAGAAATTAAAGAATAAATTGTTAGTGTTTTTGCTAGCATCATCACTAGTAACCCAAGCAAGCAAATGTTTATGAGAAACATGAAGACGCCACCAAGCTCTAAAAAAGGCATCAGTGTATAATTTAGCATTATAAGGTAAGGCACTGAAGGTTGATAATGTCCTTATCACAACAGCCTTAAAGCCATAAGCAATATTTTGATAATGCTTTATTTTTAAAGTTCTTTCCTTTTGTGTTTTAACCTTATCATTAATATAGAATAAAATAGGAAGTAATAGAACAAAGGTTACAAAGAAAAGCCAAAGAGCAGGATTTACAATGCCAACCGTAAACGCTAAAATTAATATTAATAATAGCGATAAATCAAGCGTACCACGTCTTAAATTATCAAATATTTTATAACGTTCTAAAAGATTTAAAGGTGAATGACGAGAAATTATCCAACTAGCTATTTGCATATCGCCTCGTGCCCACCGATGACGCCTTTTTGCATCAGCCAGGAAGGAAGATGGAAAATCATCAATAACTTCAATATCAGATAAGAACCCACACCGAACATAATTACCTTCTAACAAATCATGACTTAAAATACGATTAGTTGGAAACAAACCGGATAATGTAGCATCAAAAACCTCTAGATCATAAATACCTTTACCCCAGAAACTACCCTCATCAAAAACATCTTGGTAAAAGTTAGGTATAACTTTATTATAGATATCATAACCACCCAAACCAGCATATACTTGGGTATAAAAAGACTTATTAGTCGATTCAACATCAACACTAACTCTGGGTTGCATAATACCATAGCCCTTAACAATTTTCGTGTGATCTTGGTTGAATACTGGTTTATTAAGTGGGTGAGCCATAGCGCCAACCATATAATAAGCAGCACCTAAAACAAGTTGGGTATCTTGATCAAGAGTAATAACATATTTAATTTTTTTATTAAAATCTTTAAAACTATGACCTAAATAATATTTTTCTTCATCTTCTTTCGGTAAATTACCTAGAAGTAAAGAGTTAAACTGTTCTAAAGCTCCTCTTTTACGTTCATAGCCAAGCCATTCCCCTTCAGAAGGATTATAAGTTCTTTTCCGGTAAGCATAATAAAATATTTCTTTGCCATATTTACGATTTAAGATTTCACTTCGATCTTTTAATGCTCTTAAAACATCTTCATCATACGCTTCCGTTTCATTTTGACTAGCCTTACAATCACCTAGCAAAGTAAAATACAAATTATCGGATTTGTTAGCAAGATAAAATGACTCTAATTTATCAAACATTTTACCAACTTTTTGGACATTATCTAAGATAGTAACAATAACGGTCATTGTCGCACAACTCTTAGGAATACCATCATTAAAATCTAGTTTAGGTAGCGGGATAGGTGGATATATTTTTAAATAGATACGATTTAAAATTTCAATAACTACTTCACTAACCGGAACAATTAAAATAAGCATGCCAAGGAATCGTATTGGTAAGAAATACTTAGATAGAAAAAAAGAAAATAAGAGTGTTAAAAAGCTAACAATACCAAGGTATATGACGACTCTTCTTGTTTGATGAACCTCTTTTTGAAGATAAAAACCAATATGTTTTCCTTCTTTAGTTGACTCAGCAATTAATTTTTTAGCTAAATCATACTCCTTCATCTTCTTCTTTTTAGCGAGCGCTAAAACTCTAGAACGATAATAAACCTTCGTCTCCGTTGTCATATTACTATAGTAAGGATCTAGTTTTAAAACATATTCTGTTTTACTAATCTTTCGATATAGCGTTTCAATTGGTATTTTTTCTGTTTTAATAATACTATTAAAAATGTTAGAAGTTAAAATACTTTCTTCAGCTTGTTTTTGATATACACTTTCAATAAGAGTATTAAGATTAATATTTTTCTTCTCTAAAAGATTATTTAATTGTTTGAAAACATCATTAGCTAATTGTCCTAATTCTTTTAAGCCAGCATTCAAACGTTCCAAATAAACGGGCTTGTTAAAAATATCATCATCGATATTAATATAATCATGTAAATTAACTTCATGTTTTTTACTAATATCAACCTGAATATGGTTAAGTAATTTTTTAACTTCTAGCTCTTCTGTTAATCTTTCTTTCGCCCGCATACATAACTTAGCAAGTTCAGATAATAAAACTAAGTAAGTAACAGATGCAATAGCATTAATCTCATAATAGGTAAAGGCATAATTAAAATTATCCTGATACAAATTAAGTTCTTTGATAAGAGTATTTTTATCAACCTTAAACTTATTATGTTTTAATATTTTATATAAGACTTCATAAAGGTCAACTTCCCCTTTAAAAGCATAATTATATCCTTTACGATTAGCAAGAATAAGACGCATTGCTTTTTCTTGTTCCGCAATAAGGTAATAGTTATCGGCTATCCATTCATTTAAAGTGCCAATATAATAATGATTACTGGTCAATTCAACAAGATAATTATAGTAAGAACAAACAGTCTTTTGGTTAGCTTCAAATTGTTTTTGATACTTACGCATATAATCACCCTTTCACTTCATTATCCCCTATATTTAATTATATCAAAAAAACGGCTAAGATGAAATGCAAGGGATAAACATTTACTTTACTTTTAATAAAAAAACAAGGTCTATCTTGAACTGAACCCCAAAAGTTGGACAGTTTAATTATTCAAGGATTGTAACCTAAATTGAACAGGTGACAGTCCTTTTA
>CANQCR010000013.1 GCA_947589735.1 uncultured Bacilli bacterium | reverse complement strand
ATTTAAAGAAATATTGATAATATTATAAATACTAATAATATTGATAGTCCAGAAAAAAATTGAGCTTGTGGAAGTGGTAAGAAATACAAGAACTGTTGTGGTAAGTAGCCCGTAAAATAAGGGTTACAAGCAATTTTAAAAAAATAAAATATTTGTAAATTGCAATTGGTTTGCAAAAAAACTAAAAAATCGTTTGAAATTAAAGGAAATGTTAACGAATAAAGTATGTTAACATTTTTTAAATTTTTAAGAAAAAAATTTTATAATATTGAAAAAGTTGAATTAGAATCCAGAATTACTAAATATTTAAATTTAAAAAAAATTATTAGATAATTTTTTAGATTATAAATGGTTGCAAATAAACAGTAACAATAATAGCACAAATACTATCAATACCAACATTCATAGTCTAGAAACTATTGAAAATAACAATAATAAAGTAAGTATTATAAATGCTATAAATACTGAAGTATGCTAAACATAAAGGAAAAATATATACATTTTTTTATAAATAATGTATAATTAGTATGAAAGGAGTAAGGTACGTATGAAGAAAAAATTATTTTTATTTTTTAGTGTGGTTGCCCTTATTATCATTACGGGATGTAACAATAATGCAAAGCCTAGTTCTACAGGCACAAATACCTCTTCAGGATCTGGTTCTGATTCAAAGGAGGATTTGAAGTTATCGGAAAATATTACTAGTAGTGGAGCAATTACAGCTGATGGAAAGCTTGTAGTTATGGCTACAAATGGCAACAATGTAGCAGTTGATATGAGCATTGAAGTAGAATTTTATGACGCCAACGGAACTATTGTTGGCAATGGTAATGATATGTTAGAAGCGGTAGGACCAAAAGCCGAAATTGCTACTGAAATATATGGAACTCCAGATTCTTTTAACAACTATAAAATCTATGTTGATGTGGAAAAAACAGACAATATTTCTTATTTTGATAAGTTAGAGTTAACTCACAATAATAACGGCGAAGATATTATAGTACAGGTAAAAAACAAATCTGATGATGTCATTGAGTACATGGATGTTAGTGTTGTATATTATAAAGAGAACAAAGTAGTCGGATATGATGATGATCTTCAACTGGATGTAAAAGCTGGCAGATCTGGTAACTTTACCCTACATTTTCCATATGATAAGCGTTATAAAGATGTTAGTTTCGATAATTATAAAGTTTATATTAACCAAGCATATTCTTATAACTATTAAAGTTAATTGAGTCAATATTATTGACTCTTTTTTGTCTTAATTAAATAAAGCTGTAATATTGGAAAACTATGACTGAGTCTGATTGTGTGGTTGAACTTATGAGATTATATGAAAATTTAACAAAATAAGAATTGATGTGGTAGCTGAAATAATTCTTCAATATAATTGCGATAGCATAAGTTAAAAATATTAATCATTGCTTAAATAATCAAGAGGTAATATAATGTCATTGGAAGTAAAACTGAATTTAGTTGCTGATTTTGTCCACAATGAACCAAATATCAGTAATATTTATAATACAAATAATATGGATAATAAAATGTACTAAATGCCTGTAAATAAAGCTAAATGCCATAATACTATATGTACAAATATAGTGAAAATATGCTCAAAAAGGGTCTTGTGGAAGTGGTAAGAAATACAAGAACCATTATAGTAAATAGTCTATAAAATTAGGCTTGCGAGATTTCGAGCAATGAAAAATCACAAAAAGCAAAATGTTTG
Organism: uncultured Bacilli bacterium; assembly: GCA_947589735.1. Lineage (GTDB taxonomy): Bacteria > Bacillota_I > Bacilli_A > RF39 > UBA660 > UBA5578. The sequence continues at coordinate 40,506 of CANQCR010000013.1, read as the reverse complement.
TAAAACTTGGCTGAAGACTTTATTAATAAAGGGATTTCCATTTACAAACAAATTTATAAACTATAAAGATAGCATTCGATTGCTATTTTTTCTCTGTTCATATAGAAAAGTATGTTTATTAACATACAGAAAAACATACAAAAAAACATACAAGATAATTGACTATAGTGTTGTTAAATGATATAATACAATTATAGAAAATTGAGATGATTTCATATGGATAAATATATACCACCATTTGATATTACTAATATTATGTTAGATAGAGTATCAAGCATAATGAAAAAAATTGGTAAATTGGATAATTATAAAAGTCTAAATAAAATGCCAATTTTAAGAAGAAATAATAGAATTCGTTCTATTCATTCATCATTAGCTATTGAAGAAAACTCATTATCATTGGATCAAGTTAAAGATATTATTGATGGTAAAAAAGTAATTGGCCCTCAAGATGAGATACAAGAGGTAAAAAACGCTTATGAGGCATATAAATTAATAAAAGAAGTGAATCCATATTCGATTAAAGATTTAAAAAAAGTTCATGGTGTAATGACTTATCTTACAGTTGATGAATCTGGAGATTTTAGAAAAGGTAATGAAGGAGTATTTGATGAAAATGGTAATTGTATTCATATTTGCCCACCGCCCGAACAAGTTGATGAACTAATGAAACAGTTATTTAAATGGTTGAAAGATAATAACGGTGTAGTGCATCCGTTAATACTATCATCAGTATTTCATTATGAATTTGTATTTATTCATCCGTTTAAAGATGGAAACGGCAGAATCGCTAGATTATGGCAAAATGTTTTATTATCAAATTGGGAAGAAATATTTGAATATGTTCCAATTGAATCTCAGATAAAAAAATATCAAAATGAATACTATTCATCTATTGCCACTTGTGATCATAATGGTAATTCTACAGAATTTATAGAGTTCATGTTAAAAATGATTGATGAAATATTAGAGGATTTAATGAATAGTACAAGTGTACAAGCAAATCATATTAGTTCATATGTTAATAAATTGTTAGATGTAATGGAAACTGGTGTGGCAATGACTACATCTGAATTAATGGAAAAATTAAATATGAAATCTCGTATTTCATTTAGAGATAATTATTTAAAACCAGCTCTCGAAAATGGGTTAATAAAAATGACTAATCCTAATAAACCTACTAGTAAAAATCAAATGTATTACAAAGTATAATAATAGAACATGTCGCTTCTATTAATTCTGAAAAAAATATTATTGATAATAATGGATTAAAAACTCTTTAAATCTCAACAAAGTAGACAAATCAAAAATAGATGATATCAATAAATATTTGGGGCGCTAATATAATAATTGAAGCAGAAGACCTAAAAATTAAAATAGGCGTATATGAAAAAAGAAAGTAGAAATAATAAAAGTTATTAAAAAGCAAATGAAAGTGGAAAAGAAGGAGGAATTATGAAAAAAGAAATGTTAGAAAAAGTGCTTGATGCACATAAAAATTTAATTGTTGAAGGAGATATAGCATCTGGGAAAACTACAAATGTATTATTCCCAATTGTTGAAAAGGCTATTGATCAAAAGGAAAGTTTATTTATTCTAGATTCAAAAGAGGAATACTTAAATAGATATTATGATAAGTTAAAAGATAATAACTATAATACTATAATTATTAATTTAAGAGATTTTGATAAAAGTGAAGGATGGAATCCATTAGAATATCCATATAATTTATTTAAAAATGGTAATGGAGATAAAGCACAAGAGTATCTTGAAAAAATAGGTAAAATTATTTTTTATGAAAATATCAATAGCGATCCATTTTGGACACTAACTGCATCTGATTTCTTTACTGGTGTAACGTTAGGACTATTTGAAGATGGTAAAGAAGACGAAGTAAACTTAAATAGTGCTGATTATATGTTCAATGGTGTTAGTAAAAAAATTGGTGAATCTGATTATATTACTGAGTATTTTAAAGCAAAGGGCGTAGCATCAAAACCATATATTTTTGCATCAACTACATTTTTTGCACCAAGAGATACAAAGGGAAGTATTTTGTCAGTTGCTAGGCAAAAGTTAAGATTATTTGTATCAAGAGAAAAATTATCACAATTAATGAGCAAAACTACTTTTAGTTTTGAAGATGTTGCTAATAAACCAACTGCCATAATTTTTATTGCAAGAGATGAAAATAGAACATTAAATAGTTTAGCAGCAATGTTTATTGAACAATTATATGCAATACTTGTTGATTTAAAAACTAAAAATAAATTTAACTTAGTATTAGATAATTTTGACATTATTGAAAAATGTAATGATTTAGTTGATATTTTAAGTTCCTGTATTTCAAGAAATATTAAAACATATATTGCTACTCGTTCCGTATCAGAATTATCAAAAATATATAATATTTATATGCCAAAATTATGTGATTTAGTATCCGTTGGTAATAAAGATATTAGCGTGGTTATTGATAATGTAGAAGAAAAAACTGAAAAAGAATTTGAAACGCTTCCTTTAAGTGAAAGTAATGTTGAATATCCTAAATTAAATACAAATGGTGTAAAACTATTTAATTTAGAAAAATGGGTCGAAGATTTAAAGGCACAACACTTAGGAAATATGGATTTTTCTGAAACGGAATTTGGAGATTCACGCAAATTTGATGATTTAATTAAAAGTATCGATGATAAAATTGCTCAATTAGATAGAGAAGAACAAATGCGTAAATTACAAAACAATAATGAAAAATCAGAATTTGAACAATTTAAAATAGATGATTAAATGAATAATAGTTAGTAGGTGTTGTAAGTGAACGATAGAATAAAACAAATTAAAATAAAAAATCTAGAAAGGTTATATGAATATAGACAAAAGTTATATAAAAACCCTATCTTAAAAGATTTATTTCTGGAAGTTACATCAAGATGTAATGCTAGATGTGAACATTGTGGTAGTAGTTGTGGAGATTTTACTCCAAAAGATGAAATTAGTGCAGAAGATTTAAAAAAAGCATTGTTAGATATTTCACAGCACTATAATCCCAATGATATTTTACTAAATGTGACAGGTGGAGAGCCATTAGTTAGGAAAGATTTATTTGAAATAATGGATTATGCTAACAAATTAGGCTTTAGATGGGGTATGACATCAAATGGCATGCTAATAAATGATGACATACTTGAAAAAATGAATATGACTAATATGGAAACAATTTCTATAAGTCTTGATGGTTTAAAAGCAACCCATGAAAGCTTTAGAAAAGTACCTGGATCATTTGATAGAATCATTGAAAATATTAAAAAATTACAAAAAGTTCCTTCAATAAAAATCGTTCAAGTTACAACTGTTGCAAATAAGAAAAATCTTAATGAATTAGAAGATTTATATAATCTTATGAAAGAATTAAATATTATTTCATGGCGAGTTATAAATGTAGATCCCATAGGTCGAGCAAAAGGTAATAAAGATATTTTGTTAGATAAGGATGAATATAAATGGCTATTTAATTTTATTAAAGAAAAAAGGGAAGAAAACATTATGAATGTTGAATATGGTTGTAGTCATTATTTGGATATTCCAATGGAAAAAGAAATTAGAGATACCTATTTCTTTTGCACGACGGGATTATATGTTGGAAGTATATTAAGTAATGGCGATATATTTGTTTGTCCAAATGTTGAAAGACGACCAGAATTTGTTCAAGGAAATATTAAAACAGATAGTTTTGTTGATGTTTGGGAAAATAAATATGAATTATTTAGAAGTGATAATAGATTAAAATGTGAAAAGTGTAATAAATGTTCTAAATGGAAATATTGCTTGGGAGATTCTTTCCATACATTTAATTTTGATGATAGAATACCTAATTTTTGCATCAAAGATATATATGAGGGCGAGGATTAATGAATGAGTGATATTAGTAGCGAATTAGTTAAATGTGCTAAATGTGGCAAAGAAAGTCAACAAGTAATTGTTAATAGTATTAATTATTTATTTAAAACTAAGAAAGACGAGGATAAATTATTACATCACAAACAAAAATGTCCATATTGTAATTATGAAGCTATAGATATTTCAAAGAATAATTCACATAGGTTAAAAAGAGAAGATCTTGCTAATAAATTCTATGGTTATCATATAAAAAATAAAATTAATAGTAGTGATTTGGCAATCAATTACCTAAATGAACTACAAGATTATTTAAATAATTATGATTATGAAAATGATAGAGACTTCATCATGGGTGGAAGAAAAAAATTTGTATATGATGAAATTGTTGAAATTTTAAATGGAAATAAAAGTGTAGATGACCCTTTATATTTTGTTCTTGGCTCATTAGAAGAATTTATGTGTAATCAAAATCAAGTATATGCAGAAGATGTCGATAAAAGCAAATGGAAAAATGGAGTAATCGATGGTCACGATATAAAAGAATTAAGAGATAAAAATGATAGATATTCAAATAATGGTATTATTTGTTTAGAGGAAAAAGAATATATTGATAATATTATAAATGCAATAAAAAAAATATGTTAAAAGTTTGGAGAGTAATGATATGGGTTTATTTAGTAAAAAAGATAAATATGAAATTGATGAAAAGGATAATGTACCACAATTTGTTTATGGAATACCAGATAATATGAGAAACCAATGGGAACAAGAAAAGGAAGAAAAGAGAACAGATCAAAAAACTATTTTTTCGGCATTTGAAGGTGGATATTTTGGACCTTCATACTACTATTTTGTAAATAATGATAAAGATAGTTATGAATTTAGATTTGGATATTCAGAAAATGGTAAACTTGTTAATAATGATGAGAATGATCCTAATATTCATATTCTTTCACAAAATGGTGAATATTATAAAAAATTTATGGAAGAAATACTACCTGAAATTAAGGATTGGAATGAAAGATATAATAATCCTGGAGTTATGGATGGAACTCAATGGCATATAGAATTAGTTGAACAAAATAAAAAATCTAGTGGTTCTAATAATTTCCCATCAAATTATGATAAAGTGGTAGCAATATTAAAAAAATATTTTAATGTTAGTAGCTTTGTAAAAGATGATGAAGACTATGATATCGAACCCGAAGATAATATTCCTTATGAGCTTTATGGAATACCAGATTTTCTTAAAAAGAACTATGATATAGAACCAGAAGCTAATGTACCACAAAGAGTGTATGGAGTACCAAATATTAATATTCCTAAACCATCAAATAATTCCGTAATAAAAGGATCAGTAGGTGTTGGCATCCAAAATGAAAAAAATAATTATGTTTTATCTTTAAATTATGCCGAAAGACTTGGAACTTATGACTTGCTTTTTGCAGATTTAAATAATTTAGATGGTAAGTCAATATCTGATTTAGCAACACCTATACCAGAAAAATATTATACTGATTTTATAACAAGACTTTATAGTATAATAAATGACTGGGAAGATACTTATTCAGGTGATAGCAATGTGTCATGGAATATAAAAATAGATACTGAAAATAGTCAAAAAATTATATCTGGCAAAGGTGGTTATCCTAAAAATTGGAATAAGTTAATTGATTTACTATCAGAATATGAAAGATTATTCAAAGTATCAAAAGACATTGAATTAGGTAAAATCCAAGATATGAAAGATGAAGTCAATTAAGAAATGCTTAAAGAGGTCTTTTAAGAATAGAAAATAGAATGATAGATTTATTATTAAGACATGGTATATAATAAAACATATTATCATATTATAGAAACAATTAAGTTAAAAGAATACTTTGATAATTTAAAATCATTATATAAGTATAATTTGACAAAGTATAAAAAATAAAGTACAATCTAAATCGTTAGCCAAAACCAGTGCGAGGAAGAAGTAGAAAAATATAAGCATTTTAGAGAACTCAGTTAGGTGAAAATGAGGATGTAATGATTTTTCGAACATGGCCCTCAAGGGTGAGTGACTGAAATTAAGTAAGTCATTACAGGTGTGCCTGTTATAGCACAGACCTATAACTATGCTAAGACATAAGTAGGTTAATGAGATTAGTATAGAGATATACTAATGAAATAAGAGTGGTAACGTGATATATTCACCTCTTAGGAATATTATTCCTAAGAGTTTTTTATTTGAAAGGAAGTGATAAAAATGAATATATTAATAGGAATTAGTTGGCCTTTTGCAAATGGAGATTTACATATAGGTCATGCCGCAAGTAGCTTACCTGGTGATGTTATTGCAAGATATCATAGATTAAAAGGAAATAATGTGCTTTTAGTATCTGGAAGTGATTGCCACGGGACACCAATAGATGTTAAAGCATTACAAGAAAAGAAATCTGCAAAGGAAATAGTTGATCTTTGTCACGAAAACTTTTCAAAAGACTTTAAGGACTTGGGATTTAGTTTTGATTTATATAACCGGACTGATGATTCTTATCACAAAGATTTTGTAAAAGAACAATTTAATAAATATTATGACTATGGTTATTTATACGAAAAGAAAGAAGAACAGCTATATTGTGAGCATTGTAATCTATTTTTAGCCGATCGTTATATTATTGGTATTTGTCCAAAATGTGGTGTCAATATTAAAGGCGATGAATGTGAAAAATGTGGTAGCCTTTTAGAAATTAATAACGTGAAAGAAACAAAATGTGCTATTTGTGGCAATCCAACTAGTATTAAAGAAACTAAAAATTTATATTTTTCTTTATCAAAATTTCAAGACAGTTTAAAAAATTTAGTTAATTCAAACAAAAACAATTGGAGAGAAAATGCCGTTTTATTTACTGAAAAATATTTAAAAGAAGGTATACCTGATCGATGTGCTTCTCGCAATCTTAATTGGGGAATTGATATTCCAATAGAAGGATACGAAGATAAGAAAGTTTATGGTTGGTTTGAAAATGTTTGGGGATATGTAACTGCTAGTAAGAAATACTGTGAACAGAATAATCTTAATTGGGAAAATTTTTGGAAAAAAGATAGAGATAATAAAATATATTTAGTGCATGCTAAAGATAATATTCCTTTTCATACTATTATCTTTCCAGCATTATTATTAGGAACAAAAGAAAACTATAAATTACCAGATAAGATAGTTTCTGATGAATACATAACGATAGAAGGAGAAAAACTATCAAAAAGTAAAGGTAATTATATATCAATAAGATATTTATTAGAAAAATTTCCCGCTGATGCTATAAGATATTATTTTTTAGTTAACGATCCTGCAAAAAGAGATTTTAATTTTACTTGGAATGATTTTATCAATTCCATTAATGGGGAATTATTAGGTAAATGGGGTAACTTTATCAATAGAACATTGTTGTTTGTAAATAAATCCTTTGATGGAAGTTTAAAAGATTCTACTATCGATGAAGAAATAGAAGAAAAAATAAAAGTTTTATTTGAAGAAGTAGGAAGCAACATTGATAATGGAGATGTAAAAGAAGGAATTAATAAAATTTTTGATTTTATTAATTATGCTAACAAATATTTTGATGAAAAACAGCCATGGATTCTTGCTAAAACCGATATAAATAAGTGTAATAGTGTATTATTTAATTGTGTAAATATTATTTCTAATGTTAATACTTTATTAAAACCATATTTACCATTTTCTTGTGAAAAAGTAGAGGAGTATTTGAATAACAAAGTAACAACTTGGGAATATAAGACTATTTCAAATATTTTACTAAGTAAAGATATTAAACCATTATATGAAAGATACGATAAAGCTAAAATAAGCGAAGAAGTTGAAATTTTAAATCAAAATAAAAAATAAGATTACATTTCGTATAAAAGAATTAATATAATTTAAATGTTAACCACAAAAATTAAAATGGTTGGGAAATTAAATATAATCATTTATAAATCTGATATTGGACGGACGAAAATTGATGATAAAAAGAGTTAGAAAAATACTTTTGCTAACTCTTTTATTTATTCTTTTAGTTATTTAAAAATTATAATTCTATATATTGATACATAAAAACACATATTTCTTTAGTACCATTTTTTAAGCTTGAAGTATAGTTATTATGCAAATGACCATGAATATGAAAAGGCACTTTGTTCTTATATAAATAATAAGTAATGCCAAATAATCCTTGATGAGCAGGATTATTTTTCATATTTTCATCAAATCTATTATCATGAGTAACTAATATATCAGCTTTAGGCATCTTATCGACAAATAAGATACTATCAAGTTGACTAAAAGATGGGAAATCACCAGGTTTATATTTAAAACTTCCTTGCATACCAATTATAGACACATCATTAACGGTTATTTTATAACCATTTAAGTTTCTTATCGAATATTGCTCTAAATAATCAAAATTGTGATTACCTAATAGACCATAAATTTTATCTTTATTGATATATTTTAAAATTATTTCAATATCTCTAGCGCTATGATCACCTAATAGTAAACATAAATCATAGTTAGGATGGGCATCTAAAAAGGTTTTAAATTGTTCATCATTTAAAGCATTATGCGTGTCTGTAATTATAATTAACTTTAATTTTTTATTAAAAGAATCACAGTTACCATACATTTTATATAGTCTATCTTCTTGATGCACATATTTAGAGTTAAAACCATATAAATTTTCTTCATCTTGTACGCTATCTTTTATAAGAGAATTAAAGTATTTTTCCTTTTTATTTAAATTAAATCCAAACATCTATTCACGCCTCATCTAAATTATAGTATCACTTTTAGTATATGATTATAAATTATCTTAATTTTCACCATTTTATTTGATATGTTCCCCAAAAGTTTGCGATTCCATCCCCGTTTTAATGGCGATTTTTTCGTTATTTTCTGTTAGAGCTACAACGTCATTAGTTTTCGTTATGCCATCACTCCCAAGAATAACCATATCGCCGTTATACATAATAACGGTTTGGAATATTTCTTTATTAGGTGCATTATTTTTAGCTAGCGCCTTAAACGCTTCATGTTGCCAAATATCAGATACAGATACATTTAATCCGGTATCTCTAATGTCATATTTATCTTTTAGTGCCATAGGTAATTTTCTAGCTAAAGCCACATTTTTTTGATTTTCTGAAACATTACCATGGGTATGGCCAATCGAAACGATAGAAAAATTATCATCTGCTAACAGTTGTTGAAAACTATCGATGTTAGCAGAAACCCTTGTATCCGATAAGGCTTCTTTCATATCAAATACAATTTCTTCAAATACGACATATTGCGTTCCGTCAATTTCTTTTCTATTCCCTAAAAGAAAAAAGGGAATTTCTTTAGCGGTCTCACTATTATTTATCCTTTGTAAAAACTGAAGATATGTCTGATACACGTTAGGTGAAATGATGATGTGATCACGACTATCTTGCATCTGGGTTGGAGAAAGGGGAATATCACTAATAGATGTATCAGGCATACCCTCACAAGCCATAACCGTATCAATTATTTGATCTTCATATCCCGCACTAAATAGGGTGTTAATTACATCTTTTGGAACATCAAACTTCATCGTACACCTACTTTCATTTTCATTGTAACAATTTTTAACAATATTCTCAATAATTTCTTTATATTTTTTGTTTGTGGTATCTTCAAAGTTAAAAATATGCTATTATTTAGATAGTAGGTTGTTTTGATAATAAAAACGGAGGCATAAAAATGAATAATAATCGTATAAAACATTCTATATCCGTTTCAAGAAAAATGGTTGAAATTGCCAGGAGTAAACATTTAAGTATTGATGAAATTAATAATTGTTTCTTAATTGGCTATGTTCATGACATTGGGTATGAGTTTACTGATGGAACAAATCATAACATTATCGGAGGAGAAATATTAAAAAATAGTGGTTTTAAGTTTTGGCAAGAAGTTTATTATCATGGGGAAGCTAATCCTAGTTATACATCTTTATACTTAGATATTTTAAATCAAGCTGATATGCAAATCGATAAAGATGGTAATGATGTTGGTTATGATGGAAGATTAAAAGATATTGAGGAAAGATACGGAAAAGATTCCACTGTATATAAAAATTGTCAAAAGTTAATAAATAAGTTAAAAGATAGTATGAATATATAAGAGGTGATATCTATGAAAACAATTGTTTATATTTCTAGGCATTCTAGGCCGCTTAAAGATTTAGTTGAAACTTATGATGCCAATGAAAGTGAGCAAGTTAGAAACGAAAAAAATCCTTTAAGTGTTAAAGGTGAGGATCGTGCTTTAAAAATGAGTATGTACGAAGATTTGCAAGATATTGATGTTATCTATTCTTCACATTATGTTAGAACTATATCAACAGCTAAATACATCGCTTTAAATAATCATATTAAAATAAAGGTTGATGAACGTTTTGGCGAAAGGAAATTTGGCCTTGATGGTACGATGAATCTCCCTGATAATTATTTTGAAGATCAATTTCGTAATTGGGATTATAAGTTGCCACTTGGTGAATCATTAAATGAGGTTGCCGATAGAATGAAATCTGGATTTGATGGTTTACTTAAAGCTAATGCCGGTAAAAAAGTAATGCTTGTATCACATGGGACAGCATTAAGTGCGATGTTTAGTAAATGGTGCACAGTTAGATTAAATGAAGTAACTAAATTAGTTGAGATATACTTTAAGGATAGACTAGTCTTTGATGGAAATTGGGATGCACCAGAGCTATTTAAACTAGAGTTTGAAGATACTGAATTAATAGATATTAAAAATATTAAGTGGCACTAAGCCAAAAAAAATACTAACATTAGGTTAGTATTTTTTTTAAATTCATAATTTATATCAATGAAAAATCCCTATATAGCCTTCAGCCTTAATTTTGTCTATAACATTGTATCCTGTTAAACCAGCATCCGTACTATTTATTATTATTCTTTTTAAACATTTATTAAGGTCATTTAAATAGATAAATCTACTATCGTCATGTTTCCTAAAGTGAAATTTTTTCGCTTTTCTTTCAACTTCACCTATTAAATTAAAACCTAATTGGTTAATCAATGTCGCAACAATATTTAAATAGAAACCAAATGGATAGTAGTGATAACTACTTGTAAAAACAAATTGATTAGAATACATATTATAGAATAAATCTATTAAATTATAACAAACATAAATAGGGCTTTCTTCAGGTAAATCTAAAGTTTCACCATTTTCTATTTTTGTTATTATTTCTTTGGAATCATTTAATAATTTAGGAACTTGATTAAGTAATTTATTTAATAAAAGATGTGCTAATAAAACGCCAATTTTTTCCTTTTCGCGTACATCTGCATAACGATAGTCAGAGGCTAGTCCTCGAGCATCATCATGTTCGAACTCAAACTTATAGGCAAATTTAGTCTTAGATGAATATCTATCTTCTAAATAAATAATATAATCTAAAATAGTAAATAAAGCAAAGTAAGTCATAAACTTATCTAATCTAACATCAGTATAACCTTTTTCAATAACTAAATTACCCAAATGTTTTATAGAAGATAATAATTTTTTATCATTAGTTTTTAAATATTCTTTAATATTTAAAAGCGCAAAATCAAAAGCATAAGTATATTTATTTTTACCATCATATAATCGTAAAGTTTCACTAGTATACTGTACTATTCGGCTACGCATTAAGTCTTTGATATCTTTATCTGCAACTAAAGTATAACAATCAACCATAACTTTATAACTTACTTCAACTAAATCTTCATAGTATCCGTACTTAAAATCATTATCTGGGAAATTTTTAACTATATCTGTTCCCCACTTATTTAAATAATCGAATAATGTAATTAACAATTTTCCTGTGTATTTTTTATCAGCGATTATATTCTTTACTTCTTTAGTTAATAAATAATAACAATTAAGAACTTGTAAACTATTTAAGCCAAATTTTTGTGCGACAGGTTCAAGCAAATCATTAAACAAAATTGGCTTCGTTATTAATTTATGCTTATCTTCTAAAATGCTTATTTCACTTAAAACAAAAGCATCACTTCCAAGTAGCTCATAATATTTGATTCTAAACTTCCTCAAAGCTTCAAAGATTTTTTCTTGCCAATCTTTATCTGTAATATTAGCGTAACTTAAATTGAATTCTCCTCCACAATATTGTTTATAAATAACATAAAAAGCATCAATCAAACTAAGATCAGAGGAATTTAAGGCAATATATTTAATTGAATCTATGTAATCGAATATAAGCTTTTGGATTTCTACACCGTAATTATAAGAATTAAAACGAAGTAAATATTCTAAAATCTTATTATTTAATAATTGAGGATTATCTTTTAATGTTTTAATAATAAATTTAATTTTATTTAATTTATCTATTTTAAATTTTTCTTCCTTGGTTAAAGTTTCATAATCATCAGCATCAGCAGCTATATCCAAGTTAAGACTTTTGACATCTGCTGCTATCTCATCAAAAGAAGCAAAAATTTCTGAAGAAAAATCAGATGGGCTTTCTTTATTAACTTTCTTTTTTTTAATATCTTCTAGTTCATAAGACTCTAATAATATTTCTAAGTAAAATGAATCAAATTCTCCAGTATAATCTAAAATTTTATTTTGCCAAAGTTCTTTATTAGTGTGATATGAATCATGATCTTTAGGTGTTAAACTTAAAAATTTTATGGTATACAAATCATCATTTTGTTTAAATAGGGCATTTAATTCGTTATATTCATCTCTATCAATATAACCATAAGTATAGCGAATTAATCTTTTTATTAATGATTGATAATCATAATTATTTTCTTTTAAAATTCGTATATATTTTAAGTTGTTAGATCTAGAAAAAGTGTAATAACAACCTAAGATATAATATTCTTTTTGATCTTTAAAATCATTTAATTTATCTAAATAAGTATTATCAAAATCTTTTAAATTAATAACTTCTTGAAATTTTTCTTCATATAAATCTATTTTGGATATCAAATATTGAACTTTTTTACTAAAATCATCTTTATTACTTTTAGTTATATTATATAATAAACTGCCAATTACTTTTTTAAAAGCTGTCTTTGATTCATAAGAATCTAGACTATATTCTTCTTCTAAGTTTATATTATTGTTTTGAGATAGAATATTTGTGATTTTTAAATCTGTGCTTACCTCTTTATAATGATTATACTTTTTAACCAATGCTTTGGGAGTATTAGCTATGATTATATCTTTAATCGTCTCTTGAATTTTATATGTATCGTTTTCTTTAACTATAAAAGAGAAATTCTTGACTTTTTCATATAGAGAGTAGGAAAAATTAATATCCATACTTTTAGCTATACTTTCAATTGTTTCATCAGTCCACGATGGCACGAAAGCTAACATAGTTGCAAAATCTCTTTCGTTATCATCCATATAGACTAAAAATCTTTTGATTAAAATGGTAGTGTCCTCACCAAAATCTTTCATAGATGGCTGTTTTCCTTTGAAAATTAAAGAATGATAAATATCTACGCACATATCTAAATACATTGGATATCCGTGGGTTAAATCATATAGTTGGTGAATTAAATCTTCTTCTTTGATTGAGGCATTTTTTAAAAAGTATGAGGTATCTGAAAATGAAAGATTTCCTAATAAATGTTGTTCTAAAGAATTATGCCAATCTTTATCAAGTTCTTCCCATTTCAATTTTTCCCGTCCGGCGATGACAACTAGAGTGTTTGGTAAATTCACTAATAAACCATTATCACCTCTTAGCCATAAATCATTATCTAGGGCATTACCTTTATCAAACTCATTAACCAATTTTTCATAAGTATCAATAAATAATACAAATGGTTTATTTTCTTTTAAAATATTTTCCTTTAAATCTAACGCGAAATAAGAAACTAAATCAGCTTTAATTTCTTCAATTGAAGAATTTTCTAAAGTCATTAATTTCTTTTTTAAGTCTTTATTAAATCTTTCCTTTAAAATATTTTTACCACTTTCACTTAGATAAATAATTTTTGTAAACATACCAATAATTGGGATTTCTGATAAAAAATCTTTTAAAAAAGATAATTCCTTATTTTCATCAAAAATATTTTTTAGTTCTGGTTTCGTAACATTTTTTCCTAGTTTAGTTTCATAAACATAAACAACCAAATCGAAAATGGGGAAGCTATAATTATATTTAGTTTTTAAATTTTGCCTTAGGACCTTTAATATTTCTAAAATATTATTATTTAGTTCGCTGAATTTTTCAAAGTCAAAAAATAAATATTTAATTTCGGGCTTTTTTTCTTGTAATTCTTCTTGCAATTTTAAAAGTAGAGAACTCTTACCTATTCCTCCATAGCCATAATAGGAAATAACTTGGATTTTATTGGAAATTTTTTCCTTTAAAATTAAGTCTTCTGCTTCATTAAATTTCGCCCAAAAGGCTTTACGTGGTTCCTCACGATCCGTAAACATTTTTACTGCCGGAATATTTTTAACATTTCCTTTGCTAGCAAACTTTGACATATCTTAAACCTCCGCCTTTAATATATAATAATTTTGCATTTCTTTTTTTGATATTTTAGTTATCTCTATTTTGGGATAAATATGGTTAAGAAATACTTTAGTATATTATATCATATTAGAAATCATTTAGATAAATAAAATACTAACATGAAAGTTAGTATTCTTTTTTATTATTTAGCTTTTTATCTTGAACTTTTTGATTATAAATATGGCGACTTACAACCATACTATTTTTCTTTTGATATTCCCGGTTTAAATATTCGTAATAAGTTCCGGGAGTAATAATACCATTCATCTTTAGTAAGTCAATGCCACTTTTACCGATAATTAAATCAGCTAATCGGCAGCAGTTCGCACCTAAAACAAAATATTTTTGAAACTTACCGGATGTAAACTTATAAAATTTGGCTCCCGTTTTTTGATTTAATACACTAGCATAATCAGTATATTGGCTTTTATCTACTTTTTTCTTTACCTTTAAATCTGCAACATAAGGTGGTTGCCATTCAACTAATTGGCTAAATAGTTTATCTATTTCTTTATCGATATTTTTCTTTTGAGCTTCGGTTAATTTTAAACCAAAGGCAAATAACGTTTTAGCGCTATGTTGGATACAAAAGGGAATATATTTTTCTCGGTTAGTGGTAAAGACGACCCCATCGCCAATCATATCGAAAAGGCGAAAGGAAGTATCATCATAATTACCATAGGAAATGACTTTGCCTTGATAATACAAATCAACATGCCCCATCCGGTTAAAGCCACGATTAGAAGTATGAACAAATACTTCCATATCGGGTTCATCAACATTTTCCTTTTCATCGAAAAGTAAAGAACCATCTTCTTCATCTCTATCAATTAAATAATTAATCTCGCTTAAGACGGTAAAAGGAATAATGGCCTCTATAACCGCTGGTAAGCTTATTCTAAAGCTTCTTTTAATTTTATTTTTTAATTTTTTAGGGATTAAGAAGGTGATGAAATCGCCTAGATAAGTCATTCCAAGGAAGATAAAGTACCATCCTACTAAAATGACAAAGCGATTAATATTTTTAATTGGAGCTAGAACAACTGGAATAGCAATAATAAAGTAAAATAAACTAGATATAAGTTCCAATAGACGCCCTTTAGTTTTGTGCTTTAAAAGAATGAGATAGTTAATCAGTTTAACAAGACCATTAACAGATAAATATATACCAAAAATAAGCGGTAAAATTGATAAGGGAATATTTTTAAAAATAGTTAAACCTAAACAAAAGATAA
Source organism: uncultured Bacilli bacterium (assembly GCA_947589735.1). GTDB lineage: Bacteria > Bacillota_I > Bacilli_A > RF39 > UBA660 > UBA5578. The sequence goes on along the minus strand of CANQCR010000013.1, from coordinate 24,806 downwards.
GATTTAAAAAGCATTTGGCAAAATTGATATTTTGCCCCTTCTTCTTTCCCAAAAGGAAGTTGACGAATTGCTTAATTGATAAAAAGAGAATAGCAAGTGTAAAAATATTAATTAGTTGATAATATAGTTCTCCTTTAAAATTGATTAAAGAAACCCCAATAATTGTTAAAACAATACTAATTATAAATGAACTAGTAGCACTAAACATCTTATCACTTTTTATTTCTAGCATAAATATCCCTCACATATAAAACTAACTATACTGATTATAACATAAAAATAGTAATTACTTTACACTTCAAGTCTTAAAGTTATCAACTTAGATTAACAATCATCAAGATATATGGTATAATTACTGCAAATGGAGAGTGATAAAATGCCAGCCACAAAAGAAGTTCAGTTAGACGTTTATAATATGCCTAAAAACACTGTTTATCAGTTTAATCAAGATGGACATTATGTTTGGAAAGTTGACCGTTATAGCACCCTTGAAGGTAAATATCCTAGTGATGTAGCTACTGAGTTTGTTGAAGTATATGCTTTAGATGACAAAGGTAATTTAGTGTGTGAATGGAGCGGTGGGCTTATCGGTGAATTAGATCATTTTGGACCAACCTTTTCTCGCAAGGATGGCAACTTTGGTATCTTCAGTTATGATATGGATAAGGGTCGTGTTTTTAAATCTGATATGCCACTTAAAAAAGTTCCTAAGGAATTGTCAGATCAGTTAGAAGTACCTAAAAATAAAGATCCTTGGCCTCGCTATTATAAAATTTAAGACTGCCTAAGCAGTCTTTTTAATTTGTAAAATGACCAAAGCGAGCTTTTTCTTCGTAGGAAATGTTTCTAAGATTCAAGTCGTTAATAATATTTACAAGCTTGCATTCTTCATACATTTTAGCATCAGCTTCTATTTCACCATTATCAGTCTTAATAAAAATTGAAACGGGTTTAGTTTTACCTATCACATAGGCTAGTTGAATTTCACACCAATTGATATCATCATTTTCTTTCACAATTCTTTTAGCTAACTCTCTGGCTTTATAGGCACCTGAACGGTCAACTTTTGTAGGATCTTTACCAGAGAATGCTCCACCACCAACGGGTGCGAATGATTGATATGTATCAACGACAATCTTGCGACCAGTAAGTCCAGCATCGCCATCAAAGCCACCAATTTTGAAGCGACCAGTTGGGTTAATAAGATATTCATCAACTGTCATATTATATTCTTGGCATATTTTGTTAGCTATATCTTTTAAGATAGCATCAGTTAGTTCACGATTTTCTTCGGTATTTTGGTAGCAAATAGTAAAATACTTAATTTTGATTAATTTATCTTGTTCATATAACCCCGTTATTTCAGCTTTACCATCAGGTAAAAAACGGTTATCTTTTTTCCTTAATTCATCATAGGCTTGACTAAATTTTTGTAAGATAACCATTGCTTTAGGAAGCATATTTGGTGTTTCTTTAGTCGCATAGCCAAACATCATTCCGTTATCGCCAGCTCCACCGACATCATCATTTGTCCCTAAAGCGATATCAGAACTTTGAACACCTAAATTATCAATGATTTCGTAATCAGTTCGGTAACCAACATCTTCTAAAACTCTTTTAGTGATTGCTTTAATGTCAATTTTCGCTTTGGTTGTAACCTCACCGGTAATAAATATTTTACTTTTTCCTCCCATAACTTCAATGCCACAACGGCTCATTTTATCTTGCCTTAAGCATTCATCTAAAATGGCATCACTAATTTGATCACATACTTTATCGGGATGACCGCGAAAGACAATTTCGTTAGTATAAAATTTCATATAATTCTCCTTTCGCATCTCATAAAAAAACACCCAAGATAACTTGAGCTTAAAGTTATCTTATCGTTCTAGCTTTACCACCTAATTTAATAGGTTGGTGTGATTTCGTTGGGCTAGTCCCTCCATCACTCTTTATAAGATGTTAAAATAATTATAACGTCATTTATTGGTAATGTCAATGATGAAAATATTTGATATAATATAGAGGTAAAAGGAGCGTTATATGAATTATTTAAAAATAAATGATGATTATCTTTTAGATGAACCAGCCAAGAAGTTACAAGAGGGTGAGGTTGTTGTTTTTAAAACAGAAACCGTCTATGGCATTGGTGTGAATGCTCTTGATGAAGAAGCTATACGCCGACTATATAAGGCTAAACAAAGAGAAGCAACCAAACCAACAAGTGTTTTAGTATCTAATTATGATATGGTTAAAATGGTTGCCAAAGATATTACAGATGTTGAAAAGAAGATTATGGATGCTTTTTTTCCTGGTTCACTTACGATTATCTTAAAGCAAAATGATCTTGTACCTGATATTGTTACGGCCGGTACAAAAACGATTGGGGTTAGAATGCCAAGTGGTAAGCTTGCTTTAAAATTAGTTGAAAAAGCAGGAGTACCTTTAGCTACCTCAAGCGCTAATATTGCCGATCATAAAGTTGGAATAAATATGGATGAAATTATGAATGATTTTGGCTCATCAGTCAGTTTTTACTTAGATGACGATGAACCTTTTTCTGGTGTCGCATCAACTGTTGTAAAAGTTGTTGATGGTGTTCCTAAAATATTACGTGAGGGAACCATTAGTGAAGAAGATATCCTTCGCGTTATTAATGATTAGGAGAAAATAATGAAAAAAGTGGTTGGAACAATGTTTTTTGATAATAATAGTTTATTAATCGATAAACCTCGTAAACGGTCAACTTATCAGATGATTGGTGGTAGCGTTGAAGATGGGGAAACTCCTAAAGATGCAGCTATTCGGGAATGTCATGAAGAATTGGGTAGTGAAGCTATATTTGATGAAGATAAACTTACGCTTGTGATGGAGTTTGATGAAATTGCTACAAGTGATGGTATTACACCTATTCATTTTTACGTTTTTAAATATGAAGGAAAACTTTTAGGTAATCTTCAAACATCCGATGAAATTGAAAAATTCTTATGGTATAATTCCGATTATGGCACAGATATTTTATCTAATACTTTAAAAAATGAGGTTATCCCATATTGTCTTCAAAAAGAACTGATAAAATAATAAGGATTTTTATGAAAAAATAGAAATCAAGCCTATAAATATGATATAATATATTTAGTTAACCATAAAAGGCAAAACATTATAACGAAAGGTAGGGATTTTTATGGCAACAAAAAAAGAAACTAAGAAAGAAACAACCAAAGCTTCTAAAAGTACTCCAAAAGTAGAAGAAACGGTTGAAACTACAAAAACGGTTGAGGCAAATCCTATTAAAAGAAAAATGAGTGATAAGACACGTTATATCATCGTGGGTGTTGCTTCTATTGTTTTATTAGCTGCTATTATCGCCTTTGCTATTTTAGGTGATTTTGATAAAAGAAAAGCTGATAGTGCTAATACATATAGTAGTGATGATCATGAAGTTGGTGTAAAAAAATCTGAACGTGATTTAAGTACGGATACGCTAAAAGACTTCTATGCGGCTATTGATTCTAAAGAAACGAATGTTATCTACTTTGCAAGTTCAACTTGTGGCTATTGCGCAATGGAAAAGCCAATTTTCCAAAATATTGTCAAAGACTATGATATGAAATATTTTGAATTAGATGCAAGTAAGTTAACAAAAAGTGAATTATCAGAAATTATGACGGCTTTAGGTATTGAAGGTTCAACGCCAACAACGGTTGTTGTTAAAGATAACACGATTGTTGATCGGCAAAATGGTTATTTAGACGGAAAACCATATGTTGAATTCTTAAGTAAGAATGGTGCTCTTCCAGAAGATGCTGTTTATAAAGAAGAAACTAAATTAATTGATATCAATTATGATGAGTTTAAAAGCTTGGCTGAACGTAAGGAAGCTAACTTGGTTCTTTTAGATACGATAGCTTGTGATAGCTGTATTGAAGTTAGATCTTTGTTAAATGAATTAGCTACAGAAGATAATTTTGTTGTTAATTATTTATCGGCAACTTACTTAGATGAGGATGAGATAAACTCACTTATTGATACGGACTTAAAGAAATTAGGCTATGATGAAGAATCATATGTTAAAGATGAATCTCTTAGTGTACCTCTTTTATTAGTTATCAAAGATAATGAAATTGTTGATTATATCTTAGAGAAATCATCTTCATCTGGTGATACTGTCGAAGAATCTGATTATACTAAATTACTAAAGAAATACGGATTTTCTAAATAATTATGGCAACAAAAAATAATAAGCAAAATGTTACAACTAAAAAGAAGCATATATGGCAATTTGCTGGCTTTGCTTTAGCTAGCATTTTGCTTATTTTACTTTTATACTTTGGAATTAAAAAATTTGGAAAATCAGATGACAGTGAATTTAATAAATATTATAGCAGTGAAGATATGAGTCTTATTTACTACTATGATAGTACTAGTAATGATGAAGAAGATGTTTTAGAATTAGAGTATGTAAGGCAAATCGTAAGAGATTATAAACTTAATTATGTATTGATTGATGCCCATAAGGCTAGTAAAAAAGAAAAAAAAGAGATTGAAGATAAACTAGGAATAGATGGGAATGTACCAGTTTTAGCCATAACTCAAAAAGGTAATCTTGTTGCGATAAATCAAAAGTTTGTTGGTAGCAATAAATTAATTACTTTCTTAATTGATGCTGGTATGTTGGAAGAAGGTTCAACCTATAAACCAACCGAAAATCTAACTTTTATCAATTATGACGATTATGTTAAAATTTTTGATGCTGATGAGGATAGCATTGTTGTCATTGGTCAGATCTCTTGTCCATATTGTTCAGCTAGCAAACAACTTTTAAGTAATATTGCGAAAGGGTATAAACTTACTGTTAATTATCTTGATGTTAATGATTTTACACGGGATGAAGCTGAAGATTTTATTGCTAACTTACCAAAATTAGGCTATGATAACGAAGCTTTAATTACGGAAGGTGTATTTGAAATGCCAACTTTATTTATTGTTAGAGATGGCAAAATAGCTGATTATGTTGAAGGGGCTAAGAGTCTCGAAGAATATATTAACTATTTTAAAGAGCAAGAGTTTATTAAATATTGAGGGTGAATATATGCGGTGCGATAAATGTGGTTATGATAATAGTGAGTATGATATTATCTGTGAAAATTGTGGTTCTCCACTTAGCATTGAAAAAAATATCGAATTACAAAAAAAATATAATCATAAAAATCGTGCCATTGATATTGTAGAAATTAAACCGGATAATAGTGTTGCTGTTTTCTTACATGCTCAAAGGCAAATTAGAAATATTATGATTGTCCTCGTCTTCTTTACTTGCCTTATTATTGCCTCTTTAATTTATGGATTACTAAAAGGCTATTTTTCTAAAGATATTTATAAGCAATATAATGCTTTCGTTAACGATAATCAAATTGGTGTTATCTATTTTGGAACTGATACGAAAGCGAATGATTATCTTGAAGAATGTTTAAGCAAATATGACGTTAGATATTTATATGTTAACACGAAAAAACTTACGGTTTTAAAGAAAAATGAAATTAGAAAAGAGTTATCTTTAAGACGTATTAAAGATACTGTTGTTATTATAAATGAGAAGAAAACCGTTAATTATTATAATGGTTATCAAAGTAAAACCGAAGATGAAATTATAACATTTCTAAGGAATAATGTCGTTATTCCATTAAAAGATGGCGATGTGAAAGGCAATATTGATCGTTTCAATGATATGATAACATCGATGGATCCAGCTATTATTTATTTGACAACCATTGATAATCCTGATACTATTAATCATAATGAAATGTTAAAAAGTTTATGTAATGATTATTCCATTAAATATGATTATATCACTGGATACCTCTTGTCGTTATCACAGCAGATGAATATTTTTCATAGACTAAATTACAATGAAAAAAAAGATAATCTTATCATCTTTGTTGATGAAGGGCAAATAAAACAGATTGTTGAGGGCTTTAATACACGTGAAGATTATTATAAAATAGCCTCCGAAAATGGTTTTATTGATGAGGATAGCGCTAAAAATTTTACCAATATTAATTTTGCGCAGTTAAAAAATATTGCTTTAGAGGCTAACAAAACAATGGTTTTATTTGAAACTGATAATTGTGATTATTGTGATCGTGTTAAACCAATTATTGGTAAAATTGGTTTGCAAAACAATTTAACTATTTATGATTATAAAATTACGACAAATGATCTATTGAATGTTGAACAATTTTTAAAATTAGCAGGACTTAAAGAGGAAAAATTAACAACACCATTATTTGCTATATTTGAAAATAATCAAATGACTGATTATATGATTGGTCTTATTGATAAAAGCTTATTAGAAGAAAAGCTTAAGGACTTGGGTATTATAAGATAGGAGGATATTATGGAAAGCGTTTATGAAAAGGTTATGGCCTTCAAAAAAAGGAATCCTGGTACCATTAGTTGGCGGGTTAAAGCTCACAGTAAAGTTATTGAAAAACATTTAAATGAGGGTGAAGAAGTTTTATATGCCTTTGTTGGCCAAAAAGGATTATCATCTTTAGAAATGTTCAATACCTACGTAGTGGCTGTAACTAATAAAAGACTTCTTTTAGCGCAAAAAAGAGTTTTATTCGGTTACTTATTTATTTCTATTACACCAGATATGTTTAACGACCTAACGGTTGCCACAGGCATTATTTGGGGTAAAGTAGTTATTGATACTATTAAAGAAATCATTACTTTATCAAATCTTTCTAAGGGAGCTGTTGCCGAAATTGAAACCGCTATAACAGAGACCATCATGGAACAAAAGAAGCGATATGTTAAGATGAATCAAGATAATCAAACAAGTAATTTTGGTGCGTAAAAGGTATGTATTCATACCTTTTTAATTGCAACTTTATATATTTTCTTATATAATATATTTAGTGGTGTTTATGGTTAGTTATAAAAGATATATAAGATTCTTTTTCGTTATTCTCATCGTTCTTATTCTCACCTTTTGTTGTGTTCATTTTTTATCAAAAGGATATACTAATAATTACACAGTTAAAAATGATTACAGTGTTAAGGAAATATATACTAAGGATGAGCAAAATGAACATGATAACTACTATTTAGAAATAAAAACGAAAGATGGAATAACATACAATTACCAGTTTTATCATAAGTTTGATAATAATAATCGCATTGTTGATGATGTCATCTATTATGATGATGAATATCAATGCTTACTTCCTCTTTTAAAGGATGATGTTAAGGTTGATTTCGTCTGCTATAAAGATGGGGTTTATGAAAATTATCAAAAGGTAGCCGGTGTTGATGAAGATTTAGATGCTTATATATCAAAGTTGGATAAAAAGATATATGATCCTAAAATGTTTAAAGATGATGAGACAAACGCTAAAGAAGAAAATAAAATAACTTATTATCCTAAAAATATTCCTGACGACTATATTATTGCTTTATCAACTTTAAAAGGCATTGTTATTATCTTTAATGACGCAACTAAAAACGTTGATATCTTTGATGAAGATATCTATAAGCGTGAGATAAGTGCCTTTAATGAAAACTACTATATAACTGCAGACTACAGTGATAATCAGAATTTTCGGGTTTTTTACGTTGTTGATTTAACTACAGGTAAAGAGAAAATCTTGAAAGCTCCCGATAATATTTCTTTTGATGCTTATATTCAAGGCTTTGTTAATCATAAAGCTTATGTATATGATGTAAATAATGAAAAACAATATGAGATTGATTTAGATAAAGGGGAAATTAAAGCGATTGGAAGTGCTAGCAGGGGTATTAGTTATTATGATGGTAAGTGGTCTTATATAACTTCTGTTAAGGCTAACAATAGAATTCTATTTAAAACGTCAAAGGAAACGTATACAAATTATGCATCTTTTGATAAAATAGGTAATAAGTTATCCGGATTTTATTATTTCTATGAGAAAAAAGAAGATGGATACGATGTTTACCGAAGTTTCGTTCAATGGAAGAAACTAAAAAGAAAATTATTTAATACCGATGATTACCATAAAATAGATTTTGAAGAAGATTATGTTTTCTATAAAGATGGTGATACCATTAAAATGTATAGCGATTATACCGGTATTAAAACAGTTGTTAAGACAAGTGAATTATCTTTTAATGAGAACACTTTGTTTGGCGTATATAAAAAATAATTAAGGGTGATATAGTGGAAATAAAACGATGGTGCCTTTTATAGTTATTTTGAATAAATTATAGAAGGAGAGATTTATGAAAACAATTATAACTGGCGATCGTCCAACAGGGCGTTTGCATTTGGGCCACTATTTTGGGTCTGTTAAAAGTCGTGTTGATTTACAATACGATTATGATACATATATTTTAATAGCTGATGTTCAAGCTTTAACGGATAATTTTGAAGCACCCGAAAAGGTACGCAAGAATGTTCATGAACTTGCACTTGATTATTTGGCAGCGGGGATTGATCCTAAACATAGCCATATCTATATTCAATCATTAATTCCCGAGGTAGCTGAACTAACAGTTTACTATTCGAATCTTGTTTCGGTAGCGCGTCTTTATCGTAATCCGACGACTAAAAATGAGGTTAGTCAAAAACAAGAATTATTCGGTGAGAAAGGTGAAGGTATTACCTATGGCTTTTTAGGATATCCTGTAAGCCAAGCTGCTGATATAACGGCTTTAGATGGTGATTTAGTTCCTGTTGGTGAAGATCAGTTACCACATATTGAACAAACAAGAGAAATTGTAAGAAAGTTTAATCATATTTATGGTGAGACTTTAAAGGAACCTAGTGCTTACTTAAGTATGACGCCACGAATCAAAGGGTTAGATGGCAATGAGAAAATGAGCAAGAGTTTAAATAATGCTATTTATCTTGCTGATACCGAAGAGGAAATCTTAAAAAAAGTTATGAGTGCAGTAACGGATCCTAACAAAATTAAAAAAGATGATCCGGCTAACCCCGATGTTTGTATGGTATATTACTACCATAAATTAATTAATAACAATGTTGATACAATTTGTGCAGAATGTAAGAAAGGCGCAAGGGGCTGCGTTGCTTGTAAGAAAGAGTTAGCTAAAGCTTTAACCGAGTATTTAAGACCCATGCAAGAACGTCGTCATTACTATGAAGAACATCCTGATGAAGTAGATACTATTTTAAAAGAGGGTACTAAAGCTGCTAAAAAAAGAGCTGAAGAAGTAATGATGCGTGTAAGAGAACATATGAAATTAGATTATTTTGAAAATAATCCTGATAAGTAGCGTAAAATATTATAAAAACAATAGAATTCTGTTGACTTTTCTATTGTTTTTTAGTACAATTCTAGTTGGTACATTTTATTAATCCCACATTTAGTAAGTCCTGGGAAAACTTACTTTATGTAATGGAGAAAGGATATTTATGAAAAATTCATATATGCAAAAAAAAGAAGATGTAGTACGTAATTGGTATGTTATCGACGCTACGGGTGTTAGCCTAGGTCGTTTAGCTGCTAAAGCATCTAACGTATTACAAGGAAAGCATAAACCTACATATACACCACATGTTGATTGCGGTGATTGTGTAATCGTTATTAATGCTTCTAAAGTTAACCTAACAGGTAACAAATTAGATGACAAGATTTATTATAACCATAGTGGTTATACGGGTGGCTTAAGAGAAAGAACAGCTCGTGACATGATTGAAAAATACCCAGTTGAAATGATTGAAAGAGCTGTTAAAGGCATGCTACCAAAAACAAGACTAGGACGTCAAATGTATAAAAAATTATTCGTATATGCTGGTGAGGAGCATCCACATATGGCTCAAAAACCAGAAGTTATGGAAGTTAAATAGGAGGGTTAGGTATGGCAAAAGTATATTGCGGAACAGGTCGAAGAAAATCATCAGTTGCTCAAGTTAAAATGACAGCTGGTAAAGGAAAAATTACTGTTAATGGTCGTGATGTAAGAGATTTCTTACCATACGAAACTCAAGTTATGGATTTAATGCAACCATTAGTTGCAACGAATAATGAAAATACATTTGATATCGAAGTTAAAGTTACAGGTGGTGGCTCTACAGGAGCAACGGGTGCTATTCGTTTAGGTATTACGCGTGCACTTCTTGAATACGATGCTGCTAATGAAGGTAATGAAGATAGTTACCGTGCTATTTTAAAAAGAGCTGGTTTTGTAACTCGTGACTCACGCGCTAAAGAACGTAAGAAACCGGGTTTAAAAGCTGCTCGTCGTGCGCCACAATTTAGTAAGAGATAAGAAGAACCCATATTTATGGGTTTTTTGTTGGCTTAAATATTTTAATAAAATAAAGTATGATATAATCGTAGTAGGATGGTAAAGGATGATATTGGAATGTCGCTATGAAAATAGATCAAGATTAATTTTATAGTTTGTGTAAAATCAAAGTTGTGTTATAATATGATAGTTATATTGAAAAGAGGGAGATTATGCAAATAAAAGAAATACCTGCTGAACCTAAAAGCTTTGAAGACTTGTTCCCCGCTGAAGAGTTATTCCATCCAGATTCTTTTTATGATAGTGAGTGGACTTTAGGGGGAGGCTATGATCTAGATGAGCCAAGTGTTGATATCCTTGTTATGAATGCTAGAGAAGTTAATGGTAAAAATGCTTATACTGAGTTTTTAAATCAACATTATTTTAAACCTTTAAGATCAGCTATTGTTTCAGCTATTCCGATTACTAATTTTTATCCTAAAGTAGCTTTGAATGTCGATTATGATAAAGGTGAAAGAAGGGTTGCTTTCTCATATGGCCAGTTTGTACGTCAATTAATGCTTAGTTTAATAAACTGTAAGTATGCTCAAGAAGCTTTTGAGGGAGTAAAAGATGATTCTTATGAAAATGTTATTAACTTGGCTAGGACATTTTTACGGGATGAAATTAAGCGTTTAAATGATATTAAGGAAAATGGACCAGCTTCGAAATACTATCGTGATGCGAAAGAGAACTATGATTACTTCTTAAAGACAACATCTAAATATGTTACTTTCCAACATTTTATTCAATTAAAGATTGACTCCACAAGTTCTTTAGTTTACTCTTTAAAATTTTGTGGTAATATTTTTAACCGTGAACTTGATACAAAAGCATTAGTTGATTGCTTTGACTATGATAAGTTTTGTTTAATTGCTTGCTATAGTGCCCTAGATGCTTGTGCTTTTACGGAAAAGGTTAGTAATCTTGTCGATGGTAGTGCTACTTATGTTAATAAATATTTACATTTTGTTAAGACTTATCGTCTTCTTTATCCTGAGTATAATCCTAGTATCGTCGTTATTGATCCTAATACTAATAAGAAAAAAGTTATTCATATTGAAGATATCGAACGAGAATATAATGCCTTAATTGCTCGGCATCCTGATTATAGTGTTGTAATGATGGATGTAAAAAAATTGATGACGATTTTAAAAGCTAATGGTTATACAGATGAAGAAATTGCAGCTTTTGATACTAGTAAAAGAGAATACCAAGATCGTTTAGAAGAGTTATACGCGAAATGGGAAGAAGATAGTGAATTGGCTGCTAACTGGGAGTTAATGCCTAAAGGTGAAGATGATAAGGAAAGAGAATTACCTTCGCATCATCGTCAACAATCAATTGATGCTTCTTTAGAATCTAAAGAAAGGGCTAGACGTTTAGCAATTGGAAAAGAGTTCTTAGCTTCATCAGATTATTTATATCATTTATCTGGTATTAATAAGTTCGCTGGCTATCATGCTTACATTTATCCAACAAAAAAGGTTGTTTTTGAAGCTATGGAAAATGACCGCTCAATTTTTGTACCATCAACAGCGACATACATTATGACTCTTGATAACTTTATTGAACTATCAAAATTGAGCAAACCGGAAATCATTGATTTAATGAAAGGTGGTGGCGATGATGGTAAGAAAGTTGACGTTAAACGCCTTTATCATCGAGAGAATATGGAACGTTGGAAACAAGATATCAAAAGAGCTATCAGTGGAAAAGAATATTCTTATGAAGTAAAAACTTATATTGATGCTCTACTTTCTGATGCTCAATTAAGACGAGGTGGTAAGCAGAATGTCCTTAGCTAGTTATATTCTTTCATCTTTTGAAGATGAAGAGAGTATTATTAAAGAACTACTTAATATTGATAATAAAGTTTGTATGACCGATTTAACATATGAAGATTTATATGAACAATTTAATAATACTACACCCCTTTTGGATGTCAAAGAGAGGTGTGTGATGTTAACTGATGGTGATCCTGATACAGTTTATGCTTCTTTAATTAACAATGCGCTTAATATTGTCAGTTTACACATCGATAATAGTTTTTTAGGTATTAATAAATGGCTTGTTAGTAAGACTTATAGTTACTACTTTGAAAAAGGCATTGAAATTAATCTTAAGCTGGATGAAGATAATGGTTATGTCAAGTATAAAAATGTTCCATATAAAGTTGTTATTTATGGCTTTGATGATTTTGCCTTAGGAACCAAAGAATTATTTGACGGACATGACAAATTAGTTATAAGTAAATAGGAGGATATATGTTAGAAGATAAGGTTGCAATTGTAACAGGGGGAACACGTGGAATTGGACTTGCAATAGTAAGAAAGTTTCTAGATAATGGAGCTAAAGTAATTTTATTTGGTAGTCGTGAAGAAAGTATCAATAATGCTATTTCTTTATTACGCAATGAAAATGAAAATTATGAAGTGACGGGATATTGTCCAAATTTATGTAAAGACGATGAAGTTGCTGAAATATTTAAAAGTATTGTTGATAAATATGGCCATATTGATATCTTAGTTAATAATGCTGGAGTTAGTGCTACTACTCCGATTGAAGAGTATACTGTTTCTGATTTTGATAAGACAATGGACATTAACATGAAAGCCGCTTTTGTATGTTCTAAAGAAATCGTTAAGTATATGAAAGAAGAGGGGAAAGGCGTTATTATCAATACCAGTTCTATGGTTAGTCTATATGGTCAACCTCGTGGGGTTGCCTATCCGATGTCTAAATACGCTGTAAATGGCTTAACGAAATCCTTAGCTCGAGAACTTGGTAAGTATAATATTCGGGTTAATGCTGTTAGTCCTGGTGTTACCAATACCGATATGGTATCTAACCTACCTAAAGAGTATATTGAACCACTTCTTAAAACTATTCCTTTAGGAAGAATGGGTGAACCAGAAGAACTTGCTAATGCTTATTTATTCTTGGCAAGTGACCTAGCTTCTTATATAACAGGAGCAATTTTACAAGTAGATGGGGCGGCGATGAATTAATGAATAAAGATGTATTAAGAGATTTATCATATGGTGTATACGTTATTAGCAGTAAAAAGGATAAGCGCGATGTTGGATGTATCGCTAATAGTGTTATACAAATAACTTCGAGTCCCATAACGCTTGCTATAAGTATTAATGTTGACAATTTTACTAATCAAGCTATTAATGAGAGTAAAGAGTTTGTATGTATGATTTTACCAACTGATATTGATAATAATGTTATTGGAACGTTTGGCTTTAAGACGAGTGCTGAAGTAGATAAGTTTGAAAAGATGGATATAGTGGAAGTAGATGGCTATCCTATTTTAAAAGATGCCATTGGTTATATGCGGTGTAAATTAATTAAACAAGTTGATATGAATACGCACACTATTTTTATTGGTGAAGTTATTAGTGCTGATAAACTTAGTACTAAAGAATCGATGACCTATGCTTATTATCATCAAGTAAAAAAGGGAAAAAGTCCAGCTAAAGCTCCTACATATATTGCATCAGAGGAAGAATGTGAAACATCTAATCAAAAAAAATATGTATGTCCTATCTGTGGCTATGTTCATGAGGGTGAAATGCCGGATGATTTTGTATGCCCTATTTGTGGAGCACCTAAAAAGGTTTTTAAAGAGGTATCATAGCCTCTTTTATTTTAAAATAAAAAAATCTATGATATACTACTAGCGAGGGGATAAGTATGTTACGTGTTAGTGATGAGTGGCAAGATTATGAATGTCTTGATGCTGGAAATGGTGAAAAATTAGAGCGTTGGCAAGACGTTATTTTAAGACGTCCCGATCCACAAGCGATGTGGAATATTGATATGACTTCACCTTTATGGCAAAAGCCTGATGGCGAGTATTTTCGTAGTCATAATGGTGGCGGGCATTGGGAGTTTCATAAAGAACTTAAAGAATATTGGACAGTATCTTATAAAGAATTAACGTTTAAAGTTAGCCCTACCAATTTTAAACACACAGGTTTATTTCCAGAACAAGCCACTAATTGGGATTTTATGATGGCCAAAATAAAAGGCGCTAAACGTCCTATTCGTGTTTTAAACCTTTTTGCCTATACTGGGGCAGCAACAATGGCTTGTGCTAAAGCGGGGGCTGTTGAAGTCGTTCAAGTTGATGCATCTAAGGGTATGACGGAATGGGCGAAAGAGAATATGCACTTAAGTCACTTAGACGATTGCCATATTCGCTTCATTGTTGATGATTGCTTAAAGTTTGTTGAAAGAGAAGCTCGTCGTAATCGTAAGTATGATGCTATAGTTATGGATCCACCAAGCTATGGCCGGGGACCTAATGGCGAAGTTTGGAAGTTTGAACATAATCTTGATAAATTAATTCAAGCTTGTATGAATATTTTAAGTGATGAGCCTTTGTTCTTTTTAATCAATGCTTATACAACAGGTATTTCTAGTACCGTTTTATATAATATTTTAAAAACAACGTTAGCTATTAAATACCAAGGCGAAGTTGATGCGGGTGAGGTTGGAATTCCTATTAGTAACAATGATTTAATTCTACCTTGTGGCATATATGGAAGATGGCAGAGTAATGATTGATATTATATATGAAGATAACCATATCATTGTTGTTTTAAAAAAGGTAAATGTTCCAACGCAAGCTGATGATAGTAAAGATTTGGATATGCAGACTATACTTAAAGCCTATTTAAAAGAGAAATATCACAAGCCTGGTAACGTTTACCTAGGCATAGTTCACCGCCTAGATCGCCCTGTTGGGGGGGTAATGGTCTTTGCTAAAACCAGTAAGGCCGCATCAAGATTAAGCGAAGAGATAAGAACCCATCAATTTGTTAAGAAATATTATGCGGTTGTTTTAAATGAACCACCTCTTGTAGCTACTTTAAAAGATAAACTTTTAAAGGACGTTAAAACCAATATGGTTAGTGTTAATGATAAAGGTAAAGAAGCTATATTAACATTTAAAAAAATAGCTACTAAAAATCGTTTAAGTCTTGTTGAAGTTGATCTTGAAACCGGAAGATCACATCAAATAAGGGTTCAAATGGCTCATCATGGCTATCCTTTATACGGTGATCAAAGATATAACAAAGAGGCTAAAAAGGGTGAGCAAATCGCTTTATTTGCTTATTATTTATCCTTTCATCATCCCGTTACGAAAGAGGTTATGACATATTCTTTGCCATTACCTAATCAATATCCTTTTAACTTATTTAAATAAAATATCAGCGTTAAACTGATATTTTTTTTTATTTATCATAAGATTTATTAGGTGAGATATGGACAATCTTAAATACTATTACTTTTTATTAATTATTAGTATATGTACATTTAGTTTTATCAATGTTAAAAGTTATAATGCCCCCCTAAAAGGTAAAAGTATATACTTAGATATCGGCCATGGTGGGGTGGATAGCGGGACAAAGTATAAAGATATTTTAGAAAAAGATATCAATCTAGAAATTGGTTATGAGTTGATGGGCGAGCTAGAAAACGTTGGCGCTAAAGTATATATGACAAGATATGATGATTATGATTTAAGCAATAATGGTGCCTACTTTCGAAAAAGAAGCGATCTTGCCAATCGCGCTAAAATAATTAATGATAGTAATTGTGATATGTTTATATCTATTCACCTCAATGCGACGATATCATCCAAGTGGTCGGGAGCGCAAGTTTTTTATGATAATATTAATGCATCAAATGCTAAAATAGCTACCGTTTTAGAGCAAGCATTAGGTAGTGAGCGAAAGAGTATGGAATTAAAGGGTCAATATATGTATGAAAGAGTAAAAGTACCGGGTGTGTTAATTGAACTAGGTTTCTTATCAAATAGCTTAGACCGGGCTAAACTACTAGATCAAGAAACACGCCATCAGATGATTTTAAAAATAGTAAAGGGTATTGTCAAGTATTATGAATAAAGTGAATATCAATATTATTTTAGATACTTTTATGCTATAATTTGTATAAGGTGATAGTATGCCAGCAGTTAAGGTATTTAAAACTTTAGATGAACAGATTGAGATTTTACGTTCTAAGGGCTTAATCATTAATGATGAGGAGTTTACTAAAAGAATTTTACTTCGTGAAAATTACTTCTTTATTAGTGGTTATCGTCACCTATTTATGCATAGAGAAAATAAGTTTTATACGGGTACAACCTTTGAAGAGTTATACGCTATGTTTTCTTTCGATCGTAATTTACGTAATATTTTCTTTAAACATATTTTAATTGTTGAAAATAATATTAAATCTTTAATCAGTTATGAATTATCTAAAAAATATGGTTTTAAAGAGAAAGACTATTTAAACGTTGATAACTTTACGCAAAATCCGATGAAAGTAAGACAAGTTCATGATATTTTGGATAAAATGCGGCGACAAATTCGGGTTAATGGTAAGCAACATACAGCTACTCTTCACTATTTGAGTAATTATGGTTATATCCCTTTATGGATTTTAGTTAAAGTTTTATCTTTTGGAATTGTATCAGAATTATATACAATTTTAAAAGATGAAGATCAGACAGCTATCAGTGACTTTTATAACACTGATCCATCAACTTTGGCTATTTATTTAAATGTGTTATCTAATTATCGTAATTTATGTGCTCATGAGGAAATTTTGTATGACCATAGGACACAACGGGTGATACCGGATAGTAAATATCATACTAGTTTAAATATACCGAAGATTGAAGATGAATATATTTATGGCAAAAATGATTTATTTGCTGTAATTATCATTTTAAAAATTATGCTTGATGAACGTGAATTTCGGAATATGATGAACGAAATATCGTATGAAATTGATCTTTTAGGCGGACGCCTTAAAGTTGTTCGGGTAGAATCGATTTTAGAACAAATTGGATTCCCATTAAACTGGCGTGATATTGATCGTAATGACTAGGAGATGATGGTATTAAATATCTAAACTTCATCGGATTGGTAGTATTATCAATAGTTGTAGGTGGATATATTAATGATGCTAATCAAAAAAATACGAATCAAATAACGAAAAATATTAATATTGTTGAAGAAAATACAATTAAAGAAGCCATCGACAAAGTATATAATGCGGTGGTTTTAATTGCGTCTTATCGCTTGGATGGTGAGGGTAGCGTTGGATCAGGTTTTATCTATAAAACAGATGATAAATATGGCTATATTCTAACTAACAACCATGTGATAACGAAAAGTGATAGCATCAGTGTTATGACTAATGATTTAAAAGAGGTCGAAGCTACTATTTTAGGTTATGATGAGCCGATGGATTTAGCGGTATTAAAAATTGCTAAAGAAGATGTCCCACTAGTTGCTTCAATTGGTCATAGTGATGATGTTAAAATCGGTGATACCGTTTTTACAGTGGGCTCACCAGAAGGACTTCAGTATATCGGAACGGTAACGAAAGGTATTATTTCGGGACTTAATCGGGAAGTAAAAATAAACAATCATGGTGAAGATTATACGATGGGTGTCATTCAAACTGATGCTGCTATTAATCCCGGTAATAGTGGTGGCCCATTAGTTAATATCAATGGTGAAGTTATCGGTATTAATTCTCTTAAATTAGTTCAAGATGAAATTGAGGGTATGGGGTTTGCTATTCCAATTGAAGAAGTATTACTCTATACCGATTCTTTGGAAAAAGGCGAACAAATAAAAAGGCCTTATCTTGGATTAGAACTTGCGGATAATGATATTGGTATTGTTATTAATGCTACTTTGGATAAGTCATCTAGTCATACTTTACAAAAGGGCGATATCATTATAAAGTTAGATGATGTAAGTGTACGGGATACTAGCCATTTTAGATATCTTTTGTATAAACATAAGATTGGTGATAGAGTTAAAATAACTTATATTCGTGGTTTAGAAGAGGATGAAACTTATATTGAATTAGGAGCTTAAACATATCTTTTAAAAGGAGATATGTTTTAATTTGCAAAATTGGTAAATAATAGTATAATACTAGTAGTTTGGCTTGAGTTTGTAAAGAATTAGAGGTGTTTTAATGAAGGTTTTAATAATTATTCCTGCTTATAATGAAGCTTTGAATATTATAAGAACGGTTGATAGTTTAAAAGACGCTAAGTTAGGTAAAAAATATACTCTTGATTATGTTATTATCAATGATGGATCTTTAGATAATACAAAAGAAATATGTGAAGAGAATAATCTTAATGTTATTAATTTACCTGTTAATTTAGGTATTGGTGGCGCTGTTCAAACGGGATATAAATATGCTTATTATAATAACTATGATATTGCTATTCAGTATGATGGTGATGGACAACACGATGCTTCTTATATCAAAGATTTGATTAAAGAAATTGAAGATGGTAATGATATTGTTATTGGTTCTCGTTTTGTTAAGGAATTAAGTGAGTTTAAATCAACATTTATAAGACGTTGTGGGATTAACTTTTTATCTTTCTTAATTAAAATATTAACTGGTAAAAAGATATATGATCCAACGAGTGGTTTTAGAGCTAGTAACGCTAAGATAATTAAAGAATTTGCTAAAGACTATCCAACGGATTTTCCAGAACCAGATTCCATTACTAAACTAATTAAAAGAGGTTATCGGATATCGGAAATACCTGTAAAAATGAAGCCACGTCTTGATGGTGTATCATCTCTTACAACCAATATTTTTAAACCAGCTTATTATATGATAAAGGTAAGTATTGCCATTGTTATTGCTGGCGTAACAACTAAAAAAGTAGGTGATAAAAATGAGTAGTAACTTAACAATTTCGATGTTAATAATTTGCATCTTAGGTTTTCTATTTATTTTATGGGCCGTTAAGAAAAAGAAAATGCTTTTTAAGCATGCTTTATTATGGTGGTCTTTAGATATTGTTTTAATCATTCTTCTTTTTATTCCTGGTATTTTGCGCTTTATTGCCGATGTGATGGGAATAGAAACGATTTCTAATATGATTTTCTTGTTTGGCTTTATCGTCATCGTAGGTATCATTCTTCTTCTAACGATGGTTGTAGCTGAACAAAAAAGTCAAATAACAACCCTAAGTCAAGAAATAGGTATTTTAGAAAATAAGGTTAGGGGGTTAGAAAATGGAAACCATAAAAAAACTAATCGCTAAAAACATAACCTTTATTAAATATATTATGGTAGCTGGTTTCTCTTTTATTCTAGACATAACTTTATTTACGATTTTTAAAATGCTTCTAAATGAAAAAATAGCTTCGGCTATTTTAGTTGCGACGATTATGGCAAGAGTTATATCATCTTTTGTCAATTATCTTTTAAATCGTAATGCCGTGTTTCAAAACAATAGTGGTAAGGCTGATCCTAAAACGTTGGTTAAATATTACGCTTTAGTTGTTATTCAAACACTTATAAGCGGCTTTGCTGTTGAGGTTTTAGCTAGTCATTTTGACGCTGATATGATGATTTTATTTCTTCCTATCGCCACGGTTATTAAAATGCCAGTAGAAATGCTTCTTTTTGTTGTCAATTATTTTGCTCAAAAACTTTTTGTCTTTAAAGATAACAATAGTAAATTAAATATTAATGTTAATTTTAAAATTAATAATACTATCATATATATTGCCTTAGCTCTTATTACAACATTAACTTTGCTTTTAAAAATAAATGATGGAAGTAGGTTATCAGAAATATTTAAACAGGGCAGTCACAATAACTTCTTTATATCAGTTATTGTATTTATATGTACATATAAATATTATCAATTATTTCTTTATAAATATAAAGGGCATATCTTCTTTAAGTTACTAGCATTATTATTTAGTTTGTTTATGGTGTTAGGCTATAGTTACGCTAGTGTAGGTAATGCCCGTCTCGTTTTTGGTAATCTTATTTATTTAGGTTTTTCTATCTTTAAAATAGTAGGGTACTACTTCTTATTTTACGTAGCTATTAATATCGCTTATGATTTTATGTGTCACAGTAAAATTAAAGATTTAAAGATTAAAAATAAGTTTATGGATACTTTTAATAAACATCCAATGCTTGTTAGCGCTATTATTATGTTAATTTGTTATGTACCATATATCATTAGTTATTATCCAGCTATAATGGGTTATGATCCGGCTAATCAGATTAAAGAAATAATGGGTATGCATACAAGATATATGGATTCCGTTATTTTACTTGATCCTAATATGACTATTACTAATTTTAATCCTATTTTGCACACCTTATTATTAGGTGGATGCTTTAAATTAGGTCATATCATTGGTAGCGATAATTTGGGACTATTTATGTATACGATTATTCAAATGTTTGTTGTTATCATGTGTTTGTCATATTCTATTTCCTATATGAAAAAGGAAGGCGTAAACAATAAGTTTTTGTTTATCGTTCTAGCAATTTATGCTTTAGTTCCAATGTATCCATTTTATGCGATGGGAACGAATAAGGATATGATTTTCTGTTGTTTTATCTTACTATATTGTATTAAGATGTATGATTTGATTCGCCATCACCAAACCTTAAAAAAATATGTTGAAGTCTTTATTGTTATTTTAATGGTTGTTTTAACGCGTAATAATGGTATTTATACAGTTATATTATCTTTCCCATTCTTATTAATTTGGTTAAAAGAAAAAAGAAAAGCTATTTTAACTATTTTAGTAGCGATTATGGTATGTTACATCGGATATAACAAAGTCTTACTTCCTACACTAAAAATAAGTAATACTAGTGTAAGAGAGATATTATCTATTCCTTTTCAACAAACAGCTCGTTATGCTAAAGAATATCCAGGTGATTTTAAGGAAGAAGATAAAAAGATAATTGATAAAGTTTTAAACTTTGATACTTTAGCTAAACGCTATAATCCAAGGCTTTCTGATCCTGTTAAAAATGAATATAATATCTATACCGAGAAAGAAGATTTAATTAACTATTTTAAGGTTTGGAGTAAGGGTTTATTAAAACGACCTATTGTTTATATTGATGCGACAATTGCTAATACATATGGATATTTCTATCCTGGTAAAACGATGTGGTATTTATATTATAAATATAATAAAAAATTGGCTGACGCCGGTTTTGATTATCACTATAATGGTTTATCCGCACTTCGTAAAATTTTAAGTAATTATGGGGAATTATTTCCACACATACCAGTTGTTGGATTACTTGTCAATATTGCCTTTACTGGCTGGATTTGTATGTTCTTATTTGTTCTTTTACTTGTAAAGAAAAAATATCAATATTTACCATTTATTTTTATTGCCTTATCATTTATCTTAACTAATATTGCTGGTCCTGCTAATACCTATTTTAGATATGCAATGCCATATATTATATCTTTACCACTTATGGTATGTTTAATTTATTATGTTTTACATAGTAGTGAAAAAGCTATATAAAAGTTCTGGGATTATCCTAGAACTTTTTTCTTACATCAGAATAAATTATTACTAGGTGATTGTATGGATTATAAGGTTATTATTAACCCAGAATTAGGAGGTAGTGAGGTAGGTACTAGTTATAATGGACAGAAAGCGAAAGACTTTAATTTGCGCTTTAGTCAATTATTAAGTAATAAGCTTGATGATATTGGTGTATCTAATATTTTGGTGCGCAATAATGATGTAGATATATCTAACGAAAATAGAGTTAATTTTATTAAGAAATTAGGTAGTAGTCCCCTAGTTATATCAAACGGGGTTAGTAATGAAGAGGGTATTGAGATTATCTATCCATTAAGGAGTAATGATGCTCTAGCTAGTAGATTAGCTAATAATTTAGAAGAGAATGGTTTTGTTATTAGCAAGTATTATCAAAGACGTTCCAATACTAATCCTATTAAAGATTATGAGGCTATTTTTAGGGACAATGTTAACCCTAGTATTATTATTCGGTATGGTGCTTTAAATAATGAAATGGATACTGCCGTTGATGTAATTGCAAATACGATTAAAAGCTATTTAGGACTTCTTAATGATTATTATATTGTTAAGAAAGGTGATAACTTATATGCTATTGCGAGAAAATATAATACGACCGTTGATGCGATTAAAAAGTTAAATAATCTGACAAGTAATAATTTAAGTATTGGCCAAAAATTAACTATAAAATCATTACCGATGAATGCGAATGAAGATAATACTTATTATATTGTCAAGAAAGGTGATACTTTATTTGACATTGCAAGGAGATATAATGTAACTGTTGATGAGCTTAAAAGATTAAATAATTTAACGAGTAGTAATTTAAGTATTGGTCAAAGATTAATGATAAAGGTAGTATCAACATCTGATGATGATACTTATTATACGGTTAAGAAAGGTGATACTTTATATAGCATTGCGAAAAAATATAATACAACTGTTAATGACATTAAAAAAATAAATAATCTAACAAACAACAATTTAAGTATCGGCCAAAGATTAGTTATAAAGGCGATATAACCATTTGATGATAATACTTATTACACTATTAAAAAGAAGATAAAATTTTTATGAGTAGCAATGATAATTATTGTGTATAAATAAAAATATCATCAAAATATAAGACATTTAAAAAATGCCTTTTTGTATGTTATAATTAATAGTAGGATGACGAAAATATCATGAGTAAATTAATGTGCATATAAATCAAAATAGGCAAGGTGTTAATAGTGAAAAAATTAGAAACAAGTTTATGTCAAATAAATTATTCAGAAAGCCTAGAAAATCTAGCTGAAGCGACGGTTTCTTTACTCGATCAAAAAATCAAAGAATTTAAATTATTTTTTGATATTTCTAATAATGAACAAATAACTGTTAACTATTTTGATAATGTTGAAGAGTTTAGGGAGTTTATCTATTCTATAAGAGGTGAGAAAGATTCATTACCTAAATATGCTGAGGGAACTTATGATAATGGAATGGTAAATGCTTATATAAATCCTGAATTTCAATTAGAAAAATTGTATACTTCTAGTCATGAGTTATTTCATATTTTATATATGAAGTATATATTGAACAATGATTATTCAAAAAGAATCGTTTGGTATGATGAAGGTATGGCTCAACTTATGTCAGGAGAAAAAGATTCTTTAACTGATGATGCTTTTAAAGAGTTCTACTTTAATGTAAGAGAAAAAACAAAAATAATACCACAGATGAATAGTTTAGATCACGGAAAGTCTTTCATTAATGAAGATTATAATGGTTATGATTTAAGTTATTTATGTATAAGATATTTATCAGAAACATTAAGTGATATACAATTTAAGAATCTAATGTCTGACTTTTCAAAAATTAGACAACTTGGTGATGATATAATTCATAAAATGTTTAGTTATTATGATGAAAAATTTGAAAACAGAATTGCTAAAAAATACAATTTGTCAGTAGATGAATTAAAAAATGAATAATTTATCTAGTAATTTATTAAGTATCGGAAAATGTTTGATTGTAAAAATGAAAAAGTGAGACTAAATATATGAATCATTAAAATGTAATAGTTAATTGTGCAATTGATAAATAAAAAAAATAATTGTATAATTTTAGTAAGGAAAGGAGCTTTAAGGTGCATAGTTATAGTTATAGTCAAGGTTCTTATGATTTAGATAGTGTAAATAGTCTTGCAACAGGTATAGAAGTTTGGATGATAATATCTTTAGTTGTTGCTATTATTGGAGGTATAGTAGTTTACTTTGTTTTCTTTAAGCCAGATAAACACATGCCAAACAAATTTTTAACATGGCTAAAAGATTTCTTCAATTTTCGTAAAATGTTAGTTGAAGATGTGTTAAAGGTAATATACATTATTTTAGCAACATATATTACATTAGTATCATTCTCATTTATATTTGTAGATGTTGTTAGTTTCTTATCAACATTAATTCTTGGCAATATAGTTTTAAGACTTATGTTTGAGTTTATTCTTATTACCATAATGATTTGGAAGAATACTACAGATATTAATAACAAACTTAAAAATAATAAAGAAGACTAGAGAAATCTAGTTTTTTATTAAAAAAATAGAAACCAAATAATTATAATACTTTAACCATTGAAAAGCAAAATTAATTGTGTTAAGATTAAATTAGAAAGATGGTGCAAGGGAAAATGGAAAAGACAGAAGTTATTAACTTAATGAATCAATTTGAAAAAGAAAGAGCACAAGCTAAGGTAGCTTATTGGATAAACGCAGGTTCGGCTGTTTTAGATTCTGAAGTTTCACAAGCAAAATGGGGCGCTTTTGTAGAAAAACAGGCTGCCGATGATTTTGCTAGAGGAGCTTTAATTGATGAAACTTTACAAGTAATGACAATGCTTAAAGCTAATTTGCCATATGAAATGATTGCTCAAACAGTTGCTTCTTTACCAAGTGGACAAACTATTCTAGATGTTTATTTGAGTGAATTTGTTCACCCTGAAATAATTGAAGGAATAAAGCTTTGTCTTCCATCTAAAGAAAAATAAAAACAATACATCACTTTGATATGAACCCCATTTCTTGGACAAAGAAATGAGGTTTTTAAATGAGTAAATTAAGTTATGATGATAAGATAAATA
>CANQCR010000012.1 GCA_947589735.1 uncultured Bacilli bacterium | reverse complement strand
TTGTATCAAACTTATGTCTTTTTATGAAATAAAACAGTGTCAGTGAATTTCTCACCAACACTATTTATAATACAACCATTTAAGAAAGCATTTGCTTTCTTTTTTTTGTATAAAAAGTTTAAAAACGTGTCATAAAGAAGTGAAAGGAGCTTTTATGGCACGACATAAAGTAGAAATATGTGGAATTAATACGTCTTCTTTGAAAGTCTTATCTAATAAAGAGATGGAAGAATTATTTAAAGCATTAAAAAAAGGTGATATGTTAGCTAAAGAAAAACTTGTTAATGGTAATTTGAAATTAGTATTAAGCATTTTAAGAAAGTATAATAACCGCGCCGATAATATGGATGATTTATTTCAAATCGGTTGTATTGGCCTTATTAAAGCAATTGATAATTTTGATTTAAGTCATGAAGTCCGTTTTTCGACTTATGCGGTTCCGATGATATTAGGGGAAGTAAAAAGGTATTTAAGAGATAATAATAGTGTTCGTATAGCTCGTAGTATTAAAGATACAGCCTATAAAATAGCTAAAGAAAAAGAACGCTTAAGTTTACAATTAGGTAAAGAGCCAACCTCTAAAATGTTATGCGATAATCTTCATTTATCCGAATATGAATTATTTTTAGCTGAAAATGCCCTAAAAGAAAGTATTAGTATGTCTGAACCTATCTATAATGATGGTGGAGATGTCATCTATTTATCGGATCAATTAGAAGATAAAAGTCATAATTCCTATTCTTTAGAAGAACGCTTAAGTGTTAAGGAAGCTTTAAATAAATTAAAGGATAAAGAAAAATATATTATTAACGCTAGATACTTATATGGAAAAACACAAATGGAGCTAAGTGAAGAGCTAGGTATCTCGCAAGCCCAAATATCACGCTTAGAAAAAAGTGGACTTGACAATATTAAACGGATGATACTGTAAAGTGACTTGTTTTCAGTAAAGCGAATATGTTATACTTATTAAGGTAAAGATAGGAGGCTTATATGGAAGCTTGGAATGATTTTAAAGGTGAAACTTGGAAAAAGGAAATAAATGTTTTTGATTTTATTAAAGAAAATTATACGGAATATACGGGTGATGATAGTTTTTTAGTTGGTCCAACCGAAAAAACGTTACGGGTTTTAAAAATCTGTGAAGATAAAGCTAAGATTGAACTAGAAAAGGGTATATATGATGTTGAAACAAATATTGTTTCAGGTATTAATAATTTTAAACCAGGATATATATCAGAAGATGATGATGTTATTGTCGGTCTTCAAACTGATGAATTATTTAAAAGAATTGTCAATCCTTATGGTGGAATGCGGATGGTTGAGCAAGCTCTTGCTGCTTATGGCTATGAGCTTAATCCAGATGTTAAGAAGCATTTTACGACTTATAGGAGAACCCATAATGATGGTGTATTCTCAGCTTATACAACTGATATTCGTAAAGCACGTCATGCTGGCCTTTTAACAGGACTACCTGATGCTTATGGTCGGGGTCGTATTATTGGTGATTATAGAAGAATTGCTCTATATGGTATCGATTACTTGATTGAAAAGAAAAAAGAAGATTTACTTCTTTTAGAGCAAAGAACTTTAGATGAATATACGATTCGCTTAAGAGAAGAAGTATCAATGCAAATAGATGCTTTAGGTGAGATTAAAAAGATGGCTGCTAGTTATGGCTTTGATATATCTAATCCCGCTACAAATGCTAAAGAGGCTATTCAATGGTTATACTTTGGTTATCTAGCTGCCATCAAGGAAAATAATGGTGCTGCTATGAGTTTAGGTCGCACTTCAACATTTATTGATATTTATATTGAGCGTGACCTTAAAAATGGCGTGTTAACCGAAACGGATGCTCAAGAGTTAATTGATCAATTTATAATTAAATTACGGGTAGCGCGTCACTTAAGAACACCTGATTATAATGAGTTATTTGCCGGTGATCCAACATGGGTAACGGAATCAATTGGCGGTATGTTAGAAGATGGACACTCTCTTGTTACAAAAAGTAGCTTCCGTTATTTACATACGCTAATTAATCTTGATTCTTCACCAGAACCTAATTTAACGATTTTATGGTCTGACCGTTTACCTCATAATTTTAAAAAGTATTGCGCTAAAATATCAGCTAAAACAGACTCTATTCAATATGAAAACGATGAAGTAATGCGGCCACTTCACGGATCCGATTATGCAATTGCGTGCTGCGTATCAGCGATGACAGTTGGTAAACAAATGCAATTCTTCGGTGCTCGTTGTAATCTTGCTAAAGCTTTGTTATATTCCATCAATGGTGGCGTTGATGAGATGAAAGGGGAACTTATCGTTGATGGCTTTGATAAGATGACGGATGAAGTACTTGATTATGATAAAGTTATGAGCGTCTATGACCGGATGCTTGAAGTTGTAGCTAAAACTTATGTTGATGCGATGAATATTATTCACTTTATGCATGATAAATATGCTTATGAGGCTGGTCAAATGGCTTTACACGATACGGATCCTGAAAAATTAATGGCCTTTGGGGTAGCGGGATTATCCGTTGTTATCGATTCATTATCAGCTATTAAATACGCTAAAGTTAAACCTATTCGTAATGAAGAAGGTATCGCTATTGACTTTGAAATTGAAGGCGACTTCCCTAAATACGGTAATGATGATAACCGGGTTGATGAAATTGGCGTTGATTTAGTTAAACGTTTCTATGATAAACTATGCAAGTATCCATTATATAAAGGAGCTAAACACACATTATCTGTTTTAACCATTACTTCAAATGTTGTCTACGGCAAAAAAACAGGTGCTACTCCTGATGGAAGAGGCGCCGGTGTTCCTTTTGCGCCTGGTGCTAATCCTATGCACGGTCGGGATGCTAGTGGCGCGATTGCCTCACTAAACAGTGTTGCTAAAATACCTTATGCTCATGTGTGTGAAGATGGTATTTCGAATACATTCTCTATTGTTCCTAATGCTTTAGGTAATGATGATGAGACGCGATATGAAAACTTAGTTAACTTAATGGATGGTTACTTTAAAAGAGGTGCCCAACACCTTAATGTCAATGTCTTAAATCGTGATACCTTAATTGATGCGATGGATCACCCTGATAAATATCCAACGTTAACGATTCGGGTTTCTGGTTATGCTGTACGTTTTAATCGCCTTTCTAAAGAACAACAATTAGAAGTAATTAATCGTACTTTCCATGGTAATATCTAATGACAGGCTATATTAATTCAATTGAAACGATGGGTCTTGTTGATGGACCCGGTATTCGGATGGTAGTATTTATGAAAGGATGCCCTTTAAGGTGCCTTTTCTGTCATAATCCGGAGACTTGGACAATGGCTGAGGCTAAAGAAATAACTAGCGATGAAATCGTTAAAGACCTCGCTAATAATGCAACATATTATGATAATGGTGGCGTTACCTTTAGTGGGGGAGAACCATTAATGCAGCCGGAGTTTTTACTTGAATGCTTAAAGAAAATTAAAGAGATTGGCATTCATACTGCTATTGATACTTCGGGTGTTGGAGTAGGGCTTTATAAAGAAATACTAGAATATACTGATTTAGTTATTTTAGATATTAAAGCGATAACGGAAGCTGATTATGAAAAAATGACCGGTCATAAAATTGATACCTTTAATGAGTTTGTTAAAGTTTTAAATGAAAGTGGTAAAAAAGTTTGGCTAAGACAAGTAGTTGTACCAACAATTAATGATAATCCTGAATATATGCATGATTTAAAAGAATATATTAAGCAAATTAAAAATGTTGAAAAGGTTGAACTACTTCCATATCATTTATATGGTGTCGATAAATATAAAGAGTTAAATATTCCATATCCTTTAGAGGGTATCCCGCCAATGAATGAAACCAAATTAGATGAATTAGAACGTATTTTAAAAGAGGAGTAATCCTCTTTTCTTGCTTTTTTATCATTGCCATTATATAATGAAGTTGGTGATTTGATGAGCGTTAAACTTATGGTTAAAAATGATGATGATCTCGTTAATTACTTAGTTAATAATACCGATTATTCAAAGAAAAAAATTAAAAGTTTTTTTAAATATCATCAAGTAAAAGTTAATGATAAGGTCGTTTTAAAATTACCTTATAAAGTTTATTGTCGTGATGAAATAATGATTGATTTATCCGTCAAGGAGGATCTTCCTTTTAAAATAATATATGAAGATGATGATATTATTGTTATCGATAAAAAAGCTGGACTTCTTAGTATTGCTTCTTCAAAAGAAAAAGAAGAAACTCTTTATCATCAAGTTCGTCTTTATGCTTTAAAACATCACTTTAAAGTCTTTATTATCAATCGTCTTGATAAGGATACATCCGGTATTGTTATGTTTGCTAAATCGGGAAAAATTAAAAAACAATATCAGGATGATTGGAATAATTTAGTTTTAAGGAGAGGCTATATTGCGCTTACAGAAGGATGCGTAGAAAAAGATGGTATCATCGATAATTATCTATATGAAGAAAAAAATACGTTTGTCCATAGTTCAACTCATGGTAAACGCGCTATTACCGAGTATAACATCTTAAAAAAAGGAAAAAATTATACGCTTTTAGATGTCAATATTAAAACGGGTCGTAAAAATCAAATTCGTGTTCATTTAAGCGAGATGGGGCATCCAATCGTTGGGGATATAAAATATGGTGGACACGCCTCACCATTAAAAAGAATGGCTCTCCATAATTATCTTTTAGTTGTTAAAAATCCATATCGACTAAACATTCAAACTTTCGCCTCACCATATCAAAACTTCTTTGATGAACTTTTGGATAAATAAAAAATTATGAAAAGAACTTTAAGTTCTTTTTTCTTCTATCGTAAATAAAATTTATTAGGTGATAAGATGCGTTTATCTGATTTACAAACCAAGGATGTCATTAATATTAGTGATGGTAAATGTATTGGTAATATCATTGATGTAAGTATTGATAAAGATGGTAAGACCGTTGTTCTTCTTGTTGAAAAATATCATTTCTTATTATCGTTTTTAAATAGTAAGGCCGTCGAAATAAAATGGCAACAAATTAAAAAAATTGGAACCGATGTCATTCTTGTTAATATCAATGAATGATATTTTTATTATCAAAATATGATATAATAGATCTAGGTGATAGATGTGAAGGTTTTATTATATACAGAGGGTTATAAAACAATTAGAAAATCTGGCCTTGGTAAAGCTATAAATCATCAAATGCAAGCTTTAGAAGATAATAACATTGACTATACAACTGATCCTAAGGATGATTTTGATATTTTACATATTAATACTTATTGGCCTAAATCTTATTTTTTCGCTAAAAAAGTTAAGAAAGCTGGTAAAAAAGTTATTTATCATGCCCATTCGACAGAAGAAGATTTTCGTAATTCTTTTCTTTTTAGTAACCTTGTTTCTCCTTTATTTAAAAAGTGGATTTCCAAGTGTTACCGCCTTGGTGATATCATTGTAACTCCCACCGAATATTCTAAAAAAATACTAGAAGGATATAATCTAGATGCTCCAATTAAAGCTATTAGTAATGGGGTTGATACCTCTTTCTTTGAACGAAATGATAAAGATGGTATGGCATTTCGAAAAGCTTATGGCTATAAAAAGACGGATAAAGTTGTCGTTGGCATTGGTCTTTATATCGAACGTAAAGGAATTCTTGATTTTGTCACTTTAGCTAAAAGATTACCTGAATATAAGTTTATTTGGTTTGGTGAAAGTCCTTTATGGGCCTCACCACGAAAAATTAGAAAAGCCGTTCACACTAAACTACCTAATTTAACGTTTGCCGGATATGTTGAACAAGATATGATTAAAAAAGCTTTAAGCGGAGCTAATTTATACGTTTTTCCAACGCTTGAGGAAACGGAAGGAATCCCTATTATTGAGGCTCTAACATCAAAAATACCAACTTTAATTAGAGATATTCCTATCTTTGATGAATATGAAACGGATAAAGTCGTTTATAAAGCTAAAGATATTGATGAGTTTACTTCAAAAGTAACTCTTATTTTAGAAGGAAAACTACCGGATTTAACTAAAAATGGTTATAAGGTAGCCAAGAAGAAAGATATTGTAAGTGTTGGTAAGCTTTTAGCCCAAACTTATAAAGAGGTGATGAAAATGGAAAAGAAAAACAAACCCGAAAAAGTTAAAATGTCTAAGGTTATGTATTTTAGAAATTTAGCGCTTATCCTTAGTATGATTGCTTTCTTTATTGGACTTATGATTAAAACAGATAATTTTAGTAAGTTTACAGGTCTTGAGTCTATTTATAGTCATAATAAAGAAGAAGAGGGAAAAGAATATCAAAAAACGATTAAGAGCATGGATAGTGAGATTCAAATTACGCTATATGCGAAAGATGAATCAACGGCAAATAGAGCCTTGGATGAAGCCCAAAATATCTATGACACTTATGATAAACTAACTGACCGCACTAATGAAGATAGTGAGTTATCAATGATTTATAATAATACATCTCATGATGATACTATTAAACTTAGCCATAATCTTTACCAATTAATTAAATATGGTTATGATTGGTATGAAAAAAGTGATGGTAAGTTTAATATTAATAGTGGCGCCCTAATCGATCTTTGGGACTCATATTATGAAAAAAAGAAAGGTCATCCATCCGATGAAGAATTAAAGGATGCACTACCAGACATTAAGGATATTGTTCTTTTAGATAATGATACTATTAAAAATAATCATGCTAACATTAATTTAGACAATATAAAGTTTGCTTATGCAACGGACCGTGTATGTGATACATTAAATCTTCTTGGTATTACAACTTATAATATTTCATCCAATGGTAATATAGTTGTTGGTAATCATCCAACTAAAGATAGTAAATATAATATTATAGTGGCTGGCCCTTATAAAAATGATGATGATGTCTTAACTACTTTACGGATTACAAATAAAGCAGTGGCTTCAACAGGACGATATCAAAAATACTATGAAGATGGCAGTAAAACATATTCTCTTATCGTTGATCCTACCACCGGATTAGAGCCAAATCATGATACCGCTGGTGTTAGTGTTGTTAGTACATCTTTAGCTGATGCAACCGTTTTATCATATATTGCTTATTTATTACCTATAGAAGATGGTCAAAAACTTATCAATAGTGAACCTGATGCCGAAGCTATTTGGGCATTTACCTATTTTGGCTCTAAAGAATTCGTTATATCTGATCATTTTTACACCTTGAAATAAATGTTATAAAAAGGCAGAAATTACTGTCTTTTTTTAGTGTTTTTTGATATAATTAATAATGTTAAAGTGGTGAATAGTATGTATCTAAAAAAAATTATAACCCAAGGCTTTAAATCATTTGCCGATAATACTGTTATTGAACTTAATCAAGATATTGCCGGTATTGTTGGACCTAATGGAAGTGGTAAAAGCAATGTTGTTGATGCTATCCGCTGGGTATTAGGTGAACAATCCGTTAAATCATTACGTGGTGATGAGAGTATGACGGATATCATTTTCTCTGGTAGTAAAAGTCGCAAACCTTTATCCGTTGCTAATGTTACCTTAATCTTTGATAATAAAGATCACTATTTAGCCATTGATGAAGATGAGGTTGCCATTAAAAGACGTCTATATAAAGATGGAACCAATGAATATTTTATTAATGGTGAAAAGGCCCGTCTTAAAGATCTATCTAATTTAATTATGGATAGTGGATTTAGTAAAGAAGGATTTAATATCATCGGTCAAGGGCAGATTGATAATATTTTAAGTGAACGTCCATTAGAAAGAAGATCGATGTTTGAAGAGGCCGCTGGTGTTTTAAAGTATAAGAAAAGAAAAGAAGAAGCTATCCATAAATTAGATAAAACCCATCAAAATATGGATCGGGTTAATGATATTATTAAAGAATTAGAAGTCCAAGTCGAACCATTACGCGAACAAAAAATTAAGGCTTTAAAATACTTTGATTTACAAGATGAGTTAAAAAGTTTAGAAATTGGCGCTATTACATATGATATTGATAATATCAATGAACATTTTAATGATACCAAGAATAAAGTTGAAAAATTAAAAGAAGAGATAACTAATATTTCTATTAGTAATAATAAATATGAAATTAAAATTGAAGAATGTAAAAATAACATTAGTAAACTATCAAGTACTATTTCTTCAAAACAACAAGAACTAATGGATATTACAACCAAAGCCGAACGAATTAATAGTCAAAAAGAAATCATTTTAGAACGTAAAAATTATGAAGTTGATGATACTAAGTTACATAAAGAGATTGTTTCTTTAAAAGAAGAAGAATTAACAACAAATAATAATATTGATAATCTAAAATTAACTATTGATGATTTAAATAATAAGTACGATAGTTTTAATAAAGATAAGATTAAATTAGAAAAAGAGATAACTGATGTTAATGAAAAAAAGCGTAATGAAGAGATATCTTTAGCTAATGTTTTACGTAATCAAAACATTTTAACAACTAAAATTAATAATTTAAAAGAGAGCATTGAAAATAGTAATACTATCCCAAGTTCCGTTCGAAATGTTTTAAATAACCCACGTCTTAAAGGCATTCATAGTAATATTGGAAGTATTATTGAAGTAGAAGAAAAATATTCTAAAGCTATTAGTACAACGCTTGGAGCAGCTATTAACAATATTATCGTTGATAATGAAGTAAGAGCTAAGGAAGCTATTAATTATCTTAAAGAAAACAATCTTGGTAGGGCTACTTTTTTACCTCTTAATATTATTAAAGGTAAAGGTATTGATGATGATGTTTTAAAGACAATTAAATCTCATCGCGGATTTGTTGATATCGCTTCTAATCTTGTTAGAAATGATGCTGTTTATGATAATATTATCGATAATCAGCTCGGTAATGTTATCGTTGTATCAGATATCGATGATGCCAACAGCATTAGTAAATTGATTAAGTATCGCTACCGCATTGTTACTTTATCAGGAGAGTTATTTCACGTTGGTGGATCGATTACCGGTGGTAATATTATTCAAAAAAATGTTATAACCGAAAAATATGATTTAGAAAAATATCTAAAAGAACAAGGTACCAATGAAAAGAAGATTAAGGATATTGAAAACAATTTAAATGCATTAGACTATCAATTAAAATCCCTTGAAGATAAATTATATCTAGTTACTAAAGATATGTTACTCACTAAAGAAGATATCGATAGTAAGCATCACACGAAAGAATCTTTAAAAGAAAAACTCCTTAGTATTCAAACTAATATTAAAGGTACCGAAAACATTTTAAATGGTACTTTAAGCGAAGAAGAAGAGAAAGTATTATCCGATTACTACCAAGCCTTAAATACGAAAAATGAATTAACTAACGAATTAAATAATTTAAAAAATAATTTGGAAAGTTTAAATAGTAATTTAGATGAATTAACTTATTTATCAAAAAAGGATAATAGTTTATATAATGAAAAGAATAATGAACTTAAAGACTTAGAAATTGAAATTAATCGTAACGATGTTAAACTTGATAACTTATTAAATCAACTTAATGAAACTTATAGTATGACTTTTGAGTATGCAAAAGAACACTATAAATTAGATATGGATGTTACTTTAGTTAAAAATAAAATAAGTTCTTTAAAACGTCAGATGCGTGAGTTAGAACCAATTAACGCTACGGCTCCTGAAGAATATGCTAGAGTAAGTGAACGCTATGAATTTTTAATTAAACAACAAGAAGACTTAACAAAAGCTGAAAATACCTTGCTAGAAATAATCGAGGAAATGGATGACGTAATGGAAACAAGTTTTATGAAAACTTTTAACATTATTAATCAAAACTTTGAAATTACTTTCAAGGAATTATTTAAAGGGGGAACCGCTAAACTTACCTTAACTAATCCCGATAACATCTTAGAAACGGGTATTGAAATTGTTGCGTCCCCACCAGGTAAGAGTTTAAAAAGCATTTCGGCTCTATCCGGTGGTGAAAAAACATTTACGGCAATCAGTTTACTATTTGCTATTTTAAAATCTCGTCCGGTACCTTTCTGTGTTCTAGATGAAGTAGAAGCGGCCCTAGATGAAGTTAACGTGGAATCTTTTGGTGAATATATTCAAAAACTAAAAGGTAAAACGCAATTCATCATCATTACTCACAAAAAGAAAACGATGGAGTTTGCTGATATCCTATATGGTATAACGATGCAAGAGTCCGGTGTTAGTAAACTTGTCAGTGTTAGATTAGAAGATCTTAAAGACGATAAAAAATAGGATGTTTACGTCCTATTTTTATTTTACTTAGGTATTTTAAAATGATATAATAATATTGGTGATAGGATGAATTATCTATTATATGGTGAAAACATTTTTTTACTTAAACAATATATCAATGATCTTATCCAAAAAGAAAAGATGGATGAGGTAAATATCAATCGGTATAATCTAGATAATGATACCTTATCAAAGGTAATTGAAGATGCTAGTACCATATCTTTATTTGATACTAAAAAATTAATTATCGTAGATAATTGTTCTTATTTTAACCGCGTTAAAAATAGTGATGATGATATAAATCTATTAACTAGTTATTTAACTAATTATAACCCCAATACGATTATGATTTTTATCAGCCATAATCCTACCATTGATAATACGAAAAAAATAACTAAGTTATTTAAAAGTAAAGGTCAAGTAGTAGAGTTTAATAAGGTTGATGTACTAAAGGCTCTTAAAGACTTATTTAAAGACTATCAAATTAGTGATAATGCCCTTAACTTATTAATTAACCGCGTAGGAAATGATTTAGAGTTATTAAGTCAAGAGAGTACTAAGATTAAAATTTATAAAATTGATGATAAACATATCAGTGAAGATGATATTTTAAATTGTTCATCAGTTAATATTGATACGGATATCTATAAGTTTGTTGATAATATCATTAATAAAAGAAAGGATCTAGCTTTAAAGACTTATTATGAATTACTTCGCCATAATGATGACGCTACTAATGTTATTGCGCTTTTGGCAAGTAAGTTTCGGTTGATGTATCAAAGTATCATTTTAAAAGAGCAAGGTCTTAATAATAATGAAATAGCTACCACCTTAACTGTTCATCCTTACCGCGTTAAACTAGCCTTAGAAGAGGGGATAAAGTATCAAAAAAAGACCCTTTTAAATTTTATATTAAAACTTGCTAATTTAGATAATGATATTAAAACAGGTAAAATAAATGCAGAATTAGGCGTTGAGTTATTCATTCTCAACGTCTAATTTGTTTTTTTTAATGGTTTATGCTAGAATATGACACTGTTTGGAGGGTTATATGAGCAAGCTAAATATTAATGAATGTTATTTTTATTCGATTATCGGTGATGCTGATTATTCTTTATCAACATTAGAAAAAATTATTGTTAGTGGTCATATTTTATCAAGGAAAAATTTACATCAAAAAGATGGAAACAAATTAAATAAAGATGATGAAATATGTTTAATAAAACCTACATCTTCTAAAGAAAGAAGAATGTATGGAAAAGGTTCATCCGGTTTTTATCACTATACGACAAAGTTTTTATCGCTCGTTTTAGATAAGACCGTTGGACCAATCGAAAAAGTTAGTTATAAACCTGTTTTTTCTGATTATGACTTGAAACAATTAGGTAGTTTTGCAACTTTTTATGATGAGGTACGTACGAAAGATGCCATTAGTCTAGATCATTTAATCGGTGTTAGTGTTCCTTATAGTAAATATGTCGATGAGGGTGATATTTCTTTTTTAGGCTTTTGTGATGAAGAGATAGTTGATTATTATACTAAAAGAGGAAGCATTAATCCTAATCATCCTTTGCATCAAGATATGCGCAGTTTTGATATTAATTATCCACAAGTAAGAGAAGAATACTTACTTAATTATCTTAAAGTACTTAGAAGTATCCTCGTTAAATATCAAATTGATGTTCCTATCTATATTCATCAAAAAGAAGCTGGTAAGGATACCTTTAAGGTATATCAAAAATAATGATATATGTAAATAGACCGATTAGGAACTATGATATATCCTACATCATATGTGATTTTGATCATACTATCACTTCTTTAGATAGTACATCATCATGGGGGATATATTCTATTAGTCCACTAATTAGCGATAGTATAAAAAGGAAGATGAATGCTTGTTATAAGAAATACCGGCCCATTGAGTTAAATCATCAAATGGCTTTAGATGAGCGTATCAAAATTTTAAGCCAGTGGCCTATTGAAGAGATGTCCTATTTAGCAGCTGATGGCGTAACGAAAGCATTATTTGATATTATCGCTTCTAATAATACTTCACTAATAATTAGACCAGATTTTCCTAATTTCGTTCGCAATATGGAAAGATTAGGTATTCCTATTTATATCGTCAGTGGGGGATTATATGAGCCGATTAAAACCGCCCTTGAGAAAGAAGATGCCTTAAGATCTAATGTGGAAATTATTACCAATCATGTCAAGGTTAGTGATGGAAAAATCATTGGATTAGAAAGTCCGGTTATTCATACATATAATAAAGACATTATAAAAATTCCCGTATCAGCTAATGAAGTGGGATTATCATTTGGTGATTTACCATCAGATCAAAAAGCCGGAATTAATTTAAAAAAGATTAATATTGCCTTTTTAAACCGCGCTAACATTAAATTATATAATCAAACCTTTGATATCACATTAACGGGTGCATCATCATTTGATCAGATTGGTAAACATTTTTTTAAACAATATAAAAAGTAAAGATTTATTCTTTACTTTTTTTCACAAACACTACCCAAAGATACATAACGAGCTTCGATATTATCAAGTTTTAACTCATCATCTGGATCAAAACTTGCATCTAAATCATTATCCTCAACAAACTTTTTTAAATCGAACTTCGTGTAGTCAATAGTTGTATCCGAAATAATTTGTCTACCTTCGGTTGTAACTTTTCCTTCATATCCATCATATTGTGAAGGAATTTTATGATCATCTTCAAAAGCTGCTTTATATTGTTCTAAGGCATCTTTATCATCAGTTCCTAAAGCAATTATCTCACGACTAACAATCTTTGTTACCATATCCTCATCATCAGTAAAGACAACGTATTTAGCACCAACACTATAATTATAATCATCATAAACAGCATCTTTAGTACAAATTAATTTGGCTTCATCGCTATTTTCAATTTGAATTGTATCCGAAATATCTTCTTTAAGATCGACTTTTTCTTCTTTATCACCACAACCAGTTAAGATAATGGATGATATCATTATTCCGATAAATAATCTTTTCTTCATTTTAATCACCGCTATTATTATACCATATAAATGACTAAAAAATAAATAGTAAATATTACTTGACTATGACAACTTGTCATAGTATAATGGTTTTTGTTCGGTAAGGTGATTATATGCCTAATAAAGCATTTCAACATTTAGATGAAAATAAAAGGAAAAGACTTCTAGCAGCCGCTTTAGAAGAGTTTTCTAAATATCCTTATGATCAAATATCAATTAACCGGATTATTCAAAGTATTGATATGCCAAGAGGGAGTTTTTATCTTTATTTTAATGATAAAGAAGATTTATATTTATATATTATTACTAAATATCATAATATTTTAATAGACTTTTTAACTGAAGCACTTATAGGTAGTCAAGATATTATTGATATTTATGAGCATATGTTTGATAAAATTATCAAATACTGTGATGAAGGCGATTATGGTAGGCTGCTTAAAATGTTTTTTATTGGCTTAAATCATAATATTGAAAATAAACTAACTAGTCATATTACAAGAGAAAAAACAATTGAAATAATTCATGGCTTCAATAAGCATGCCGATAAAAAAATTAATAATGACGTTCATATTGATGATGTCGTTGATATTTTAACTAGTATTTTGATGCATTCAATCAGTGGTTATTATATTATGAAGTTTGATTTTGAAATGGTTAGTATGCGTTTTCATAATCAATTAGCTATTATTAAAAAGGGAATTTATGAATAAGGAGGAATTATGTTTAAATTATTTGGTAAATTAAGCAAAAAAGATTTATTATACGCGATTATTTGCGTTATTTTAGTAGCTTTTCAAGTATGGCTTGATTTAAAATTACCGGATTATATGAGTGAGATAACGAGACTTGTTCAAACATCAGGTAGTCATATGCGGGATATTTTAATTCAAGGTGGCTATATGATGTTATGTGCGATTGGCTCATTGATATCCGCAATTATTGTTGGTTATTTCGCTGCTTTAATAAGTGCGTCTTTTTCAAGAAAGTTAAGAAAAGATATTTTTAATCATACCTTAACCTTTGGTATGAATGAAATAAAGAATTTTCAAACGAGTAGTTTAATTACCAGAACGACGAATGATGTTACGCAAATTGAAATGGTCATCGCGATGGGGCTTCAAATGCTTATTAAAGCGCCTATTATGGCCGTATGGGCGATATCTAAAATAGTTAATAAAAGCCTTGAATGGAGTGCGCTTACTGGCTCTTGCGTAATCATTTTGTTAATTACAATTATTTGTCTTATGATTATTGTCTTACCACGCTTTAAAATCGTTCAAAAATTAATCGATAAAATTAATGGTGTTACCAGAGAAAATCTAACTGGTATCAGAGTTATTCATGCTTTTAATGCGGAAGATTTTCAATTAAATCGTTTTGAAGATGTCAATAGTACTTTAACAAGAACACAGTTATTTAACCAAAGATGTTTTGCTGTTTTAAATCCCGTTATGAATCTTATTATGCATTTTTTAACTTTAGGAATATATTTTATTGGAGCATATTTGATAATGAATGCTAGTATGCCAGAAAAGATTACTCTTTTTGGTGATATGGTAGTCTTTACAAGCTATGGTATGCAAGTTATTATGTCCTTCTTGATGCTTGCGATGATTTTTATGATGTGGCCAAGAGCGCAAGTATCAGCTGGTCGTATTAATGAAGTTTTAGATCAAAAAACAAGTCTTAAAGATGGTAATGTTCTTGATGGTGTTAAGGGTATGACAGGAACGATTCAATTTAAAGATGTCTCATTTAAGTATCCTGATGCTGAAGGCTATTTACTTAAAAATATATCTTTTACGATTAATAAAGGAGAGACTGTTGCTTTCATCGGTTCAACAGGTTCTGGTAAATCGACCTTAATAAATCTAATTCCTCGTTTTTATGATGTTAGTGAAGGAAGTATTTATGTCGATGGGGTAGATGTCAAAGATTACAAACTAGATCATCTTCATCATAAGATTGGTTATGTTCCCCAAAAAGCCTTTATGTTTAATGATAGTGTTTACAATAATGTCGCTTATGGTGATAATGGAAAAGAAACAACTTCAAAACGCGTTAATGATGCCATTAGAATTGCTCAAGCAGATGAGTTTATAAATAAAATGGATAATGGATTAGAATCACATATTGCAAGAGGAGGAACCAATATCTCTGGTGGTCAAAAGCAACGTTTAGCGATTGCAAGAGCGATTGCTTATGATCCAGAAATTTATATCTTCGATGACTCTTTTTCAGCCCTTGACTATAAAACAGATTCGACTCTTCGTAAAGAGTTAAAAGAATATACAAAAAATGCTACAACCATTATTGTCGCTCAAAGAATCGGAACTATTCTTAATGCTGATAAAATCATTGTCTTAGACCGTGGCAAATGTGTTGGGATTGGACGCCATAAAGACTTAATGAAAAATTGTGAGGTCTATAAAGAAATAGCGCTATCACAATTATCAAAGGAGGAGTTAGACAATGCCTAGAGGAGGAAGAAATTTTGAAAAGTCCAAAGACTTTAAAGGCTCAATGAAAAGACTTTTAAGCAATTTACGTCCTTGGCGCGTTATGCTTATCATTGCTTTATCACTAGCTATGATAAGCGCTATTCTAGCTCTAATCTCACCAAATAAATTATCGGATTTAGCAGATATGATCACATCTGGTCTAACACCTAGAATAAATACGGAAACAGTAAGTGATATCATGAGCGATCAAACCATTTCTGCGAATGATAAATTAGCTTTTTCACAACTATTAGAAAATGCTAAAACGGAAGATGAAGACATTTTAATCAAATTAGAAGAATTACCAAAACCGATTTATGAAAAAATCAAACCGGAAATGAATATTAAAAAGATTACCAAATTATCTCTTGTTTTAGCTATTATTTATATTGTTAGCGCTCTAATGAGTTTTATTCAATCACTTATCTTATCAACGATTTCTAATCGTTTTGCGCAAAAATTACGTTCTAGGATAAGTACTAAGATTAATCTTTTACCATTAAGTTATTTTGATCATAACGAAACTGGAGACGTATTATCCAGAATTACAAATGATGTTGATACGATTGCGCAACACTTAAATCAGAGTTTATCCGTTTTAGTTACAAGTATTACATTATTTTTAGGTTCCATTTTAATGATGTTTATCACTAATTGGATTATGGCCTTAACAGCTATTATATCTAGCCTTATCGGTTTTGCCTTTATGGGATTAATTTTAGGAAAATCGCAAAAATATTTCATTCAAAGACAAAAACAACTAGGTAATTTAAATGGACATATTGAAGAAATATACTCTGGACATAATATTGTTAAAGCTTATAATGGGGAAAAGAGCGCTAGTCTTGAGTTTGATGCTTTAAATAATCGTTTATATTATTGTAATCGTAAAAGTCAGTTCTTATCAGGACTTATGCAACCAATTATGGGCTTTGTCGGTAACTTTGGATATGTTGCTGTATGCGTTGTTGGCGCTTTATTAACATCTAATAATATTATATCCTTTGGTGTTATCGTAGCGTTTATGATCTACGTTAGATTATTTACAAACCCATTAAATCAAATTGCCCAAGCGCTAACTTTCTTACAATCGACAGCAGCCGCATCGGAAAGAGTATTCGAATTATTAGATGAAAAAGAATTACCTAATGAAGATGAGGTAACTATAAGTATTGATAACGATAAAGTTAAAGGTAATATCGTTTTTGACCATGTAAAGTTTAGTTATGATGGTAAAAATGATGTTATTAAAGATTTCAGTGCGAGTGTTAAAGCCGGAGAAAAAATTGCTATTGTCGGTCCAACTGGTGCTGGTAAAACAACGATGGTTAATTTACTTATGAAATTTTATGACATCAAAAGTGGGGATATCTATATCGATGGCATTTCAACGAAAAAATTAACACGCCAAAATATTCATGATTTATTCGTTATGGTTTTACAAGATACGTGGCTATTTGATGGAACGATAAGAGACAATTTAAAGTTTAATAACACTAATGTAACGGATGAAGAGATAATGAATGCATTAAAAACAGTGGGTATTAATCACTTCGTTACAACCTTACCAGGTGGCTTAGATGCCAAAATAGGCGATAGTGAAACTGTCAGTCAAGGTCAAAAGCAATTAATGACGATTGCGCGCGGTATGTTAAAAAAAGCACCTTTCCTTATTCTTGATGAAGCAACATCTAATGTTGATACTAGAACCGAAGAATTAGTTCAAAAGGCAATGGATAAATTAACTATTGGCAAAACGTCATTTATTATTGCTCACCGTTTATCAACGATTAAAAATGCTGATCTCATCTTAGTTATGCAAGATGGTAATATTGTTGAACAAGGTACTCACGATACCTTAATTGCAGCTAATGGCTTTTATGCTAGTTTATACAATTCCCAATTTGAAAAATAAGTAAGGTCTCCTTACTTGTTTTTTTATATAATTATGTGATAAAATATTATTAGTATTGAAGGATATGATGCTATGCTTGAACGTCTTGAATTATTAATTCCCAAAGCCATTCCTATCATAAAGGAATTACATGTTTTAATTATTGGCCTTGGTGGCGTTGGAGGATATGCTTTAGAAAGTATTGTTCGTTCTGGGATTAAAGAAGTAACAATTATCGATGGTGATAAAATAACAACATCAAATTTAAACCGGCAAATTATTGCGACAAGGAAAACTATCGGTCAGTATAAGACAGATGCCTTTGAACTTCGTCTTAAAGAGATAAATCCAGATTTAATTATTCATAAGATAACTAGGCATCTAACCCCACTTGATATTGATGAAGTTATAACACCAAATATTGATTATGTCGTCGACTGCTGCGATACCATAAGTGTTAAAGAAGCTATTATAAAACGAACTTTAGCGTTAAAAATTAAACTGATTAGTTCAATGGGAACGGGTAATAAGCTTTCTCCTGAACGCCTTAAGATAATGAAATTAAAGGATACTAATTACGATCCTCTAGCCAAGAGATTACGAAAATTCATAAAAGAAGAACAAATAAAAGAGGACATCTATGTCGTTTCTTCGGATGAAGAGAAAGTCGTTGATGATTATAAAGCTATACCATCCAATAGCTTTGTTCCAGCTACAGCCGGACTACTATGTACAAGTTATATCATCAATGACGTAGTTAGTAGGTGCGTATGAATAGATTAATTGAAGATGCCAAAAACTTTAAAGGTAATGTCGTATGTATTGGTGTCGATGATAAAAAACTAGTTAAAATTTTTAAAAATAATAAACATATTGGATTATATGAATTAACAAGAGGCGTAAATCGTAAACTGTTCAAGCGCCAAAGGCGTGTTAAGTTAGAGAATGGTAAATCCATTCGGATTAAAAAGTTCAGAAAGCTTTTTAAAAAGAAATCAATTGAGTATTTAGTTATCAATTTAAATACTATCTTTGATTATTTTAAATATATTGTTGCGAATAGCATTTATATATGCAATAGTAAAATATATATATATGGTGAGTCAGAATACATTGATGCTAAAGTAATTACTAAAAAGTATAAACGCTATAAGACCAAGATAGAGTATTTTCAAGATAAAAATAAATATTTAGTCATTGTTGATGTTAAAGAAGCTAAATATAGTTATTTTAAAAATATGTTTTACATCGTCGTTGATACTTTCCATAATTTAGGAGATATGATATCTTATTTTTTAACGAGTTAGGTGATATTATGAAAGTGTTGGTTAGTGATATTGATAATAGTATGCATTTTGATGGTAATACAAAGCTAACGGCTGCTATTAATAAGTTTACAGATGAAGGGAATCTTTTCATTGTAGCAACCGATAAACCGATTAATTATGTTGTTGAAGAGTTAGCTTTTGCCAATATTGAACCCAATTATTATATTTGTAATAATGGTGCGGTTATTTTTGATCGGTTTTATAACGTCTTATATCGGAAAGATATTAAACAAGATGTTGTTGCGCCAATTGTTAATATGTTAAAAGCTGACGATAATATTTTAGAAGTATTTATCGATACTAGTCATGGCTTTGTCTCAAACACCGAGCGATCAGCTAATGGTATTGTCGCTCGCCCTTATGATGATGTAAAAGCTGAAATGACTTTAAATAGTATTGTTTTAAAATATCCAGATATCCATGGTCATATTAATGATGAGTGGATTAATATTATTGATATTGATGCCGATAAAGCTACTGCCTTAAATTATTTAGAGAATCATTACCGACTTGATCGCAGAGAAACTTACGTAGTTGGTAAAGATGCCTGGGATTTAGAGATGATGGAAAAATATAATGGTTATGCCTATGGCAATTGTTCTGATGACATTAAAAAATATGCTAAAGGAAGCATCAATAGTTTAGAAGAATTAATTGCGATTGCTATGGATGATAATCAAGTAGAAGCTATATAATTAAATATATAGCTTTTTTTTGACATAATGTGGCACGTGATTATTATATAACTATAGTGGTGATACTATGGCTAAACACTTTAAAACAAGGCGTAAATTACGTAATGATATTATTATTAAATACTTACTCATTATTTTACTTTCTTATCTTGTCA
Source organism: uncultured Bacilli bacterium (assembly GCA_947589735.1). Lineage (GTDB taxonomy): Bacteria > Bacillota_I > Bacilli_A > RF39 > UBA660 > UBA5578. The sequence goes on along the minus strand of CANQCR010000012.1, from coordinate 23,954 downwards.
TTAAAATATGTTTTCTTCTTACTTTAAATACACCTATTATTGATTTAGTTTTTACCCATAATTCTTTGGGTAAATATCATACATATATAAGTAATGAAACCATTAATAAACCACATTATTTTTTAAGTTATTATCATCAAATATATCAGGATAATAATGAAATACTTGCTAGTTATATCACAAATGATAAACCCCTAGTATATATTTACAATACGCATCAAACAGAAGGATATAAAGATAAGAAAAACGTCTTAAATGCTGCCTTAGATTTAAAAGAAGCACTTCTTAAATACAATGTCGATGTAATCGTTGAAAAAGGGGATATACCTGAGTTTATGCGGACCAATAATATCAGTTATAACTATAGTTATTACGCAAGTAAGTTTTATGTTCAAGACATTTTAGCAAAGTATCAAGTCGATTTGTTAATTGACTTACACCGGGATGCGGTAAGTAAAAGTGCAACTACAGTAACGATTAATAAAAAAAAATACGCCAAAATTATGTTTGTTATCGGTAAAGATCATAAAAATTATAAAGTGAATTATGAATTAGCTAAAAAGATAAATAAACGAATAGAAAAAGATTATCCAACACTTACAAGAGGGATTAGTTTAAAATCGGGAAATGGTGTCAATGGCATTTATAACCAGGATTTAAGTAATGAAAGTATTTTAATTGAATTGGGTGGTAATAAAAACACATATGAAGAAGTACAAAACACAATTGGTGTGTTAGCAAAAATATTAGGAGATTATCTATATGAAGAAAGAAAAAGTGTTTAAGTTCGTCTTCTTTGTCTTATTAATTTCTTATTTAGCTCTTTATTTTAGTAGTGTATCTGGATATTATGAATATCAAAATTATCAGAAGATGACTTTAACAAAAGAGCAAATAAAAAAATTTGAAGAAGATGTGAAGCAAGGGAAAGCCTTAGACGTTGAAGATTATATCATTAAAGAAAATGTCCATTTCAATAATCAAATTGCCAATGCTGGTAAGAAAATATCTTATACATTAAGTGATGCCTTAAGTGTTGTTTTATCAAAGTTTTTTAATTTTTTAGCAAGTTTTATTACAGAATAAGTATACAATTTATTAAAATTGTGATAGAATATGCTTAATTCGTGGGGGATGAGTTATGGAAAAAGATATTTTAAATATTGCTGTAAGTGGTGATGAAAAGAATAAAAATGAAATCGTCTATAATAATATTGTTGATACAATGGATAAATTAAAAATGACGAAACAAGAGCAAATCGATTATTTAAAACTTAAAATTACAACTTTAGAAAATGAATATCAAAATAATATGATTATCTTAATTACTTTAATACTTTCATTTGCAATCATGTGTGTAGGTATTTATTTACTTATCACAGACGATTACTTATTAGGTAGTATTTTCATTATTTTTGCCTTTGGTTTAACTGTTTATAAATTAATTAAGACTTTAGCCCGTGATCGAAAGATTAGAAACAAAAAATTCTTAGAATTAGAAAGTATTCGGAATAGTCTAAATGCAATTTTAAAATAAAAATGAGATAGTATTCTCATTTTTTTCTTATTGTGATAAAATAAAATTAGGTGAGTGATCTTTATGACACGAAGTGAATTACGAAAAAAAATTATGACTATTTTATATCAAATTGATGTCTATAAACATAATAAAATTGCTTATGAAGTCGATGATGTTATTAAAGGTGTGTTAGAAATCGATAATGATTTTGTTAAAGATGCTGTGTATGGTGTTCTTACCAATATTGATGCGCTAGATGAAAAGGCCAATACTTATTTAAAAAATTGGACGATCGACCGGCTAGGCTATACTGATAAAGCTATTTTACGCCTAGGAATATATGAGTTACTATATACGGATACTCCTGATGTTGTAGCTATTAATGAAGCAATTGATTTAGCTAAACTCTATAGTGACGATGATGTCAGGAAAATGATTAATGGTGTGTTAGATAAAATCTATCATGAAAAGGTGGACAATGAAGCACGATAAATATTTAACTGTATCGGTTATTAATCGCTATTTAAAAGATCAATTTGATCGTAATGAACACTTAAGAGTTGTCTATTTAAAAGGGGAAATATCTAATTTCAAAGGTCATACGACTGGTCATTTATATTTTTCTTTGAAAGATGAAAATAGTAGGATTAATGCCATTATGTTTTCTTCATATGCTAAAAAGTTAAACTTTACACCAACTGATGGTAAAAAAGTTCTCGTAATAGGCCGAATTAGTGTCTATGAAGCGACGGGTAGTTATCAGATTTATGTTGAAGATATGCAAGAAGATGGTCTTGGTAACCTTTATCTCGCTTTTGAAAAATTAAAAGCGAGTCTTGAAAGAGAAGGCTTGTTTGATCCCAAGTATAAAAAGAAATTACCAAAGTATCCCGAAGTTATAGGTATTGTTACCGCTCCAACGGGAGCCGCTATTAAAGATATTTTATCAACGATTAAAAGGCGTTATCCCATCTGTAAGACTATTTTATTTCCATGTCTTGTTCAAGGAGAATACGCTAAAGATGATATCGTTAAAAAAATTGAATTAGCGGATACTTATAATTTAGACTTACTTATTGTTGGCCGGGGTGGGGGAAGTATTGAAGACTTGTGGCCTTTTAATGAAGAAGTAGTTGCAAGAGCAATATTTAAAGCTAAAACACCAATTATTAGTGCTGTTGGTCATGAAATTGATTTTACGATAGCCGATTTTGTTGCTGATTTAAGAGCGCCAACCCCAACGGGAGCTGCCGAAATGGCCGTACCTAATCTAGTTGATTTAAAAAGTTATCTTAATCAGTTAAATATTCGTATTAAAGAAGCTATTTTAAAAAATATTAATTATAAAAGATTAATTTTAGAGACTTTTAAAAGCTCTTTTGTTCTTAAAAATCCAATGATTATGTATGATGCTAAGAGGCAAAAGCTTGATATGATGATTGACCGCCTTAATAATGTTATTAATAAAAAGGTTCATAATTATCGTCAAGAATTAGATCATTTAAAGAGTAATTATCTTCTTAATAATCCGCATCTTATCTATAAAGATTATCAAATAAAGCTTACAAATCTAATCGATAAACTAGAATTAGTAAGTCCTATTCATACATTAAAACGTGGTTACAGTATTACGATGGATAGTGAATATAAGGTTATTAAGAGTATTAAAAAAGTGAAAGTTAAAGATGTGATTAATATCCGTTTAGCGGATGGTATTTTAAAAGCTGAAGTTATTCTTAAAGAAAAGGAGGTATCATAATGGCTAAGGAAAAAGAAGCAAAATTTGAAGATAAAATTAAAGAATTAGAAAGTATCATTAATGAATTAGAAAATGGTGAAATTGATATTGATACTTCCATTGAAAAATATACAAAAGCAATGAAGCTTGTCAAAGAATGTGATGATAAACTTAAAAACATTGAAGAACAAGTTAATAAAATTGTTAAAGATAATGGCGAATTAGAAGATTTTCACCTTGCTAAAGACGAAAATGATTAATGTTTAATAACGTCATCTTTTGTTGACTATACAAGGATTTTGTGGTATTATTGTGTTGATGTGTGGAGGAGAGTTTGAATGAAAAACATTAAAAGAATTTTAGGTTTATTTGTTGTCGTCTTCCTAACTGTGTTTACTATGACAAAAGTAAATGCCGTTGATAGTACGATTACATTTTATAAACGTAATTTAAAAGGGGTTGACCAGTATGTTGGTTCAACAACATCTTATAAGTGGGTTGGAACAAGTCAAGGCGATAGAATTGGTTTCTGTCTTAATAAGGTTCTAGCCGCTCCTACTTACGGCTCTAAGTTACGTCTTGATCGTGAACTTACAACGCCAAGCCTTGTTTATATCCTAAATAATGGATATGGTGGTAACTGGAATAGTAGTCTACTTGGAAATAGCTATTCAGCTGATGAAAGATATTATGTAACCCAGTTAGCGATATGGTTAGCGCAAGGTTCATTAAAGACAAGTAATCTTAATGCCAATGGTCGTCTTGGTAGTGGGGCAATTGCTCTTTATAATGCTGCTAGTAGATATCAATTATCAACACCTAAGCTATCTATTACTAATGGTGGATCGATGAAATTATCAAGCGATGGTACAAAATATGTAAGTAATAATATAACCATTAGTGGATCAGGTTATAGTAATGCAAACATTTACTTAATTAACGCTCCAGCTGATGCTAAAGTTGTCGTTGATGGTAAAGAAAATGCCAGTGGTGTTAAAGTCCCAGCTGGTAAGAGTTTCTATGTTTCTATTCCAACTAGTAAGGTTGGTACGAATATGTCAATTAGGGTCGATGCTAGAGCAACCGGTACAGCTAAAAAGATTTATCGTTATACAGCTGGTAGTTCATCATATCAAAATATCGGCTTGATGTACAATGAAGCAGTTAGTGTTTCAGCATCAACCACTACAACCATAAATCCTATTACAGCTTTAAGAATTACTAAAGTTGATGTTTCATCAGGAAGCGAAGTAAAACTTTCCGGTGTTAAAATAACCGTTAAAAATGCTGCAGGTGATGTTGTAGCTAGTTGGACAACTAATAGTACGAATAACCCATATACAATTAGTAATTTACCAGTTGGTACCTATACTATTATTGAAGAATCAGCTCCAGCTGGATATATTAAAGCTGCAACAGTAAATGTTACAACCAAAGCTGGACAAACTATTGATGTTAAATTAGTCAATTCAAAAAATCCATCAAAAGTTAAAATAAGTAAACAAGATATTACGACTAAAGCCGAACTTGCGGGAGCTCATTTAGTTCTTAAGGATGCTTTAGGAAAAGTTGTTGATGAGTGGACTTCAACAACATCACCACATTATATTCAATCACTTACGCCAGGAAAATATAGTTTAACAGAAACTATAGCTCCTGAAGGATACTTGTTATCAAGTGAAACAATTAATTTTGTTGTTGAAAATGATGGTGGAGTTGAAAAACCTGTCGTTATGTACAACACCCCAATTCCAGATAATACTTTAGTTAAAATTAGTAAAAGAGATATAACTAATGAAAAAGAAGTACCTGGTGCTAAATTAGTTGTTAAAGATGCTAATGGTAATGTTGTTGCTGAATGGACTTCAACTAAACAACCACATTATCTTACTGATTTAAAACCTGGTAAGTATACATTAATTGAAACCCGTGCGCCAAAAGGATATGGCATCAGTGAAGATGTCGTTGAGTTTGAAGTAACCGCTGATGGTGGAGTTGAAAAAACGGTTGTTATGTATAACTCACCAATTCCTGTAACCGCTGATATGAATATAACTCTTATCGTTGCCGGTCTTATTGGATTCGTTGGTTTAGCTGGATTTAGTATATTTAAATTAAATCAACAACATGCGTAAAAAGAGCCTAGCTCTTTTTTTTGTTGTCTTTTTGTGATACAATTAGATAGAGGCGATAGGATGAAAAAAGCCATTATTTATCAAAATGAAGAATGTGTTATTATTAAATCCGTTCAAATAGCTAATAAAACATTTGCTTTTTTTGTTGCTGTCAACAGTAAAAAAGTTATATATTTAAAAGAAAACTATGCTAAAGATCGCCTAACTTATGTATCATTAGAAAAATTAGTTCATCTTTTTCCCCAATATAAAACAGCAGCTATATTTAATACGAAAATCATTTTAGATACTTTTACGAATACAATTAATTATAAAATTCGAACTGGTCAAATCGTTAATTCTGATGAAATATTGGAAATTATCGCCCAATTTGAGCAAATTATAAATGATCCTTATATTAAATCAATGACCGACGATACAGCCAAATTAATTTTTAACAGACAAGCGATGTTTGAAGTTACTAATACCATTAAAAAATTAAATGGTAAAGTTAAAAAAGCCAGTCTTCATGATTTACTACATAGTGTTGAAGAAAGTGGGGAAGATGTCTTTTTATCCCAAAACTGGTTAGATCAAAAAAGTAATAAAGATATCGTCTATGATAGTTTAAACAAATCTAATGCCGCCCATCGTTCTTCACCTCTTGATTTCCTTTTTAATAACCGCGTCTTAAACGTCTATATGATTACCATTTTAATTGGTGTTTTTGGTTTTGTAAGTTGTCTTGGGATGTTAAGAGAATGGAAAAGAACTGGTGAGGAGACCCAAGAAGAAATTGATAATATCATCGAGGAAGCTTTAATTGAACCAGAAATAATTGATTCTAATAGTAATGTTTCATCGGAACCGATTATCGAACCCGAACCAGAAGAAGAATATAATGTCGTTGATGATTCGGTAGCGCCAACAGTTAAAAAGAAAAATAAATATGGCGCTGATTATTGGAATTATGCTAATATACCGATGATGAATGTCGACTTTGCTAGTCTTAAACAAAAAAATGCTGATACGGTTGCTTGGCTATTTGTCAATAATACTAATGTTAATTATCCGGTTGTTCAAAGTAAAGATAATAGTTTTTATTTAAATCATTCTTTTAATCGCAAAACCAATGTTGCTGGTTGGATTTATGGTGATTTCAGATCTGATTTTACTAATTTCAAAAAAAATACCGTTATTTATGGTCATGGTCGAACTGATCAAGTTATGTTTGGTAGTCTAGAAAAAGCTTTAAAGGAAAATTGGTATAAAAACCCTGATAATCATATTATCAAATTATCAACGCCAACTAATAATACTTTATGGAAAATCTTTTCTATCTATGTCGTTAAAGCTGAAGCTTATTATTTAACACATAATTTTGAAAATGAAGCCGCTTTCCAACAATGGATTGATACCATGCTAAAAAGAAGTATTTATAATTTTGATACAAAAGTCTCAACCAGTGATAAGTTTTTAACTTTATCAACTTGTAAAGACTATAAAGGTAATCGTATTGTTATTCAGGCTAAACTAGTTAAAAATGAAGAAAAGTGATTAAATTATCACTTTTCTTTTTGCATAAAAAAGATATCGATATTCATACTAAATATGTAACCTATAAAAGGAGAAGTATGTTTAAGCGTTTTAAACAAATTATGTTAATGCTACTTTTAATTATTCCGTCACCCGTTTTAGCATATTCCGATTATCTTATTGCGAGTGGGGAAAATATTGGTATTAAGCTTAAAACAAATGGCATTATTGTCGCTGGTAATTATGATAAAACCAATTCGGCAATTAAAAAAGGCGATATCATTATTAGTTTAAATGGCAAAGATATTACTGATCTTAAAACATTTATGGAAGACATTTCTAATAGTAGAAAAGACTCTGCTAACATAGGTTACATTAGAAATGGTACATATGAAAGTAATACTTTAAATATTAATAATGGTAAAACAGGGTTATATCTAAAAGATTCCATTGCAGGTATTGGTACTTTAACATTCATTGATCCCTTAAGTAAAACATATGGTGCTCTTGGACATGAAATAATTGACTCTAATAGTGGACTTATTCTAGACGATAATGGTGGGTACATATATGACTCAAAAATAGTAGAGATTAAACGCAGTGATAATGGTAATCCCGGTGAAAAGAATGCCTCTATTAATACTTCATCTATCCTTGGTGATATTGATGATAATACTAATTTAGGCTTATTTGGTGATTATTTAGAAGATATTGATACAACTAATTTGTATAAAGTTGGAACAGAAAATGATGTAAAACGCGGTAAAGCCTATATGTTAACGGAACTTGAAGATAATAAAGTCCAAAAATATGAAATTGAAATTTTAAAAATCAATACCAAAGAGGAAAGCAAAAACATTATGTTTAAAGTGACTGATGAAAGATTACTTAAAGTCGGGGGGATTGTCCAAGGAATGAGTGGCTCACCAATCATTCAAGATAATCATCTCATCGGGGCTGTAACTCATGTCGTTGTCGATGACCCTAAAAGGGGATATGCCATACTTATTACTAATATGTTAAAAGGAGCAGAAAAAAAGGATGATTAATTCATCCTTTTAGTATTCCATCATTAAGGCCTCATATAGAAGATCCACAATATGATTAGAAGGGGCTAAATGATATTTACTTGTAATATCATCTAAAACATTTTTATGATAAGTTAAGTTTAAATACTTTAAAATATTTTCTTTTTGATTATCTAAATAATTTAGAAATGCTGGGGTATAAACATCATCAAGAAGTAAAAGAGGTTCTTTTTGACAAAAAGTTTTAAAGGCTTCTTTTAATTTTTCTTCACTATCCATAAGTTTAAATGCATCATGATCATAATCAATAAAAGCTTTCATTTCTTGAAATGGTAAGGCTTCATCTTTAAGACGGACATCTAGGCGTCCCTCTAATTTTAAACCCTTAATCTTTAAAGCTGATATTTGAACAATAACCCCACCACGTTCATAAGTATTACTTGGTATTATCTCAACAATAACAAAAGAATCATCTTTAATATTCATATAATCACCTCTTTCAATATACCATTTTTTTCATCTTTTGCATAGTTATTAGGTGGATTATAAATTGATTTTATGAAAATAGTGTGCTATGATATTGATGTAAGATAGGAAGAGGGAAAAGGATGAAAAAAATTAAAAGAATAGCTCTAGTTTGCTTAATGATGTTACTATTAGTTGGTTGTGGTAAAGATAAAGAGGAAGAACCTAATTTAAAGAAAGTCGAAGATGATTTAATAATCAATACGGTTCAAGCTCATGTTATCGCTATGGAAAACTTACCTAAAACCATTGAACTATATAAAAATAATAGTTTTACAGTTAGTGATTATAATAGTAATGATATTATTTTATACGGATTAAATACTAGCTTTGGTCTAGAAAACAATATTGACTTAACAGCTGATGAAATTAAAGCCTTAGAAGCTCGTAATATTAAAAATGTTACATCTTATATGAGTGTTTCTGATGTAGAAACAGCCATTTCTGATACATTTGATTCTGTTGCCGTAAAGCATGTTTCTAATATTGGTACTTGTCCAAGCTATATCTATGATGGTAATCAAAACAAATATTATGTCAATGAGAGTTGTGTAACAAACGAAGACCGTATTATTTCATATGTAGATTCTGTTTTATATGATGAAAACACTTACTACGTTAATGTATATGCAGGATTACAATCTGGTAATAAAGTATATGGTGATATGGATAAAAAAGCTTTAATTAAAGAAGTAGAAGAAGAAGAGACATATGCTATTAATGATGATAATAAAGCAAACTTTATGAAATATACTTATATTTTTAATAAAAATGCCAATAATAAATATATTTTCTCTAAAGCCCAAAGAGGTTAACTAAAAAGCCTTTAGGGCTTTTTTTGATTATTGACTTTATGAAGATAAAAGATATACAATATAAATAGAATGAAGGGATGTTTATGTACCGCGTAAAAGAAGGAATACTAGGCTGTGCGATTGGTGATGCCTTAGGAACAATTACTAAAGGTGCTAAAAGGGAAGAACTACTTAATCATCCTGTTTTAAAAATGACTCCTTGCCTTAAAAAAGGCCTTCCGAAAGGATCTTGGGGTGATACGACATCCCTTACTTTAGCGACGATGTATGCCATAACCAAAAAAGGCTTAGATTATGATTATATTGCTGAAAATTGTGTCAGTTGGTTTACAAGTAATAAGTTTTGTTCGGTAAGTGAAGCCTTTGATATTGGCAAGACAACTCTAAAAGCTTTAGTTCGTTTTACACAAAGAAAAGCTCCAGCCTATGAATGCGGGGAAGAAACTTATAACGATAATGGTAATAGTTCTTTAAAAATGATGTTACCTCTAGCTTTTTACTTTACGGCTAATAAAGAAAACAAAGAATTAGTCTTTGATGCCATAAGTAAAGTATCATCGATTACGCATAAACATGAAATATCCATTTGTGCTTGCTATATATATGTTCATTTTCTTATGTATTTATTAAATGGCAATAATAAATATGCTGCTTTAAAAAATTTAAAAAATCTTGATTATAGTATGTTTTCCAATGCCACCCAAAAATATTTTTCGAGAATTTTAGTTGGTAACATTCAAGAATTAAATATTGACGAAATAAAATCGACTAGTTTTGTCGTTGATACATTAGAAGCAACTTTATGGTGTTTCTTAAAGTCTGATAATTACCGTGAGTGTGTGATAGCTACTACTAATATTGGTGGTGATACAGCTGTCATTGGGGCTTTAGCTGGAGGAATGGCAAGTATTTACTATGGAACTAATAATATCCCTAAAGATTGGATGGATAATATCCGGAAAAAAGATTATATAGTTGAAATTGCCGAAGAATATGATAAATATTTACGGTTACTCAACTTTAATCAAAAATAATATGATATACTAATGATGTTGGAGGTAGTTATGAAAAAAATAATTAATGAGTTTAAAACTTTTATTGCTAGAGGCAATGTTATTGATCTCGCTGTTGGTGTTATTATGGGTGGAGCATTTGGTAAAATTGTCACATCTTTAGTTGAAAATATTTTAATGCCTTTAATCGGTATTATTACTGGTGGTCTTAACTTTAGTCAGTTATCTTTCAAGTTTAAAGATGCCACAATTATGTATGGGGCTTTTATTCAAAATATTATTGATTTTTTAATTGTTTCCCTATGTATATTCGTTCTAATTAAGTTTATCAATAAACTATCACATAAAAAGGAAGAGGAACAAGAAGAGGAACAAGAAGAAGAAAAGAAAAGTGATGATATTCTACTTTTAGAAGAGATAAGAGATTTACTAAAGGAACAAGTAAAATAAAAAGTACTTTAAAGAAGTACTTTTTTTATCTACCTAAAGTCATTGCAGGAATAATAATCATTGTTCCAAGCATTCCTATAACTAATAAGATTATTAATATTTTACCAATTAACTTTTTCATAGACACCTCTATATAAATTATAATACATATTTAAAAAAATTGGAATATTAACTTTTTAATTAAATATACTTAACTAGGTGAGATAATGAAAAAAATATTGGACAAACTATTAAACGTTGATAAAAAAGTATTAATATTTCTAGCCATAATTTCAATTATTGGTATTATTACTGGTAGCTTATTTATGACTATTTTAAGCACTAATGATAGAGAATTGATTAACTCCTCACTTGATACATTTATGACGCAATATGGGCAAATAAATATGCAATCTGAGCTTATTAATAATTTTCTTATTAATTTATTATACGCTTTTGGTATTTGGCTACTAGGTATATCAATTATTGGTCTACCTATTGTTATCTTTCTTATTTTTATGAAATCATTTTTACTCAGTTTTACGATATCAAGTTTTATTATGAAATATAAAGCTAAAGGAATCTTTTTAGGTATCATTTATAATTTACCACATCAAGTTATTAATCTTTTGATTTTTATTTATTTAGGAATATATTCCATTAAATTATCTTTATATATTATTGAAACAATTATTCATAAAAAAAATCTTAATTTTAAACATATTACCAATCGTTATGTTACCATACTATGTCTAGGAATAATTGTTTTACTTTTAAGCAGTTTATATGAAACATATCTCATGCCCATATTACTTAAAAAGGTCTTATCGATTAAGCTATAATATGTTATAATGATGATGGTGATTAAATGAAAGTTGTAATTGGCATGAGTGGTGGGGTGGATAGCAGTGTAGTCGCCATCCTCTTAAAAGAACAAGGATATGATGTCATTGGATTATTTATGCGCAATTGGGATACTAGTGTCAATGGTGACTTTCTAGGTAATCCTGATTTAAATAATAATATCTGTCCCCAAGAACAAGATTATAATGATGCTCTAAAAGTATGTGAGAAAATAGGTATACCTCTTCATCGCGTTGATTTTGTTAAAGAATATTGGGACTATGTCTTCACTTATTTTTTAGATGAATTAAAAAAGGGGAGAACACCTAATCCTGATGTGATGTGCAACAAATATATTAAGTTTGATATGTTCGCTAAAGAGGCCTCAAAATTAGGATGCGATTTTATCGCTACCGGACATTACGCTAAAATGAAAGATGGTCAACTTTGCCGCGCTAAAGACACTAATAAAGATCAGACTTACTTTCTATCGCAAGTATCAAGAGAACAACTTCAAAATGTTTTATTCCCCCTTGGCGATTTAACGAAAGATGAAGTAAGGAAAATCGCTTTAGATAATGGCTTAATTACGGCTACTAAAAAAGATTCAACCGGCATTTGTTTTATCGGTGAACGTAATTTTACGAAGTTCTTAGAAAACTATTTACCTAATACACCTGGCGATATTGTTGATATTGATCATAATAAAGTTATCGGTCAACATATCGGTTTAATGTATTATACTATTGGTCAAAGAAGGGGACTTAATATTGGCGGATCTAAAGAGCGAATGTTTGTTGTTGGAAAAGATCTTAATAAAAATGTTTTATATATATCTTATGGTAATACTGACTATTTAATTAGTGACAGTTGTATCATTGATACGATTAACTTTAATACCGATAAAAGACCTGTTAGTTGTACAGCAAAATTCCGTTATCGTCAAATTGATTATGATGTTTCCCTTGAATACCTTAATGATGATGAGATATTAGTTAAATATCCTGAAGGCGTTAAAGCTGTAACGCCAGGACAAGCTTGCGTTTTATATGATGGGGAAGAATGCCTTGGTGGCGGAATTATTAAAGAAGTAAGAAAAAGTGGGGAAAAACTTTGGTACTTATAAAAAAAATTATCGTAATGATAATTTTTTTCTTTTTTCTTGTTCTTCCTCAGTGAACGCATAACCAAATTTAGCTAATTGACCTTTGGCAATATCCTCATCCATAGATAAGCACATATATCCTTTTTTACCAACATTTGAAAAATATACACAAAGTGAAGAAATAAATGGTGATTTAACTTTAATTCCTGTATATTTATGAACAGGCATTGGATAAGCATAAGAATATCCGCAACGTCTAACACTCGCTTTATAAGCTTTTAATTCTTTTTTTAAAACCCAAGGTGCTCTTCTAGTTACAGGCTTTGACATAATACCGGGTGTTTCTACAATTGAAAAAGGAATACGATGGGGAGTATTTATGGTTGAAACTGATGATTTAAAGTTTTCATCTGGATCTAATGTTATTTCCTCATCCGTTCCGTATAAGTAAGTGTGTGTTTTACCTTCACTATCAGTTGAAGTATAAGCTAGATACTTCTTATTAGATACCATAATATAATGATCAATTTGACCTTCGGTTTCATATTGAATCCATCTTTCAACAACATAAGCATCATCATATATTCTTGATACGAGGAATAATTTTTCAATTTTTCTTTTTGGTTTCTTGGCCTTTTTCCAAACAGGTAATTTAGCAACGGTATCAGATGTAATGCGTCTTCCTTTATAACCCGCTATACGTGCTAAATCACCACTTGCTTCGCTCTTGTTTGTTGATAAATAGAAATTATTTTTTTTGTTTACTTTTTTAAGTAAATTATCTAAGTTTAATAAAGCTTTAACAAAAAATGGATGCGTATCTGTCGTAACACCAAAATACTCTTCGACAGGGACAAGATAACCATAGCCATATTCATGACCTGATGAAACAGTTGTACCATAAGAATCATCAAAATCAGTATATGAACATGTTGCATAGTATGGTTCACCGATTTCTTCATCGGTATCATATAGATAAAACTTTGTCACGCCATCTTCATTTGTACGACTATATACTAATGTTTTTTTAGGGGAAATAAAGAATGAATATGACATTTCTCCATATGCATTATAAGCTGCACTGACCCATACTCTTTTTTGTAAATGAACCTCTGATGCAATAAACAATCTTTCAATCTTTTTTTCTTTCATAATAAATACCTCCTTTATTGTGAGGTAAAAGAAAACAAGACCCCACAATTATTTGTGAAAGTCTTGTTCAATAACTAGTATATCTCTTAACCCGGGTCAAAGCCGAAGTGACGGATTAAAACCATTCCGAAGAATGAGAACTACTCCCTTTCAATGGCTTATATACTATCATATTTTAATCTTTTTGTCAAATTTGCTAAAAAATAAAATTTAAATAATATTAATGATTTACTTCTTTTTATTAATTATTTTTGATAAAATAAAGTTAGTAGTCATATAACCATAATAAAAAGTCGCCTAAGCGACTGTTCTCAATAGATTGAGTATTTAGGGCTATGCCTTTATTTTAACTCTCTATGACATCTTAAATGGTATTAAGACAACTACATTGTATCATAAGGAAGGATGGAAGTCAAATGAACAAAGAATATAATATTGGGTTAGATATTGGAACAACATCAGTAGGGTGGGCTGTTGTTTTAAAAGATAATTATAAAGTTATGCGAAAAGGTAATAAAGCACTTTGGGGTGTTAGATTATTTGAAGAAGCAAATACCGCTTTAGAAAGAAGAGGATATCGTAGTACGAGAAGAAGATATGATCGGCGCCGGCAACGTATTAAATTATTACAAGAAGCCTTTAAAGATGATATTGAGGCAGTAGATCCTAATTTCTTTTTTAAACTACAAGAAAGTTTTTATTTTGAAGACAAAGATCCAACACATAAAAAGCACCCATTAACGAAAGAAGAAAAAATTAAGGTTAAAGAATATAACGAAAAATTTCCAACTATTTATCACTTACGCAATGAACTTATAACTAACCCTAGTAAACAAGATATAAGACTTATTTATTTAGCTATACATCATATTATTAAATATCGCGGTAATTTCTTATATGGAGCGAATGAGTTTAAAGTAAATAATCTAGATATTAAACAAAAACTTAAAGAAGTGTTTAGTGATTTATCTCAAGCATGTCCTGAGTTAGAATTTGATGAATACTATATCAATCAAATTGATTATCAAAAATTAGAAACAATATGTTTAATAAAAAGTAAAAATGACCGCAAAAAAGAATTAAAAGATTACTTGAATATATTTTTTGGTGACTATAAAAAATTTGCTGATAACTTTAGTAAGCTTGTATGTGGAAATAGTTTTTCACTTAAAGATATGTTTCACTTGGATGTAGAAGAAGATCTTAAAATATCCTTTAATGGTAGTGACTTCGATGATAAATATGATAATATTGAAAAGGTATTAGATAATAGAATATCTACATTAGCTTTAATGAAAGAAATGTATGATATGTTATTTTTGAAAAACTTGTTTGGCAACAGGGAAAACTGTCTCATCTCGCCATTAATGGTTGAAAAATATCTAAACCATGAGCAAGACTTAAAAGATTTAAAAGCTATTTTTAATAGTAATCGCAAGGAATATAATAAAATTTTCCGTTCAACCGAAAAATATACTTGCTTATATGACTTATATATTCATAACACTAAAACATACGATGACTTTGTTAAAGAATTACAAAAGCATATCGATAACATTGTTCCAACCCTTACCGATTCTACCTTAATTGAAAAATTATCTAATCTTGCTATCAAAATGAATAATGGTGATTTACTTCCAAGAATTACTAGTACAGAAAATGGTAAATATCCATATCAGATTAATAAAGAAGAACTAAAACTAATTATCCAAAATCAAGGTAAGTATTATCCATTTTTACTTGATATGATTAATAATGAATATAAACTAGTTAAATTATTGTCATTTAAAATACCTTATTATGTAGGACCACTTATCGATAGTGATAAACATCGTTTCGCTTGGATGAAAAGAAAAATACCGAATGTTAAAATTACACCTTATAATTTTGATGAAGTAGTTGATAAAGAAAAATCTGCTGAATTATTTATAGAAAGAATGTTAGGACATTGTACATATTTACTAGAAGAACCAGCTATGCCTAATAATTCTATCTTATATTCAGAATATAAAGTTCTAAATGAACTAAAGCAAATTCGTGTAAACGATCAAAGATTAACACTAGACTTCCAACATCGCCTTATCGATGAGTTCTTCCGTGTAACGCCAGGAACTCTAACAGATAAAAAATTTAAAGAGTTTTTAATTAAATCTCGTGAATTTGATATGTATAATGGTGATATTTCAGTAACAGGATACTCTGCTAAAGAAAAATTTGCTAATAATATGGGGTCATACATTGATTTCTTTGGACCAGATGGTTTCTTTAAGGATACTAATCTTACTACTGATGATGCTGAAGTAATTATCCGTTGGATTACCATCTTTGAAGACAAAGACATTTTAGCAAAGAAAATTGAAAATACTTATCCAATATTAAAACCTGTACTTAAAAATATTATCAAAAAGAAATATTCTGGATGGAGTAGTTTATCAAATCGTCTTCTTACCACACCGTATTATTATGATGAAGCAACATCAACGAAAAAATCAATAATAGATATTATGTGGGAAACCGATGAAAACTTTATGCAAATTATCAATAATGACAAGTATGGCTTTCAAGAAATGATTGCCAAAATAAATCAAAGTAGTGAAAACGGTAAATTAAATTATCAGATGGTTGATGAGCTTGCAACTTCGCCATCTACTAAACGAGGTATATGGCAAGCCTTAAAAATTGTTGAAGAGCTTGTTTCTTATATCGGTTATGAACCTAGTAGTATTAGTATTGAAATGGCTAGAGGCGATGAAGCAAAACAAAGAAAAGATGATAGAAAAGAATACTTGAATAAACTTTATACAGCATCAAAAGATAGTATTAACGAATATAAAAGATTAAAAGGTGAACTTGATACCAACGAAATAAATAGTGAAAAAATGTTTTTATATTTTATTCAAGAGGGCAAAAGCCTATACTCTGGTCAACCACTTGATATTAATTGTCTAGATCAATATGAAGTAGATCATATTTTACCTAGAACCATTATTAAAAATGATTCTATCGATAATAAAGCACTTGTATTACGAGAAGAAAATCAAAATAAAGCTGCTAGTCTTGTTTTACCAAGTGAATATAGAACCTATACTAACAAAAAATGGTGGGAACATTTAAAAGATATTAATTTAATCTCTGCTAAAAAACTTTATAATTTAAAACGTTCGGAATTCAAAAATGAAGATATTGAAGGATTTATTAATCGTCAATTAGTTGAAACAAGACAAATAACTAAGCATGTCGCTAACATATTACAATCTCTTCACCAAAATAGTAAAATTATTTACTTACCAGCTGCTCTTTCGCATAATTATCGTGAAAAATTTGCTCTATATAAATTCCGTGATTTGAATGATTTTCATCATGCTCATGATGCTTATTTAGCTGCTGTCCTTGGTGAATATAAGAGTCATTGTAATTTAAAAATTAATTTTGATGATTTAAAAGAATTAACTAAAAAATTAATTGAAGAAAAGAAATATAATGATTTGAAATATGGATATGTTATTAATAGTATTGATTCAGCTTTTGTTCATTATAATTCTAAAACAGGTGAAGTACTAGATATCGACGAGTTTAAAAAGACTGTTGAAAATCACCTATATCGCAATGATATTTTGATTAGTAAAAAAACAGAAATTAGAACTGGGCAATTTTATAATCAAACAAAATTAAAAAAAGGGGATAAGGGTGTTCCTTTAAAGAAAGACTTACCAACCAACATATATGGTGCTTATTCATCTATAAATCCATCATATGCTATTTCAGTTAAATATACCAAAAGGAATAAAGAAGATCAAAGGTTAATTGGCATACCAATCTACATTGATAAAAAGGATACTGAAGAACTTAACAAATATATCCGCAATTTATTAAATCTATCTTCAGATGATAAAATTACTATTGCAAGTAAACCTATCCCATTTTTTAGTGAGTTAAATTGGAATGGTCAAATATGTTACTTAGTTGGTGCATCTGACACTATTGAAGTATGTAATGCTAAAGAGTTAAAATTATCAAAAGCAGAAACAATTGAATATAAACTTATGCTTGATCGCCTGCTAAATAAACATAAAAAGGCTATTGATGATTATTTATATATCGATAAACTTAAATCGTTCATTAAACTTCTTATCCATAAAGTTGAGAAAGAATATGTTTTATATCAAAACCTAGTTGAAAATATGAAAATGATGTTTCTACCTACTTTAGAAGAAAATAAAAATCTAGAAATATATGAAAAATTAGTTACCGAATTACTTCATTTATTAAAATGCAATAGTACCAATGCTAATTTGAAATTTTTAGATGCTAGTTACTCTTCAGCCTTTGGTAAAAAGAATGATAGAATTATTAAAAATGCTATTGTAATTAACAAATCAGTAACCGGTTTAAGGACAAGAAAATATGAGTTTTAGAACTGTTGTTATTTCTAATCCAGCAAAAATAAGTTATAAAAACAGATTTTTAGTAGTTAAACAAGATATGGATGAAAAGTATATTCATTTATCAGAAATAGATACTATTATCGTTGACAGCATTTCAGTATCTATTTCTTCATATCTGTTAAAAGAATTGGCTGATAGCAAGATTAATATCATCTTTTGTGATGAAAAACATAATCCCTTTGGAGAACTACAAAGTTATTATTCAAGTCACAATTCAAGTAAAAAAATTATTATGCAAACTAAATGGAGTAACGAAAAAAAAGATAAATTATGGCAAAAAATAGTCAAAAATAAAATATTGAATCAAGGATTATTATTGAATAAAGTTGAATCTGATGGGTATGATTTAGTTGTAAGTTATATTGATGAAGTTACAATAGGTGATAAAACAAATAGGGAAGGGCATGCTGCCAAAGTATATTTTAATTCTTTATTTGGTAAAACATTTGTTAGAAATAATAACGATGATATAAACGCAGCCCTAAACTATGGATATGCTGTTTTATTATCTACTATTAATAAAGAAGTTGTTAATAATGGATACTTAACACAACTTGGGATTCATCATAAGAATGAGTTTAATGAGTTTAATCTCTCTTGTGATTTAATGGAACCATTTCGAATTATTATTGATAATTTTGTCTATTATAATCGAAAGAGAGCATTTGATAGTAAATATAAATTAGATTTAATAAATATTTTTAATGACAAGTTTATGTATCACAATAAAAGTTACACTTTAAAAGATATACTTAAAACTTATGTTAAAAATACTTTAGATAGTATGGATAGTGATAGTGAATATGAAGAATTCATCTTCTACGAGGGATAGAACAATGCGAACAATAGTATTTTTTGATTTACCAAATATTTATGCTCAAGATAAAAGGAATTATAACAAATTTAGAAAATTCCTTATTAATGATGGTTTTATAATGTTACAAGAGTCAGTTTATTCTAAAATTACTTTAAGTACACAACAATCTCAATTACTAATTAGTAGATTAAAGAAAAAAGCTCCTAAAAAAGGGCTAATACAAATCCTTACTATTACGGAAAAGCAGTACTCACAAATTGAATATGTAATAGGGGAGCCTAATACTAAAATTATTGATTCTGAAGAAAGGCTTATTGTATTATGAAATTAAATGTTTCTTTCATTGATAACGAAATAATTCTTGATAAATCTTATGTGACAGCTATCGAGATTGAGAACAAAAAATATTTTTATCGATTTGTTAAAGGGTTATTTGACATTAGTAATAATCAAAAGATTGATGATTTTCAATTTATAGATAATGAGGAAAAATACTTCTATCCATCCTTAGAAATTATTAACAACTACTTTGAATTAGATATTAATAGTAAAAAAACACTAACAGAATTATATAAAAACATCGCTAGTTGTTTTGATGAAGAAATGATTCAAGAACTTATGAAGAATTACCGACAAATATATAACTCGTTAAATAAAATTCTTAAATCAATTGATTTACCATTAAGTATTCAACAAGAATATGAAAATGATTTATTTTTAAAATCTATGAAAATATCAATAAGTATGAAAGAAGAACTATTAGATAACTTACTTTTAATAATTGATATTAATCGTTTATTGAAACTTCATCAAGTGATAATATTTATTAATCTAAAGCAATATTTAACCAAAGATGAACTAACAGAACTATATAAATATGCTATATATAATAATGTTAATGTGCTTTTAATTGATAGTCAAAGTTATGGACCATCAATTGATAATGAACATAAACTTATCATCGATAGTAATCTCGATGAATTTATGTTATAATGTGTTTAATGTTATAGATTTACCATTTAAAATAATTAGTTCTCTATGCTAATAAAAAGATTTAAAACACAATTTGAGGTTTTAGATCTATGACATTTTAAATGGTATTAAAACATTCGTATCTATCATAGTCCATATATACAGGTTTTAGATCTATGACATTTTAAATGGTATTAAAACTTGAGGGAAATACGAATGCAAATATTTTATGTTTTAGATCTATGACATTTTAAATGGTATTAAAACATAGACAAAAAAATCTATACCCTATAGATAGTTTTAGATCTATGACATTTTAAATGGTATTAAAACTAAAGTTGATAGAGAACATAAAACAAATAGGTTTTAGATCTATGACATTTTAAATGGTATTAAAACGTATTTTAGGTGTTGGTGAACCTACAATTAGTTTTAGATCTATGACATTTTAAATGGTATTAAAACCATTTGTAATAAAATCATAATTTGTAAAGAGTTTTAGATCTATGACATTTTAAATGGTATTAAAACGGGATATGTTTTGTCAATTACTTAGAAGTAGTTTTAGATCTATGACATTTTAAATGGTATTAAAACCAAAATATGAAAGAAGTTTTATGCTATCTAGTTTTAGATCTATGACATTTTAAATGGTATTAAAACGATAAATTAGTTAAACAAAATGGTGTTACTGTTTTAGATCTATGACATTTTAAATGGTATTAAAACTATAGATTTGTTATTAAATATTTCACTGATGTTTTAGATCTATGACATTTTAAATGGTATTAAAACAAGCACATCATGCAGCTGCAGCATCCTACAGTTTTAGATCTATGACATTTTAAATGGTATTAAAACTAATAGATAGTAGGAGAGATAAAATTATATGTTTTAGATCTATGACATTTTAAATGGTATTAAAACCTAAATTACTTTTTCGAGTAACAAAGTATAGTTTTAGATCTATGACATTTTAAATGGTATTAAAACAAAATGGTGTCTTTCCAACACTGCAGTTAAGTTTTAGATCTATGACATCTTAAATGGTATTAAAACAGTTCGAGAAAACAGTTCCGTAGTAGCCCGGTTTTAGACTTATGACATTCTTAGTTGTATTGAGACAAACTCTCTTTATATTTAAAAGTATAAAAAAGAAAAGAACGAGGTACGGGCAATAGCACCGCAGCTGGTTCTTTTCTTTAAATAATGTAACATATCAAGATAATAAAATCAAATAAATTAGTTTATTTTTTAACTACATAATAAATATTACAGAATTACCATCATAATATTATAGTGTGATATTATGATGGTATCTTTTTTATTAACGACTATAGCAGGGATTAGTACTTTAATTGGATATTTATTTATTTTCATAAAAGTAGATAAGAAAAAGATTATACCTATATCTTTAGGATTTTCAGCAGGGATTATGATAATCATATCTACTATTGATTTATTACCACAATCTTATAGTTATTTTAATTTTAAGTATGTAAATAATGTTTCCCTTAAATATAGTTTTTTCTTTTTTATCCTTGGAATGGCTTTAGCTATATCAATGCGTTCTATTTTTAAAGAAGATAAAAAGTCTAATTTATATCGTATTGGTATTTTATCTTTTATAACGCTTCTTATGCATAATATTCCTGAAGGTATTATTACTTATCTTACGACAACGATAGACTTTAAAATGGGCACATTAATGTGCTTATCGATTGCGATGCATAATATACCAGAGGGTATATGTATAGCTATTCCTATATATTATAGCACTGGTAGTAAAAAGAAAGCGTTTATGTTAGTTTTATTAAGTGCGGTATCAGAGTTATTTGGCGCAATTATTGCTCACTTATTCTTAGAACCTTTTTTAACACCGATGATTATTGCTGTTTTACTTGCTTTAGTTGCGGGAATTATGATCTTATTAGCAGTAACTGAACTATTAAAAGAAGGGAAGAGCTATTCTTTTAAATTAACAGTAATCTTTCTTATCATCGGATTATTCATCGGTTTTATGTCACATTTACTATTTTAACTAGTTATGTTATGATAAAGTTATGAAAAAAGAAAAATGGTCAAAAAAGAAATATCAAAATTTTTTAAAAGAGTTAAAAAAAGAGGCTGATCTTAAATATAAATCTTTTCACTCCAAATTAGGTATTAATAATGATTATTTAATAGGTATTCCTATTCCTAAATGTCGGATGTTTGCTAAAGAAATTAGTAAAACAGATTATTTATCTTTTATAAAACTAAATACACATAAGACATATGAAGAGAGAATAATTCATGGTCTATTAATAGGGTACCTTAAAGAAGATATTGATACGGTCCTAAAATTATTTGGCGATTATATTACCTATATAGATAATTGGGCATTATGTGATGCACCTGTTAGTAATTTGCATATAATTAAGAAGAATTTAAAAGCAAGTTTTCCTTTTGTTTTAGAATGTCTTCAAAATGATAATGAATGGCATAAAAGGGTAGGGTATGTGATTCTTCTTACATATTATATAAATGATGATTATCTTAATAAGATTTATGAGTTATGTGACGCTAATCAAAAAGATAGTTATTATGTTAAAATGGCAATAGCGTGGCTTATTTCAATTTGTTATATTAAATATCCCAATGAAACATTAAAGTATTTAAAGCATAATCAGTTAGATAATTGGACACATAATAAAGCTATCCAAAAAATTAGAGAATCAAATCGCGTCACAAAAGATGATAAAGAAAAAATATTAAAATACAAACGAAATAATTAACCATTTATTGATAATTATGTTAAAATATCTTCTTAACAGGTGATTTTATGGAAAAAAGTAATAATCCTAATACAAGTGTCATTGATCAATATGGAAGTGATATTGCTAACGCCTATTATAGAAATTGTCGAAGCGGGGTCTATGGACGTGATAATACCGATTTAGCCTCACACACGGCTGCTAATCTTTATAATGAATACATTAGATTCGTTATTAATGCTAACCCTATTGAATATAAGAAGAAACATTTTAAAAAACTAGAAGTCGATACCATAATCGATGAAGTATTACATATTTTAATCTATTTATTAGGGCCTAAACTTTTTAAACAAGATGAATGTTTTAATTTTTTTAAAGCCGTTGAGCAAACAGATAGTGAGGATATTTTAGATGGTATTTGTCTTATAACACTAAACGCTAATGGCAAAAAAGATTACCGCGTCAAAGTAGCTAGATTAAATAGTATATCTAGTGTTATTGCTCTAATCCATGAGTTTATCCATTATTATCTTCATTCGCATGATATTGCATATGTTGATCATAAATTTTATTATGAAGAGATTATGTCAATTCTAGCCGAAAAAATAGCCTGTTACATTTTAGCTAATGATGGGGTAGGGGATATAACTAAGAAAATTGAAAATACGAGGTTAGAGGTTGTAAGTTGGCATTATAGTACTGGCTTACAAGGATATAATGAGGCCGTAAATGTCCATAATTTCCTAAAGGGAATAGCAACGATTAATCCTAAAGCTCAAAACGATTTAGAAAGAATGGAAAAAGATATTCCATGGCTTCGAAGTGAGGTTCAAACAAAACGGTATTTAGAATATGCTAAAGCTTTAAGAGAAAGTTATGGTCTTGGTTATTTATATGCTGAAAATCTCTTTCAAAAATTTTTAGATGATCCTACTAACATACAAAAGATTCAAGAAATACTTCAAGGAGAGTGTATTAGTGATACATTAAAATACTTTGGTATTAAGTCTGATGATGAAAAGACATACGAAGTAGCAAAGCAAAAAATAAAGAGGATGTGTGAATAGTCCTGAAGTGATAAAGTAAAAGTAGACACATAAAAAGAATGTGATCTACTTTTATTTTGTTATAATTAAATAAGAAAGGA
>CANQCR010000011.1 GCA_947589735.1 uncultured Bacilli bacterium | reverse complement strand
AACCCCAATTCAGTACAGAACTGAATTAGGGTTCATATAATTCTCTTTTTGTGTCTACTTTTTGTTGACTAGTTCATAATTTATTCACCTTGTTCTTTTTTATATTTAGCAAGCTCCTTTTCAATAGCGTTGATAGTTGCATCAACTCTTTTGATAAGATCACTTTCTAGTAACACACTTACACCATGAATATACTCTTTAGCAGCTTCATTATACTCTTCATCCTCTGTTGAATCATTAACTTCTTCTAAAGCTTCATTTATGCAATTACGAATATTATCACGATATTCTTTTAACGCTGAAACAAATTCATCTGCTCCTTCAACAGTAATTCCACCTTCAACCATTTTTATCTCTCCTCAATTTATTATTTTTTATCTGCTTTTACTGGCACTAGGTACAGGAACAGGATTTTTTTGAATGTATTCATCTAAAGCGTTATTCTCATTTTCGCAACAATGAACCAAATCACCTATAAACTTGTCTTTACCAGGGCCAACAAAATGCTCCTTTAAACTGCTCACCATCGGACCAAAATTATCTATGTGGGCAGACAAGTTCTTCAACATATCACTAATATTATTCATAAGTCCTCCTATGTTATTATCTATTCTACATTTTAATTATACCAATTTTAATGTATTAAAGTCAATTAAAATATAAAAATATTGCCGATATGATACTAAATTTTCTTTGATTATGTTATAATTGATTTAGATGATAGTGTTGGTGATTTATGAAAAAGGAAAATAAAGTTATTTTAATTCTTTTATGCATTACTATTATTATTGCAATTATTTTTCTATTGCTTAATATGACCACGAATCAAGAAAATTCTGATACCACCAATTATCAAAATAATAATTTAAAAGAAAATAAACTTAATGATTATGTTGGTAAAGACTTAACCCAAGGTACATTAACCATTAATGATGCTGATATAAAATTATTATATTCTTATGTATATCCTGCTCATTTCTTTTTAACAGTTGATCAAAATGGTAATTTGTCTGGATTATCAGAAGGACTATTTTCAAATAGACTGGTTAGAGTGAGTGATTTATCATATAATTATCGAATGAGTATGGTATATTCAGTGCTAAAGGATTATGAAACTATTACTAAAGATGATTTTGCCTATGCCAATATGAGAATCTTTGGTGATATCAATATTCCCGATTCTTTCTTTTGTTATGATGAATCAAACATTGGAACAATTGAATATAGTGTAGGCCAATATCGTTTTCAAGGAAAGAATTATTCAGCTGGAGAAATATTTGAAAAAGGATATACGCTTGTAAACGTTAAAAGGGGCAACGACACTATTGAATTATATGAAGCAGAATATAGTTGGGATTCTAATGAAGTTAATAATGCTTTAGAATCACCTTCAAAATATGACTTTTATGGAAAAAATGGGACGATTGTTTTTTCATTATCAATCAAAGAAATAGAAAAGGGACAAGAATATATTGATCAAAAAGTTATAGAAAATGCTGATGCGTTTAAACAAAATAAAATCACATTTACTTTTTTTCCATATAGTGGTTATTATCTTACAAGCGCAGAACCCGTCGCATAAAGAACTAATATAGAATAAAGGTGATTTAATGAACTTAATATTACAAAAAGAAGGAATGGAGTACGGCCTTTACATTCAAGGGGAACATAAAAAAGCAACCCTTAATCGCATTAATACAAGCCATTTTACAGATATCCTTTTAAACCAAAAATTCACTGATGTTTACTTTAGAAAAAATCGACCTAATGATATCGTTATTGAAATAGGTGATGAAAGCGTTACCATCATAGATTATCCTAGAATTAGGCATAGTCCCGAAATTAGTCCCCTTGCATCTAAAATTAATTGGGCACTAACGAAACATATGACAGCTGTTAAATTAAAAGATAAAAAAATTAAACTCTATAAAACACGGCTAGCGATGAATGATATCGAAAGACTAATAGATGACCCTGAAGCTTTTGATGATAACCCAATTTTAGACACACCATATGAAAAAATTCTAGCTGGTGAGAATGGTAATGAGGATGAAAAAAGAAGAACAATTTACTACGACATTACTTATGTTGGCTTAGACTTAGGCATCCCTAAAAACGAAAGAATCAATGTATTTAATCAAAATGTAGACCGCCTTCTTCATGAAGATAACCTTCAAGATAAAATTATAGCATTATTGCTAAACAAGAAAAGAGAACTTGATAAAAAAGACCAAACCATAAGAATGCGAAGAAAAGGTAGACCAACGATTAAAGAAGAGATTCGTGTCTTTGAATGGCAAAAGTATGTTAACGAACAAGAAGACACACCTGATAAGCAGAAATAGAATAATTTGACTTATTCTATTTTTATTTTTATATAAGCATATTTATTTTTTTACTTCATATATTTGTATAAAGAAAGTAGGGAAAAAATGGAAAAAGTAGATATAATTAAAAATATCACCGAAAGAACCGGTGGTGAGATATATTTAGGTGTTGTTGGCGCTGTTCGAACGGGTAAAAGTACATTTATTAAGAAATTTATTGAAAACCTCGTCGTTCCCAATATCGAAGATGAATATGAACGTAAAAGATGCTTAGACGAAATCCCCCAATCAGCGCAAGGACGAACAATTATGACAACAGAACCCAAGTTTGTACCAAGTACGGCAGCTAACATTCAAATAGATGGTTTTAAGACAAGCGTTAGAATGGTTGATTGTGTTGGATATGTAATTGAAGGCGCTAAGGGATATGAAGATGAAAACGGTCCTAGGATGGTTCGAACGCCATGGTATGACGAAGAAATCCCCTTCATTGAAGCGGCCGAAATAGGGACATCAAAAGTCATTAAAGATCATTCAAGTATTGGCATTGTCGTCACAACGGATGGATCTTTTGGTGAGATAAAAAGAGATGCTTATATTGAAGCCGAAGAAAGAGTTATTAGTGAATTAAAAAGCATTGGTAAGCCCTTTATCGTTTTATTAAACTCCGCTCATCCAATGTTACCGGAAACAGATAATTTAGCTGGTAGTTTGAGAGAAGAATACGATGTTCCTGTCATTCCAATTAATGTTCAAAATATGCAAGAAAAAGATGTCTATAGTATTTTAAAAGAAGCTTTGTATGAGTTCCCTGTTTTAGAAGTTGAAGTTAATATGCCAGATTGGATTGCTTGTTTAAAACCAAAGCATTGGTTAAAAGAGATATACATTAATAAAATAAAAGAAAGTGTCATTGAAGTGGATAAACTTCGTGATATTGATACTATTACTAAACATTTTGAAGATTGTGAGCAAATAGAAAAAGCCTATATATCTGAAGTCAATGCTTCAAGTGGAACTGTCACCATCAATCTATCAGCTAAAGATGATTTATATAGTCAAGTCTTAAAAGATATTGTTGGTGTTAGTGTTACTAGTAGAGCTGATATTATCAATCTATTTCAAGAATATAATGAAGCAAAAGTGGCTTATGATCAAATCAAAGGCGCTCTTCAAATGGTTAAGAAAACGGGGTATGGTGTCGCTAATCCCACTTTAGAAGATATGAAATTATCTGATCCAGAAATAATTAAACAAGGAAATCGATATGGCGTTAAACTTAAAGCTGTTGCTCCTTCTATCCATATGATTAGAGTCGATGTTGAATCAACCTTTGAACCTATTATTGGTTCAGAAGTACAAAGCAAAGAATTAATTGATTATTTAATGAAAGATAAATCAAACGTTTGGAAAAGTGAGATCTTCGGCCGTAGTTTAGATGTCATCGTCCAAGAAGGTATTCAAGCCAAATTATCTTTAATGCCGGAAGGCGCTCGTTTTAAATTACAACAAACAATTGGTAAATTAGTCAACAAAGGATCCGGTAATTTATTTGCTATCGTTATTTAATGCTTAACTACCCCATTTGCCTTTTTACATGGCTTATGTTATAATGAAATTGCTTAAGATAGATAGTAGATATCTTTTCTTAACACAAATAGCTAGATATTTATATGTTTATCATATATTCTCGTATTATGTCTGTGAACAATAGTGTAGTATTAGAAATGTATTTAGTTTTAGGCGTTATATATATATTAATCTATATATAATATGTCATATTATTTGTTGAAATATTTATCTTCTGTCTTGGATGAAAGTATATCTTAAATCCCTTAAGTAAAACAATTGTTTTAGGGAAAGAAAACCCTAAGATTAAGAAATTGCAGTAGGTACTGATAATACCTAGCTAAAGTTGGTGGCAATCCACCAACGATGAGCAATTCTTTCTTAAACTAGAATAACTATTTTTATCAGGAATAGTTATTTTTTTGTGCCAAAAATAAAAGCATACACTTTTTTGTGTATACTTTTATCTTAAACTTTACTTAGCTATCTTTTCCGTTGTGATCAAATATTTCAATGAACTGGGTTAAAATTGGTTTGCCACGTAAAATGATGTAGCAGAAATTATCTGGGATATCCTCTCGGATTTCTTTTGTTACCTTAGTAAGTTTCAAAGTAAATTGTTCAGCTATACCATTACCGACCCAAATACCATTAGTACTATTAACAACTGATTTATACCAAGCCTCTGATTCAGCTTTCTTAAGTTTATCAACACCATCAGCAATAATAATATTCATAATACCTAAATCTTTAACTTTTTCCATAATTGAACCAAAACGATTTTTATTTTCAATACCTAATTTAGTTCTAAAACTATCTAATCCACAAATAAATACCGTAGCTTTCTTCTCACCATCAAAGATATGGCGGTCATAGTTACTAGCTAAATAACGTTTGTAACAATCCTCAATAAAATTAGCAATACTATTAAAAGTATCATCAAAATTATTATTAGCATACTTTAGATTACTAATGCCCCGACCAATGCCTAATTCTTCCGCATCAATAACTAATACATCAGACTTATTTAAAGAAGCATATTGCTTAATTAAAGGTTGAATAAAGCGTGGAATAGAACCAAGGTCTAAAGCTGAAACAAGAGTAACTGGTTTATCGATAAAGTCATAACGAACAAGTTCTAGCGTCTCTTTATTATAACCAATAATCATAGCATCAGATTTACCTAATTCATGTTTAACGTCTTTAAATGTTATGTGATCTGGTAATGTTGGAACTGGTGGCGCCATAACTTTAAACTCTTTAGCGCATTCTTCACATTGCTCTTTGATAAAGGCAAAATTATCTTTATTTTTAGGAGCAGGATAAGCTGTTTGGAATTCATATGTTTCATCATTATACTTAACAATTCCCCGGCCCTTAATCTTGGTTGGATAATTACGTTTAACATTACCTAAAATGGCCGTATAATCATTTTCATTATTTTGTTGAAGAACAAACTCTTGATTAAAGTTTTGACGCATTTTAACCCGGACACCATTTGGCGTATTAACTGTAATAAAGAAATATATACCATACTTAGATCCTTCACGAGTTAAGGATAATAGTAACTCTTCATAGGCTAAATAACTATCGGCATAAACTTCAAAATTGTTGATGATTACTACGATAGCTGGTAATTTTTTATCACTATGGCTAAGATAATAATCATAGCTTCCACCAAAAGATGTAAATAACTTTTTCCGTTCTTCAATCTTATTTATTAACATTTTAAATAGGTTAACAATTTTATCTTTATCAGATGATATTAAAACGTCACCTACTAGTGGAGAAGCCTCAAAAACTTTTAATGCTTCCGAACCAAAATCTAAAATATAATAGTTAAGCTCCTCTGGAGTATATAAATACATTGATGAGAAAACCATTGAACTGATGAAGGTATCTTTACCACTTCCAGCTACACCATAGACAATACCATTGCCATCACTGATAAATGGAACCCGTAAAATACCTTGTCTTTGATTAGATGGATCATCATATTCACCGACAATTGGCGCAATAACATTTTCTTTATGTTTAATGTTATATTTACGCATTAAAGCAGCTACTGTAATATAGTTAGGAATACGATCAAGCCATAATTGATCAA
Organism: uncultured Bacilli bacterium; assembly: GCA_947589735.1. GTDB lineage: Bacteria > Bacillota_I > Bacilli_A > RF39 > UBA660 > UBA5578. Next base: position 50,505 of record CANQCR010000011.1, on the reverse strand, counting down.
CTTCAATACCTTCATCTTCGGCTATTTTAGATAGATATGCGACAACATTGTTTAGTTCTTCACCATGAGCCTTATCACTATCTGGTCCTTTATGCTTTTCAGCATTTTTAATAACAAAACCAATGTTATCAACAAAATCCAAAGAAGTATTAACTGTTTTCTTTAATTTTTCAGCAGGATAATATTTACCACCGCACCAAGCTGATTGTCCTAAAACAAATATTTCATTGTAACCAACTTGTAAATAGAAACGACCTGTCTGTTTTATTAAAGCGGCATCAGGGCACTTAATGACATCGTTACTATCACTTTTTTCTTGAACTCTTAAGCAAACACGGAAACGTGTATTACTCCAAATTTGATTATCTACAACGCCGGCTGGCTTTTGGGTTGCCAAAATTAAATGCACACCTAAAGATCGACCAATTCGGGCTGTACTAATTAATTGTTGCATAAACTCTGGCTGTTGACTTTTAAGTTCAGCGAACTCATCACTTATGATAAATAAGTGAGAAATTGGTTCATTAACAATACCACTACGATATAATTTTTGATATTTATAAATATCAATCGTACTTTCGCCAGATTTCTCGCGAGCTAAATTGAAAGCTCTTTGACGTCTTTTTAGTTCAGACTCAATAGATGCTAGCGATCTTTTAATCTCATTAGCATCAAGGTTAGTAATTGTACCTGCTAGATGGGGTAATTTAATACCTAATTCCTTATTTTCAAAGGCTCCAGCTAAACCGCCACCCTTATAATCAATTAAAATAAATTGAACTTCGTAAGGATGATAGTTAACAGCCATTGATAGAATATAGGTAATGATAAACTCAGACTTACCAGAACCTGTTGAACCAGCGATTAAACCATGAGGTCCATGGAACTTTTCGTGTAAGTCAAGGTTTATTTTCTCACCATTCTTACCAATACCAACTTGAGCTTGAAGAGTTAATATCGGATTGTTTTTTTGCCATCTATTTAAAGAGTTTAGTTGTTCAACACGTCCGACATTATACATTTCAAGGAAACCATATTTCGTTGGTAAGTCTTCACTACTATCCTCAATCTCGATTGGAACGTTAGCCAAAACTTTGGCACATTCATACATATCAATCTTTGTATCAAAATCAATCCTAAAATTAAGATTATTAGTATTTAAAACGTTTTCAAATAAGTTAGACGTTTTTTCAGATACATTAATAAAAGCCTTACATTCGGTTGGTAAATTAGATACACGATCGTTCATAATTAATAAGCCAAAACCAAGGTTATCCTGTAAAGTTAAAATTTCTTTTACAGCATCAAAACCTCTAATAGCCTTAATCGAATCTGTGATAATTAAATAATATGGGCAGTTCGTTGTCTCTGTTTCTTTATCGCGGCGAAGAGCGAGCTCACGGTCTAAATGATAACAAATTTCTTTAATTTCATTATTGCTAGTACCAAAGAAACGAATAGACTTATCATTACTCCAACAATGTGGTAATATTTTTAAATAATCCCAATCTTTTTCATTATTTTTAGAAGTAAAAATAACTAGTTTTAATTCATCATAACTATGGAAAGTAACAAGTTGAAGAATCAAACGATCCATATATGATTTATTTAATTTTTTCGTACCAATAAGCGCTAAAATGTTTTTTTCATATAGTGACATTGTTAAAGGTACATCAGCTAGATTTTTAGGTTCACTACCAAGTTTAGTAACCATTTCTCTTAAATTATCATCCTCTAAAGAGAAATGCTCTTCTGGATAATGAATATTGATATCCATTGGCAAAACACCGGAACCAAGATTAATCGTTAAAAAGTCTTCATCACCAAACTTACGTTCCCATAAGTTAAGTTTGCGCTTTAAAATAATTTGCTGACACTCTTCCAAAGACAAGTTATTTTCTGCTAATATTTGCCGTTGCGCTCTTATTGTATCAACAATGGTTTGTCTTTTAGATTCAATATATTGACTATACTTAAATTGTCTTATCTGCTCTTTTTTATCGCGTCTTTTCTTTTCGTATCGACGAGTTATAGAAGGCCACAAGACTAAACTTCCTAGCATTGCTACACAAATAGCGATACTTGGCATTGATTGCATCCAAGTACTATTTTCCGATAAAACATTAGCTACCGCTGTAAGTCCCATAACAATTGATGATACACCCATTGTAAGCATTGGGCCAAGGGTTAAAATGATTGGCATATCATCTTCTTTTTCTCGGCTTGGAGGAGCATCAATTTGAATATCCAATGTTTTGATATTAGATCTAAAGCGAGGCTTTTTATGGAAAATATCGTCTTCTTTATATAAAGTCGTATCTAATACATCATCAGGATCTAAGGTTGTATCCAATAATTCTGTAGGATTGCTTATTTTTTTCAAAGCCTGTTCTTTTAAATAAGGTCCCTTACACTCAACTAAATGATCAGGATTATTAACAATAATAACTGGTATTCCCTCTTCAATTAAAGTAATGATTTTAAGACCAGCAATAAAAATAATATCTCCGTTATCTAGTTTAGTCTGTTTAGCAATCCGTTCATTATTAACATAAACGCCTAAACGACTATTATTATCGGTTACAACAAAACTACCTGAGAAATAGGATAATTTGGCGTGAACACTATCCACACCAGAGTTGTCATAAAAAATATCATTATGTGAATCATTTCCAATTGTTAGTTCTTGATTGGCATCGATATAGTAGCGATGATTAGTTTCATCATAAACTGGTGAGACATATAGTAATAGGTAGGACTTATCTTCTCTTATCTTTAAAAGATAAAAAGTATACTCTCTTAAATTGACATAGTCCTTTTCTGAATTGTTTTCAACAACACAAATATCATCATTACTGATAAGTCGCCATTGCCCATCAATAGCCTCAATACTAATTAAGTTTTGCTCATTGTTGTTATCGTCATAATCCGTTACCCAATAACTACCTACAACCCTATTAGGTAATGTTATGGTATTTATTTTTTTGCCCTTAATCAATGAAACTAACATATTATCCCATCCTTATTCTTTTATTACTATACACTATATCAATTATAACAAAAAAATAAGTATTTATAAATACTTATTTTCTAATTATCGTAAGTTTCTACATATTATTAGGAACCGATTGATCAGGAGCAACCATACCTGCTAAAGGATCAGCTGCCATATTTGGCATAGCTGGGGCTGGCGTTGGTTCTACTTCAGGAACAGGCATAAGTTCAGGCATTGTATTCTCTTCTGTCTGAACAACTGGTTCCGGTGCGGCTGGTTCAACGCCAACTGGTATACTTCCGACTTGAATTTCTGGAATATAAGCGGGAGCTGGTTGTTGATAAGCATCAGGCTGATATGGCGCTGGTGCGACATCATTGGTTGGATATGGAGCTACTTGATCATTATAAGGCATTTCTGGAGCGATAGGAATAGTAGGAGTAGGTGTTGGCATATCATAATCATTATCCTCTAATCCATCATAAACAGGCTGATATGTTGGTTCCTCTTCATAATAAGGCTCATAATCGATTGGCGTTTGACTAGGAACTGGTTGAACCATAGTAGGTGCAACTTCAACTTGATAGTTATTTTCTGTTGGAACTTCTACTCCAAAAACATTTGTAGCATTTACTGATTCTGGTGTATAAACGGCTTCAGGTACCATCTCTGGTGTCGCAAGAGGAGTACCTCCTTCACTTGGTACCGGTGTAATTAAAGGATCAGCCGGAATAGTATCTAAAGTAGGAGCAACTTCGCTTGTAGGACTTATATTATTACTGTAATTAGCAGGTTCATTAGTATCAACACCTTCTGGAATTGGTGCATAATTATCGGCATTCAAATCACTTGGTGTAGCATCCGAAACATCTGATGTAGCATCCGGAACATCTGATGTAGCATCCGGAATATCTGATGTAGCATCCGGAACATCTGATGTATCATCCGGAATTGGTGCATAATTATCAGTACTTAAATCACTTGGTGTAGCATCTTGAACATCTGACGCAGCATTAGCATCTGCTACCTCAGTTACCTCTGGTGCATCATCGGTAATCATTTCAGTTATATCAATTGGGCCTGATACTATATCTTCTACCTCAGAAGGAGCCACATCTTCTATTGGCTCTACCGTAGTTAAATCATCCGCTGGTGCTTCTTCTAAAGTAGGGGCTACCTCTTCATCAGTAGCGTTAGCGTCATTATTATCAACTATCTCATTAGTATCAGCGCCTTCAGAATTTACATTATCAGTTTTAATTTCTTCATTAGAAGTATCTGTACTTGGTGCGCCATCCGCAATATCTTTAGTATCATCATTATTTTCTTCAACTGGTGGAGCTGGCATCAAACTAACATTAGGTAAATCGGCTGGTGTTACAGCTTGTCCTGATAATAAAGCATCAACATCAACTTGTTCTAGTAATGTCTTTAACTTACTCTTAAAAGAGACTTCTTCATCATCAACAAAGCCGCTATAATAAACCTTTTCAATTTGATCGTGATCAAAAAGGCATACCTGTCCAGATGAAACATATCCTTCGGGATAGATACATCCGCAATAATCATACATCTTCGTCTCTTCTTCTTGAGATACTGAGCAAAAGCCTGTAATCATTGCTCTTTTTGTACCACCTTTTAACATTACGACAGTACCGATTGGTAAAAACTTTTCACCTATCTCACTATTCATAATATAACCTCCTACCCTTTTTATCTCTTAGCCAGATTATTCGTTAAATAATCTGCATAATTATCTATAATTTCCATAAATTCAGGAAAACGCGCTAATAACTCATCAAAAGTTTCACGAGCCATATTAGCCGCCTCACCATTCCAAATATCACCATCACTGCCAATTTTAACATAATCTTCTTCTTTAATTATATCAAGTATATTTTCGACTTTAGAAGATATACTTTTTAAAGAAAGGGCTAGTGATTCAAAATCTAAATTATCTATTGTTTGCATATTTATCCCATCATTCCACAATTCTCTTCGGCTTGATTACTATAGGCATTAGAAACATTAACTAAAAAAGTACCTGTCGCGCCGATTGTTTCAGCTAATTTAGCAATGATTTGCGTTTGATTAATAAAAGCTTGTAAATATTCAATATCCTCTTTAGCCGTTAAGATTGGTTCTAGCTTATCCTGAATTTCTTTAACTTGTTGAATTAAAACTTGTAATTCATCAGCTTCCATTTGAATTTTATGTCCTAAAATACTACTCTGTTCATAATCGATGTACATATCTCACCTACTATAGTAAAATAAGTTTGGTTCCATTACGAATATCGGTATTGATAACATAAGCATCATCGTCATAAACACGATTAGTTATTTTATTATACAGATTAAAGCTTGTATCCACTTTGTAATTACCATCAGATAATTCAATAATAGAATTAACAATAATTTTTTTAATTAAACCAATTTTACGATTAATTGGAATAAATAGATTGTATTCTTGTTCTATTAATGGGACATAGACATAAACAAGAACTTTATTCATACAATCACCCTCTAATATTCTTTTATTTATTTACAGTACGATATAATGATAACATAATCCCTCGATAATTTAAAGCACAATTGCTGATATATCTAGAAATTAATTAATCCGTACATATAAGCCCAAACGACGACAATGATAAGAAGTATAAGAATTGGTATAATTAGAAGCAATGCTTTTTTACGATTCTTCTTCTTTTTATCCTTTGGTGTCTCAATAACAATCAAGTCGTTAGCCATTGGGCAACCAAAACTAATTGCAATTATTCTTGCAACATCAATAATAGTTGGTTCGGGTTTAAAGACGATATCGACACGTCTAATTTCTTTATCAATAAGTAAAAAAGGAACTTTTTGAGAAAAATCAACCGTCTCCATTGTAACAGTTAACTTAAATGCCTGTCTTAAGCCATATAGTGATGTTGCAATTAAGCGATAATTTTTAGCTAAAACTTGGTTATATGTAATATTTAAGCATTTGTCTAAATCAGTCATATTTTTCTTTAACTGATCAATCGTTCTTTCATCCACTTTAGGATTATATAATTGACAATCAGCAATAATTAAATCATACACGTCTTGATTAATATAAGCTGCTAAATACTGACTTAAGCTTTCAAAACGATTCTTTTGATCCTCAATAGGCCATACACTGACATTAGGATTAAAACTTGGCTTAAATCCATTTAAAGTTTTACTAATATGTGGAATTCGATCTTTACTAGCGATAATTAAAACTTTCTTATCAGCTGGTATTTTATCTAATAGACACGTATCTGGTACAGCATCTGGAAAAGCTCTAGGTATTTGTGGCATATTGTTAATCGTAAACATAGCATTAATTGAAATATTTTCTGGCGCACTACTGGTTGGAAAGTATTTTTTAGGATTTAGAATAATTTCAAATAATTGCTTAGCGATGTTATTACTATAGTTGAACATCAAAATACTATCGCCTTCACATAAAAGCCGGTCATAGATAGTAATGAAGCCCGTCATATTATCATCATTCATACCATGTTCGTACTTCTTATGAATCGTGGCTTCATAATCATTCCATACTTCGCCTACAGCACTAACCATCATCCGGTAAAAATCGGCAATTGCACTAACAGTACCATTTTTAACATACATCCGGCCACAAACAGATGCTATTTTAACATCTGGATAATAACGTAAAACCCGATTTTTAAAGTCACTTAAGCAACTATCGGCAATTTTTTGACCACGAGTACTACTATCACCTAAAATAAGATGAACGAAAATTTGTTTTACACCTTTTTGATAAGCCAAAGCTAAATACGCTTTCAAATGTTCATAGCGATCATTACTGACTTTATCACCTAAAGTAAACATTATATGTAAATTACTGCTATTACGAACAGCAATCTCAATACTATTATTAACAACAGGGTTTGTTGCAAACTCATTAGAGGCTATCTTACTATTTAAAACATCCTCTTTCTTTTTGGGATGTCCAAAAGAAGCAAAATTGTAGTATCCTGATTTAAAGTTTGATACTTCGCCTTTGTTAGCACCAATAAACTCGCCATTAGAATATAATAATTTAAAAGGATAATTATTCATTAAAGTATCGAATGTTGGCATAAGTTCTTTAGAGTAAACTTCAAAAGATTTTGCTGTTTGAACGCCAAGACCATTCATCAAAAATAATACTGTTTTCTTTTCATTCATAATATCACCCTATTTTACTCAATAAAATTATATCAAAAAAATCTATAAATTGATAGACTTTTTATGCAAATTTACACTTGATTAGTTTGCCATTTGTAATTATTTCATTTGTATTCTGGTAGATAAGTTCGCCGAAATCCCAATTAGGTAATTTCATTTCTTTAACTTTTACATAGTATTGATTATGATAATAATAGCCATAGTTGGCGTTTAAATCTAAAAGATCAGGAATGCGATAAAGAAAATTGGCTTCCTTTTTTATTATGTGCAAATCAACTTTACTATAATCATAATAGAAGTCAATATCTTCTAAAATGAACTCAATAACTACCCCATAATCTATGTCTTCAAAGATATTGACATTATAAAAGCCCTTTAAGTCAATGTTATAGTACTTTTTTAGTTTATTGATAATGTTTCGACACAATTCCTCTAAGTTAGATGTTGTAGCGCCTTTTTGGTAAACTATCAATTTATCATCTAAACATTTAACTCGCACATTACCACCACTTATATTGTATGAAAAAAAAGATAGAAAGTACTATTTAGTCATTTCTATCTTTTGACATATCTCAGGTTTACCAACCTTGGTAACATTTGAAAACATTACGAAGTCATCACCAACAACCATATCTAAATCGTTTAAAATGTTATTGCGTTGTTTTTGATGAAGGGAAATACCAACTTTGTCAGTTTTCGTCGCTACGATGGTGACGGGTATTTTATAATGTTTTAAGAAATTATACATCATAATATCATCTTTAGTTGGTTTATGACGAAAATCAACTAACATAAACACTTGCTTTAAATTAGATCTATTTTGGAGATAATCTTCCATCATTAAACCAAATTTCTTTTGCTTAGCTTTACTTAAAGCAGCAAAGCCATAACCAGGAGCATCAACAAGATAAAACTCATCATTGACAAGGTAAAAATTGATTGTTTGCGTTTTACCTGGCGTAGCTGAAGTACGAGCATAGTTTTTACGATTAATTAACGTATTAATAAAACTACTTTTACCAACATTTGAGCGACCAACAAGTAAATACTCGGGTTTCTCATCTGTTGGATATTGACTTCTTCGAACGGCGCTGATAACGAGATTAACACTATTAATTTTCAAGTTTCTCACTTCCTAAAAGTTTTACCTAGTATACCATTTATCAAAAGGGTTGTCAAAAGGGCTTATTTACTCACTAGTTATTAAAACTTCCCCTGTCATCTCATCTGGTATTTCTATTTCAAGTAAATGAAGAATCGTTGGCGCAACATCACCAAGCTTACCATTTTTTAACCTAATATTATCTTTAGTAATGATACAAGGAACAAGACTAGTTGAATGGCTTGTAATAATGTTATCATTATCATCAAGCATATAATCACTATTACCATGATCGGCAATAATCATCATGACGCCACCTAATTCCATAACTTTATCATAGATTCTGCCAATTCCTTCATCGACAACTTCAACGGCCTTAACGGCAGCATCAAATACACCAGTATGACCCACCATATCACCATTGGCATAATTTAAGATAACGACATCGACATTTGGAAGTTCCTTAATAAGATTATCGGTTACTTCATAAGCACTCATTTCAGGTTTTAAGTCATATGTAGCAACTTTAGGAGATGGAATTAAAATCTTCTTTTCATTCGCATATTCAACTTCTTTACCACCATCAAAGAAGAACGTTACGTGCGCATACTTTTCTGTTTCCGCAATTCGTAGTTGTGATAATTGATGACGTTCTAAAACATCACCTAAAATATTTTTAGGGTTAGCATCATCATAAGCATGAGGCGCAATAACTGATTCTACTACCGGCATCATCGTCAAGGCATATAAATTGTTAATTTGCTTTGTTTCCATATCGTGGAAATCCGGATTAGTTAAGGCGGTAAATAGTTCTCTTAAACGATCTTTACGAAAATTAAAGGTTATAAACGCATCGTTATCATCAACGGTTCCCTCATCAGTGAAAACAGTCGGAACTAAAAACTCATCCGTGACGTCCGCATCATAGCTATTTTGAATAAACGCTTGACAAGACGTAGCATGGGGACCATTTGCATAGACAATTGCATCATAGCCTTTTTTCAAACGATCATAATTGTTATCACGGTCCATTGTATAATAACGGCCAGCAATAGTAGCGATGCATCCTCCTACTTCTTTTAGCTTATCTTCAACTTTGGCAATATAGGTATAGGCACTTTTGGGATCAACATCCCTTCCATCGGTGCACAAATGTAAATAGACACGGTCTATACCATTTTGTTTACACATGTCAAGTAAAGCAAGAAGATGGTTAATATGTGAATGGACTCCCCCATCACTTGTTAAACCCATAATATGAAGCTTAGAATTATATTTTTTAACGTGATCCATCGCCTTTAAAATTTCAGCATTTTTAAAGAAAGTACCATCAGCAATCTCCTTATTAATAAGTTCTAATGGCTGATAGATAATACGGCCAGAACCAATAGTCATATGGCCAACCTCACTATTACCCATTTGTCCCTCGGGAAGACCTACACTAGTACCACTGGCCTCTAATAAACTATATCCATATTTCTCTTTTAATTTATCTAGGTTTGGTGTATGAGCAGCCTTAACAGCATTACCATGTGTCTCTTCTCTTTCACCAACACCATCCATTATACATAATACTAATGGTTTCATTATATCACCCACTAACATTTTATCATTTTTTTACAAGAATATCTATAGACTATAAAGAGGCAAAAAAATTTTTGCCGTCGTTCCTAAGGAAGAACTTTCATATTCCAAAATACCATTATGAGCTTCAATTATTTCTTTGGAAAGGGATACCCCTAAACCCGTTCCATCTTTTTTCGTTGTATAAAAAGGAACATAGATATTATTTTTAATGTCATCAGCAATGCCATCACCATTGTCAATAACTTCGATTAACACGTCATTCGTCATTAGTGATAATTTAATAGTTACAAGATCAGCATTAGCCTCAATGCTATTCTTGATTAAATTAGTAAGTACTTGCGTTAAACGATTATAGTCTCCACTGATAAAGATTTCATCATCTAATGTCTCTAAATTAATTTTAAAGCGTCTTAACTCACTCATCGATTCCACAATATCTTCAAGTAAAACATTAACATCCATAATATCAAATTGGATATTATCTTTATTTACTAAAAGGAAGTCCTGAAGAAGCAAAAGAAGTTTATCAATCTCACCCGATATAATCGGAATATATTTTTTAGCGCACGCAGGATTATTATAATCAAACATATCAATATAAGCTTTACAAACAGCTAAAGGATTTTTTATTTCGTGGGTAATTTTAAATAAAGAATGTCTAATTTCATATTCCTTTTTCATATTTTTAAACTCAATATGATAATTAATTATTTCTTCCCCTTTGGTAATGGTAAAATATACCAAGTTGGCGAGCGCTATATAAGCCATAATCATTAATAAATAGTAGCTTAATTCGCCTGGTTCTAAAATAATAATGGCTACTAAGGATGTTAGACTGAAAAAGATAAGATACTGAAAAAAATCTTGCTTACGATTAATAAACAATGATATTAAAGCATTAATAATGATTAAACTTACATAAATATTGTCATACTGAATAATAATTACAACTAAAAAAAGGATATGCATAAGCCATAAAAATCTCCTTTTACAAGTTAAAAAAATAGGAATTGATAATAAGAGGATTAAATAAAAGTCATTAAGAGGATACTTACTAATAAAATAGACAATGCTAATAAGTGCAAAGCCTAAAGCTAAATCGCGATGTTTATCATCAACGTTTTTATTTGCGACAATATAAAACAAATAGCAAAAAAGAGGAAATAATAGTAAAACAATGCTCATAATTAACTCATCAAACATATTCATCCATATCACCTAGGCTAATTATAGCGAATTTTGCCGTCGAAAGTTGTCGAAAAAAAAAGATGATCTAACGATCACCTAAGTCATTAATACATTTCTTTATTTGCTTAGCATTTTCACCTAAAATAATTTTTAGTTGATTATCAATTTCAACAATCCCCTGCGCTCCCATTTTTTGAATGCCCTCTTTATTAGCTAAACTGACATCTTTAAGTTCCACTACAAAACGGGATTTATTAGCTTCATAACTGACGATATTATCTTTACCACCCAATAATTCAACTAATTTGTTAGCTTCAAGGCGAAAATCTCTTTTCTTCGTTTTCGCAATAGCTATTGCAATAATGATTAAAACAACTGCTATAATTATATAGCGAACGATGTGTTCCATAAAATCACCACTATCATTATACTATAAAATTAGTAAAAAATAAATATTCATCTTCCTATGCGTTCGACAATATTTTTTAAAATAATCGTTGTATAATTGGGATAATTGTTGTAATATATAAGCTTGAGGTGATTCGATGTATACCAAGAAAAAGGCTCACATAGATATCTTTTTGTTACTATTAATTATCGTTTTAGCCTTAATCAGTTTAGTCAGCATTACAAGTGCGGAAGCCTTACTAGGTAGCCGGGCTGATAATTATACTATTAAACAAGCCGTTTGGTATGGCATTGGATTTATCGTCATTATTGCAACTCTTATTGTGGGTAATGAGCGAATCTTAAAATATTCACGTCTTCTATATATCGGTGGGGTTGCCAGTCTTATTTTACTACTTATCTTTGGTGAACCCATCAATAACGCTAAATGTTGGTTTGAAATACCGCATATTGGAGCTTTCCAACCGAGCGAGTTTATGAAGATAATTTTAATTTTATATTTAAGTTCCATGATTGATGCTTTTCATAAAAAATATGAACGTCCTAGTGTTAAAAATGAGTTTTTCTTTCTTATTAAAGTAGGTATTATTGTTGGTATACCTAGTCTTTTAACTTTTTTACAACCGGATACTGGTGTCGTTATCATCTATTTACTAATAACATTTATTATGCTATTTATATCGGGAATTAGATATCGTTGGTTTATCGCAGTTGGAACGGTTATTTCTTTAGCGATTGCATCCGTTGTCATCATCTACTTTATGAGTAAAGATTTATTTGTTAATATCTTTGGAACTAGTTTCTTTTTAAGAGTTGACCGCTTACTCGATTGGTCAAATGGTAGTGGTTATCAACTTGAAAATGGTATAACAGCAATTGGTTCTGGGGGTCTTCTAGGATTTGGTGCGAATAACACCCCTATTTATTTTCCTGAACCCCAAACTGACTTTATCTTTGCCGTTTATGCATCGAACTTTGGTTATGTAGGGTCTATCGCTTTATTACTATTACTAGTCATTTTAGATTTAAAATTAATTATTATTGCCCTTAAAGCTAACAGCAATATTAATAAATATATTATTAGTGGCTGTGTCGCAATGCTTATCTATCAACAGGTTCAAAATATTGGAATGACCTTTGGTCTTTTACCGATAACGGGTATTACCCTTCCTTTTATTAGTTATGGTGGTTCATCTTTACTTAGTTATATGCTTATTGTTGGTGTTATCCTAAATATTACTAGAGATAAAAAAACACCACCAACCATTATCAATGATTTGTCTATTTAATAAAAACGTGCTATAATAAGCGCGTTTTTTTAAGGGGGACGGATTATATGGATGCACCGGTATTTTATGAAATGGCTATCACATCAGGTAATGACAAAATAAAAGAAGAATTAAGGTCGCAAAATGGTTATCTTCCAACAGTTGAACGGGTTGGTAGGAAAAATAATCGTCAAGAAATGATGCCTTATGAATTATTATTATATGATATTGCTGATGCTCTTTTAGATGAGGAGATTCTTCTTTTTGATAATCAAAGAATATGTCACGCATCATATTTAGTCCCCCTTTTAGCAGCTTATAAGATGGCGCCATCTTTTAAACATTTTGTCGTGGTTGTCCAAGATGAAACCAAAATAAGTAAGTTTAAAAGAGCTATCGATGAAATTGCTAAAGAACTCCATTTAAATATCGATATCCACTATCTAGAACCAGAAGAAGCCTTTCTATGTCTAGAACGTTTGCAAAAAAGATCAAGAGGTAAAGGCTCTGATTATCGTAAAATATATGAAGAGTGTCTAAGAAAAAAGGATAAGGGAAGACGAAATTATTGGAACTTAACGGCTAAAAAATGGCATAAAATCCAAGTTCATCATTGCCACGCAAATACCTGTGAATTTTTTAGTCGTTGTGCTTACGCTTTACAATACCAAGATATCCATAAAGATGGTTGTACCATTATTAGACACCGTGATTTTGTTAGTGACCATGATGGCTTCAATAGTATTAATCCTAAAACTAATTTCATAGTCATTGAATCAGCTCAAGATTTAGTAAAAGCTGTCAAAAGAAAATGTGAAAAAGCGCTAAATGTCTCACTAATAACAAGTTATATCGGTTGTGCTAAAAGCTATTTACTTAAAAAAGGACAAGCTTTTGATGATCATAAAATATTACTATTAAGAGACGTTTTTGGAGCTTTATCTGAAGAGTTTGAAAAAGGGCCTTTTCATATAACTTATCAAACAAAAGTAAAAATAGAGATTCTAATTTACTTTCTTCTTGAACTTCAAAGTGATTTACTTCAACTAGGAATTAATGATGATGAAGATAACACAATTATTTTAAAACACCTAAAAGATGTAACAGATATTTTTATGGATATGATAAATCCTGAACCAAAATATAGTTACTACTTTGAACCTATTCTTGGTAATAATGACATTTTAAATAGATTTAACATTATCTATTACCCTAATAGTGTTAAAGATATTATCAAGCCTGTTCTTGCTAAACTTAATTGTAGTGTTGCCTTCATCGGTAGCAATATTGCTGGTGAGGATAATGAATATAGAAAAATAACTAGTGAGTGTGGCTTGGATGACATTCCTAAAACATTAGTTAAAGAGTATACAAAAAAGGATAATTAATTACCCTTTTTTTTCTTCTTCTAAATGAATTTCTTTAATCTTCTCTTCAATCTTTTGACCATAAGAAATAGATTCATCAAAGACAAACTCTAATTTAGGAATATGTCTTACTTCAACCCGGTCAGCTAAGATTTTGCGGATAAAACCACTCGCGTTATTCAAAGCTTTCATTATCTTAGAACGATTTTCATCATCAAGACAAGTTACATATACCTTGGAGTAACTTAAATCGGAAGTTGTCTTAACAGCTGTTAAAGTTACAAACTTAATGTCATTATCTTTAATCTCTGTTTGTAAAATCATACTAATTTCCCGCATTAGCGTATTATTTAAACGTTCAATTTTTAGGTTCATTAAATCACCTCAATCTTATTATATCACAAAAAGGCTATTATCTAGCCTTTTCTACCATTTCATAAGCCTCGATGACATCGCCCTCTTTAAGATCATTAAAGTTATCAATGGTAATGCCACATTCTAGGCCTTTCTTAACTTCTTTAACGGCGTCTTTCTCTCTTTGAATAGAACCAATGGCACCATCATAGATAACAGCGCTATCACGAATAACTCTAGCTTTAGCACCATTTTTAATAACGCCATCCGTTACATAAGAACCAGCGATAGTTCCAACTTTAGAAAACTTAAATAATTGTCTTACTTCAGCTTCACCTAAAACGCTTTCCTCATATTCTGGATCGAGCATACCTTTCATCGCTGCTTCCATATCTTCAACGGCTTTATAGATAATATCATAAAGTCTTATTTCAACACCTTGTTCTTTGGCATATTCCTTAATAGCATTATTAGGTCTGATATTAAAGCCAATAATGATAGCATTGCTAGCACTACAAAGGACAATATCACTTTCCGTAATAGCGCCAACACTACTGCGAATAACTTTAACACGAACGCCAGCAACCTCAATCTTTTCTAATGATGATTTAACAGCTTCAGCGCTACCATTAACGTCAGCTTTAATGACTACATTAATCTCTTTAATACCATCTTGGATTTTAGCAAAGACATCCTCTAAAGAAAGGCTCGTCGTCTTATTTTGATTTAATCTTTCTTCCGTCTCTCTAGCTTCACCAATACTGCGAGCTTGTTTTTCACTTTCAAAAGCCATAAACTTATCGCCCGCTTTTGGTGTTTTATTAAGACCGGTTATCTCAACTGGTTGAGATGGATAAGCGCTAGTAATCTCTTCATTTTTATCATTCTTTAAAGTTCTAATCTTACCATAAGCACTACCGACAACGATAGGATCGCCAATTCTTAAAGTACCATTTTGAATCAATAAAGTTACAACCGGTCCTACTTGCTTATCTAATTTAGATTCAACAACACTACCACTTGCATAACGATTTGGATTAGCTTTATATCCTTCCATTTCCGCTACTAAAAGGATATTTTCTAATAAGGTATCAATTCCCGTTCCTTGTTTAGCTGAAATACTTGTAAAAATAGTGTCGCCACCCCAAGTATCTGGCGTTAGACCATATTCCGCTAATTCACTCATAACTTTTTCAACATTAGCACCCGGCTTATCAATTTTATTAATAGCAACTAAAATAGGTACACCAGCCGCTTTTGCATGGTCGATAGCCTCTTTAGTTTGGGGCATAACACCATCATCGGCAGCGACAATGATGATAACAATATCAGTAATACTTGCGCCCCTTGCCCGCATTTCCGTAAATGCGGCATGGCCTGGAGTATCGATGAAGGTAATCGTCTCACCCTTATAATCTACCTGATAAGCACTGATAGCTTGGGTAATTCCCCCCGCTTCACCTAAAGCAACATTGGTCTTACGAATGGTATCTAGTAAAGTTGTCTTACCATGGTCAACGTGACCCATAATCGTTACGACCGGTGGTCTTTTAACAAGGTCTTTTTCATCATCGACAATAACGAAGTCTTCAAACTTAGCTTCATCATGTTTTTCTTCTCTTTTTAATTCTTTACCATAGTCCATAGCTAAAAGAGCAGCATTATCAAAATCAATTACATTATTAATTGTCGCTAAAGTACCTAACGTAAACAACTTTTTAATTAAGTCAGCAGCTTCAACACCTAACTCCTTAGCTAAATGACCAATCGTCATGCCATCTTTATAAATGACATCACCTTTATTTTCAACAGGAGCATTACTAATCAATTTTTCTTTGCTCTTGTACATTTCTTTTTTCTTCTTAGCTAATTCTTTTTTCGTATTTTTATTAGGCTTATTTGTCATCTGTTTTTTAGCCTTACCACCATTAACTAAGTCATCAATTTTTTCTTTTTCTTTTTCGATGATTTCATCTTCAATTTCATCCATTACGTCTTCTAAATTATCGTCTTCGGTAGCGATAGCATTATCAAGTTCCGTAATAGCTTCCTCATCTAATTCATCATCTTCACTTGTTGCGGCAATATTTAATTCCTTACATATTTTTAATATTTCTTCAACTGTTTTATCAACATCTAAAGCATATTCTTGCACACTCATCATTTGCACGCACCTTCTTTCTTCTAACACATTTTTTCTAATTCATCGTATATTTCCTCACTTATATTAACTTCTAAAGCCCGGTCAAGTAATTTTGTCTTCCTAGCTTTTTTAATAACGTCTATATCTTTTTTTACATAAGCGCCATGTCCATTCATCTTACCTGATACATCAACGACAACGCTTCCTTCAGGTGTTCTTACAATTCGAATTAATTCTTGTTTAGGACATTTTTCCTTACTGATGATGCATGTCCGCATCGGTATTTTTCGCATTTATATCGCTCCTATTCTAGGATATTAATACCCGCTTCTTTAACTTGTTCTAAGGTTTTAACATCTAGTTTATAGTGGGTTAATCTTGAAGCTAAGCGAACATTTAAACCTTTTTTACCAATCGCCAAAGAAAGATTTTCATTATCGACAACAACTAAAGCTTCTTTATTTTTCTCATCGACAATAAATACTCTTAAGTTTTTAGCTGGGCTTAGAGCATTAGCAATAAACTCATCTTGATTTTTGTTATAAGCAATAACATCAATCTTCTCACCATTTAGTTCTTTAATAATGGCATTAATGCGGCTTCCTCTTTCACCAATACAAGCGCCGATTGGATCGACATTAGGGTTTTCAGAGTAAACAGCTATCTTCGTTCTATTACCAGGATCTCTTGCAACACTATAGATTAGAACAATACCTTCATTAATCTCCGGTATTTCTAATTCGAATAGTCTTTTAACAAAACCAAAATGTTTACGTGTTAATAAGATTAAAGCCCCCTTCGAATTAATACTAACCTTGCTGATATAAGCCTTAATATTAGAACCCATCTTAATAGTCTCACCGGGGATGATTTCACTTTTAGGAAGTAACCCTTGAGTCTTTCCTAAATTGATAAAATAGTTATTCTCATCTTCCATCTCAACGGTACCGGTAATCATTTCATTTTCTTTTTCTTCAAACTCTTGCGCAATGTTATTACGTTCAGCCTCTCTAATCTTTTGAACAATTACTTGTTTAGCCGTTGCAGCAGCAACACGGCCAAAATCTTTTGGAGTAACTTCTTCTTCAATCGTCTCCCCAACTTCAATATTTGGGACAATCTTTCTTGCCTCATCTAAGGTTATATGAATACGTTCATCATAGACAAATGGTTCATACTTTTCTTCTTCCTCATCGTCAAACTCCATATTTTCCAAATCAGCAAAAGAAGTAATTCCTTCTAATGAATCATCAACATCTTCATTTTCATCTAAAGAAGTCTTGTGTTCCTTATCTAAAACGACTGTTCTGAAAGAATATACTTTAATTTCTCCTGTATCACTATTGATATCTACTCTTACGTTAGATAATGAATGATAATTTTTCTTATAAGCACTTGTTAAGGCTAACGTCATCGCATCAACAACATAATCAAGTGGAATATCCTTTTCAGCTACTAAAGCATCTAAAGCTTTCTTAAACTCCTTACTATTCATTTTATTCACATCCCTTCTCTTTTGAACAAACATCTAAAATGTAAGTTTCATCAATTAAATCAGCTTCATCTAATAATGGGTTAATAATATTACTAGCATTTACACAATCTTCAACATCAATAATGCCATTTTTCGTAATAACAACCCGTAAAAATTGATTACCATCTTCTTTGACGAATAAGACTTCATCAATTTCATAGCCAGCCTCATTAACTGGTTTTTGAATTAGCTTGGTGACTTCTTTTACAATATCCATAGACCCTCCATACTAACATTAAAGAGTGGTTAGACCACTCTTTCTTGCAAACTGACCATATTATATCATACTTTTTTTAAATTTCCTATATTTTTATAATTTTTTCTTCTTTTTTTGTTATAATTAATAGTGTAGGATGTGGTAAAATGAATAAACGAAGAAAAGATATCTTAATGGGACTGATTGCTGTTGGAGCTTTCTTTACTTTAGGTAGTATTGGTAATATTGTGGTTGCTATTTTACCAATCAATTTTGCTAAGTGGTCCATTACCGCTAAGTATATCTTTAATATTGGTTATGAACTATTGACCCTTTTTATTATCGCATGGATTTTAAAAGCAACGGTCGTAGAAAACTTTAAGGATTATAAAGGTAAGATTAAATATTATTTATCACACTATATCAAATACTGGTTTATTGCTCTTTTACTTATGTATGCTTCTAATTTTATTATTATTACAATAAATGGCAATGCGATTGCTCAGAACGAAGAACAAGTTAGAGCTTTATTTGAAGTTAATCCTCTTCTTACTTTTATTCTAGCAGCCTTAATAGCGCCGATCACCGAAGAATTGGTTTTCAGGTTAGGAATTAGAAAAATTATTTCTAATGATTATCTTTTCATCCTTTTATCAGGTTTAATCTTTGGTTCAATGCATATTATCGGAGCAAGCACAACTTTAATGGACTGGTTATACTTAATTCCTTATAGTATTCCGGGATGCATATTTGCTTATACTTTAGTTAAATCTAAAAATATCTTTGTACCTGTTAGTCTTCATATGATTCATAATACTTTTGCTCTCGTCTTACAGATGGTAGCATCATTCTTAGTAATATAAAAGCATATTGCTTGTAGCAATATGCTTATTTTTTATAAACTTTTACCACCCTGTGCTTTTTCATCAGTATCACGCATTATTTCGCTAGCTTCAGTTTCAGCTGCAATATCTAGTAATGTATCGGCATCTTCAATGGATACTTTGCTAGCATCTTTTCCCATTATTTGTTCAACATTTTTAGTCAACATATCTATTTCTTCATCTAGCGGACGTGACTGGTAGCTTAATCGTGATGATAAATCAGATAAACGAGAACGTATTTCCGAAATTAATTTTTTCATTTCAGACATATATCTAGCTACCTGATATATAACGGATTCATTATAATTTGATGGTTTAGTGTTATCATAATAAGGAAAACGATCGGCGGATAAATGCAAATAATTGCCAAACCCGTCACGCATTCTGGTGCCATATAATTTTTCAAGGCTTTCAATAACGGAATTATATTTATCAATTATCATAAGAAACAATTTTCTATATAGTTGCTTATACTCTTCTAATACTTCGTCAATTTTTTCTTTCGTTGCTCCCGTCTTAAATCTTTTATCAGTAAGGCGATAATATTTTTGAGCAAGTTGTTCTAAACGTTCTAATGGTCCACTTGGAACAATTCCACCAAATCTTTGAAAAAATGAAATATCATAATCTGGAGCCTTATCTAATCTGCTCTGTAATGGCGTTAACGCTTGAGCCTTATCCAGCTGGAACAAATAATCATTTTCTCTAAGAAAAGCTTCAATTTCATCTAATTGGGCTTTAATACCTTCTGTTTTATCGGCATTAACATCTATATATTTATCTGCTGTCAAAGCCATTTTAGCATACTCAGAATCACATAGTATATCTTTGATCCATTTAGGTAAAGTAAGACCACTTAAATCAAGACGAAGTCTTATATCAGCTTTCTTTTTACGCAATTCGTCAATACTTCTAAGTAAAGCAGCTAATTCTATGGCATCGGATTTCCCATCAACAACTTCATCATCAGCTAAAGCAACTAATGAAGGATATGTCCTTTCTGTAAATCGTCTTAAATAATATGGTGTTTCCGCACTAGTGCTAGGGCCATCAATGGCAAATGATTCTTCAACCGATTCCAAAGTTTCATCATTTTTCAAAGAAGCAAAATGTTCACGAAAAAGTCGCGTACGTATTTGTTCAACTGTTTCACTTTCTAAAGCAGCAATCTCTTGTTCTAAAGCAGCAACTTCTTTATCAGGATCATCAATTTCTACAAGTGAATGTTTTCGTTCCTGATAATCTGCCTGATACTCTTTAATCTTTTTTAACAATTCAGCTGCCTTAGCTACAAGTTCCGCTTTTTCAGTTTCATCAGATGATTGTTTATGTTGTTCCATTATTGAGTCAAACTCTTTTTTCAAATCGCCATATTCAGTCTTTTTCCTCTCTTCAGATGCCAATACGCCATCTAATTTCTCTCGCTTACTAGCTATTAGCTCACTACGATATGCTTCGATTTCTTCATCAGACATATAACGAATTCTAGCATATGCTGGATATTCTATTCTCTTTTCCAATAATTTGATAAGTTTAGAAATTTGTTCAATTTGAGCTTTTATCTCATTTCTTCTTTTGGTATCACCGGAACCGACTTTTTCTAATGATTCATAAAACTCAAGTTCTTTTTTTAAATTATCTTGTTGAGCTGTTAAGGCCCGAATAACATTATGAAAATATTCTTTAAATTCATCCTTACTCATTATTATCAGCCTCCTTTAATGCATCTAAAATATCCGTTATCTCTTTAAGAGATAGTTGGGAAAATATTTCTTCCAATTCGGCTTGGCTTAATGATAGTATTTGTTCTAGTTGTTTAGTGCTTTTGCTTTTTCCATCATCTTTTATTTCTAACATTAATATCCTCCTATCTTATACTATAACAACATTATCTCACAAAAAAAGAAGTAATTCAATACTTCTTTAGTTATATTAAGAAACAATAGTTTGAACTTGACTAATTGTTTCATCAAAATTATTAAAGTCAACATCAACCCATTTAACTGGTAATTGATGACGAAACCATGTATACTGTCTTTTAGCATAATTGCGGCTACGCTTACGGATTAAATCTAAAGCTTCATCTAGGGTAATTGTGCCATCAAAATAAGAATATAGCTCTTTATAACAAATGGGAGTCATCAAAGCTTTTGTTCGTAACCCTTTATCATAAAAAGATTTAGTTTCATCAATAAGGCCATCTTTGACCATTTTATCGACTCTTTTGTTAATCCGGTCATATAGCCTTTCCCGATCAGTTGTTAAACCAATAAAAATAGCGTCATATAAAGGCTTAGATGTAACATCGCTATTAATAGAACCTGTATTAGCGTATTTAGTTAAAGCCCGTTCCATTCTTTTACGATTATTGATATGAATTGACGTATTAGGGTCTATTTTTTTTAGTTTATCATATAGTTCTTCATTAGATAGATGGCTATAATCATAACTATGATGTTCTTCTTCAAAATTGTAATCATATAAAGCAGCCTTTATATAAAGGCCTGATCCGCCAACCATAATCGGTGTTTTATGACGGGCTAAAATGTCATCAATCACCTTTCTAGCATCTTTTTGATAGTCATAAACCGTATATTCATCCGTGACATCACGAATATCAAATAAGTGATGAGGCACCCCTTCTTTTTCTTCTTCTGTTACTTTAGCCGTACCGATATTCATCCCCCGATATATTTGGGTACTATCAGCATTAATAATCTCACCATCAAGAATATGCGCTAAAGCGACACTAAGTTTTGTCTTACCAACACCAGTTGGACCTACTATAACAATAATCATCTACACCATCTCAATCATATAAGGTTTATAAGGAGTTAAATTAACTTCATCTTTATTATATAATTTGTCCATTAGGTCATTTATATATGTAAAAGCTTGAATAATAAAATCTTCATCATCCATCATACCATCTAAACCAAAAGGAGCAAGAAAACTTTTGGGCGTATGACATTCTATCATTGATAACTGTTTAAAGAAAAGTTTTATATAATAATCATTATCTAACATTTTTAAAGCTAAAAATAAAGCTATCGGAAAGCCCATCGTATAAGTTGACTTTTCATGATAAAGAAGTTCTTTAGCAATATTTTTACTATCAAAAACATCATCATAGGCACTAATAATACCTTTAGCGGCGTTATAAGTAGCGACTAGTTTACTATTTATCTTTTGGGCCTTATCATAAATATCTAAAATAATGCCATTACAAAAAGTAATATCCGCTTCAATGAATATTTGCCAAAAATATTCTCTTAAAGCAGCCTTACTATCATCTTGAACAAGGTCATTTTTATACATATACATATAGGCATATATTTCTCCTGTCATAGCGATAGCTTCGGTTGTCGCATACCAAACATCATTGGCGGTATCATTCATAAAATGATCTAAATGAATCATATGGAATAGTTCATGAATAATACTTCCCACATCAAAAATATTATAAAAGCGACCAATCGTTATAATCGGCACACCATTAATAGTTCCCGCTCTAGACTTACTTTGCGGTTGAGAACCCATAACAATCGTACCATCATTAATTTTCTTATTCAAGATGTCTTTTAATGCCGGATCAAGTGAATCTAGTATTTCAGAACATATCTCTAAGACACTTAAAAAGTCTAAATGCATATAATCGTGGTTTGGGGGTTCATCAATATTATTGATACCCCTAATTTGTTCCATATAAGATCCATAGGTATTACTTAAATCCAAGTAATCAATTAAATGTGGCATATATTTATAAACTGCATTCATATAATCAGCAATGATTTCTTCTTTTGATATGTCTTCCTCATCATAATCGTCATCGTCTTCGTCACAATCACCAAAATCTTCATCATCAAAGACATATTCTTCTTCAGAGTCATAATCATCATAATAATCATCATTTAGCGGATTAAAAAGCATCCACGCATCAACATCGTCATCAAAACTCGTTTGGTGACGGATTTCAACCATTTCCCCCATGTGTCCCCCTACTGCGAAATATTTTTAACGCGTTTTACATAAGCCCCTTTTATATCTTTTAAACTTTGATTAGACAAAACAATTGGATATTCTTCTAAAACATCTAATCCTAAATATGTAAGAGTATCAATAAAACTCATTTCTTTAGCATGGTCATTCAAATACCTAAACTCATCTAAATATTTTGAATTAGTATCAATACGATCTAACATATAAGATGATAAACATCCCCCAATAACATAACGTAACAAAACGCCATAATTAAGGCGACCATTATGCATTATCTCCCTAGCTTCCATCGTAGCATAATAAACATAAAACTCATTTTGATCTTGGAGTAATTCCATCAACCGATATTGATTGATATAACGATGCCGATTATATGACAAAATTAAGCGAATTAAGAAGTCTAATTTAACTGCCTTAACCTTTAGAGCATATAAGACATTTTTTTCATTAATTTGATAATCTTGAGGTCTTACGGGCAAATTAGCAAAGTACTTGCGTTCTAATGTTTCGGCCACAATCGAAAAAGTTTCCGTCATCAAATGCCAATTTTCACTAGCAGCGGCCTCATCAAAATTAATGTAGTGCATCGCCTCGTGGGTTATCGTATAAGCATCTTCAATCGTATCTGTTGTCGCCAAATAGATTCTTTTTTCTCCATCAGTTATCGTAACTAAAGATTCGGCATTAGGATATAACTTTTGACTAACAAGATAAACCTTACCCGTATCTACTGCTAAAGACAAAGCATCAGCATAGTCTTTTTTTAAGGTGCCTAAAAAAGCTAAACTATGATTAAGCGACTGTTGAAGACGCATTCTACCATGATACCGGGAATTACATAAAGGACTTTTAATATCCATAATTAACTGGGATAGCATAAGATCAAATTGAAAATCTTCATCTTCATAAAAGAAGTTTTCATCATCAAAAGCACTCCCACTGATGAAGTTTTCTAAAACCCGATTTAAGCGATCATATTTTTCTTTAGTCTTAGGACTCATCATTTTATAAACATACTATCGCCAAACGAGAAAAAGCGATATTCCTCTCTAACAGCCTCTTCATAAGCGTGCATAATATTTTCTTTACCAGCTAAAGCACTAACAAGCATAATAAGAGTTGACTTTGGTAAATGAAAATTAGTAATTAAAGCATCAATCGCTTTAAACTCAAACCCGGGGTAGATAAAGATTTCTGTATTTCCAGAACAGGCTTTAAACTCACCATATAAAGACATAATGGTCTCTAGTGTTCTAGTTGATGTTGTTCCCACACTAATAATTCTTTTTCCCTGTTTCTTGGCTTCATTTAATTTATCAGCAACTTCCTTACTCATTTCATAATATTCACTATGCATCTTATGTTTCGTTACATCTTCGACATTAACGGGTCTAAAAGTTCCAAGACCGACGTGTAATGTTACATATAGAGTTTCCACACCTTTAGCATTTAACTCTTTCAATAGTTCTTCCGTGAAATGTAAGCCGGCGGTTGGTGCGGCCGCACTACCAATATTTTTAGCATAAACCGTTTGATAACGATCTTTATCTTTTAATTTTTCATGAATATAAGGTGGAAGGGGCATCTCGCCTAACTCATCTAATATTTCATATAAAATGCCATCATAGATAAGTTCTAATTCTCTAATACCTTCATCCCGAACCCGAAGACATTTAGCGCTTAGTTTATCAGAAAACTTAATTATTGTTCCCTCTTTAATCCTTTTTGCAGGACGTGTTAAACACTCCCACGTATTACTTCCTAAATCTTTTAACATCAAGCATTCAATAACAGCGCCCGTTTCTTCCTTCACGCCATAAAGACGAGCCGGAATAACTTTCGTATCATTTAATACTAAAACATCATTTGGGGTAAGAAGATCTAAAAGATCCGAAAAATGTTTATGTTCAATCGCCCCCGTTTTTTTATCTAAAACAAGCATTCTAGAACTATCACGTTTCGCTAAAGGGGTTTGAGCAATTAATTTTTCTGGTAAATAAAAATCAAAATCATCGGTTCGCATACTTCACCTCATAAAAATAGTATTTGCTACAAAGTAACAAATACTATTTTACCACTTTCTTCTACTTTCTGCACGATAATTTCGCTTTTTTAAGAAAGTACATATCTCTTCATTAATTTCATTGACTTTAATGCCTCTAAAAACATCATGATTTACCCCAGCCACTTCAATAAGCCACTTAGGGCAATGCATTTCATTATAGATATTAACAGAACTTTCAGGTGGGACAATGCCATCATCTAAGCCTTGAATAATTAAGACCTTACTATTTAACATTCCAGGGTTAGCTTGGGATAACTCAACTAATTTGATAAACTCTTTAATTTGTTGTGTTGATACCTTTAAAGCCCGACCAATTAATTCTTTAGCATGATACGTCTTTATAATATCCGGTCCACTTTTAAGAGCTTTTTTAAAATTATTTTCATTTTCCATTGTTAAGTACTTAAAAGCTGGCGCTACTAAAACAACCTTTTTAACTTCAATATGTTTAATAGCCGCATGCGTCGCTAAAACACCACCCATACTATGGCCGATTACATAGATGGTCTTATACCCCATCTCTTTTAACCGGTTAATACGCTCATCAACATCTTTTATCCAATCAAGATAGGTTACGCCAGTTGATAAGTTAGTTGAATGACCAGATAAAGTAAAATTGTAGACATCGAACTCTAGCTTAGGTTGTAAATAAAAGAATAGTGGTTCTTCATCATATGTCCCACCAGCAAAACCATGAATAATTAAAACAGCCTTACGATATTTATACATCATCCATCTTCCTTCCAATGCTTTCAAACATTTTAACTTCCGTTTCAATGTCTTTCGCACTATTTTCTAAAATATTTTGATCAAGTTTAACTTGATCTTTTTCAAATAAAAGGACAATTGTAGAACCTCCAAAGCGAAAATAACCCCGTTCATCTCCCCTTTTAAATACATCTTTAGGGTGATTACAAATACGGCCTACCATCATCGCTCCCACTTCCATTTGAACGATATCGCCATAATGTTTCGTTCTAAGGAGAGCATATTCTCTTTTGTTTTCTTTAAAAACAGGATAATAAGAAAAAGCAATCGGTCTTACCGTATGAAGGCGACCTTTAATTTTTTTGGATGATAAAACTTTGCCATCATCAATATAGGCATAGTGATGATAATCATCAACGCAAAGACGAAAGACAAGACACATTCCACCTTCATACTTCTTAGCTGTTTTTTCATCTTTTAATAAATCTGCTAAAGTATAGTAACGACCTTTTATATATATTTTAGAATTATCATCAACTTTATAAGCTAGTAATTTAGCGTCACTAGGCGAAACTAAAATATGCTTATTACCGGCCATTGGACGTAATTCTGGTTTGATTTGGCGCGTAAAAAACGCATCAAAATTATGATATTTAGTGGGAATATATTCATCCATATTAATGTTATTTTTCCGAATAAACTTTTTTATTTTTAACTTTGATAAAGGGGAGCGCATATACATCCCCCCTAAATTAGAAACAAACTTACAAGTTAAAATTTTTAAAAGGCATCGTCCTAAAAAATGCTTATAAAGCCATATTACAAGACGTGATTCTTTTTCTTCGTAACACTTTCCTGTCATTCTATTAACAATCATTACTTATGCAACCTCAAATAAATTAAGATAGCTGACATAATAACGGCTAAGATAGAACAAGTGATATACCAGGCATTTGCTTTAGGTTTTTTCAAATGAAATTTGAAAACCATTAAAAAGGCCATAACCGCAAAGGTAGCTAAATAGATACTAACAAAAATATTAGCATCCAAAACATAACGAAGTAGATACAAAAGAGGGAAAACAATCGCGGTCGTTGTAACTGGTAAACCTGTATAATATTTAACTGGTCCATCTTCTAGGGCCGCATTAACATTAAAAAACGCTAAACGGCTAATACCAGCAATGGTAAAAAGCGTTAAAATAGGTACCGCTACATAAGGGCATAAACTAACACTGAAAGCTCTACAAATACCATATAAAATAAGCATTGGAAAGGCAATAAAGGAAATCATATCCGTTAAAGAATCAATTTGGATTCCATAATCGATATCTTCATCAGTTCTATTTTTACACATTCTAGCAACCTTACCATCAAACATATCACAAATACCAGATATCATAAGGCAAATAGTCGCAAGTGTAATATGGACTTTATCCGTACCTAAAAGAAGATATATACCAATAATAGTTGATAAAACTCCTAGATAAGTAACGATAACTGATTTATTATACTTCCCAATAAACATAAACAAACCTCAATTTCTATAATTCTTTTTATATTATACCATAGTTAGGGTCAAAAACAAAATAAGAAGTAGTTTCCTACTTCTTTGGTTTATATGGAATACCTAGATGTTGATAAGCTTTTTCTGTAACCATTCTTCCTCTGGAAGTCCTTTTTAAAAGGCCTGTTTGAAGAAGATATGGCTCATAAACATCTTCGATGGTTGTCTGTTCTTCACCAATTGATGAAGCAATCGCTTCAATTCCTACTGGTCCCCCATTAAACTTATCTATAATTGATTTAAGTAAATTATAATCGGTATCATCAAGTCCCAACCGGTCAACTTTCAAGCGATCAAGGGATAATTTTGCAATATCAAGATTAATATTCCCATCCCCCATAACAAGGGCAAAATCACGTACGCGACGGAACAAACGATTGGTAATACGAGGCGTTCCCCGACTTCTCCTTGCTAATTCATAAGCAGCATCCTCATCAATTTCCGTAT
Organism: uncultured Bacilli bacterium; assembly: GCA_947589735.1. Lineage (GTDB taxonomy): Bacteria > Bacillota_I > Bacilli_A > RF39 > UBA660 > UBA5578. The sequence continues at coordinate 22,486 of CANQCR010000011.1, read as the reverse complement.
CAAGGACACGACTAGTCCTTAAAGCTATATCCTTTAATTCTTCTTCGGTATAAAAGTTTAACTTATTGACGATTCCAAAGCGATCCCGAAGAGGTCCTGTTAAATCGCCCGCTCTCGTCGTTGCTCCAACAAGCGTAAAAGGTGGAAGATCAATATGAATACTCCTACTACTATTATCATTACCAACAATAAGTTCTAAAGAAAAATCTTCCATCGCTGAATATAGTATCTCTTCAATAAAACGAGGAATACGATGAATCTCATCAATAAATAAGACATCGCCTTCTTCTAAACTTGATAAAATAGCAGCTAAGTCCCCGGTCTTCTCAATGGCTGGACCACTTGTTGTTTTAATATTAGAACCTAATTCATTAGCAATGATATTAGCTAGTGTCGTCTTTCCTAAACCGGGAGGACCATATAATAAAACATGATCTAAAGGTTCCCCACGCATTTTAGCCGCTTTGATGAATATTTCTAGGTTTTCTTTAACTTCCGTTTGCCCAACATATTCATCTAATGTTGTTGGACGAATCGTCAGCTCAAAACTATCTTCTTCTTTTTTTACACCACTTGTTATTCGTTCATCCATATTAGACCTCCTTATTTAAGTAATAATTTTAAAGCTTCCTTAACTTGTTTTTCAATTGGCAATTTGATATCGACTTTATCTAAAATAGCCTTTATATCCGCCTGTTTATAACCTAAGCCTTTTAAAACTTCAATTAATTCTTCATAATTTTGCTTATCTTTACTAGTGTCATTAGACAATTTACCACGTAAATCAAGAATAATTTGGCGCGCTACTTTATCGCCAATTTTTGGAAATTTCTTTAAATAATGAATATTTTCATTTTCAATAGCTTCCCATAAATCACTAACACTACCACTAGCAAGCATTGGTAAAGCCATCTTACACCCTAAACCTTTGACATCAATAAGGCGTAAAAACATCTCTTTTTCTTCCATTGTTTTAAATCCATATAGTGTATTTTCGTCTTCTCTTATATGTTCATAAACATAGACTTTAATTTCGTCATTAAAGTGATAGGCATATGGATTGCCAACATAGATAAGATATCCGATTCCATTATTTTCTAAAACGATATGATTACTTTCAATCATCGTTACTTTACCGATTATATATTCGTACATATACATCACCTATTTAATTATATCACACAAACAAATGTTTTGGACATAATTATAAGAAAAAATGACAATTTAGTCATTTTATTTCTTAATTACATCAGATTTAATATAAGGTTTATTTATTTTAAGTTCCTTTACTTATTCATTATTAGTATTATTAATCGTTTTATGATTGAGTAAATAATTTCAATAATTCTTCAATTATAGTTGGATTAGATACTTCTTCAAGTCCATTGTTATTATCGTATTCACAGAACATTGTATTTGTATAATCATCTTGTTCTATTAAATAAACATAATTTTTATTGTTAAAACTTGTTGTAAATACTACTGAATATTTTTTATTATCATTTAAAGTTAAAATCTCACCTTGATTTAGCATTTTCATTTCCTCCTAATTCTTCAACATTAGTTTTTTCCAAAGAATTATTAAAATCAATAAATTCATTTTGAGCTTGTTTAAGTTTCTTTGAATTTTTGAAATATTTAGCAATAAATCCACCTGCACCTGCTGCTAGTAGAGTAGTTAATGGGCCTAAATCTTGTAAATATTGTCCTAATGCTTCCCAAGAATAAATTGCGTTTAGTTCGTGTTGTAAAATTGTATTAATATCTTGTTCATTAAAATATACTGCAACAGTTGCACCAAGAATACAAAGCCCAGCCATTATAGCTGAACGATTTTTTGCTTTTTGAGCGTCACTAATAGCTCTTTCTCTTTGTAAAATAGTAAATTTTCTTTTTTCTCTTCCTATTTGTGCTAATTCTTGTTGTGGCTCAGTTTTTAAAGTTGGCAATTCAGTTGTTAATCCAGTTTGTTGTTGATTTTGTTGTTGTTCTTTTTCTTCAACAGTTTTAGGGTGTTTGTCAATATTAATTCCATTTTGTTTTTGAATTGCTGATAATGCTTCACTACATTTCTCATATTTTTCCTTTGTAGATAAATCTATTACTAATCCGTCTTTTGTCATTTCTGGCTTTGATATTGCTGATTTAATGCCCATATCAAGTAGATGCTTCATTTCTAATGTAAGTATATGTTCTTTTCTTATTTCTCTTGGCATAGTACTAGGTAAACCTGGATATTGATGTATAATTTCCATAATTCTTTTTTGTAGTTGATCTATATAATATTGATTTAATTCTGTTCTATATTCTAAACTACGTAAATTAACTTGTTCCTTTCTTTTAATATCAATATCATATTGTTGTTTTTTTTCTTCTTGAAGATTATATCCAGTTGACATTAATATTGCTGGGTTAGCTTTACTTATATCTTCTACGTCAATAGAAGTATATAAACCATTAATTGAATTATGTTTATTAGTAATACCATTTTTTTCATTATAATAAAATGGTGTGGGTAATGCTAATTCACTCATTGGAACGCTACAAAAAATTTTTGAATCAGCCTGTGGATCAAAACTTGGATTTGCCAATCTAACCTCGACACCCGGATTTAATCTTTGTATAGCAATAGCAATCTCCCTTATGTCAGTAGTTTCTAATGGCTTACTAACATCTACTGCTGGAAAAGTTGAACCTACTACCATATCATCTAAACTTTCTACTGATATACTTGTATATAGCCCAGTTTCAGTATTATATTGTCTATTAGTAATACCATTTTTTCCAGTTGCATAATAACCTTGTGGCAATCTTAATTGTCTCATTGGTTTGGAGCTAAAAATTCTACTATCAGCAAGTGAATCGAATTGTGGATCACCAACTCTAATTTCAACACCAGGATTTCGTTTTCTTATTTCATTAATTAATTGATTGAAATTCATAATTTTACCCTCCCACCAAGAGTATATCGCAAAAAAAAAAAAAAAACAAGTAACTTTTTCCTAAAATATATGCTACGTTAATTTTCATTGGGAATTCCGTTTTTAATAAAAAAACTGCAATAACCCTGATTAGAGTATAATAAGTTAAATGTTTCTTTGCCAAGAAGGAGGAATTGAAATGAAAGACTAGAAACATTTAACATTTGAACAAAGAAAAGTTATAGCCAATGGAATCTCACACAAGTATAAGGTTAAAGAAATAGCCGAAGCCTTAGGATATTATCCAACTAGTATTTTTAAAGAAGTAAAAAGGAACAGAGAATCTATTACTATAGGGAAAAATATTACTAATTGTAAGAAAACTAATAGATGGCCTTATGTTTGTACTGGATGTAACAAAAAATATAATAATCAATGTGTTTTTACAAAGTACAAATACGATGCAATTAAAGTGCAAAAGAAAGCACAATAGACACATACGATAAAAAAGATATTAAAAATATTAATAAAACATTACTTGATCGACCATTAAAATCATTAGATAGTTTTACCTCAAAAGAAGCATTTATAAATGTGTTTGATGAAGAATTATTTAGTAAATTGTTTTAGCTAGCTAAAACAATTTATTGGCGAAGAAACATTATAAAAGCAGAAATAAGTTGAAAAAGCAGAGATAACTCTGTTATTTTAGCATATAAAAATTTCTCATTTATTAATCAAAATTAAAAGACTTATTTCCGTTTCTTGGTTTTAAACCTGAAATAAGTCTAATAAATTAAACAAATTTTTATAAACCTGCATTTAGTCTAAAAATTTGCGATGTTGCGTTGTCAACAATCTGATGATTTTCATCATCCTCTATAACTAGATTCATTTATCAAATTTATTGCCCGCCAACACTATTTGACAAAGAACATTTATTTCTTAAAGAAAATACTTAAAGTCATAAATAAGAAGTAACACATCAAGATGATAAATGCCCAGGCAATAATTAGATAAATTATGCCATCAGTATATTTACCGGCTACACCTAGTAAGCTATTAGGAAAACGTGTTAAAAAGACATCAACAGCGCCACCTTTAAATTGTTGGGCTATCCAGCAAACGATTCGTAAAAAGATATCTAAAGCCGCTATTCCGTAAGCAGCTTTTGAAAGCTTACGACGATAGCAAGCCCAACATATAATAATTATTACTAGTAAAAGTACAATAAATGCATCCATACTATCACTTTCCTTACTCTAGAATTTTATCACAAAAAGACTTTTGTTACAAGCCGTTTTATTGTTGCCGTAAAGCCTTTTTACTAGCTAGTTTCAATTTGCTTGTAACTGACTGAATATGCGTATGACAATATTCACAAACAGTTTGTCCCTCACTTAATTCAGCATTACAATTTGGACAATTGGTTAATTGTTTAACACTTCTTAAATATGTTAAATTATATGTCATGATAAGTTTTCTACTCTTATTACCACGAACAATTTTGTTTTTATCATCAACAATATAATCGTAGAAAGCAACAGACATTTCCATCTCTATTTTTTCTACTTCATTTTCCGTATTATGGCTTAAAACTCGAGCACCAACATACTCAAATTCTTCCATAATATTTTTTTCGCCTTTAAGTTCTAGTTGCTTTAACTGATTTTGATATTGATTAAATAACTCATCCGTTACAAGATCGCGCATTTTATCATAATCAAAATTCATCCAAGCCGTTTGAACATCACAAAAGACCTGGTAACATTCCTTAACAATTTCGCTATCTTCACCTAAATCCGTAGGCATAGTATTTGATGGCTTTTTCGACAATATAAATGGTAGACCGAAAAGAAAAATTAAAATGGTCAAATATGGTCCAATAATTAAAAAGCCTATAATCAAGAAAAATCCAGAAGATATGATAAGACGTTTATTACCTGTACCCCTACCAATAGAATGTTTCATACTAGTAATAAGATTAATAATGGTAATAACCGTAGCAATAACAATAATAACTGATATTAAAGATGATCCAGATGAACTACCGCTCGATGATGAACTATAACCACTATCATAGTCGTAATCAAAATCAAAAGAGTCACTATCAAAGCTAGAGCCACCATCATAACTAGAATCAAACCCGGAATCAGTTGTTAATGATGAATAATCGGTTACATAATTATAGGCTAAGACACCTAAAAATATAATAGATAACGTAATTAATAAAGTCCCCTTTTTCATAACTAACTCTCTTTCTCATCATTTAAGCCTAGAGCTTTTTTCTTAGCCAATTTTAACTTGCTTGTAACGGACTGAATATGGGCATGACAATACTCACATACACTTTGGCCTTCTTTAAGTTCAGCGTTACAATTTGGACAATTATGAATAGCTTTGGTATCTCTAATAAAAGTTAATGCATATATCATCCTAACTTTGACATTTCCATTACCCCTGACGATGCGGTTTTTGTTATTAGCGATATAATCATAAAACGTCACCGTCATTTTGACATCAATCTCTTCATGACCGGCTTCTATTTTGCTAGGAGATATTTCAGCTTCAATTAATTCAAAATCCTCCATTATGTTTTTTTCGCCTTTAAGTTCTAATTGTTTTAACTGATTTTGATATTGATTAAATAACTCATCCGTGACAAGCTCCCGCATCTTATCATAATCAAAATCCATCCAAGCGATTTGGACATCACAAAATATCTTATAACATTCATCCAATAATGCTTTTTCATCAGGCGTTAATTTAGCATAGCATTCATTACGAAGACGAGTATTGACTTTTTTTGACATCCCTTCAAAATAGCGAAATAAAAAGGCAAGGACGATAAAGACAACAAGAATAGGGATAATGTTTACGGTTATCATAGGTAAACCTATGATAAGGCAAATCATGGTTAACTCTACCATATTTTTATATTTATGATATTTGACGCTTTTACCAACCCGGTCTGTAACTAAAGCAAGGATAATCATCATTCCAAAAATGTAAATGAACCCTTCTATAGATATTGACCCGCCGCCACTACCACCAGAACTACTATAGCTACCACCGCCGCTTGATCCACCACTATAACCTGTATCAAAGCCAGAATCAGTTGTCAGTGATGAATAATCAGTGGCACAACTGTAGCACAAAACCCCTAAGAAAATAATGGCTAAGCCAATTAGTAATAACCCTTTTTTATTCAATCTTACACTTCCTCCCAATGTGTTAAAATCCAATCATAATCTTCTTTAGGAAGTTCTTTTTTACAGTACTCACATATACCTTTGTAATTATAATCGATATTAGCGCCACAAAAAGGGCATTCCGTAACATTACCTAACTTTTTATGATTGCGTTTTTCTTCAAAAAGAAGATAATTGGCTCGTTCAACACGCGTATAATCATCGCCACTAATTTTCTTTTTACTTACCATATCCATTAAATAATCAAGATAGCGAGACATAATTTGAACTTTAATAACGTATTTATCATCCAATATTTGAACATCAATAATTTTTGTATCATGAACATTCATCTCACCATACATTTGAATAACATTCTTACTCTTTAAAGCATCAATTCTTCTAGCTATTTCTTCTTTTAACTCAGAACCTAAAGAAGTAACTGACATACTAGCATCTTGAAACATAATACTATTTAACATCGCTACAAAAATATTATTAACTTTAGAGATAAAAACACTTTCATTAAAATCGGGTTCTAACTTTTTTAATTCATCTAACATAAAATCGCTCCTATTTAATCATTTCTTTTTTAATCATAACAATTTTTCCGGCCATAATTTCAACAGGTGATTTACAATACTCACACACCGTCGCCCCTTTAGGAATAGGCGCCGCACAATTTGGACAATTAATAGTATCATTATGATAAATCATAAACTCTAAATTATATTTTTTCATACGAATAGCTGTAGCTTTACTAACTTCGGAATTACTATTAACAACATAATCTTCAAAATACTCTATAACTTCCATTCGCATTTTTATAGTTTCGTAGGCATCTTCTTTTTTACCCTCACGACTAAGAATTTTAGCATCTTTTAATTTAAAATAATGTTCTACACCTTCATTTTTTTCTTCATCAGTCTTGGTTTGATAATCATTAAACACATCTTTGTTAACCAGTTCTTTTAATTTAGCATTATCATTATTAATCCACGCCTTCTGACATAATACTAAGACATCAAAACACCTATTAATAATATCCTTTTCATCCAAATAGGCCTCATCTAAAGAACTACTATTATGTTTTTTTATGATTTTGATATATTTATAAATAACAAATAAATAGATTAAACCTATAATTGCAAAAGGAACCATCATAAATATTTCTGGTATAGTATCACCATCAGCAAAGAAAAATCCTAAAAAAATGAAGTAGAAAGCAAAAACTAATATGGCAACAAACGGGAAAATACCGCAAACAACTAAAAGGGCTCCAAATAAACTTAAAACCATTTGAGTGCTTTTTACAGGATCTGAAGTCTGTTTCATATAATTCCTCCCGTCTATTAATTAATAGCATGTTTACTTGATAATTTAAGGTTTTTTCGTGTACTATGAATCGTTGACTTACAATATGGGCATTTCGTCATACCATCTTCTAATTTAGCCGCACAATTTGGGCAAATAGTAATAGCCTTTTCATCAGCTATATAAGTTAATTTATAGGTCATTTTAACTTTATGATATTTTTGACCTCTAACAACTTTACCATCCTGATTGGCAATATAGTCATAAAACGCCACCGTCATGATAATATTAACAATGCGCTTACCATTTTCATTAACATTGCGAACAATACTAGCATCTAAATATTTAAAGCCTTTCATTATATTTTTTTCGCCTTTTATTTCTAGTTGCTTTAATTGATTTTTATATTGATTAAATAATTCATCCGTTACTAGTTCTCGCATTTTATCATAATCAAACTCCATCCAAGCCACTTGGACATCACAGAAAACTTTATAGCATTCATCAACTAAGGATTTATCTTTCGCACTTAGTTTATGTTTCGGTTTTGATACTATTTTTTTATTTTGATTTTTAAAAGCATATATAAACAAACCGATCATAGATGCTATAAAAGCAATAAGTGGTGAGAGAGGGTTAGTTATAATTAAACCACTAAACAACCATATCACTACAAAAGGTAATGTTCTAAGTAAATATTTACTTTTATTCGTCCAAGATGTTTTTAAAAATAAGATATATAAATCTATTATAAAGAAAATGCCAATGGTATAAAAAACCATCTCCTGGCGCATTGCCGACGGTGTATATGTATAACTTTTGTGGTCATCTTTATTTTTATTACTACGACGATCAGTACTCGTATCTCTACTGGGTGACCAATCATTATATCCACCGCTAGATCCACTACTATAATTTGTATCAAAACCAGAATCAGTTGTTAATGATGAATAGTCTATTACATAGTTATAACATAATACACATAGAAAAATAACAGATAAAATACTTAACAACACACCTTTTTTCATAAATATATTTCCTTTCGAATAATATCATATATTCTTCTTACATTCTAATATACCATATATTAGTTTATTGCTTTTTTACTTGCTAACTTCAAAGTACTTCTAGTACTATGAATCGTTGACTTACAATATGGGCATTTCGTCATACCATCTTCTAGTTTAGCCGCACAATTTGGGCAAATATTACTAGCCTTTTCATCAGCGATATAAGTTAATTCATAAGTCATCGTAATTTTAGAGTTATCTCTTCCCCTGACAACTTTTTTATCTTTATCGATAATATAATCGTAAAACTCAACGCTCATAACAAGCTCCAAAACACGCTTACCATTTTCTATAACATTACGGACAATTTTAGCTCCTAAATAAGCAAAATCGCTCATAATATTTTTTTCACCTTTAAGTTCCAATTGTTTTAATTGGTTTTGATATTGATTAAATAATTCATCCGTTACAAGTTCCCGCATTTTATCATAATCAAACTCCATCCAAGCGACTTGAACATCTAAAAAGACCTGATAGCACTCATCAACCAACAATTTCTCTTCAGCGCTCAAAGCCGGATATTGTTGCTTATTTGCACTAGGAAGATTTTTAGGGTTACGTTTAGCGGCAATAACAATTAAAAAGATAATCGATGATAATATAGCAAGAGATGGTGATAAAGGATTAGGAATTAAAAATCCCCAAAATGACCATATAATTAGAAAAGGTAGAGATTTAAGCATATATTTTTTCTTATCTTTCCATGGCTTTTTCATTAACAAAATATAAAGATATGTTGCTGGAAAAATAAGAATCATAAATATCAACATAAAAAGACGCATTTCATTAGGGGTATAGTTTTCAACCGAATCACTCCTACTAATGGTATTTCTATGACTATGATAACTACCACTTGAACTACTATAACCACTATCTGATCCTCCAAATGAACCACCACTAGATCCACTATCATAACTAGAATCAAATCCTGAATCAGTTGTTAATGATGAATAATCAGTTACATAATTGTAGGCTAAGACACCTAAAAATATAATAGACAATGTTATTAATAAAACATTTTTACTACGCATAGTATACTCTCCTATTTACTATATCTATTATAGCAAAAAAATAGAAAATGTTGGATACATTTTCTATTTAATGACTAATTCATTATTATAAACATCAATATTTATTGTTGAATTGAACTTAATTTCATCATTGATAATGGCTTTAGCAAGCATCGTCTCTAGATTTCTTGATACATATCTTTTAATAGGACGAGCACCAAAGTCTGGATCAAACGATTCATTAATGATAAAATCTTTAGCTTCTTGTGACAAATTAAGTTTAAGTTTCTTATCTACTAAGCGTTCTTCAATTTCCTTTATAATGTTATCTAAAATTTGATATACAACATCTTTAGTTAAGGAATTAAAGATAATAATCTCATCAATCCGGTTGATAAACTCTGGTCTAAAGGTGCGATGTAGTTCTTTCATAACTAATTCGTCACTATTTTTATCTTTATTTAAGATATATTCGCTACCTAAGTTAGATGTCATAATGATAATTGTATTTTTAAAATCGACTGTTCTTCCTTGCGAGTCTGTAATACGACCATCATCTAGTATCTGAAGTAAAATATTAAAGACATCTTTGTGAGCTTTTTCAATTTCATCAAATAAAACAATACTATAAGGATTTCTACGAACCGCCTCGGTTAATTGACCACCTTCATCGTAACCAACATATCCAGGAGGCGCACCTACAAGTCTTGATACACTATGAGCTTCCATATATTCACTCATATCAATTCTAATCATATGACGTTCATCATCAAATAATTCATAGGCAAGCGTTCTGGCAACTTCCGTTTTACCGACACCAGTTGGACCTAAAAAGATAAATGAACCAATCGGACGATTAGGATTTTTAATACCCGAACGGGCTCTAATGATAGATTCACTAACAAGCTTTAAGGCCGTATCTTGGCCTTTAACCCTTTTAGATAGGTTATCCTCAAGATGAAGGAGCTTTTCTTTCTCACCACTAACTAACTTTGTAATTGGAATATTCGTCCAACGTGAGATAATGGCCGCAATATCTTCCTCTGTCACTTCATCGCTTAATATACTTGACTTACTACTACTTTTTAATTCATCAAGTTCTTTTTGTAGATTAGGTATAACCCCATGGCGCAAGCGAGCGGCCACTTCAAGATCATAATTGTTTTCAGCTTGTTCTAATTCAAAAGTTTTCTTTTCAATTTCTTCCTTTTTACTATTAATTTTAGCTAAAATGTTCTTTTCTTCATTCCATTTATCACGTAAATCTTTTTCTTTGGCTTTTAGGCCAGTTAGTTTTTCTTTTATCTCTTCAACTCGTTTTTTAGAAAAATCATCTTTTTCTTTTTTCAATGCTTGAAGTTCAATTTCCAAGCGCATAATATTACGTGTTAAAGTATCTAATTCCGTTGGAACCGAATCCATTTGAACCTTGATCGTCGCACACGCTTCATCAACAAGATCAATCGCTTTATCAGGTAAGTAACGATCCGTTATATAACGATCTGATAAAGTTGCCGCAGCTACTAAGGCCTTATCTTTGATACTAACACTGTGAAAAACCTCAAACCTTGATTTTAGACCTCGTAAAATCGTAATGGTATCTAAAACATTGGGTTCTGATACCTTGACCTTTTGAAATCTTCGCTCTAAGGCTCCATCTTTTTCAATATATTTACGATATTCATTTAAAGTTGTAGCACCGATGACATGAATCTCACCACGAGCTAAAAGTGGCTTTAACAGATTGCCAGCGTCCATAGCGCCTTCAGCTCCAGCGCCAACTATCATATGAATTTCATCGATAAACATAATAATGTCACCATCAGATGCTTGAATTTCTTTTAAAACAGCTTTAAGACGATCTTCAAACTCACCACGATATTTTGCACCGGCTATTAAAGCACCTAAATCTAGCTCCCAAATCGTTTTATTTTTTAAACTATTAGGAACATCACCTTTAACAATACGTTGCGCTAATCCCTCCACAATAGCCGTTTTACCGACACCGGGTTCACCAATTAAAACGGGATTATTTTTACTTTTTCGTGACAAAATACGTGTTACATTACGAATCTCTTCATCACGACCAATAACGGGATCGGTTTTACCATTACGAACGGAAGCAACGATATCTCGACCATATTTCTCTAAAACATTTTCTAAATTTTCTTCATAAGGATTTTGCATATTCATAATATCCCCCTCTTTCTGATGAATAATAACTCATCATTTATCATTATACACGTATTTTAGCACTTGTCAAGTTAGAGTGCTAAAATAGAATAAAAAAAAGAAATGCTATGCATCTCTTACTTTAAAGCTTCTAATAATTCAGCTTTTTTCATCGTAGTGTAATTTTCAACGCCTTTTTCTTTAGCCATAGCTTTTAATTCAGCTACAGTTAATTTAGATAAATCAGCACTTTCTTCTTTAGCTTTCGCTGGAGCTTTTTCTTCTTTCGTCTCTTTAACAGAAACTTCAATAGGTCCTTTGTTAACCTTGCCATTTAAAGCATCCTGAGCTACCTTAACTAAATCTGTAAAAGCCTTTGGATCTTCAATAGCGATAGCGCTCAACATCTTACGATTGATAGCGATATCAGCTTTATTTAAACCATCAATAAACTTAGAATAACTAATATCGTTCATTCTACAAGCAGCATTAATACGAGTTATCCATAACTTTCTCATATTTCTTTTTGTTTGACGGCGATCACGATATGCATATTTTAAAGAGTGCATAACTTGTTCTTTAGCTGTCTTATATAATTTATGTTTACTTCCAAAATATCCACGAGCTCTTTTTAAAATCTTTTTTCTTCTTGCTGCATGAATGTTACTTCCTTTTACTCTTGCCATATTATTCCTCCTTCTAAAAACTAAATAATAACTTTTTTCATTCTGTTGGCATCAGCTTTAGATAATGGAGATTGCATTCTTCCACTTCTATTTGAAGCCGTATTTTTCTTTCCTGTGTTATGTCTTGTTCCTGGGTGACCAATTTTAATAGAGCCACTATCACGAACATTTAGAACTTTCTTTGTTCCCTTGTGTGTTTTTAATTTATTTTTTGGCATAATTTCCCTCCTATTTGTCTTTCTTTGGTATAAGTATCATGGTCATATTACGGCCATCTAACGTTGGCTTTTGATCAACTAGCGCATATTCCTCTAAAGCATCGGCAAAGCGAAGTAAAACTTGCTTACCTAAATCCGTATGAGCCATCTCACGACCTCTAAAACGAATTGATCCCTTAACACGATGTCCTTTTTCTAAATACTTCGCAGCTTGTTTAACACGCGTATCAAAATCATGAACATCAATAGCAACACTCAAGCGATATTCTTTCATCTCAAGGTTTGCCTCTCTTTGCTTCTTTAAGTTTTCCTTTTGTCTTTTCTTATTCTCATATTTATACTTATTGTAATCCATAATTTTGCAAACAGGTGGATTACCATTTGGATTAATAAGAACAAGATCAAAGCCAGCATAAGTAGCTAAAGTAAGGGCGTCTTGGGTTGTTTTAATTCCTAATTGTTCTCCTTTAGGACCAATAACCATTACCTCTTTAGCACGTATTTGCTCATTAATGAACAAACCCTTATCTTTGTTTGCGATAACAAACACCTCCCCATTCATCTTATACCATGAAAAAAGTGCATACAGAGTATCCACTTTAAAACCAAATATATATTTTATGGCTTTAAACCTATTGCTTAAGCAATCAGGTGGATGTGGACACATCGCTTTCCTTTTTTTCACTACGTATTAGATTATATCACATTTTTAATGATTGTCAAGTATAATTTCTTTATTTTATGTGATAACCACAATTACTACAAAAATGGTCACTCGTTTTCATACCACATTTAGGACAAGCAATCACCACATCTTCTTTATTTAACTGTCCAAGTTGTTCTTTTCGTTGATGTTCCGATATATATTTAGGATTTAAATTATAATAGTTTTTAGCAAATTGCATCGCCTTGCCATAACAATAATTAAAGAAAAACACAATAAACAATAAGAAAGCAAAGGTAAATATAGCGTTCTCTGTCGCACTAGCCGCATATAATAAATAATCATAAATGCCGTGAGTCATAACAGGTACTAGTAAGCTAAGAATCTTATTTTTCTTAGATAATTTTGGATTATTATTGATAAGCGCAAGTTTTGCTAATGATAGATAATATCCCATCATTACCCCATCGCATAAATGACCAGGGATAGCTAAAAAGGCTCTAAAAATGGCCGTTTGAATATCTGCTTGAATGACATATAAAACATTTTCAATACAAGCAAAGCCTAAAGCTACAAAGCCAGCATAGACAATACCATCATACAAATGATTAAACTCATTATCATTATATTCTAAATTATAGACGAAAATCCATTTAGAAAACTCTTCAATTAAAGCAATACCAATGAAAGTATAAGGAATAAGCTCAATTACATTTAACCCCTCTTCACTACTAAAAAAAGGAATAAAATAAGATAGAGCCATCGTTATGAAAGTTGTCAAAATAGTAGCGCCAATACCGCAAAAGAAAAGCTTCGTAAGAATGCTTTTAGGTTCCTTATCAAAATCGTTCTTATAGACAATACGTCCAAAGATATAGACTGGCAAAGTAGATAAAATTAGTAAAATAATAACCATTTCACAACCTCTATTCCATAGAAAATTGTAGCAAAAAAAAAAAGAAAAGACAATAAAGCTTCCCTCTTTTTAAAATTAGTTTACATATTAGCAATATAACTTGCTGTTCTAACCATTTGGCTCGTGTATGAGTTTTCATTATCATACCATGATACAACTTGAACTAAAGACTTACCATCGCCTAAATTGATAACCTTAGTTTGCGTAGCATCAAAGACAGATCCATGCGTATCACCAATAATATCGGTTGATACAATTGGTTCATCCGTATAGCCATATGATGGACTAACACATGATTTCATCATCGCATTAATTTCATCTTTGGTAACTTCTCTTTCAACAACAGCATCAAGTATCGTTAATGATCCATCAGGTACAGGTACTCTTTGCGCTCCACCAATCAATTTGCCATCAAGTTCAGGAATAACTAAGCCGATAGCTTTAGCAGCACCTGTTGAGTTTGGAACAATGTTGATAGCTCCGGCACGTGCTCTTCTTAAATCACCCTTACGATGTGGTCCATCAAGAATCATTTGATCGCCTGTATAAGCATGAACCGTTGTCATAATACCAGATGTAATTTTAACATAATTATTTAAGGCATTAGCCATTGGCGCTAAACAGTTTGTCGTACAACTAGCTGCGGAAATAATTGTATCTTCAGGTTTTAAAATACTCTCATTAACGCCATAAACAACCGTTGGAAGGTCATTGCCAGCTGGTGCAGAAATAATAACTTTTTTAGCACCGGCTCTAATGTGGGCCATTGATTTTTCTTTAGAGCAGAAGAAACCCGTACATTCCATAACAACATCAACATTTAATTCACCCCAAGGTAACTCTTCAGGGTTAGCGTTAGCATAGACAGGTATTCTTTTACCATCAACAATTAAAGCTCCTTCTTCATAAGTAACTTTATCAGCTAATTCATATCTTTTTTGAGCTGAATCATACTTTAGTAAGTGGGCTAACATCTCAGGGCTTGTTAAATCATTAATAGCCACAACTTCAAAATCAGGGTTATTAAACATTTGTCTAAAAGCTAGTCTTCCAATTCTTCCAAATCCATTAATTGCAATTCTTGTCATTTTTTTCCTTCTTTCTAATCTTCAAAACAACTACCACCAATAAACTCTCTTAAAACAGAATCGATTGGTACAGCATCACTTGGTATCGCTACAAAATTACGTAGGAAATTAATTAACCGTAATGCTTCAGGATAAACTTCATCATCTTCTCTAACACAGAAAAGGAGTGGTTCAGCATAAGTCTTTAAAACACCTATTTCATATATTAAAGTCGAATTGATAACAAAATCAGCCCGATGTTGATAAGGGTAAATGTTTCTTTCCTCACCCTTACGGATTGATGACCACATATTCAATGTATCTAAAGCACCTCTACCTCTTGTTCTACTATCTCTAACAATACGGCGGAGTTTACGAACATCAGTTGTATGAATATGACTATGATTATCAATATTAAGAGGAATTAAGGGGCTAATATAGATATGATACTTATATTTAGCATCAATCTTATTCGTCAATTCAGAGTTCAATGAATGAATACCCTCTATAACCATTATATCATTATCTTTAAGCTTAATAAAGTCTTTATTATATTCTCTTTTACCCGTTACAAAGTTATAAGTTGGTCTTTCAACTTCTTCACCAGCCATTAAACGCTTCAAGTGATCATTAAAAAGTTTAAGATCAACAGCATATAAAGATTCAAAATCATAACTGCCATCAGGTGCTTTAGGCGTGTCTACTTTGTTAACAAAATAATCATCAGTAGATATTTGTAAAACACCTTTACCCCGGCTTTTTAAATAAGCTGTAAGTTTTTTAGCTGTCGTCGTTTTACCACTACTAGAAGGCCCTGCAATTAAGACCATTCTGACATCTTTATGCATAAATATATCATCAGCAGCCCGATGAAGCTGTGAATCATAGTAAGCTTCTGAGTTAACAATTAAATCCGTTGATGCCGCATTAGATACAACTCTATTAATATCAGATACGTGTTCAATACCCCAAGAAGTTAGAATTGTTTCTAAATCGACAAAAGCATCAGATAATTTTTCTCTTTCAACATAATCATGCGTTGTACTAGGGTCTTCAAGACTTGGTATTGATAAGACGAAGCCCGTTCCTTCAACCCCACCAACGTAAGTAAGTTTAAAATCATTAATTTGACCAGTACTATAACATAAACGAATATAAAAATAGTCATATAAATTTTCTAAGCGATATAAACTAACATAAGAGTTAGACACATACTTTAAGACATCAACCTTATCTAAATGATGATGATTTTTAAAATATTTAATAGCGTCTGTTCTAGATACACTAATTTTTTCAAATGGTATATCTGCTTTGACTAACCGCCACATTTCTTCTTCTAGTTGTTGAATAGTCTTTTTAGTGACCATTGCATTTTCAATGTGGCAATAAACACCATTATCAAGGGAATGGTGGACAATAACTCTAGCATCTTCACCTAAGACATTCTTAACAGCTGCCACCAAAATAAAATTAGCACTAGCAGCATAAACACACCGACCTAAAGTCGTAGAGCGATCAAAAAACTGCACATTACATTTTCTTGTAATCGTATCGCTTAGTTCAGCCAAATCATTGTCAACTTTAGCTATTAAAATATCGTACTTCAAATCAGCTTTAAAGTGCGTACTTAACTCTTTTAAGGTCATTCCTAAGGGAACAATTGTTTCTTGGCTATTTTTATATGTAATGGTAACTTTTTTATCCATAGCAAACGCCCTCTATTCTCATATCAATTTTACCAAAAAAAGATAGTTTTGTCATTATCTTTTTGCATATTTAATAAATCATTGCCTATTATAATTATAGGAGATGATACTTTGATTATTCCAAATATTATCGAAAAGAAACATAATAGTGAACGTGTCTACGATTTATATTCAAGACTTTTAGAAGATCGAATTATCATTTTAGGTGGGGAAATTACAAGCGCTAGCGCTAATATCATTATTAGTGAACTTTTATATTTGGATTCTATTAATCATCAAGATATCAGTCTTTATATCAATTCCCCTGGGGGGAGTGTTACAGACGGGATGGCTATATATGATACTATCAATTTTATTAAAAGTGATGTATCGACAATTTGTATCGGCATGGCGGCTAGTATGGGGGCATTTCTTCTTTCTAGTGGGACGAAAGGTAAAAGATATAGCCTGCCAAATAGTGAGATTATGATTCATCAACCTCTAGGTGGGGTTGAAGGTCAGGCAACGGAAATTAAAATTGTTGCCGAACACATTCTTAAATTAAAAGATAAATTAAATAAACTCTTAGCTTTTAATACTGGAAAAGATATCAATATAATTGAAAAAGATACTGACCGAGATAACTATATGAGCGCGGATGAATCCCTAAATTATGGGATAATTGATAAGATACTAAAAAAAGGGAATTAGTTTCCCTTTTTCTTGTGCATAAAAATTATGTATATAAAAAAAGCATAGATTAACTATGCTATAGCGACTATTTTAACGTCATAAGTACCATTTGGGCTTTCAACACTGACAATATTTCCGACTTTAGAACCCATAATAGCTTTCGCAATTGGTGATTCGTTAGAAATTTTATTAGTAAAAGGATCAGCTTCCTTACTTCCAACGATAGAATATTCTTCTTGTTCATGATCTTCCACGTATTCAATAGTTACTTTTGTTCCTAAAGAAACAACATCAGTATTTATATCTTTAATAATCGTCGCTTTTTCAATCATCATTTCTAGTTCTTTAATGCGAGCTTCCACAACAGCTTGCTCATTACGAGCAGCATCGTATTCAGCATTTTCACTTAAATCACCTAAAGCTCTAGCATCTTTTAAAGCTTGGATTATTTCCGGTCTTTTCTCTAATTTTAGAATATTTAGCTCTTTTTTGATTTCTTCTAATCCTTCTTCTGTTAAATAAATAGCTTTTTCACTTTTCATCATAATTCACCTAAACTTTCTAAATTTGTATAAAATCTTACCACTTTTTTACGTCATTGTCAACAACACTCTGACGCATTAAATCAAACGGATATAATTGAGGTTCGACATACATTTTAATGATTTGCTTTGGATGTCTTACAATATCAATTTTATCCCCATTTTCATCAAATATTTCACCTATTTTAAGAGTATAAGTTTCATGATTTGGTCCAAATATTTCAACGACGTCACCCTTTTTAAAATAATTTCGTTGTTCGATTGTCGCCATATGCGTTTCATCATCATAGGTCATAATCTGTCCTAAAAAATCTTGATTGGAAACTTCCTCCCGGCCGTTATAATAACTACAAGTTTCATCGTTAATGCCATTAAAGAATTGAGCCACGGAATCACGGTTAGCGCAACGCCTTAATATTCTTTCATACTCCTTATTATATTCATATTTTTTAGGATTGTTCCAATATTCATCAATTGCTTTACGATAAATTGATACAACGGTCGCAATATAGTAAATAGAACGCATCCGTCCTTCAATTTTAAACGAGGTAATCCCCATATCAATCATCTCAGGCAAATACTTTAGTAAAGATAAATCTTTGCTACATAAAGTAAAGTCTTTTCCTCCATTAATTTCCTTGCCATCACCCTTTAGTTTAAAATCCCAACGGCATATTTGACTACAGCCACCGCGATTAGCGTCACGTTTGGTTAAGAAATTAGATAACACACATCGTCCACTATAACCCGCACACATCGCCCCATGGATAAAGACTTCAATTTCAACGGGAACCTTTTGAATGATTTCCTTGATATCTTCTTTAGTGCATTCCCGGGCTAAGACAATCCTTTTTACTCCTTCTTGATAGAAAAACTCACAACTTTCATAATTTAAGGTTGATTGTTGCGTCGATAAATGGATATCTAAGCTAGTATTTTCTTTGGCTACTTCCATGACATATGGATCGCTTACAATTATCGCATCCGGATGAAGAGAATCTAGTTTGATTAAATATTCTTTTAATTTTCTGGCTTCCTTGTTATGTAGAACAATATTAACAGTAACATAGACTTTTTTACCTAGGTTATGCGCAAAAGCAATACCCTCTTCTAATTCATTAAAAGTAAAATTAACAGCATTAGCTCTCAAACCAAATCCTGGCCCACCACAATAAACGGCATCGGCTCCATATAAAAGAGCTATCTTAAGCCTTTCAAGATCTCCAGCTGGCGCTAATAACTCCGGTTTAACTCGCATTTTTCTTCACCTGATATATTGTTTCTTCGTGTAAGAAACCACTTTCTAAATTATCAAACATCTGCTGTAAAGTTGTAATTGATTTTTCAATATTATTACTATTTGCACTATTAAACAAGCCTATTACTTTTAATAACTGCTCACTGTCAAGACCATAGCCATTGATTACAATATAAGGAACTATGTCGCGTAATTGTAAATACTCCCTTAGGCCATTTAGTATAAATGATGAGTATATTTGTGTCCCTTCAGAATTATCTAAAATGGCGTATTCTTTTCCCTCTTTTGAAATTGTGTAGTTAGTACTATTATCATTAAGATTAAAGTTTCTTAGGTAGTTTTTAACAGCATGACGGCGTGAGGCATACATTGGAATATAACCAAATAATTGAATAAATAAATTGCTATCGGTGTTTTGAACAATCTCTTTAATTTCTTCAAAAGTAATCTCTGAAGAAAGAAAGGTTCCCCAAGCACCGTGACGGTGCCAATAATTGATTGTATAGTAATTAGTTGTAAGATGCTCAGCTGCCCAAATTAACTTTATATCAATTTTTAGTTTATTGACAATGTTTAAAACCGCTACATCATAATAAAAAATGCCAGCAATTTTAAGCTTAGATAACATTTTAATGACATCAGTTAAGGCGTCTAATTCACTATTTGTAAAATTTTTATTTAGGGATACAAAAACGCTTTTTTTAGCTTGAACAATTTTTCTTAGTTCATTCATTTTAACTGTTAAAACATTGATGCTATACCCTTCTAAGCCGATTAATATACTATCTAAATTATTGATGTTATCAACCGAATTTGGAATTGTAACTAATGCCATAAACCCTCCTACACAAAAAGACGTCTTCTATGAAGACGTCCTAATGTTATCACAACTAGGGAAGTTTGTCAATGTTTATCATTTTTTGAATAACAACATGTTCCCTTCGATTCAGAACATATTACAACAGCTGAAGTTGGCATACATCTATAATCGCAATAATCATTGTCATAATTATATGCGGTTGAGTTTTCTGGAATATTATAATATTTTAAAGCATTTTCCGTATTAGGGTGATATATTTCAAAATGAAGATGAGGTCCTGTTGAAGCTCCAGTGCTTCCTACACAACCTAACAATTGACCCTTTACAACCCTATCGCCAGCTTTAACGAATATTTTTTCATGATGAGCATATAAAGAATAATATCCATTCTTATGTTCTATTTTAACGTATGTACCCCAACCTGTATTTGCTCGACTATAGGATACCTCGATAACTTTTCCAGCTTCCATTGCATAGCTTCCGTCTTTCATACTAGCAGGTAAGTCAGAACCAGCATGCAATTTACATACACCCTCAATGGGATGCTTACGAATCCCATACCAAGAAGATCCAACGCCTACCTTTTCAAGTGGCCACCAAAAATCAAGTCCTTGACTTTTAGCATAGTCACTAGGTTCGAATAACGATTTATTTAATTTTCCTGGGACTTTATTACCATCGCAAATTTGTGGTGGATATCCAGCATTAGCTACATTGCTATAAGCTTCTGAATATGTACCTTCTTCAACATCATTACCAGACGTGGATGGAACACAATCTTTATTATTAAAATATAAAAAGCATTTCATACATGTAGCCATAGTTTTTTGATCTGATTTTGTGCTAGTAACACGTCCTAAAAAGAATTGTGTCATAGTAGAGATTAAAAATAAAAGAGCAGCAAATAAAAATTTTCGCAATAATTTATTTTTAGCCTTTTCAATCTCATCGGAATCATTCCTTGATGACGCTTTTATTAAAGTCATAATAGCAGATATAACCAGTACTAGTGGTCCCCCAACCATAAGTACTGTGTAAGCAATTGTTGTTATTTGTGGCAATGGTTTAGGTATACCTGTTGCCGAACCGCAGGCTACATAATCTAGCGCATTTACTACATCTGTAACATTAGGGCTTATAAACAAAAGAAGTCCTATTAAAAGAAAGTATATTAAAAACATTACTTTATTTCGTTTTTTCATACAACACCTACAATCACAATTATTATATCATAAATAATGTCTTTTTTTAATATATTTAAACTGGAAAGGATGATTTTTATAAATAATAACTATGCTAATATACCAATGTATAGTGAACCTAGTAGTGAGCAATCATACATTGAAAACATTTTAAGATTGAACCGAGGTAAACAAGTTGAAGTATATATGTCATTTGCTGATTCTCTTGATTGGAAAGATCGCGTTTTCAAGGGCATTATCGAGCAATCAGGTAAAGACCACATTATTTTAAGTGATCCTAATACCGGTAATTGGTATTTATTGCTCCTTATTTATGTTGACTACATAAAGTTTGATGAAAATATCAACACTAGTGATACCTTCTATCCTAATAGTCAGTAGATTGTAAAACGAATAATAATTTGTTATAATAATGACTAGGTGATAGAATGATAACAATGTTTATTATTTTTACTTTGTTTATTGTTTTAAGTCTACTGATTGCGCTATTCATTGTGACCTTAGATAATCTAAGGGAATATGTAATCAGAGTTAATGAAGCTGAAACAAATATTGAAAGCGTACTTAGTAAACGCTACGATTTATTAAATAAAGCCATTGATGTCATTCGTAATGTAACAAAAAAAGACGATGATATCCTAGACACCATCGTTAAGATTCGTTCGCAAAAATTGGATAATATAGCTTTAGACAAAGAGCTTTATACGGCTATTGAAGAGTTTCATAACTATGCTTTAGAAAATGAAGTGTTAAAAAGTAATGATGAATACGCTAATATTGAAATAGGTTTAATCGCTTCAGAATCAGAGATTATCGCTTTACGAAAATACTACAATGATGTTGTTACCAAATATAACCATTTAATCGGGAAATTTCCAACAATTATTGTAGCTAAAATAAAACATTGTGAGAAAAAAGAGCTATTTCAAGATGATGATCACCTTGATTTAATTAACAGTTTAAAACAAGAATAACTAATCTGATATGAACCCCATTTCTTGGACAAAGAAATGAGGTTTTTAAATGAGTAAATTAAGTTATGATGATAAGATAAATA
>CANQCR010000010.1 GCA_947589735.1 uncultured Bacilli bacterium | reverse complement strand
TTATATTTTTGCATAATAAAAGATACTTTTATCAAGTACCTTAAACTCTTGTATTTACTTACCAAAATAGCCATTTCATCTATTTTTGGGTTTAACCGATACCTCCATGGCCGGGATCAATGACGATACCTCTTACATTATTGTACATAATAAAATCCTCCTTACCATAGTGTATGATAAGAAGGATTTTTCGTGACAAATGACTAATATTTAAGCATAGCGTAAGTGTCTTTTCCTTTTTGGCTTAAAATCAATACTGAAAATAGCGTATATTGCAGCAAGGAATAGAATCATATCGCCTAAGACCATAAACCAACTGTGGTAATAAATGTAATATGATCCATACATTATACCAGTCGTTAACCCAGACATTCTAACTAAACGCATATCTGATTGCCATAAGCAATATGTTCTAATTATCGAAGCTATAGTAGGTAACAAAGAAATAACGCCAGCCCAAGAGAAGTAACAATTAGCTATAATTATACCTTCAAAAAGAATTAAAATCATTAAGTAAAGCACTTTATTAAACTTATCTTTACGAATAAAAATTAGACTTCTCGTAAAAGTTATTAAACTTAAGATAGCACCCGTATAAGCTTCAATTGTAAAGTCATAAAGGGATTCAAAAAAACAATTTAAAGATTGGACGTATAAAGATTTTTTTCTTTCCTTAATATTAAGGCTAATACATATGGCTAATAAAGCTAAAATACTATATATCATACTTCCTCCTTAAGTTTTAATAGACAGACGCACTCCACATGATGCGTGTTAGGAAACATATCAAAAGGGGTCATTTCTATTATATTAAACTCTTCTTTAAAGAAGTTTAAATCTCTAACTAGTGTCATCGGATCACACGATGTATAAATGAGCCTATTAGGTTTAAGCCTAGTAATAGTGTCCCTAGTTTTTTGATTAAGACCAGCTCTTGGTGGATCAACGATAACAATTGATGGCGTAAAGTCAAGCTTATCAATTACAGAACTAACATCACTTGCGATAAAAGTAATGTTAGAAATATTATTCAATTCTTTATTCTTATTGGCATCTAAAATAGCTTTCTCATTAATTTCAATACCTAGGGCTTGTCCGATATCCCCACTTAAGTAAATCCCAATAGTGCCTGTCCCACAATATAAGTCTAATAACTTATCATCTTTATGACCATTCGCATACTTTTTGATTTGTTCATACATTTTATATGTGACATTATCATTAACTTGGAAAAATGATGATAGTGAGACTGAAAACTTCATATCGCCAATTTCTTTAATAATTTCGCCATCATCATCAAGAACTTTTTTTCCATCGGTTCTTAAAATTAGAGCAGGTTTTTTCTTCTCTTTAAG
This sequence comes from uncultured Bacilli bacterium, assembly GCA_947589735.1. Lineage (GTDB taxonomy): Bacteria > Bacillota_I > Bacilli_A > RF39 > UBA660 > UBA5578. The sequence continues at coordinate 55,164 of CANQCR010000010.1, read as the reverse complement.
GTATTCGTTTAGACTTTCATCTAATAAAAGGCAATTGCGCACAGCAACAATATTATGACTTTTCTTATCAAAAAAGCCAATCTCACCATTTTTATATTGCAAAGTAACCTTGTTACGATAATGAAATTGCTTGTCACTTGGAACAATTTTTTTAATTGTGACATCTTCTTTAACATATTTTGCAATTATGTTACTAATTTTATCTTGCTTATAACGAAGTTGCTCATCGTAAGGTAAATGTAAAAGATCACAGCCTCCACATTTTTCATAGTATAGACATAGTGCCTTGACACGGATAGGGCTTTTCTTCGTCAAGGATATAACTTCACCAATCGCATAATTTTTCTTTTCCTCAATAATTTTTATTTTAGCAATCTCACCTTTAATGGTATTAGGAATAAAAATAATCTTATTATTGATGCGAGCAATACCACGTCCTTGGTGATCATACCCCGTAATAGCAACTTCTTCCATCCTACACCTCGCTAACATTATAGCATAATAAACTATTTAATTGATATGGGATTTAGAATATTGTACATATGGTGGACACTTAAAAAATTATCCTTTATTTCTTCTTTTAGGGCTGATAACATAACTTCTTTTTTATCTTCCTCTTTATTGAAGCAATCATAATACATATATTTTAAAGTGTCATACGATAGTTTATGAATGTGTTTTAATAGATAATTTTGTTCATTAAGCTCTTTTCTGGTAGCAATATTATAGTTAATTTTACTTAGTATTTTAAACTTCAACTGGCTCTCATGAATTTTTAAACTAAAATGTAAGATGTCAAACTCGTCTTCAAGTGTTAAAGATGATCTTTCAAAAGAAATACCATTGTTATTTAGTTTTATCGCCATAGCGTTTTTAGTATCGGTTATGATTATGGCTGATAAGTGTTCTTTATGATATAAGTCGGTTCGATTGATAAAATTAGCAAATACATCACTAGCGAGTTCGACATTAGAACTAACTAATTTTTTAAAATCTGCCGTACAAACCCGTACTAAAGGAATTTTCTTGATATGAACTAAAGAATCATTAGGAAACCAATCATAGAAATCAAAATAGCTTTTGTTAAAATTTAGATAAATGTCATATATATAATTCATTATGTCCTCCTAATTATTACATACCAGTATCATTATACCCACACATGCACTTAAACATTCCATATGATGCGTAATAAACTGAAGGTATTCTTTAAAACTATAACCAACATCAAGCATATTAAGATAACTAATTATGGATATAAGGCCAATAATCGTTAATAAACACCCGACAATATTAAAAAATAATTTTTTCATATGATATCTAATTAATTGTATTAAACAGTTTTAAAATTATTAAAAATAGGATATAATTATCTAGGTGGTTAGATGAATATTATTGAATTATTAAAGTATTTGCTTTTAGGCTTTATTCAGGGATTAACCGAAACAATTCCGGTTTCTTCGAGTGGGCATTTATTAATTTTTAAGCATTTGATTTCTTTAGATATTGATTTTGATACTTTAGCTATCATTACGAATTTAGGAAGTTTATTAGGCATTATTATCCTATTTAGAAAAGATATCTTTGAATTAGTTAAAAGCTTTTTTGGTTATTTATTCGGTAAAAAAGAAGAGGACAAGGCTAATTATAAGTATTGTTGGTTAATTGTATTAGGATGCATTCCAGCTGGTTTAATGGGCCTAGTTGTAAGTAAGCTAGATTTATTTGCTAAAATTGATGATAATGTTAAAATTGTTGGCCTTTCACTATTAATTACAGCCGGTCTATTATTTATGATTAGAAATTATAAAGGTCATAAAATCGATCATGAAATAACAGCTAAAAATGCCTTTATGATAGGATGCTTTCAAATCTTAGGTTTGTTTCCTGGCATTAGTCGAAGTGGATCAACTATTGTTGGTGGTTTAACGCAAGATTTAAAAAGAGATACGGCTTTTAAATATTCTTTTATGTTATATATACCGATGAGTATTGCGGCGACAGCCTTAGAGATAGGGGACTTGTTTACTAAAACTATTAGTGGCGTAACTATTTTGTATTATGCTTTATCAGCTATACTGGCTATGATAGTGACAATGCTTGTTACAAAATGGTTTAGACGCATTGTTAATAATGGTAAGCTAATTTATTTTGTTATCTACTGCGCCACTGTTGGTAGTTTAGTCTTAATATTTATGTAGATGATATTTAATTAAAAAAAATAATAGCACTTTATTCAAGTGTTATTATTTTTCTTTTTTTTATTTTTTATCTAAGACTTTTATATCGACAGTAGCCATAAACTCTGTATCTGGAGCACTAATAATGATTTGTGTTTCACCTTTGCTTTTTGGTGTAACAATACCATCTTTATCCACTTCCGCAACGCTAGGATCTGTACTTTCCCAGATTAAATCAATTGTGAAACTATTTTGACCATTAATAATTGGTGTGATAGTGAATGTATTGCCCATATAAATAACTTGTTCATCAACATTCGCCTCAAATGTCTCAATCGTTAAATTAACAACGTTAACATTGATAATATCGCCCTGTTTCGTCTTTTTATTTTTAAAGGTTATAACAGCATTACCTTTACTAACACTACTTATATTACCATTGCTATCAACGGTTGCAATTTTTGGATTGGTGCTTTCCCAAATAAAATCAGCGTTATCCTGTAATTCACCCTTTTTATATAGCGTTTCTTGATAACTAGAACCTAAAACTAATTTTATATTACTACGAGAAGCGTAGAAGTTAATGGAATTAAGATAGATGTTGTATCCAACGAAGATGATGATGGCAAAACAAACAGCATATAAGGCGAATAAAACAAAATTGATTGGCCTTGTTTGTCTGCGCATCTTTTTATCAAAGTTAGTCTCACCACTACTTGGTCGACTAGCAAACTCACTCTTTGGAATATAAGTACTCTTTTGACTAGAGTAATCATAATGTGATGTGTTATTAGAATTATTATCAGTTACGTAAGGCGATGACGTTACATAACCACTTTGATTTTCATAAGGTTGGCTTGAGCTATTGAAGTCATGATGATCATCATAAGTTGATGCAGCATTAAATCCAAAACGGTCAGGCTCTGGTGTATAAGTTGGAACTTCTTGTGGTTCTGGTGGTGTTTCAACTGGAATAGTAGGAATTGTCATACTAGAAACATCAGATTCTGTCGGTGCTTTTGATTGCTGTGTATAAAGATTGATATCCTTGCTATTTTCCAATATATCATCAACACTATTAAAATAGTTGTCATCAGCTGGTGTGGTTTCATCTAAATGATTATCGGTATAGTTATTAACAATTGCATCTCTATTTAATGAAGATGGTAAATCACCACTTTCTTCTTGATAGTTAACAACTAACTCTTGTGGTGTCTCATCTAGAGTATAGCTATCTTGATTATTCAAGGCATCAACAATTTCAGGTGCGATATCCGGGCTAGCTTCTTCCACAGGTGGATTGACATCTTCAACACTAGGGAAGATATCTTCAACAACTGGTGAGACAATTGGTTCAACGGCAACATCAGGAGTTATATTTGCTACTTCCGGTGTCATATCGCTAATTGGGTTAGCATATTCAACAGACGTATCCCCAGGCAACATATCGCTAACTGGATTAGTATATTCAATAGGGGCAACTTCTGGTGCCATGTCACTTGCTGGATTAGCATTTTCAATTGGTGTATCCATAGGCATCACATTGCCATCCATATTTTCTGGATTAGTATATTCGATTGGTGCTACTTCCGGCGTTACATCATCAATAACAGGTGTTACTTCATTCATTTCTTCTGGTATGGTAACATTCTCATCTAAAATAGCATTTAAATTATTATCATCAACAGTCGCGTTAGTGATTTCTTCTGGGTTAAAACTATTATCAGCTATAACGTCATTTCCGATTTCTTCCGTTGTTACTTCTTCAGGGGTTTCCATATCAAGTGGCACACCAAATATTGATGAAATATTGCTTTCTGTTTGGACAGTTGGAACTTCATCATTTTGTAAAATACCAGATACAGTTGTTTCCATTTCGGCATCGCTATTAATGTCAGCACCTACTTTTTCATAGACACTTTCATCAACATTGAAAATCCGTTTTATTTTATTATCGTTGTTGTTATCGTTCATAATCTCACCAACTCGCCTCTTAATATTCTACTGAAATTTTACACTAAAAGTCTTTAAAAATCAATATATATAAGACAGTTTGCGATTTTTGTGTTATGATAGATACAAATAGGAGGATTAAATGAAAATAAAAGTTGTTAAGATAAGTGAGAATATATATAACGCTAACTATGATGTGGGAAGTATCTTTGAAAATTCCGTTAATTTTGTTATGAATGATGGAATGTTTGAAGATGATATTGAAAAAGTGACTAAAGATAAAATCGTATCAGCTTCTTTTAGGAGAACTTTCTTAGATAAGAACTTAAGCCCTGTCACCATTGAGTTATCAGCTCCTATCATTGATGATGATAAGTTTATCGATTTAGTTGAAAAGATTGCCGTCCCAGAAAATGTTATTGTTAAAGAACAAGATTTCTCCTTACCGGATTATTTAAATAAGATAACCGTAGTTGTTAATGAAGAAGAATATGAAATTAGTAAGGAAAGCGAGTTAGGCAAACAACTTATTGATGTTGCTGAGTTAGATATTTTAATGTCACGAAGTAATCAAGATATCATCGCTTCCATAGAATTATAAAATAAAAAGAATACTATTTAGAGTTAACTCCAATATAGTATTCTTTTTTATTGAATATCTGTTGTATTTTTAAAGCTACCAATTCTTTTTTGATTAGCAGTAGTATCATCATCATGTTCTTTATTATAGTGATCAAGCCAACTACCACTTGGTAGGAAAGCAGATATATCTTCACCTTTTTTGATTGCTACAGCAAGAGCGTAGCGTTCTTTACGACTTAAAACCTCTTCAAAATGCCAAGCATAAAAGTTCATAAAAAATAAATAAGATGGTGTCGGAGCGATATGCTTATCTACATCAGGCTCATCTAGTTCAACACCAAAACGTCTTGTTTGATAGATAAGATATTCAGCCCCAAGAAGTTCTTCTGTTAAATCCCGTTTAGGCATAAGGCCGTGAATCATTTTTTCTTGTAATTCAGCAATATATGTATGCATGCCAGATATCATTAGATATAGTTTTCCCTCACTTATATTGACAACTGACTTGGGATCAATGCATCCGGGATCTAGTCCGGGAATACGAACTTTCTTAGAATTAGCTAACTGACTACTTCCAATGTGATAATCATCTCTTTTGCGGTCACCAAGTAATTCTAAATCATATACTTTACCATAGGCAAAAGGACTAGTATTAACAAGTTCATAAACTCTTTTTTCAGGATTTTTAACATCCCATTCGATTGATAACATTTCATCGCCATCAGAAACCAATTTGTATTTGGCAATCGGATCTTCATTCATTACTTGCTTTAAAGATGCGGCTAGAGTATTTAAGGTATCACCAGTCATATCGCTAGTCGATAAAATAAGATATCCCTCATCAGGTACAAAGGTAATTCTTATCTGATGATTTTTAAAATATCCTTCCAACCGGCCAAAAAGGCAAAAACTTACATCTAAGTCAATATCATCTAAAAAGGTATCTTCTAGAAAGGTACTTAATTCTAAAGCATCTACTAAAGTTATATTGTTATCTTTGTTTCCCATAAAAAAACCTCTTTTCACATAGTCAACTATTCTAGCATAGTTTTTAAAAAGAGGCAACAATTATATGATATTTAATTTTAACCGGCGCCGGTTAATTAGCTGTGAGGCAATAAACTTCTTTTTACTAATATAACCAATAATAAAAAAATCAATTAGTCCTAGCGTTAGTAAGTCATCTTCTACTTCTTTTAAAGGAATAAGTAAGTTATTAATAATATATTCCCATATATAAAGTGGGATTTCTTGATACTCTCTTGGAATAGGTGTGCGATTATTTTGGCTAATTTTGGCTTCTTTTCTTACCTTTTTATATTCTATGGCGCTAATCTGGTAGCTTTGATATGTTTTAAAATTTTTCAAAGTGCAGGAACCAAGTTTATCCCAAGGAATAAAATAATACTCACAAGCTTTTGTTATTTCATCAAAACTTTTAAATCCCATTTGGGGTGGGAGAGCATTAATATAGACTCCATCTTCAAGATGAACTCTAATAGCGATTCTAGGAAGCGATTCTTTGTTTATTTTCATTTGATAGTTAAACTTAAGGAGAGTTGTCGGTGTGTTGTAATCCAAATTATTTAATTCTTGAAAGATTGTTAGTTTACGCCTTCCTTCTTTTTGATCACTAACCCCAACGTTATAACTTGCTATCTTATCTAGATTGCCTTGATAATCCTGATATGATTCTAAAATGATTAAATTTTTAAGGGGCAATAATTTAGGAAAAAGATGGTTAATAACAAGAAAGTTACGAGCCTTTTGATAAGTTTGCATTTGCTTCCTATCTTGTTCATTATTATATTCTAACATATCTTTACCACACCTCTTTACATTGCTAATCAAAGTAAATAACTAACAAAATAGTAATATAATTAAAAAATAGTGTCAACGTATTAACTTGACACTATCTAATTTTATATCTAAACGTAATCAAAAGTAAAACTATTTATGGGTAGCTTTTTCCCATATTTTTCTCACGTACTTTAAAGATAGCGTAGATAATGTAAAACCGATGGCCGGAACAAGAGAACTTAGAAATATTTCATCATGATTTTTAATTAGATAAGAATATATAATAACGACAATATAAGTTAAAATGATAATACATATTTTTCTTGTCCAACTTGTCTCCCAAGCTTTATCTAACTCAACCCTTTGGTTTCGCTCTTTGATTTTTATTAATTCTTCTTCAATATTCATACTATCACCATTATCATTTTATCATTTTTTTATGGATAATTAAATAGTTACTTTTAAAAGATAGTATTAACTTTGTGAATATTATCTTGGGATATAAGAGGATAGTCAACATTTACTTTCTTTAAGATAGGGCCAATACTAGGTTTATCATCGGCATCCGAAAATATTTGTCTTAGTCCATCTTTAACCTCACCACTTACATCCAACAAACTAATAAGTTTTTTAAAATAAATATCTTGATGATGAAAACGGATGATATCGCCTTCGATAAAGTACTGAAGCACCATCATTGCGAAAAGAAAACGGTCATTATCAATGCGGCTAAAAGGTTTTTGATACATTGAACTTAAAAAAGCGGTTTGACCTGGAATTAAATCAAAATCATAGCCCATATATTGCCAGTTATCGGTATCAATAAACTTAACATGATTGCTTTCATCAATCATTATGTTATCACCATGAATATCCCCTAAAGTAAGCCCCATTTTATGAAAACGCTGCATCGCTTTATCGGCTTCAATAATATATTTTAGTAGTAAGCGCATATCTTTTAGAAATCTTAAACGATCAAAATCGGGATATTTGGGATGAGGAGTCACTAAATTGTAATAATATCCTTCTTTAGCTTTTTCTTCATCCCCAACAATTCCCATTGGAAAGCAAGCATTAGCATCCGTACATCTTCCAAGTAATTCAATTTTTTCAAATTTCCTTTGTAATTTATAGCGATAAGGGAAAAACGAAAAGAGTTTAAGCGCTAATGCGTCATTAAACTTAAAAATAGAGCCTTCGGCTCCAAAACCAATTTGCGGATAATTATGATATAGTTTTTTTCTTTCGATAATCAATGTTGGTAATGATGTATATTGTAAATTAATTCCTGTATAAGACATAAACTCTCTCCTTAAGCCGGGGTTTATTATAACATAACGTGTTCTATATTAAAAGACTATTTAAATAAAAAGCCTTTATGCATATACATAAAGGTTAATAGTAATTAGTGATTAAACTATTTATTTTCGGTTACAATTTGATACTCATCAGCGTATATAATATGATCTACCTTAGTAAATGTCTCAATTTTGATGTAATCTTCATCTAAATATTTTTTTACTATCGGTAAGACATCTTTTTTAAATTGGTCATATCCTTTTTGAGTAAAATAAGATCTATTTTTTTCGGCATAAGTAGGAGGTTTGGGTAACCAAGTAAACGCATCAAGTGATAGTAGTTGTAGCCAAATATCTTTTCCGACGGCTTTTTTAAGTTCGTTATATATGCCTTTACCCTTATATGTTACACGATATAATTCTTTCACTTTTATCCCATCCTTCATCTATAGCATTGTTTTGAAATTTAAGTATCACAATTTTATTAAAAACTCGAACTATAAAAGCTCGAGTAATAAACAATATGGTGCCCTAAAGGAAGAAGTACGACAACTTTTATACTAAATTTTTATATTATCAATTATAAGGTAAATTATTCGCCCATTCTTCCAGTTTTTTTAAACTTTCATCGCGTTCACAATCGAGTTCAATTAATGATTTAAATTTAATATCATCATCGTCTGAAAAAGTTGATAAATAGTAAGTTAAATTTTTACCAATTAATCTAAACCCTTCAGGTAAATTTTTAAATTTATAATCATCTTCAAATATTAAAATAATAGATTGATAATCATTTTGTTGAATCACTTTTTTAATTTTATTTTTAGTTAAATTATTTATTTCTAAAATTTTTTCATCAATAAGACCTTGTATAACTGCTCCAATTAAAAATGTTGTAGATATTCGAGCATTACTACACATATTTACATGATAGCCTTTTTTATTTAGTAAAGATACTGTCTTTGCTAAAGAAGCATCTACTAAGATTAAATTTTCCTGATTTTCAATATCAAATGTTTTTGCATTTAAAGATAAATAACCATTTTTCATAAATTCTCCTATATCATTTTTTTCATATTGTATTTGACAATATGAAAGTGTGTTTTCTTAATTGACAAATAAATAAATTTAAACTATAAAAGTTATATCATAAATTAGAATATTTTAAAACTCGAACCATAAAAATTCGAGTTTGGTATCAATTTGGTGCCTGTGGTGGGACTCGGACCCACACGATATTGCTACCACTGGATTTTGAGTCCAGCGCGTCTACCAATTCCGCCACACAGGCATACACATATATAAACCATTATATCATATAAAGGACTAAATAGTTTAATTATTTTACTAATGTTGACAAATTATTCAGCTAAAACTTATAATTTTAATAAAGAGGCATTACTTATGAAGAAATTAAAACAATATAAATATCATTGTTTAGCGTTTTTACTACCTTTATTAGTTATAACTTTAATTTTTCTAATGAAAGGTGTCTTTACTAATAAAACGCTTTTAACATCTGATTTAAGAGAACAGTATTTATCACTTATTAGCTACTTAAATAATTTGCTCCATCATGAGGTAACATTTCCATATACGTTAGAAAAAGGTCTTGGTGGATCGATGTATGGTGCCTTTTTTTACGCCTTAGCTAATCCTTTAAATTTACTTGTTTACTTTTTTTCCAATATTGAACTTTTTGTGACACTCTTAATTATTTTTAAAATTGCTTTAGCAGGTCTTACCATGTTTATCTATTTGCATCATCAAAATAAGTATCCAGATGCATGGTGTCTTACTTTTTCATTTGCTTATGCCTTAATGGGTTACAACATCGTATACGCTACCAATTTTATGTGGCTAGACGCTGTTATTTTTCTTCCTTTAGTTATTCTTGGAATTGAAAATATCATTGATAATAAACGGGATATTCTTTATATATTAACATTATTTTTAAGCCTTGTTTTTAATTATTATACGGGTTATATGGTGGCCCTTTTTTCCGTTTTATATTTCTTTTATTATCTTTACCTTAAAAATACCCACAAAAGATATTTTCAAGATAATCTTAAAGTAATTGGCCATTTCTTATTGATAACAATCTTAACCGGGTTAATGGTATCTTTTGTTTTAGTCCCTATTTTTTATGAATCTTTGAATTTTTCTCGGGTTAATGGCTCTTTTAAAATTATTAATTATAATTTCCTTGATTTAATCGCAGGTAATTATATTGGCTTTGGTAGTATTGATAATCCTGTTAATTATTATGGCTTTCTTACTTATGCGGGCACGATTACAATCTTACTTATAATAAATTATTTGACCAATAAAAAGATACCCACAAAAGAACGTATAGCAGCAATGATGATATACCTTATTTTAATGGTGCCAGTAATTTTTCCGCCTTTAAACGTTTTGTGGCATTTGTTTACTTTCCCGCAAGGATTCAATTATCGCTATAGTTTCATTTTCGTCTTCTTTTCTTTAACGTTAGCGATGAAGTCTTTAGTAAATCTAAATACTAATAGTAAACATTTACTATATACTTATATAATATTTGTTATTATGTCATGTTCTTTAATATACGTTTGTTATAAAACACCAGATTACTATCTTTATCTAACTCCCCTTAAAGTTTTTATAACAATGTTACTAGTGTTCATCGGAATCATTTTAATTAGACACCATAATTACCATCTTATTTTAGGCTTCCTTGTTTTCGAGATTATTTTAAATGCAAGTATTATCTGTTATGAATCTTCATTTTTAAATAAAAGTGAATACTTAAAAGCGACGCAAAGCACACAAAAACTCACTCAGATATGTACTTTAAATACCCGCTGTGAGACAATGCTACCATTTACTCAAAATGAGCCACTATTACATAACTATAATGGGATTAGCGTTTTCTTATCTAGTTTAAATGAAAAATCCATTAATTTTATGAGAAAAGCTCACAATTTAGATAGTAATGCTAATTATTATGCCTATGAATATGCTGATATTATTATGGAGATGCTTTTAGGAGTTCAGTATGTCAGTTTAGATGATGAAGTGTATGGGTATGAGCATATAGATACATATGATGTTATCAATAGTAGAAAAGCTTATATCTTAAAAAATCCTTATGCTTTATCATTAGCCTATATGGTTTCAAGTGATATCAAAGATTTTCATAGTTCATCGCTAGGAATAAATTATTTAAACGAATTATTAAAGGCGATGGCATCTTCCAAGGATGATTATTTACTCAAATTAGATGTTCATAAGATTGATGATAAACACTATGAAGTCTTAAAAAATAAACAATATCCATACATTTATATCTTTACGGATAATCACATTGATAACACGTTAACATCATCTAATGTTAAAATTAAAGGTACGCCTACTTATAACATTGTTTATGATAAAAATGCGGGAAACGTTCTTTTAACATTTACTAAAAAAACGTCAAAGGTTAGGGCTTATACGATTGATTTGGATAAACTATCTACCTTTGTAAAGGGTAGGGAAGAGTTAATAATTGATGATAATGGTGGTAATTATTTAAAAGGTCATATTACCAATAAAGAAGACGGAATACTTCTTACCACTATCCCTTATGAAAAGGGATGGATGGTTTATGTTGATGATGTCTTGGTAAAACATTATGAGGTATTAGATAACTTTATAGCGATTGACTTAACTAAAGGCGAGCATACTATCACATTAAAATATAACGTACCAGGTATGGAAATAGGAGTGTTTGTAAGTTTATTTAGCTTAGCTTTTTTACTTGGCTATGAACTACACCGGAAAAAATATATATAAATAAAAGGGCGTGCGTTTTATGAGGTCTCCTAATTGGGGTTCACATCATTTAAGCACATCCTTTTATTATTTTGTAACAAAAATATTTGGTTGACAAACACTTAAAATCCAACTTATAATCATAATAGTGAGGGATAGTTATGAAGACTATTAAAAAAAACAAGTATTATTTATTGGCTTTTTTAACACCGATGCTAATCTTTTTAATCGTTTTACTTTGCAAAGGTGTTTTTTTAGGTAAAACACTTACGACCTCTGATTTAGGATCTCAGCATCTGCCAATGATGGAGTATTTGCGTAATTTACTTCATCATAAAGCACTATTCCCTTATACTTTAGGTAAAGGACTGGGCGGATCTATGTATGGCGCTTTTTTCTTTACGCTATCTAACCCGTTAAACTTACTCGTTTATTTTTTTGAAGATGTGGATGCTTTTATTACCATTTTAATCATTATTAAAATAGGATTATGCGGTCTTACGATGTTTACTTATTTACATCATCAAAATAAGTACCCGGATCTTTTTGCTTACACCTTTTCTATAGCCTATGCCTTAATGGGTTATAACATAACTTATTATGTCAATTTTATGTGGCTTGATAGTGTTATAATGGCTCCCCTTGTTTTATTAGGTATTCAAAAAATCTTCTATCATAATAAGGATGGCTTATATATTATAACCTTGCTTTTGACCCTTCTTTTAAACTATTATACAGGATATATGGTTACCTTATTTTCATGCCTATACTTTCTTTATTTAACCTATATTAATAGTGATAAAGGACATTTTATTAAAGATAATTATAAAAAGATTGGCCGTTTCCTTTTTATAACCTTACTCATCGGTTTAATGACGATGTTTATCATTCTTCCTTTAGCGTATGAGGCTATGAACTTTACTAGGGTTGATGGCTCTATTAAATGGGTTAATGTCAATTTCTTAAGCCTTTTTGCATCGCAAACCATTGGCTTTAGCAATTTTGTTAATCCTTTAAACTACTACGGCTTTCTTATATATGCCGGTATGGTTATGGTTCCTTTAGTCGTTTATTATTTTAGTAGTTCAACAGTTTCAAAAAGGGAAAAGGTTGCCACCTTTCTTATGTATCTTGCCTTTTTACTACCCATTATTATCGTTCCTTTGAATGCTTTGTGGCACTTGTTTACTTTCCCCCAGGGATTCAATTATCGGTATAGTTTCTTAGCTATTTTATTTACTCTAATTATAGCTTTAAAGTCTTTTAAAACTATGGATGGTAACCCTAGAAGTATTAAACTATTTTATATCATTTTTACCATTGTTTCTTTCTCGTTAATTTATGTTACTTCTAAAACACCAGAATATTATCTTTATTTAACACCTCTAAAAGTAGTTGCCACCCTTATCCTACTTTTAATTAACTGCTATTTGGTTATCAAAAAGAAAAGAAATGCTATCTTAGTTCTTTTGGTTTTAGAACTTGTCTTAAATCTTACTTGGGTAGCCAAAGAATCTCCTTTAGCAAATAAAAGTAAATACTATTCTGTTAAAGATCAGGGAAAAGAGATTAACTCTATTTGTCCTAATGATATGCGCTGCGAGACAACTTATAAGAATAGCTTGAATAATTCTTTGATGGGCAATTATAATGGTATAACAGTATTTTTATCTAGTATGAATCGAAAGCCAATTGATTTTTTGTTACGCGTTCATGATATTGGAGCAGAATCTAATTATACCAATTATAATTATAGTGATATGATGCTAGAGACCTTCCTTGGTGTTAAATATCTTGCTGTTAGCCAAAAAATCATAGGCTATGATTTAATTAAAGATTATAAGGTATCCGACCAAACGATTTATATCTTGAAAAATCCTTATGCTTTATCGTTAGGTTATACCGTCTCTTCAAAGATTAAAAATTATCAGAGTTCTTTAATGGGCTTTTACTATTTAGATGATATTCTAAAGACACTATCTGATACGGAAGAGAGTTATTTAATAAAACTTCCAATTCAAAAAGTTGATGATAAAACTTATGAGATAGATAAAGATAAAAAATATCCTTATATATATATAGTCTCTTTAAAGGCTCCAAATAATTTAGATGAAGATAATACTTATAGTGGCGATAAATATGGCATTATCTATGATAGAAGTGATGATAAGATAACGCTAACTTATGATGATGAAATAGATAAATTGGAAGCCTATAGTGTTAATCTTACGAAGTTAGATCACTTTTTCGATGGCCGAGATAGGTTAATTATTGATAAGCAAACGGGCAATATGATTGAGGGTCATATTGATGCTAACAGTAATTCACCTTTATTAACAACCATTCCATATGAAAAGGGATGGACCGTTTATGTTGACAATAAAAAGGTGACACATTATGAGGTTTTAGATACGTTTATAGCTATAGATTTATCTAAAGGTAATCACAAAATAACCTTAAAATATGAAGTGCCAGGTTTAAAAGTGGGGGTATTTATTAGTTTATTTAGTATGGCTATTTTAATGGGATATGAAATAAAAAGAAGAAAGGCATAAAAAAAGTGAATAGTTCATTCACTTTATGAAATACTTTCTTCTTTTTCTTCTTCAGAATATTTTGATGCAAATAAATCCTTCTCATTATTATCTACTTCTTCAACTGGATTTAACTCGGGTAGTTCGCTAGTACTATTTAAGCCAAAGTAATCAAGGAAATCATTGGTAACTCCGTATAACTTAGGTCTTCCGGCCATATCAGCTCGTCCTACTTCTTCAATTAGGTTTTTAAGAAGGAGTTTTCTTATGACATAACTACTATTAACGCCTCTAATTTCATCAATATCAAGCCTTGTAATTGGTTCATTATAGGCAATAATAGCTAGTACTTCTAAAGCTGAATTACTTAGTGTAGATGTCTCTTCTTCAAAGGTTAATTGTTCGTATAGGTGGCGATGCTCTTCTTTGGTTGTTAGCTTATAACGATTGCCTAATAGTTCTAATTGAATACCGCGTTCTTCACTTTGATAATCATCGTATAATTCTTTTAAGGCTTTTTTAACTTCGTTAGCCTCGCCATTTGTTAGGGTAACAAGTTCTTCTAAAGATAGGCCATCGCTACCTTTAACAAATAAAAGTCCTTCAATCATGGCTTTCATTTGATCACTCCTTTAGCTTCAATAACAATGTTTTCAAAATTGTTATCCTGTTTGATAATTATTTCTTGTTTTTTTGACATATTTAGAATAGCGAGAAAAGTAAGAACGACGTATTCTTTGGTGACTTGTTCAAATAATTCGATGAAATTAACCTTTTTCTTCTTCCTTAAGATATCTCTTATTTCAATACTTCTTTCTCCAACGGAGTATTCTTTGGTCGTGACTTTAGTGGTTAGTGGTTTAGCGGCTTCTTTATCTTGTAAAAATTTATTTAAAGATGCGACTAAATCTTCTAGAGTAACGCCTAAATCGATATTTTCTAATTCAACGCGGTAATCTTCAAGGGAAGGTTCTCTTGTATATATTTCTTTTCTTAAAGATTCATACTCTCTTAGTTTTTCTGTGCTTTCTTTATATATTTGATAGTCTAACAACCGCGTTATTAATTCTTCTTTAGGATCTTCTTCCTCATCAGTATGAGGTAAAAGCATCTTTGACTTTAATTCAATTAGCTCAGATGCCATAACGAGGTATTCACTAGCGATGTTTAGATTTAACTCTTCCATCTTATTTATATAGTCTAAATATTGCTTAGTAATATCATCAATGTTGATGGCAAAGATGTCAATATCGGACTTTTTTATAAGATGCCAAAGTAAATCTAATGGTCCTTCAAAAAGAGGTAAAACAACATTGTATTCCATTACTTCACACTCCAAATTCTCTTTCATTATAACTTTTTTTTAATAATAATTCAATATATGACATTTTGATATTTTTTAGCAAAAATCTTTTTTTTTCATTTAATTTAAGGTATACTATTAGTAGTGTAGAAATAGGAAGGGGATTCATATGATATTAAGAAAGCCATATGCCTTATTAATCAGACATTTTAAACTATTGCACTTTATTTTATCAGTAGCGATTATTTATCTATTGATTAGAATAACCGGAACAATTGATTTTATAAACGATTATTTGAATTCAAATCTAACAATGATTTCGGAGTCTTCTTTTTTAGGAGCATTTAATTGGTTAGATTTTGCAATTCCTATCTTTTCTTTAGCTTTTTCAATTACACTTTTCGCCATTATGACGTGGAAGAAAAAACCTAATAAGCTATATTTATATGCTATACTTATAAGTGTTTTTACGCTTTTTGTTAATATATATGGTTATTCTACGCTTAAAGCTTTAACTAAAGAATGGTTAGATGTCAGCCGTTTGGATGTTTTAACAGATTTTTATGTTACAGCCATGATTTTAAATATGGTCTTATGTGCGATGAGTATATCTCGGGCTTTTGGCTTTAACATTGGCCGCTTTGATTTTAATAGTGATATTTCTAAGTTTGATTTATCAGAAGAAGATAACGCGGAGTTTGAGGTTGCCCTTGATTTTGATATTAATGACGTCAAAAGAAATGCTAAAAAACAGATGCGTTATATTAAGTATTTTTACCGTGAAAATAAAAGAACGATTTTTAGCGCTCTTATCTTAATCGTTATTACGGGTGCGTTATATGCAGGATTTAGTTATTTAAAATATAGTAAAGACATAACGAAAGGTGATACTTTAAAGTATAACGGCTTTTCTGTGAAAATAAATAATTCTTATATCGTTGATCGTGATGCTTCCGGTAAAAAACTAAAAGATGATAAACATTTGCTTGTTATCGATGCCGATATAACTAATTATGGATTTAAAAACCCAACCGCTTTCTCTAGAGGATCACTTAATGTGACGATTGGTTCGGATATCTATTTTTCAAGTAAGAGTTTTTCTTTAGCGATTAGTGATTTAGGGCAAATGTATAATGATGAAAAAATAGCTCAAAATAGTACTTACGAAGGATTACTTGTCTTTGATATCCCAGAAAACCATCTCCATAGTAAGATTTTACTTGGTGTTACTGATATTAACGGACAAAAAACACACTATGCTGAGATTAAACCTACAGATTTAAGTAATGCTGAGGAAAAAGTTATTGAAAAAGAACTAGGTGATGAGTTAGTTTTAGAAAATACGACCCTAAAAGATATTAAGTTTAGATTTGATAGTTATGATATTCAAACTAAATATAAAGTTAATTATCGCTACTGCGCTAATCAGACAAGATGTATTAATGCTACCGAATATATCGTTCCTAGAAATGAAACATCTAACTCTGATAAAGCCATTATTAAGCTAACCGGAACTTATAATTACGACGCTGGTAATATCTATAATTCTTTCTATAAATTACTTTATAATTTTGGTTATCTTGAATATACCATTGATGGTCAAGTACATACGCAAAAAACAACACTTCGCGAAACGAAAAGTAGCCGGACAAGTCAACCAGATACCCAATATATCGAAGTATATAAAGATCTTATGTCAGCATCAGATGTATGGCTAGGACTTAAAATACGGAATATTGATTATCGGTATCATTTGAAAGAAGCGAGGGGATAGTATGAAGAAAATATTGTTAATGTTAATAAGTATATTCCTTTTGCCTCAAGCATCTTATGCCCTTACGGGATTAGAACCAGAGTTTTTCTGTACGGCTAGTGAACAAGCGGAAATATCAGCATTTTCAGCTAATGTAACGATTGATTATGAAATAACAATGGCAAGTGATGGACCAGTTTTCTATATTACTTTAACTAATTTAACGGAAGATATGATTTTAATCGATAAGAAAAACTTAAAATCTTATCAGAACTTTAAACCAACGGGTAGTGAACTTACCATTAGAACAACCGGTAGCGGTGATTATGATATCGATATTTATTCTAAAAAATGTAAAAGCCGGATAACAACTAAAACAGTTCGCTTGCCACGATATAATTACTTTTATGATGATCCTTTATGTGAAGGACTTAGTAGTTATAAACAATGTCAAAGGTGGAGTGGATATAACGAGTCTAGGGAAACATTTGAATCTGACATTCAAAAAATAAAAAGTGATTTAGATAAACCAGCTCCTGAGGAAGAAGAAGTTAAACCAGAGGTTAAAACCCCTTGGTATGAACAGTTAACTGATTTGTTCATCAAATATTGGTGGGTTGGAATTATCGCTATTGTTTTTGTTACTTTCATTATATATATGATACGTTCCAAAAATAAGAAAGATGAATATGATTTTAAACTTTAATGTTTAAAATCTTCAGAGTGTAGACAAACCCCTAGAATTTTTCTAGAGGTTTTCTTATGCGAATTTTAAAAATTGAATTTTGATAATTTTTTTAACATTTTTGATAATTTTGCCTAATAAATTAGAAGAAGGTAGTGGTATTCTATCTACTTTTTCTTGTTTTATCGCTATATTTTTCATATTTTGGGCAGCACAAATCAAGTGTGTATAAGCTTGATTCTTTTTTACACCCTTATATAACGTAAATCTATATCCATGATTTTGTTTTGAATCTCCAAAACTTCTTTCTACTGTCGTTTTTCGTTTTTTAAATAGTTCTTTTCCCTCGTCGCTTAATCTTCTTTCTCTTGCTCTTTCATTGATTTCTTCATTTATAAATCTTCGCAGACTTCTAAATTTGTTTTTCCCACAACATTCCTTTTGATATGGGCATCCTTCACATTGTTTTCTATCATAATATTGTTTGTAACCATTTTTATCTATATTCCTATATGGTAAGACAATTCCTGTTCTTGGACATACATATATATCTTCTTCTTTTAAATACTTAAACTCCCATTTCCTTATTTCTGTTTTCCCTTGCCCATAACTTCTATATTGAATTACTCCATATATTTTATTATCTTCAAAATATTTTTTTATATCATAGTTATCATATCCTGAATCCAATCCAACTTTATTTATTCCTAATTTTAATTTCTGTTTTTGATATTCTAATCTTTCTGTACATACTGTTGAATCATGTATATTTCCTTTTGTTACATATGAATCTGTTATAATATTGCATTTCCCATTTACTGTTCTATGTTCTAAATACATAAATCCTTTTTCTTTATTATCCCTATGATAGTATCCACTTTCCTTATCCGTTTTACTTACCTTTATATGCTTTTCTTCCTCTTCATCTTTATATTCAAATTCTTTCTTTCCTATTCTTTTTCTTTCTTCATTGATTTCTTCTTCTAAATCAACTCTTCGCTTTTTTATTTCTTTTACTACCACATCTTCATATTTATTCTTATTTGCGTTTGCTTTTCTATGTGTCGAATCCATAAAAAATTCATCATTCAACATTCCATATCTATGAGCCTGTTTTACTATGTTTATAAAGATATTTTCAAATATTTCTGTCCCTTTAAATCTTCTTTCATAATTTTTACTAAATGTTGAGAAATGTGGCGTTTCTTTTCCAAATGGTATTCCTAAAAACCACCTATATTCTGCATCTACTTTTATTTTCTTGCAGGTTTGTCTCATTGATTTTATTCCTTCTATTGCTTGTATAAACACCAACTTAAACAACACCACTGGATCGATACTTGGGCGTCCGTTATCTTCACAATATAAATCTTTTACTTCATCATAAATAAAAGTGAAATCTATATACTTGTCTATCTTTCGAAACAAACTATCCTCTGGGACTAGTTCTTCCATTGTAGTCATTAAGATTTCACTTTGAATATTTTTATTTATACTTATCATTTTATCACTTACTTTCTTTATTCTAACCAATATAATTATATCATTTCTCCATAATAAAAGCGAGATAGTAAGTAACTTTTATTTGGTTAGAATAAAGTTTTATCTCGCACATCCATTATATACTTTTTTTCAAGAAAAGACCATTGACTTTGTCAACAGTCTGATGATTTTAAACTTTAATGTTTAAAATCTTTTTTTTGACTCTATATGGGTAATATAAATACCTTAAGAAAAAGATAATAATGTGAAATAATAGAAGAGAATGAAAATAAAGAAATATAGTATGTGAGGGGATATCTGATGAAAGAAATAGCCAAAAAGTTAAAATATTTACTACTTATTATGTGCTTTGCACTACTTTTTATGGTGACTACTGATACGACTAAAGCTGCAAACGATCACGGTAGTGAAGGTGGCGGTGATGCCCAAGTTGGTTGTGCTGGTGGCTGGTGTAGTTACTGGGGTATCGGTTTTCGTATAACGATTATTGATAAATATAAAGGTACAAGATGTTACTATAACCCTGATACTCACGAGGTATGCCGTGACAAAAGTGGGAACCCTTTAGGATCTAATGGAGGAAAGAACATTCTTTCGAAATCGTATGACTTCTGGTGGTATGGCGATGGAACAGACTCTGTAAGAAATCGTGATAAGTATTATTATACTTATGGAACACCAACTAAATTTGAGCTTCGAAATGGTGATGCGTCATTATCCGCCAATAAAGGTGGTTCATCATCATACAAGATGCCTATTTTATATATTGATGATGATCTTGATATGCCAGTTATGAAAAATGGCACCGGATATTATGAGTCATGGCGAAGTGATTTTATTAAAGGTGGTTGGGGCGCTGCCGTTCAACCACAAAATATGAATCATGCTGTTGTAAACTGGCTTGATTGCATGCAAGACCCATATGATGATACCGGAAAATATGTTAGATCTTATTGTAAAAATTCCATTCCAGATTATAAAGTTTTCAATAACATTTTTACTTGGGCTTTCTATGGCCATAAATATAGCCCTAACAATAACCCTAAAGATCAAGTTCAGGCTGCTGCGTTAAATTTACAATCTTTACAATATACATACATCCTTTTTGAGCAAGACCTTGTATTACATAACTATACCGATGAACGTAATGGCAATCAGAGTTATAATCAAGCGTTACTTGGTACTGTTTCTGAAGTAGCCTATATGTGTAAGAATGGTGTTGGTGAAAACTTTGGTTGGCCATCTAGCAACCCTTATGATAGCGCCCTTACATGTTGGTGGGTATGGAGTGAACCTGCTCCACAGAAAGGTTGGAACGTTGATTCAAGCAAGGATGATGGCTGGGCTTATTATGAACATTGGACAAGCCAAGACCCAGATAGTATTGGTGACTTAAACTATAACGGCTTTTATAACACTAATGATACTATAAGTCTTTTGGATTTTTGGTTTAACCCTGACAAATGCCGTCAATCTTTAGAGACGGCTATTGAGACGGACAATAAAGCATTATATGATAGCCTTAAGAGTGATTTCTCAACTCGTGGTGATGTTGGAATATATTTTGTTAGCCATTATTCGTTTGAACAAGCTAAATTCTTATTTAAATATAGTGATTTCCTAGAATATAGTTGCGGTTCTAAAGTTACTTGTGGTCAAAAGGCGAGAGCGGTATATAATGCCTGTGGTAAAAACCCAGGTGATAGATGTAGAATAGCTAATGCTGCGCCTGGAACCAACGCTCTTAAAAACTATGGTGATTATGAAGAAGCTTTAGTTGACTGGTCAACAGATGATAATACGGGAAAACAAATGATAACATCTGATGATAGTTTAGAAACTGGTTATTATAAATCACAATTTAATGCAATTTATATGAAGGCTCAACGGCGTTTGAAATCTGATTTCTTCCCTGATTATTATGGTAATAATTTAACTGGTTGCCCTGTTGCGCCTTGTGATCAAAATAATGTTAATAGAATTCATAAAATTGCATATAAAGGCAGAGAGGACGACGAGGCTCTACAAGCTGAATATGCTGAATACTTTGATTGGCTACATACCGCTGTAAGCGTTGACCGTAGTGGTGATGATACATTATTACTACTAGAACGTTGGTGGACAGTTGTTGGTCGTGATGGCCCAAGATGTGAACAAATCAAAAATTGTCCAGCTAATGAAGATATTGATAATGCCTGTGTAACAGGGGATAAAGAAATTGTTTTAGAGGACTTTGCCTTCGGTGAAACTAGCGAGGCTGCTCAGCAGTGTTGGCAAATGGGCTTCGGTTATACTAACTTAGACTCTAATGGTCGTCAAACAGGTATTGTCGGAAGCTGGGCTAAAAAAGTAGGCTCTGGCGAGAATGTTTGTAACTTATATTGTAGTGAACAAGTGTCATTTGCGCTTCCAGGCGAAGCTGGTACAGGTACTGATGATAGCGATAATCCTGCTATTAGAGCTGGTACTATCTTCAAATGGGGCTTAAAACGTGATACTAAAAATAATGTTTTAGGTACAATTACATTCACTAAGAAGTGTGTTGTTCGTCAAGATTACGTTTTACGTTCTGATGGCTCACAATACTTGCCAAATTGTAATGGTATTAGAGTTGATTATGATGTTACTGGCCCTAACGGATGGATTACGCCGGTAACTACGGGTGACTTTGATTCAACACTTTTAGATTATGTTGATCCACTAGAAGAATATAAATATAGTGGCGTCAATAGTTATGTTAGTATCGACTGGGCTAACCCTGTACAAACTGTTGATATCGAAGGAAAAGTTTGTAACGACAGTACGTGTTCTAGACTTTTCCCTAATGATTTAACAACTTCAGGAACATTTAATATCGTTTACCATGACCCACTAAATTGGTATGGTAATAAAA
Organism: uncultured Bacilli bacterium; assembly: GCA_947589735.1. Lineage (GTDB taxonomy): Bacteria > Bacillota_I > Bacilli_A > RF39 > UBA660 > UBA5578. The sequence goes on along the minus strand of CANQCR010000010.1, from coordinate 32,888 downwards.
CAACAGGTGAACCTGAAGCTAAAGAAGATATCCTTAAAAAGCCAGCTGGTTCTAAAGGCCTTCCTTGGTATAAATGGTTAGGTTATGGTCTTCCAACAGCCTTTATGACTCCAAATGGTACATATGGCGCTGATTGGGTAGATAAAAATGGTAACGGTGATGGATTATTTGATGGCTTACTAAAACTAACATTTGATCATTTAGGTACTAAGACAAATATGGGTGGAAAAGTAGGATTTGCTGATGCTGATTCTGAAACTCACTTTGATATGTTGATAAAAAAAGTATTTGGTTCAACCCAATTAGAATATGGTTGTCCATTTAGAATTATCAATGAATTATTTGGTAACGATTGTAAGTATGAAGAAGATTCAATGGGTAATTTAGTTTTAACTGATGATTCTCCAGCATATTGTGATCCAAAAGATGATGATAAAGTTGAATCTGGTGACCCTGATCCTAACGATGATCCAGATAATCCATATAATAGAAGACGTTATATTAGAGATATTGATGTTGTCTTTAGAGTTATTGATTTAATCTCTTCAACCAATATCACGCCAAATAAAAACGTTGTTGATAATGCCTTCCCTGGTATTTTAGGAACAGGACGTATAAGAGGTCGTAACTGGGCTAAGCTTACAGACTCTGAAATAGAAGATGTATTAAGTGAAGACATATATCAGAAAGAGCCAATGTATTCTCTTGAATTAAATACATCTAATATTCGCTACATTAGAGAGTTAAATCGTCAAGCAAGATCTGCATCAGGAACATACAATGCTGCTGATCCATACACAGAAATGCGTATGTATGATGGAAGTAACGCGGGCTCACTACCTGGATATACAGGATACTACTGTGCTAACTACACCGGAAATACAGCAAGTGATGCGGAAATAATAGGTGCAAAAGATTTATATAAATATTGCTCAAGTCGTTTCTTATCACACTTAGCTGGTACTGATGGAGAAGAAAGCGTATTTAAAAATCATGGTGGAACAGTCTTAAAGGGTAGCTGCGTACCTGGAAAATCAACAATTGATAGAGCCCTAGCTTATGTTAAACCAGATAAAAATGGTAATTTCGTTGGTTGTCCAAGAAATTAAATCTTAATAAAAATAAGGTGGATATCGTCCACCTTTTTCTTGTATGAGAATATTTTTCTCAAGAAAAAATATAAAATCACAATTTTCTACTAGTATAAAGAAAAAAAATATGCTATACTATTTGTAGTATTTATGATAGGTGAGGTGTAGCATCTACCTATTATAATACCATTTAGCCTAAAAGTATTGGGACTTTAGTTTTATGCTAGGTACATCGATAGGAGGTGACTAGATGAAAGAATCTTTTTGGGCAGTGTTGATTGTTGGTTTGGGTATCATATCAATTTTTTTGGTTTATTACTTTCAAACAGTCACAAATACGAGCGAACACAACTATGAACTGTTAAAGGAAACAACGGAGGCAGCTATGTTTGATGCTTTGGATTTGCCAGCTTATCGAAATGATCAAACAATTAGAATTGATCAAGAAAAATTCGTTGCAAGCTTCTATCGCCGCTTTGCTGAAGATGCAACCCTAGCTCATACATATCAAATTGATATTTATGATGTTCATGAAGAACCACCAAAAGTAAGTATCAACTTAAGCACTTTTGATATGTCAGCTTGGTTCTCAATACGTTCACAGCAGACTAGAATTGCTTTAATGAATCGTATTGATGCTATTCTAGAGACGAAATATGTAAGTCAGTAAAAAATGAAAAAATCGTTTAGAGAGGGGAATTTATATGAATAATTTAGCAATTTCATTAAAAAAGTTTTTTACAAATAAAAATACTGTAACCATTATTGGTGTTGTGGCTATTTTAGTTATCTTGTATTTCCTATATACAAGTACTGTTAATAATGCTACAAATTTAGTTGATGTTCCAGTTGCAGCTAAAACAATTAATCCACAAACTTTAATTACTTCTGAAGATGTAACGGTAGTTAGAGTTGCTAATGCTGCTAAACCAACTGGTGTTATTGAAAACAGAAATGATATCGTTGGTAAGTATACTGGCGTTGGATCTACTGTTCCAGAAGGAAGTATGTTCTATGCAGGTGTTGTTGTTAACAAGGAAGATTTACCTGGTGATTGGATTACTTTAGTTGGTGAAGATGCTCTAGGTAACAGAAACATCCCATATTATTTTGCTGTTAATACAACAACAACATTTGGTAACTCTATCCAACCTGGAGACTATGTAGACTTCTATGTTCGCGCTTATAATGAACAAAACATGTTGATGTTTGGTAAGATGTTAAGTAACCTAGAAGTATTAGCTGTTACGGACTCTGAAGGTAAAGATGTATTTAGAAGTTCTCAAGATGTTGGCACACCAGCCTTCTTAAACTTCGGTCTTCAAAAAGAGATTCATGACGTTTTAAAGAAAGCTGAATACTTAAATGGTACACAAATAGATTTAATCGTTGTACCTCATGGTGGTACTCCAGAAGAAAATCTAGAAGTAAATGTATCTAGTGAATACTTAAGAGATTATATTCAAAACTTATCTGCTAAGTTACCTGAAAATCCAGTTGTTGAACCAGAAACTCCAGAAGAAGGAACTGATTCAAATTCAAATACAACTTCAAATGCTAACAATGCTTCAAATGTAACGCCAGCTAACTAATAATTTAAATAAAACATAAAAGGATAATTATGGAAAATAACATATTTGAGCAAATGGACTTTGGCCCATTACAACAATTTCTTGATAACGATGATGTTACCGATATTTCTTATAGTAATGGTGGCCAAATATGGTTAAAAACTCTATCACATGGTATTTTCAGAGTTGAAAATCAAGCTATTGATAACAATTTTATGGAGAAGTTAGCGTTTCAATGTTCAAATGTCGTTGGTCATAGTTTTAACGCCGCTCACCCTTTCCTTGATAGTGAGGATGCCGAGCTCCGTATTAACTTTATCCACGAATCAATCGCGCGAAACGGAATCGCTTGCGTTATTCGTAAAACGCCAGCTAAGATTCGTCTTGAACGTGATAAAATTATTAAAGATAAGTATATTTCAGAAGATATCCATGACTTTTTAATTCATTGTGTTCATGGACACTGTAATATCATTGTTAGTGGTGAGACTGGTTCTGGTAAAACAGAGTTTGTTAAATATTTAGCTTCTCACACTAGAGAAAATGAAAAAATTATAACAATAGAGGATACATTGGAACTACACTTGGATCGTATTTTTCCACAACGAGATATCGTTGCCATGAAAACCAACAACGTAGCAAGTTATACCGATGTGCTTGTATCTTGCATGCGTCAAAACCCAAAATGGATTTTACTATCCGAAGTTCGTAGTGCTGAGGCGGTAACTGCCGCTCGTAACTCTATTTCTTCAGGACACTATATTTTGTCTACTATCCACGCCGATAAGGCTACTTCCATACCACATCGTATGTATAGTTTGATGGAGACGAGTCAAGATATTGATCAGTTCTTGAAGACAATTTATCGATATATTCAATTAGGCGTTTATGTTCGCGGTTATCAAGATAAAAAAACTCAACGTTTCGTCCGGGAAATCGCCGAAGTCTGTGAGTTTTATGTAACCGAAGAAAACGAGCCTAAATGCAATATTATATATCGTAAAACACCGGATGGTCATATTATCAAACATAAGCCAACTAAATATCTTCTTGATTATTTAGAGGCACAAGGAGTATTATTACCAGAAGGGTTAATAAAAGAAGAAGATGTAAATACTGGGGAATCAACTCTTGAAGTTGATAGTGCTGATACGCCTGGTGGAATGAAGATTGATTCGTTTATATCAAGTCCTACGAATCCAACTCCCAATGTAGCCGTTAATAATCCACAACGGCAAAATCCATCAGTAACGCCTACTAATGTGGCGGTTTCACCAAATCAAGGCGTAAGACCAGTTAATCCAAATATGGTTAGGCCAACAGTTATGCCTAATCAGACTGTTATGAATCAAAACAATACAGCTAATTAGCTGTTAAATAAGAGGAGGTGGAAAATGCTAACTTTAGTTGTTTTCATATTAATAGCGTTAATTGCAATTTTCGTTGTTGTATATCGAAAAGCCAGTGGTCAAAACTTATATAAGTATGTAGCTGAGAACACGCAATTTATCTATGATCGTTTCGCACCATATACTTATAAATCTATAAGAGAAAAGATTAAAGACCTTGGTCAAGACTATACTTTGCATCAATACATTATGCAAGCTATTGGGTTTGCCATTGGTGCTGCTGTAATAACATATTTATATTTCTACAATTTATTAATTTCAATTATTTATGCTCTTGCCGCAGTAGCAGTAATTCCATACTTAAATTACCTACGTTGTAAAAGATTATATAGTGAGTTTATCTTTGAACAAATACAGGTATATACCTCTAATACAATTATGGAGTTTGCGACAACGCAATCTTTCGTAAAAGCTATTGAGGGTGTATATAATTCTGGCATTCTAGAAGATCCTGTTAAAACTGATGTTAAAGTTATGATTGATATGGCATATGAAAATGGTACAATTGATCAGTCATTGACTTTCATGAGTACTAAGTACGATTTCTACATTGTAAAAAATATGCACTATCTATTCTTACAAATAACTAACGAAGGTGCTAAAGATACTGCAGAATCACTTGAAAATATGTCTCAGGATATCGATACATTGGTTGAAGGTGTATATCGGGACCGTATTGATCGGGCAACATTCCATAAGAAATTCCTTCAATTCGGTGTCATCTTATACTTTATGTGTATGTTACTTCAATTTATGTTAGGTCCAGAAAAATGGGATGCTTTACTTGATATATGGTATGTTCAAATCTTAGTACATGCAATATTGATTGTTAATTCATATTTCTTACTTCGTGGTGAAAAATATTATAATGAGAATGTAGGTGCTGAATAATGTGGTTTATACTTATAGGTGTAATTATTGTCTTCGTATTAAATTATAACCGTGTCGTTGATACAAAAAAGTTTATCAGTGATACTGGTGGTGTTTTAAGCCATTTAATGGAAGAAGACTACGAGTTCTTATTATCAGTAAAATATCCTGGACGTAATTTAGATGTTGGAGCGTTATTCCAAAGACGTTTAAGAGATGGTATTATTGCTGGCGTTTTATGTTTCTTCATTTTCATGAATCAAATGAGTATGATGTATGCCGTTATTGCTTGCGGTGTCGGCTATTTAGTTTTTAAATCATCATATATGAATTTAAAGAAATATTATAAAGCCAATTTGCATTACATTGATACAATGTTACCATACTATTTAAAGAGTTTGGAAATCTTAGTTCAACATTATACTGTTCCCGTTGCCCTAAGCCGTAGTATTGATGCTGCTCCTGATGTATTTAAACCAGGTCTAAGACGATTAGTTGCTCGTATCGATAGTGGTGATTCTTCTATTCAACCATATATCGATTTCGCTAACGAATATCCCGTTCGTGATTCAATGCGTATGATGCGTTTACTATATCGTTTAGGATTAGGCGGACAACAGAATAAGCATGAACAAGTAATGTCTTTCTCACGAACGGTTTCATCTTTACAGAATAAAGCTCGTGAGCAAAAATATAAAGAACGTCTAGAAGCTATGGAAAATCAGACTTTGATCATGTTAGTGTTCACAGGTTGTGGTTGTATGGCTCTTATGTTCTTATCAATGATGCAGTTGATGCAATTCTAACTTTACACATTTAAAAAGGTCATTGACCTTTTTTTGTTGAATTTCGATATAACTAATGATATAATCTAAATTGATAATAGATTGATGAGGATTGTCAATAATAAAAATGTTACGAAAAAACGTTATTTTGGCTATAAATTAAGCAAATTTTTAAAATATTATTTTGTGTTATTGCCAATGTATCGTTTTTGTAGTATAATTATGCTATGAGATAAGATAAGGTGGTGAGATAATGAAAGAAGCAGCTGGAGAAGCAAACTTAACTGTAGTTGCAATTATTTTAATCGCGGTTGTAGTTGCTGTAGCTACACCATTGATAAATAGTTTAATGAAGAACTCAGCAAGAAGATCTTGTTGTACTGATGCTGGTGGTGTATGGATTAGCGCTAAATGTACATCTGCTACTGGTAGCCAAGATTATGATGAAAACTCATACAATTCATGCGTAAGTGCATCAATTGGTGATAGAGCTAGTGGTGAATAATTTTAATAAAGAATAGATAGGTGAGGTAATAGCTTATGAGAGAAAGTATAGGAACGGTTTCCTTATTAAATTTTGTTATATTTTATATTTTATTGGTATTCGCATTTCTTGCTGGAACCTTAAGCTATTACAAAGCTTATCGTATTAACAATGCGATTGTTACTTCTATTGAGAAGTATGAAGGCTTCAATCAACTTTCTTATGACGAGATTAATCAAAAACTAGCAAGTTTTACGTATGAAAGAGTACCTTTTGATTGCCCTAGTGAAGTTAATAGTGGTTCAAAGACTGGCTATTTAGTTGACTATACAAGTCAAGGCAAAAAGGTAAAACCATCAACTGATTACAATAAACGTGGATATTGCGTTTATCGTTATGCTAACGATACTTCCTATAAAGCAAAAGGAAGCGGTGCAGCTAGCAGTGATTGGTATGACACTTACGAAGTAATGACTGTTGTAACTTTTAGATTTCCTGTCGCACAGGATTTACTAAAGTTGCGTGTTTTTTCTAGAACATCAAGATTATATCAGTTCATTACTAGACCAATCGAATAAACTTTAGAGGTGATAAGATGAAAGAGTCAATAGCTCAAGCGTTTATTTTGAATTTAATTTTATTTTTCTTTGTTGTTTTAGTTCTATTACTATTTGGCTCAATTAATTATTCTAAAGCTTACAAGGTAAAAAACAGAATCATAACCATAATTGAAAAATATGGTGATTTTAATGGCGCTGCCAAATCGGAAATTGAGGAAAACTTAAAGAGCGCAGGATATACTGTTGTTAACCAAACAGATATCAACAAATGCAAAAATTTAGCTAAAGATAAAGTCGGTGCAACACTTGTTTATCCAAGTGAGAAAGAATCAGAAACAAAGCACTATCACTATTGCGTATTTAGATATAATGGTGATACAAAGCCTGGTAAAGAGGCTGGGACTGTTGTTAGCAAAGAGTCCAACTCTAGATATTACCAAGTTATTGCTTACATGAAATTCGATGTACCAGTTTTTGGAGGTTTTCTTGAATTCCCGGTTCGAGGAGAAACCAAAGTTATGTATGACTTTTTAGACAGTTAATTTAACAAAATAATAAGAAGGGTGATAAAATGAACGTTATTGTTTCTAATAAGTATCAATTGTTACTAGAAAATTTAGGCATTGATGTTATTAAAAGCTTAAACGGTGAGTTTGATGTTGATGAGATTATTAGCACTTTCCAAAATTTCTTTTATCAACGTATGATCTTAGATATAACGGCCATTCGTGATTATAAAGATATTAGAAACTTACAAAAATTATCAATATCCCTTGATATGGATAAAATTATTTTATTACTTGATGATTCAGCTGAGAGTTCTTCACCAGCTTATTTATCAAAATTAATATCAATGGGTATTTACAATTTCACCCGTAATTTAGAGGGTATACAATATTTGTATAATCATCCAAATTCATATCGTGATGTGGCACAGTTCCATCAGATTGATGATGTTGTTGTCGTTCAACAACCAACTGTTAATACACCACAAGTTCAAGCACCTAGCCCTGTTCCAACCCAACAAGTAATGACAGCTCCAACCTACACCGGTGGACAACATAGTCATATTATTGGTATTAAAAATGTTACTAAAAGTGCAGGTGCGACAACACTTGTATATATGATGTATAATGAATTATCTCGCAACTATAAGGTTACAGCTATTGAAGTTGATAAAACCGACTTCACTTACATGAAAGATAATACATTAGTTTCAGCGATTAGTGGATCAATTATGCAAGAGGTAGGAAGATTTACCGGTAGTGATGTCATTTTAATCGACGTCAATAATAGTGTTCAAGCAGAATCACTATGTAATGAAATCATTTACTTAATCGAACCTACAACAATTAAATTAAATAAACTTATGATGGTTACCCCTCAAACATTAAAAACGTTAAAAGATAAAAAGGTTATATTAAATCAAAGCTTATTAAGTTCTAAAGATGTAATGGATTTTGAATATGAGTCAAGACTTAAAATATTCTATAATATGCCACCTTTAGATGAACGTGAAACGAGAAATAAGATGTTGAATGACTTCTTAGTTCGTTTAGGGTTTGATTTACAAGCTAATAACTAAATCATACGAGGTGATATTATGAGTAAGAAATTAACAAAAACTATTATTTTAATAGTTTTTGTCGTGTTTTTAGGGATAAATAAGGTAAATGCAGCAAGTGATAGTAATATATATAAAACATGTACTTATGGTTACTCTTCTCCTAATAAAGAAATATCAGTTTCCATTATGAAAGATTTTCAACAAATAAAAGTAGAGTCTGTTAATTTACCAAAGACCATAAAAGGCGATAAACATACTTATGGGAATTGGGATAAAAATCATGTTTCTAAAAATTATACTACAAGCGAAGCTGGAAATTTCTATGCAGGTGAGGTTTTTAAATCGTCTGGCCAAACTTGCCCTCCGGCCGTTTTATATGCTGGATATGAAACTGGTGCAGCCCTTTTCTTCTTCAAAGATGATGGTACTAATTTTTATACTTTTGATTTGAATGATAATGAAACAGTAGCAATTACGAATAAACTTAATACAAATGTTAATAGAGCAATTGTACAAGCCGCTGAAGACGATAAGGTTTTCCGTACCTTTAATCCTGCTGTATATCCTTTTAAATCTGAAACGATTGGTCCAGCTGGACTATCTGAAATTGAATCAAGTGATTCAAATGATTCGAATGACTCTAATGCTAACGGAGCTCAGCCAACTCTTCATGCTATATCTTGCCAATGTAAAGCAACTTTTGATAATGGTACATACCTTGAGGGAGTTGTCAATGTAAAAGGTGATTTAAATTCGCCAACGATTAATCTTAATACTAATCTTACCGGTGGTAATAGTGAATCAGAAAGCATTTTAAATTGGAGCAAATTACCGGATGAATTTAAAAATCATACAACATTTACATATATGGATTATTTTACTAATAGTTCCACACCAAACAGATGCCCTGACTATATGATTCTAGCTGTTGATCCAAATACTGAATGGTATCAATCAATTGTTGGAATGAAAACTGGTGAAGCAAGACTTTATCTATCGGACGCATCAAATTATGATAAAATTACTAAAGCGATTGCCTCAACTTATTCTAACTATAAAACCTATACAGCCGGATGTCAACAAATATTTATTACTGGAAATAATAGTGGTAGTAGCGAAAATGAGAACAATCCAGAAATTGAGGCTAATGTAGGAAGCTTGGAAAATGATCTAGCTACATATAGTTGCGGTGGTGACTTTATTACCGGATTACCATCCACATTTATTAGATTAGTTCACACTATATATAATTTTTTGCAATTTTTAGTACCACTAGTTGTTATAATACTGGGAATATTGGACTTGGTTAAAGCTATCACCTCTCAAAAAGAGGATGAAATCAAAAAAGGGCAAAGTACATTCTTTAAAAGATTAATTGGTGCAGTAATGGTATTCTTTGTTTTTGCGATTGTTAAGCTTGTTATAAGTATAGTAAGTAGTATGGCTGACACGCAAATTATTCCATGTATTAATTGTTTTTTACAAGGAACTGGAAGTAGTTATTGTCAAATGGAGTGATGATATGAAAAAGAAAAATATTTTATTGGTTGCACCTTTTTTCTTCTTTTTCTTCTTATTTACGCAAAGTGTTTCTGCATCTTCAACTTGTAGATATTCTAAAATTTTCGATACTAATGAGAATAAAACGTACTCCTATGATATTATTTTTGATGATAGTGGTCTTCCTACATCAATTTTGCTAGTAAATAGCGACGATCCAGAAAACCCTACAGACATAACGGGCAGTTATGATGTCATGTTTAGTGCAAATTGTCCTCCTTTTATGGAAATTAAGGGATCGGGAAGTCAATATTCTAGACCTCAAATGGTCGAAGGTTCTGAAGATAGTGATGGTTCTTATACATTAGATACATCATATAATCCACATAGTGAAGTTTTTAATGATTCTAATAGAGCTGATTTTTTAGAAAAAAGCTATGTTAGTTGTGGTGGATCTGGTAGCTTGGCATTAATAAAACATATTCCGGCTATTATTCCAAGAATTTCTAATTCTTTGTATAATATTGCGATGGTTATAGTACCAGTTATTATGATTCTTTTTGGTATGATAGATTTAATAAAAGGAATAATATCTCAAAAAGAAGACGAAATGCGTAAGGGTAGATCTTCCTTGGTAAAAAGACTGATAATGGGTACAATTACGTTTTTAGTAGTATTACTTGTTAAAATGTTAATTAATTTAGTTGGTGGCAGGGGTAATTCTATGCGAATTGTGGCTTGTGTTGATTGCTTTGTGAATAACAAATGTAGTCAAAGTTCATCAAGTACTGAGGACCCTAAAATCGGTACTGGACAGGCTGTTACTGATGAGTAATTGGAGGTATTATGACAAAAAAAATATTATTTTTTATAATAACATTCTTACTATTTAATGCTTCTGTATACGCTGATAAAACCTGTAGTTATTCACTTAGAAATCCAGGCTCTCAAAACATCACTTACATTATTGAGTTTGATGATGAGATGAATGCTCGACAAGTAGTTAAAGAAACTAGTAGGCCAACTGGTAGTGATGATTCTATTACTCAGACTGATGTAACCGGGCAATTTGATGTTCAACTTGAAAGATGCCCTAGTTATGTATCTATTTCTGGTTCTACTATAAAAGAAGATAGTAATGGTAATTATGCAATTACAACATATAATGGAACTAATACATCACCTGGCGTCACTCAAGATAGTTCAGATAACTTTTATTGTGTAGCTTTTGGAACTGACGTCCAATTTGATCGTCAGTTGGCAAGAATCGTTCATTATGTTATAGTAATTATGCAACTTTTAGTGCCAATTTTATTAGTTATTTATGGTATGGTAGATTTGGCTAGAGGTATGGCATCACAAAAAGAAGATGAAATCAAAAAAGGTCAACAGATATTTATTAAAAGACTTATTGCTGGTGTGATGGTTTTCCTTGTAGTTGCAGTAGTCAAGTTCGTTATTAGTTTATTAAGCTCTGATACAGGAAATATTATGTCATGTGTCAATTGCTTTATATCAGAACCTGATGGATATAAATGTTAGTAGGAGGTAGAAATATATATGAAAAAAAAGATAGGTTTTGCTTTATTGCTATTAGTTTGCTTATTTACGTTTAGTACTAATGTACATGCTGCGGATATAACTTGTACAGCATTAGGTGACGCGGTAATTGATGAATCAATTGTTAACCTAGTTCATATCATTATAAGAATAATTCAAATAGCTGTACCTATACTTTTAGTTATTTTTGGTATGCTAGATTTAGCTAGGGGTATGATGTCACAAAAAGAAGATGAAATCAAAAAGGGACAACAGGTGTTTATCAAGAGAGTTATTGCGGCCGTTTTAGTATTCTTTGTTATTGCAATAGTTAAGTTTATTATTAGTTCTGTTGCAGGTGATTCTAATAGTACAATATTCGATTGTGTTAACTGCTTCATCGAAGGAGCTTCAGCAGGATCTTGCGGCTAATTTATTCACATAGAAAATTATAATGGTGATAATATGAAGAAAATAGATAAAAAATATTTGTATATTGTTGCTGGTATTTTTGGAGTTATTGTTTTAGTCATTGCTATCCTTGCGATTGTAAAAGCATGTAGTGGCCCTGGTAGTGATTATGAAAAAGTTGAGCGTCAAATGCTCAAAGCTGCGGAAAGATATTTCAATAGTGAAGATCAAAAATTGCCTGAAGAGTTTGAGAATAAAACGGTAACAACTTCAGAATTGATTACTGCAGAGTTCTTAAAGCCTATGGAAAAGCTTATAGCTGATGCGACATGCAATGGTAAAGTTACTGTTTATAATTATAGTGGGCAATATCTTTATATTCCAGATTTAGTATGTTCGGAATATAAAACTAATCACTTTGTAGATCAAGTAAAAAAAGATAGCTTAATTCAAGAAGAGCCTGAAGATGTCCCATCTGATGAAGTTGAAGATGAAACTTCTAATTTGCAGTCAAATGTCGCCGTCAGTAACGTTAATAGTGATAATAATCAGGTCGTTGTTGATCCTGATGCGTCAAACTCCAATCAACAAGATCTTGGAAAGGATTACACTTCAGGTTTATACCAAATGGGCGATAGATATGTTTTTAGAGGAGAAAACCCCAAAAATTATGTTTCCTTTGGTGGATTCTTGTGGCGTATCATCGATATTAACAACGAGGGTATTATGAGAGTTATTAAAACTGAATCCGAAAATAGACAGGCAGCTTGGGATATGAAATTTAATAGCGAAGTAGGAAAAAATTGGGGGATAAATGATTATAAGAATAGTGATATTCTTAAAGAATTAAACTCTAAATATAAAGCATTTAAAGATACAACGAAACTTCATTTAGCATCTTATGATGTCTGTGTTGGTAAAAGAGGCGCTAATGAGTTAGAGGTTGATGATACTATTGATTGTTCTGTAAAATTAGAAAATCAATATATTGGTTTAATTAATGCAGCAGACTATGCTATTGCTTCATTAGATGAACATTGTACATCCATTACTAATGGTGCTTGTACGAATTATAATTTCTTTACAAATGCTACAATTCAAACATGGACTTCCACGGGCCTTAAAGAAAACACCTACGAAGCGGTTAACATTAATGGTGGTGTCGCTTCTAGATTAAATGCTAGGGAGAGAACTTATTATAATTGGGTTATAGCTTTTAATGCCAATGAAAAGTTCTTATCTGGTGAAGGAACAATGGAAAATCCATATATTGTTGCTGAGGTAAGTGAGTAAACTATAATTGACAATCTTTGTCAATTATAGTATAATCGGTTTGAGAGAGGGATGCGTGTAATATGTTAAATTTGATTAATGTTTTGGATGCTATTAATACTAAAGCATCTTATCAATGCGGTAGTGCTGGAATTGAATTTGGTGGAATGATTCCTAATGTCGTTTCATTGATAGTAAAAGTTATTTGGATTGCTGTACCAGTATTATTAGTTATATTTGGTTCGCTAGATTTAGCTAAAGCTGTTATGGCACAAAAAGAGGATGAAATAAAGAAAGGTCAACAAACACTTGTAAAACGTGTTATTGCTGCTTTGATAGTCTTCTTTGTAATTACAATTGTAAAAGTGCTTATTGGATTTGTATCAGGTGATGATGATACTGTTATGAGCTGCTTTAACTGCTTTGTTAATGGTGAAGTTGGAGCTAATGGCTGTAGTTTAGTAGCTAGAGGAACAACAGGTATGTAATAAAAAGACAAAAAACTATTTATTTAATAGTTTTTTTTTGCTATAATATTGTTAGTAGTGTACCCTAAAATAAGGAGGGGTTAGAAGTGATGAAAAAACTAATACCATTTATGACGATTATTATTACTATATTTTTAACTATTAATGAAGTTAATGCTTATTCAGAATCTGGAGATTATTATACCTGTACATATGGAAAGAAAAACAGCGATGACGAATGGGAACCATATGTTACATTATCGTTTCAATTAAAAGATAATAAAATGACAGAAAATTATGAACCTTCAATTGTTTTTGGTTTGAAAGAAAAGGCTGTCTTAGATAATGGTGGATTAGGGGACCCTATTACTGATGCTGAGGAATTAGACTCTGATGGAAAGTCTGACTTTGCGGAATATCAACCTACAATTGTACAGCAATTGCCTGGTGCAAGAATTTGGCTTGGTCAAAAGGAATCATACGCTAATGACGATCTTACGGGCAGTTGGGAAGATATTTATTTTATATCAAAATATTTTTTTAGGGAAGATGATGCTAAGAATTATTATGGTAAAAGTGGAAATGAAAGATGTAAAAAAAGTATTAGATATATGCCGGATCCAGAAAATTATCAGACCCCTTTCCATTATGACTTTTGGGATTCATATGGATATGTAATGCGTATATTTTTTACTGATGAGTCTATAGGTGATGGTGATACTTTAGTAGAGGAGTCATTTAAGGATAGCGTAGGTGAAAATGGGGTATGTAATTTTTATGGCTTTTATCTTGATGATGTTTCCACCTCTTTACGAGGTGGAAAAGCATGTGAGGGAAACTCTGATTTTTCTCGCCAGTATCAAAAGCTTCGGGATGCTTGCAGTGGATACATTACTTCCCATAGTTATATGAATTCTGATGGTGTAGCTGATCAATGTCAAGTTGATTGTGCAAAATTTAACGATGATATCGCTAAAATGTGCAACATGAATGTTAAGCAAGGTGGTTATTGTGGTTCTTTAGGAAATAAGGTTGTCAATTGGATTTTTCGTATTATCCGCATTGTAAGATATGGACTTCCCGCTTTATTGATAATACTTAGTATATTGGACTTTATTAAAGCTATAGCCTCTGAAAATGATGATGAAATGAGAAAAGTTACTACAAGATTTGCCAAAAGGATAATTGCTGCAGCTTTAATATTTATAATACCTTTCATATTAGATTTTATTTTGAAAATGTTTAATATTCCTGGATTAAATGCTGAAAATCCATTCTGCGCATAATAAAAGATCGGGGTAAGATATTTTATGGAATTTGTAATTAGAGTTTTTAAAACTTTGTTTTTTTCGCTAGATAAAGTCGTTTATGGCTTAATTGATGATGTGTATGGTTTGCTAATTCAGCTAGCTAGAACATCTATTTTTTCACAATCATCAATAAATGCTTTTGCTGAACGAATTTATGCATTAATTGGTATTTTTATGCTATTTAAAATAAGCGTATCTTTAATAAACTATGTCATTAATCCAGATGACTTTTCTGATAAAGAAAAAGGTTTTTCGCAAATTGTAAAAAGGGTTATATTGTCACTTGTTATGATTGTACTACTACCATATGTTTTTACAGAGGCATTTGAGCTACAATCAATAATTTTAGAGGAAAACACTTTGATGGCTTTAGTTTTTGGAGTTCCACAAGGAACTGATACTTCTTCTATATCGGGACAATCTTATATTGAGACAGCTGGGGAAAGAATGCAGTTTACGATTATGTATAACTTTGCTCAGCCTAATTTTGAAGAATTTACTGGTAATAGTGAATTTGATTTAATTGATTGTCGTCATCCATATGATACATATTCAAATGATTATGCTGATGTTAAAAATGGTAAGGCTTCGGTTGGTGACTATGTATTTAGAAAATTAGATACAACTGGTGATGAAAGATCAATGTTCATATATCAACTTAACCCATCTTGCTTTGGATATTACGATATGACGCAACATATCTATCTTGCGGATGGTGATGATGGAGCACCGGCACTAGACGATGATAGCTATGAAGAACTTAAAGGTCTTGAAAGCTATGGGCACTTAAAAAAATTATTTGATAATAGTGAATTAGGTTTAGTATATCAAGATTATGCCAACGGAGTGGCATATCAGAATTTTGATATGATGTTTAAAAAGAATGTTATTTTAGCTAGGGAGAGTGAACCAGTAGGAATTGATGATAATGGTGATGCTACGGCTAGATATTTTATTGATTATAAGATGGGTGTCAGTACAGCTGTAGGAGTTGCAACTATTTATTTATTATTAATGTTTTGCATTGATGTGGCTATTCGTTCTGTAAAACTTGGTTTCTTACAGATGATAGCTCCAATTCCAATTTTGTCATATTGTGATCCGAAGTCTAGCAAAGACGGAATGTTTCAACGATGGACTAAAATGTGTGTGACGACATATTTGGATTTGTTTTTTAGACTAGCGGCACTATATTTTGGAATTTATGTTATAAGTTTAGTTGGCTCATTTAGAGATGTTGTTACTGGAGATCTTGTTTCTAATCCACTTGTTAATGTATTTATGATACTTGGTGTGTTAATTTTTGTTAAAAAATTACCAGATATTATCAAGGAAATCTTCAGTATTAAGGGTGATGGCAAATTTACTCTTAATCCGTTGAAACGTATTGGAGATGAAGCATTAGGAGGAAAGGCAATAGCTGGTGTAGGAAGAAAAGCTGTTGGACTTGGAGCAGGACTAGGAACAGCCGGTTTGGTTGGAGCAGCTGGTTTTATGACTGGACAAGGTATTCATAGGGGGGCCCTAGGTAAAGCTATTGTAGGCGGTCTCCGTGGTGACAAATTTGGTAAGAATTTCGCAAATTCATATAGTGCAGGGCATCAAAGACACTTGCAATTTAAGGAAGCTCGTGCACAAGGTTTAGATGCTTCTGATGTACGTGCTGCTGAAGGAAGAACAGGAAGACGACTTAATCTTGCCACTTCTGCTAATCAACATGTTCTTGATGCTCAACAACAATATTTTGATAAAATAACTGCCATGAGTGAGACCGGTAAAAGGCTAAAAAGAGAATATGAAGCTGCAGTTCAAACTGGTGATGCCCAAGCAAGAGAAGACACCAAGAGAGCTTTAGACAAATGGGTTAATGATGTAGCATCTGACGTTCGGAATGGAACCGATGTTAGTGGAATTGGTGCTGAAGGAAGAAAAGAATTAAGAGCTTATCAACGCAATCTTGATTCTGCTGTTGCCACTGCTAATAAATCTGGTAAGGATGTAGGCGGATATACTGAAATAACTTATGATGGTGGTTTAACTGGTGTTGAAGGTGCTGCCAAAAGGAACAAGGGTGATATGGAAGTTGCTAATTCAGATATAATAGCTGCTGGCCAAATTCAACCTGGCGGTAAACCTGGTGGAAAAGGTCATTAATACTAAAAAGGGGATGTGATATAAATGGGTGGATATTTAATACCGGCCAATTCTAAAAAATCAATGTTGATATTTGGGATATTTAACAAGACGGATTTAATTTTATTTGGATTAGGAGTGGGAGCTTCGCTTCTACTTCTAATGCTACTTCCTGTCGATGAATTAAAGTATGCGATTATGGCGTTAGTACCAGGAGTTACAACTGGCGTTTTAGTTATTCCAATACCGAATTATCATAACATAAGAACGATAATTGGCCTTGCTTATACATTTTATACAACAAGGCAACAATATATATGGAAAGGTTGGTGTTTCTTAAATGGCGAAGAAGACAGTGAGCAAATTCACAAATGATGATATTCCTATAAAGAGTATAACTAATGGTGTTATATACCTTGAAGGAAGAGATAATTTAAAGGTTACGGGTGTTAAAATAATGCCTCGTAATATTTTCATACTAGATCCTAATATGCAGGATGCAATTATAGCTAATTTAAAAACTGTTTATAATGTTATTGACTATGAATTCTGGATTGTTGTAGCTGATCGACCAGTAGATATTAATGTTTACTTATCAGAATTAGAATTACTTTATAATAAAACAACAGATCCTGCTAGAAGAAAAATTATTAATCAAGACTTAAGTAAGGCTAATATGTTTATGAATAATAATGTTGTAGATACAGAATATTTCTTACTATTTAAAGAAAAGAACGATGATACAATTAATAAACGAATTAGGAATTTAATTAACAACTTTGCTAATGCAGGTTTAACAGCATTTCAAACAACTAATGATGATTTAAGAATGATTCTAGACAATTTCTTAAATGGTGGTGTTACCACTGAGTTTGGGACGGTGTTATCATGATGGATATAAAGAGTCAAATAGCTCCTAAGGGGCTAGAGTTTAAACCTGCTGAGTTTGTAATTAGCGATAAATATGCCACAATTTTGACAGTTATTAGTTACCCAAAGTATATATATCCTGGTTATTTAGCATCTTTAACGTCAATGTCTGGTGTTAAATTAGTTATCAAGCATATACCTTTACCATTTAGTACTATTCAAAAAATGCTTAATAAAGAAATTGCTGATTTAAAGGCGAGATATCAGGAAGAAAAAGATAAGACGATTCAAGAGCGTATCAAACAGGATTATGCTTCTTTGGAACAATTTGTATCCGAATTAGCAGCTACTCAGGCTAAAATATATGATTTTCAAATGCATATTATGATTACTGCGAATTCCGAAGATGAATTGGTTTTGAAAAAGCTACAACTGAAAAACTATTTGGAAGCTATGGAAATGAAAGCTATCCCTCTTCGTTTTGAACAAGACAAAGTTTTAAAGTCAATGCTTCCAATTTATGGAAAACAAGATTTAGAGGATCGTATTGGAACCCCAATACCAGCTCCAACTATAGCTGCAATGTATCCTTTTATCTTTGATAGTATCAAAGATCCAGGCCTTTCTACGCTACTTGGTATTGATTTTTCAGGGGGTGTTATTTTATTTAATCAATTCTTATATCAAATGAAAAAAGAACATAACCGAAATAATGCCAACATGATTATCTTAGGTACTTCTGGTAGTGGTAAGTCAACTGCTGCTAAATTATTACTTAGAACGCATATACGTAATAATTACCAGTTAGTTGTTATTGATCCAGAGGGTGAGTTAGAGGATATGTGTAGCCTTTACGATGGTGATTTCATTAGCCTTGGTAAAGGTGGTAAGTTTGGTATGATTAATCCCCTTGAAGTTGTTATGGATGTTGATGAAGAAGAAGTTAAACAAGGATTAGGATATACGACATTTACAAGAACCATTCAATCTGTTAAAGCCTTCTTAAAATATTATGATCCATCAGTTGAAGAGGATGTCCTTAATATGTTTAGTGAAATTGTTCAAGAGACATATCGAAGATTTAGTATTAATTTTGATACTGATTTTACAAAGTTAACCTCGAGAGATTATCCAACCTTTAAAGATGTTTATGCAACCGTTAAAGGTAAACTTTTATCAATGCCTGAAAGAACGCAAGAACGTGATATTTTAGAGCGCCTTGAATTAAAGATTAGACCATTGGTAAAAGAATTGCGTTATTATTTTGATGGTCATACGACAATTGCTACTAATAGTGACTTTATTGTCTTTAATATTCGTGAGTTAATGAACTCTGATGCTAACATTCGTAATGCTTTGTTCTTTAACGTTTTAAAGTATGCATGGAGTTTAACTCTTGATGTTAAGCGTAATACAATTTTAATGGTTGATGAGGCTCACGTTTTACTTAGTGATAAGAACGTTTTAGGTGCAGACTTTTTAGCACAAATTCAAAGACGTGCACGTAAGTATAACACCGGAACAATCATTATTACACAGCAACCAACCGATTTCTGTGATCCAGCAGTTATTACCCAAGGTAAGGCTATATTTGATAATGCCTCTTACTATTTAGTAATGGGCTTAAAAAAGCAAGCTGCTACCGATTTAGCTAGACTGGTGGATTTAAATGAGAGTGAAGTTGAAAGTATTAAGAAATATGGACAAGGAGAAGCATTGTTTATTTGTGGTAGTAGACGTATGCGGATTAATATTGTGGTTACTGATGAAGAATTGGACTCATTTGGCCGTGGAGGCGGTTTATAATCTTAAATTAAGTAGGTGATAAGATGAACAACGGACAAGCTCCTATAAAAGATAGTACTGCTCAAAGTAGTGGTCAAGCAGAAAAATTTAATGCTGCCCATGCCGCTAAAGATAATGCTTCTTTAGCGGCTGCTAAAAGTCAGCAAGGTAATTTAGGAAAACGTGAGATTCCATCTTCACCACTTCCACCACGTCGCCAGGAACCTCCTAGGGGATTAGGAAGAACACCTAATAAAGCTGCTATTGATAACGCTGGTGATGATTTAAGAAGAAAGAAAAATAATCAAAGTGCCCTTCCTAAACTTGCTAGTGCCGTTGGTGGACTACCTGGTAAAGCATTAGCACTTGCGAGTGGCGTAAAAAACGCCATCTCTAATCGTGGTCAAAAAGCTGCTGCTGATGGTATATCTAAAGCAGAACCTTCTAACAGTTCATCTAATGATACTGGTTCTAATTCAGAAGATAAAAAGCAAAATGATGAGGGACAGGAATTATTTGATAAATTAATTAAGGGTTCTTTTAATATTCCTCGTGTTATTGTTAAGGTAATTGTAATGGTTGTACCTATAACAGTGATTATTCTTTTCTTTGTAATCGCTGTATTAGGTGATTTATTAGAAAATGGAACTAGCTCTTATTTGGCAGCTGGATTAGTTGATGAAGTAATTGATGAGTATGGCATTTCTGGGGCTGTTGATTTAATTAATGGTAGAGATCCTTCCGGTAAAGGAATGGGCGATACTTCTAATTTGCAGTTAGGCATGGGAATGGGATCAGGTGAAACAATACCTGATGAATATTATGAAAGAATGAAAATTTTAGGTAATGTTTTTTCATCAGAACCGACTTGTTCTGGTTCAGATTGCTCAGATAGACCAGAAGTTCTTTATTATTTAAAAGTGGCTGACTTAGCTAATCGATATAAAAGTAAGTATGGTGTTGATTTAGACTGGTTTTTGTTAGTAGCCACTGATTTATATAGTGCGGATACGCAAGAAGAAGGGATGGAAGCTAATTTAGGTGGATACGATAAAGACAAAGCTTCTGATATGAGTACACCTTCAGAATTGGACTGGGATACAGATTTTACTAGAATTAGTGGCTATCGTTATCTAGATAGTGATGATTCACGGTATGATTTAAATATTTTAGCTAAAAATATGGTTAAGAAGACAACCGTTCAAAGCTGTGGTAAAACTTCTAGAACGGATATCGATGTAGAAGATGAGTATTTTGAGCCAGGTGGCGAAAAGAGATTACCATGTTCTTCTGGTTATTCTAAATACAGTACTTATGAAATTGACTTGGATAAATATGATGAGTTTTTATTAGAATATATTGATAAAAAAATGTATCCTAAAAAAGGTATAGCAGGCAACAATTTAGCTGAAGTTATGGTAAACCTAGCTGTGGCTCAATTGGAAGATCCATCTGCCCATGGTGGCGCTAAATATAAAGAGTTTATGGGTTGGGGTGGTAGTAGTGGTAGTGCTTGGTGTGCAGCTTTTGTATCTTGGGTAGTTGCTAATACTGAGTACAATAATACTAAATTATCTGATATCATCCCTGTTAAAAGTGGCGTTGTATATGGCTTTGCCCATTGGATGTATGAAAGTGAAGATCCTAATATTAATTTTTATTGGAATGATCGACTACCAAAATTTAAGGGTAAAAATGGTTCAACCGAACCTTATACACCTAAACCAGGCGACTTAATTTTCTATGATTGGAATTGTAATTGGAATGGTAGAATGCCTACAGTTTATGGTGATAGGTTAGATCACATTGCGATTGTTCAAAGAGTTGAAGGGGATAGGGTTATTACTATTGAAGGTAATATGAGTAACTCTGTTATGGAATTGAGTTACCCTCTTACTACATGTCGAGTAGCTGGTTATGGATCTTGGTACGAAGGATAGGTGATAAGATGAAAAAAATTATTTTTATTGTAGTTTTCACTATCCTTTTAACCGGCTGTTCTAGTCAATATAATTTAAAATTTGAAGATGGCAAAATATCAGAGGAAATTATTACTACGATAAGTAATAGTGATATTCCTAAATTGACCCCCGAAGATGAAGCATTGGGATTAGAACTTGATGATCCTATAACACCATTTATTGAAATGGATCAGTATCCTTTTGCTGATAACGAAGATATAAAATATGATAAAACAGTTAATAAAACAGTATCTAGTACAATAGTTACTTTAAAATATGATTATACTTTAGATGAATATAATAAATCACAAGCAAAAAAACTTTGCTTTCAGTCATCGTCTTTTAGTGATGGAAAAACTGGAGCCTTTTTTTCTGCTAGTGGCAAGTTTTATTGTTTGTATGGTGATGAAGTACAAATTAATTTCACAACAGATCGTAAGGTCACTGAACATAATGCAGATAAAGTAAACGGAAATACATATACTTGGATTATTAATCGTGATAATCAAGATAATGTTAATATCGATATTAAAATGCCTAAAGAAGAAATAATTACTCAAGAAACAAAGACTAATTTTACTTTGTTAATCATTGGTTTAATCATTTTAGTTAGTGGACTTTTCTTATATATGAAGTTTAAGCAAGGGAAGGAAGCTAATCGTTTATAGTATGAGGTGGTAGTAATGAAAAAAAGTATAAAAATACTATGTATATTATCAAGTATCTTTTTCTTTATATTGCCTCAAGAAACCAAATCCTATGAATTCTCTTCTGAGGCTCGTGAAAGTGTAGTCAAAAGTACTAGACAAGACATATATGAATTCTATAAATTATATAAGGATATTGTATATCGCCATACAGGTGGATTTGAATTATTTGGTTACAATGGTATTTGTGAAAATGTAACGGTTGGTGGCCAAATTGTTCCATTAGAGGACTATGTTGCTGGTGTTGTAAATGCCGAAATGGGTGCTAGTGAAACTAAGTTTGAGGCGATGAAAGCTCAAGCTATAGCTGCAAGGTCTTTCTTAATCGGTTCCAAATTAAATTCTAGTAATTGTAATGTTGGAAGTAGTCAAGGATTTCAGGTATATAAAGCAGTTAATAAAAATAGTGCTAGTGGACAGTTATGCGTAAAAGCAGCTCAAGAAACCGACCATCTAGTCGTAGTGCGTAATGATAAAGTTGCTGTAACATCTTATCAATCATATCCAGCTAGTCAGTGGTATACTAGAAATGATAGTTCCGGCTGGAGCATTAAGTTTCAAAGATGGAGTGATGATCCTAATAGTGACTGGATATGGAATGGACCATCAATGACGAAAGTATTTAATACTCCTGGTGTTTTTGGAACATCATTAGGGACTTATAATGCCCATCACTGGGGAATGAGTCAAACGATTGCTATGTATTTAGCAATTGGTGAACATTATAAATATGATCAAATTATTGATTTATTCTATAAAGAACCAATAAAAAAACTTGATACAGGCGCTGATAGTTATCAATATTTAAATTCAAGTTTTGGTAAAATTGCATATTTTAATCAAAATGATTATGCTTCATTTTATTATGGTGTTGATGTTAATACTCCAAGCATTAAAGATAAATATGGTAATTGGGCTACAATTCAAAGTCATGGATGTGGTCCAACATCAGTAGCTATTGTTGCGGCTAGTATGGGTCGTAGCACCGATCCTAAAAAAGCTACTCAAGCTGTATGTCAAAATTCAGGTTGCTATAGTACCGGTAGTTCTAGTAGTGTTCTAGCAGCAGTATTGAAAAATACCTATGGCATTGATGCCCATGAATCTTGGGATTCAACTGAGGTTTTAAATGCACTAAAAACGGGTAATGCTCTAGTCATTGCTCTAATGAAAAAAGGGCATTTTACGACTGGTGGTCACTTCATTGTTCTTACTGGTATGACCTCTAATGGAGAGGTTTCAGTTGCTGATCCAAATCATTCTAGTAATAATGCTAATTTTAGCTTTGCTAACATTATCAAGCCTGAAGCTGTAGGTTATATTATTGCAAGGAGAAGCTGATTATGAAAAAGAAATTATTAATAATGATATTAATTATAATATGTGCTGGTTGTAATGCTGATTATAAAGTTAAAATAAATGATGATTTGTCAGTAACGGAAACATTATCAGCCACAGAACCAAAAGAGTATTATGAAGAATATGGTAATCAAATGCCTGGAACAATTATAGCTAGTATATTAAGTCCATATGTTGACACTTTAAATGAAAATGGATACTATACAGATACGGTTATTAATAATTCAACTGGCGGTATAAAAACATCAAAAGATTATGCTAATATCGAAGAATACGCTAAGAATACCATCTTTTCAAGTCAATATTCACAAGATGCTATTGACTATCAAGTTGATGGTGATATTGTGACACTTTCGATTTCTGGGGCATTTTCACATGCAGAGCAAGATCAAACTAGTATACCTGTGGATACTGCTAGAATTACGATTAGTTTACCATTTAAGGTTGTTGAACACAATGCTGATAGTGTTGGCAATAATGTGTATTATTGGAATTATGATGAAGAAACCGGGCTTAAGACGATTAGAATCTCATTTAATTCAAAAGAGAAAGTAACTGTTGATAAGCCCAAAACAGAAATTGAAAAGATTAAAGAGAAAATATTAGACAATAAGTATTTAATATTTGTTGTTACAGGTATTATTATTCTTTCTATTTCTGGTGTTATTTTGTTATTTAAGAAATTAAAAGAAAAGCAAGAAAAAGCTAATAAAATATAATGCGAGGTGTAATTGTGAAACTAAAATTTCGAGCAGATACAAAAGATGTAGTTATTTTTGCCATATTTTCTGCAGTTATTTTCTTTTTGATATGCTTGGCTGTATCTAATATTGGTTCATTTGTTGCTGATGGCGAATTTTGTGGATTAACAATTATTCCAGCATTAACAAAGTATTTAGCGGTAACTATAGTTTTGTTTTTAGTAGCTATTGTAGCAATGTTTTTGGGCGTTCAATCTTGGTTCATTGAGCGTGAAGAGGGAATTGGATTCCAAATAGGAGCTAAAAAAGAGAAGAATTACGCTCGTTGGGCTAAAGATAAGGAAATGCAACATGATACTGATGTTGTGGCTGTTGATCCCTTATCTCCAAAAGCTAATGCTGGTGGTATTCCACTTATAATGACGCCTAAAAAAGTATGGGTTGATAATGGTGGGTATCATAACTTAGTTATAGGTTCTACTGGTGCTGGTAAAACTCAGACGACCGTACTTCCTATGGTTAACTTACTTGCTAAACATGATGAATCAATGATTATTACGGACCCTAAGGGTGAGATTTATGAAAATACATCGAATTATTTAAGGAGTTTAGATTACAATATAGTTTTGCTTAACTTCCGTGATCCCCAACAAGGAAATAGTTGGAATCCGATGTATTTACCATATTCGTTATATAAAGACGGAAAAATTGATAAATCTATTGAGTTGCTAGAGGACTTAGCTGCCAATATTTTAAAAGACCCATCAGCTAAAGGGCAAGACCCATTCTGGGAAAACACTTCGGCTGACTATTTTGCCGGGCTATCTTTTGCCTTATTCGAAGATGGCGATGAAAAAGAGATAAACTTAAATAGTATTAACTTAATGAGTACATTAGGTGAAGAAAAACTAGCTAATTCAACATATATTAAGGAATATTTTAAGTATAAGGATCCAGCTAGTACAGCCTATGTTAAGGCTTCATCTACTTTGATGGCCCCAAGTGATACGAAAGGTTCCATTCTTTCTGTATTCAAACAAAGGGTTCAATTGTTCGCATCTCGTGCCAATTTGTCTGAGATGTTAGGCAATAACGATTTTGATATGCGTGATATTGGTCGTAAGAAGACAGCTGTATTTATCGTTATTCAAGATGAAAAAACGACATATCATACTTTAGTTACAATCTTCTTAAAGCAATGCTATGAAACACTTATTTCTGTAGCGCAAGAATGTGGCGGAAAACTTCCACATCGTACTAATTTTATTCTTGATGAGTTTGCTAATATGCCACCTCTTAAAGATGTTACGACGATGGTTACGGCTGCTCGTTCAAGAAATATTCGTTTTACCTTCATTATCCAGAACTTCTCACAACTATATGAAGTATATGGAAAAGAAAATGGTGAGACAATAAAAGGTAACTGCGGTAATACCGTATATTTAATTAGTACCGAACTAAGTGCTCTAGAGGAAATTAGTAAAATGTGTGGTGAGGTTAAATCTAAAGAGAAAGAAAAAACTTCGTCAACCCCACTTGTAACAGTTAGTGATTTACAACGTCTAGAACAATGGTCAACAATTATTTTGCGTATCAGAATGATGCCATTTAAGACAAAATTAACGCCTAACTTCAAAATGAATTGGGGTCATAATTTCCCAATTGCCGAATATCCCAAACGTCCAGAAATACCTGTTCACATCTTTGATTTACAGGGATTTGTTAACAAAAAAAGAGAAGAAAAAATTAATAGTTTCATAAATGGTGATACGGCTGCTGGAGGAAGCAAGCCATCACCTTTTGGAGGAACAACTCCACCACCTTTTGGTGGCGGTGCACCATCACCATTTGGTGGAGGCACATCATCTCCATTTGGTGGCGGAATACCTAGTAGCCCATTTGGTGGTGGTACGCCTAGTGGTAGTCCATTTGACGGTGGTGCTCCCGCCAATCCATTTGGTGATGCACCTAAAGCTGCACCTCCAATAGAGAAAAATATTAATCTTGAAAATCTAGTTAAGAGAATAGATGCTAAAATATCTGAAATGGAGCAAAAAGAGGCTGAAAATACTCCGGATGCCAAACCTGTTTCAGCACCGGTATCTATGTCCTCTACCCCAGTAGAACCATCTATTCAAACGGGAATACCTCAAGCAGCATCTCAGCCTGCTACATCTGCACCACAAGTTAATGAGACAAAGAGTACTTTTGTTCCAGCTGGATCTAGTGGTGTTACTGATGATCAGTTCTTCGATGATTTCTTCGGTGATGATTAAGTCTCTAATTATAGAGACTTTTTTATTGTACTTAGTAATATATTTATGATATAATCGAGCTATAAAATGAATATTTATTAATGGAGTGAGTAATATGGCTAGTTTTTGGATTGTAATGATAATTCTTTTATCAGTTATTGAAGCTTTAACTACAAGTTTAACAACAATATGGTTTGTTGCCAGTGCTCTTTTATCCTTATTTGTGTCTTTAATAACAGATAATTTATTTATTCAGTTTGGAATTTTTTCTATCGTTGGGGTATTGTTACTTATATTTACTAAACCAACCCTAACGCGTCTTTTAAAAACGAAACAAGAAAAGACTAATTTAGATCGTATTATTGGTATGAAAGGTATTGTTATTAAAGATATAACACCTATAACTAATGGTGAAGTAAAAGTTGATGGTAAGGTTTGGACAGCAACTTCTAGTGACAATTTAAAGGAAGGCGATATCGTTGAAGTTTTAGAAATCAATAGCGTAAAATTGAAAGTAAAGAAAGGTGATGATAAATAGTATGGAGTTTTTTATTATATTAATTATTTTAGCGATTGTTTTAATTATTCCAAATGTCAAAATAGTACCTCAAGCTAGGGTATATGTTGTTGAAAGATTAGGATCTTATTTAACAACATGGCAAAATGGATTACATTTTAAAATACCATTTATTGATAGAATATCTAACATTGTAACATTAAAGGAAGTTGTTCAAGATTTCCCACCCCAACCTGTTATAACCAAAGATAATGTTACAATGCAGATTGATACAGTTGTTTATTTACAAATAACGGATGCTAAATTATTTACTTATGGTGTTGAAGTACCCATGAGTGCTATTGAAAATCTAACGGCAACGACTCTTCGTAACTTAATTGGTGAACTAGAACTTGATCAAACATTAACTTCAAGAGATATTATTAATACGAAAATGCGCGCTATTTTGGATGAGGCAACAGATCCTTGGGGTATTAAAATAAATCGTGTTGAAGTTAAAAACATTATCCCACCTCGCGATATACAAGAAGCGATGGAAAAGCAAATGCGGGCTGAAAGGGAACGTCGTGAGAAAATATTGCAAGCGGAAGGTGAGAAAAAATCTAATATCCTAATTGCGGAAGGTGAAAAAGAAAGTGCTATCTTAAGAGCGGAAGCTAACCGTGAATCTAAAATAAGAATTGCGGAAGGCGAAGCTGAAGCTATGTTAAAACTAAAAGAGGCTGAAGCTGATGGTATTAGACTATTAAAACAAGCTGAAGCTGACGGTATTAACCTTTTAAAGAAAGCCGGCGCTGATGAAGCTGTTCTTCGTTTAAAGAGTTTTGATACTTTAACCAAAATGGCTGATGGCCAGGCCACCAAAATTATTTTACCAGCTGACCTTGAAGGTATTGCAACATTAGGTACAACTTTGTCAGAAACTTTATCTAAGAAAGATTCGTAAGGAATCTTTTTTTACTGGCTTTTTTCCTATGTCTATATTATAATTAAAAGGGAGTGGTAAAATGGAATATATTATCATTGGTTTACTTAGTGTTACAATTATTTTATTGATTATATTAGTAATAAAAAATAAAAATAATGAATCAGTAGTCGACCGCATTGGCAGGATTGAGACTAATGTCGTTAAAGAAATAGGGGATTTTAAAGCTACTTTTAGTCATGATATAAATGATGATTTTAATAAGATGAACGACAAAATAGATCATCGTTTGCGCCTTATTAGTGATAAAGTAAATGAAAGATTAGATGAAAACTTTGAAAAGAGTAATAAAACCTTCACAGCGGTTTTAGAGCGTCTATCGCGTATTGATGAGGCACAAAAGAAAATAGATAGCTTATCTAATGATATTATTTCTTTACAAGGCATTTTAACCGATAAAAAAACCCGCGGTATTTTTGGCGAAGTTAATCTTGAACACATTATGGCAAATGTTTTTGGTGCCAATAACAAAAAAATATATCAAATCCAATATCCATTTGATAATAATACGATTGCTGATTGCGTTTTATTCGCCCCAGAACCACTTGGAACTGTTGCCATTGATTCTAAGTTTCCTTTAGAAAATTATCAAGCAATGGTGAATAAAGGTAACACATCATCAGTTCGAGCTAATGCCGAAAAATTATTCAAGGCCGATGTTAAAAAGCACATTGATGATATTAGTAATAAATATATTATTCCTGGTGTTACAAGTGATCAAGCGATTATGTTTTTACCAGCTGAAGCTATATTCGCGGAAATCAACGCCTATCATAGTGAATTATTAGAATATGCTTATAAAAAAAGAGTGTGGATAACCTCGCCAACAACTTTGATTAGTACTTTAACAACGATTCAAATTATTATTAAAAATATGGAAAGAGATAAGTATGCTAAAGTTATCCATAATGAACTTTTACTTCTAGATAATGAGTTTAAACGGTATAAAGATCGTTGGGATAAACTTTATCGCAGTATTGAAACCGTTAGCAAAGATGTTAAAGATATTCATACAACAACTGATAAAATTACCAAAAGATTTAATAGTATTAGTCAAGTAGAAATGGAAGAATTAGATAATGAAGATTAAATACCTTAATTATGCTTTATGTTTTATAGCTATTTTGGGTAGTTTCTATATCATTTTAACGAAAGAACAAACTTTAGGCATCTTCTTAAAGGATTTTTCAATTGTTTTAACAATGCCTCTTATGTATTTTATCGAGCGTCTTTTTAAGGTTAAAATCGATGATAAATTAAAACTAGTCTATATGTCTTTTATCTTCGCCGCGCAGTTTTTAGGCGTTACTGTTGAATTATATAATGTAATTGATTATTTTGATAAAATTACGCATGCTTTATCCGGTGTTTTAACAGCTTATGGAGCTTTATTAATACTATCTTTAGTATTCAAGGAACCATTTAAAAATAAGTTTTTTCCAATTGTTTGGATGATTGCTTTTTCCCTTGCTATCGCATCATTTTGGGAGATGTTTGAATATACAGCGAACATCTTATTTGGTGGCGATGCTCAAAGGGTAGCGTTAACGGGTGTTAATGATACGATGCAAGATATCATTGTTGCCTTTTTAGGATCTATCTTGGTATCTATAACATATGCCTTTTATAGTCAAGCAAGTCTTTTCGACTTTAAGCATAGTGTCAAAAAATGTAGATAGTTATCTACATTTTCTTTTCCCATTTAATATTAGTATCTTTTTCCCATTTATTTATAGTATAATAATATTGGTGATAAGATGGAAGAAGCAATTATCGAAAGTATCAAAAAAGAAAAAAGAGCGCTTAGTGTTCATGAATTAGAATCACTTCTTAATTTAAGTACAGTTAATGACTTAAAAGAACTTTTAAAGGCTTTAAATAATCTTGAAGAACAAGCGCGTTTATATCATACTAAAAAAGATAAATATATGTTATTTGAGGACAGCAATTCAAGAGTAGGAACGCTTCAAGTAACAACTAAAGGAACGGGTTATGTTTTATTAGATAATGATGAAGAAATTAAAGTGTATCCTGAAAATTTAAATGGCGCTATTAATAAAGACCGCGTTATTGTTAATATTTTGGATAATAAAACCGATCCAATGGAAGGGGTAATCGTTAAGATTGTAGAAAGGACCAATAGTCAAGTTGTTGGGACTATCTATTTTAAAAATAATCATATTTATGTTAAACCTGATGATCGCAAACTAAATATTACTATTACAATTGATAAAAATTATCACAATAATTTGGTGGAAGGGCATAAGGTATTGGTTAAACTACTAGGCCTTAATAATCATAATGAGTATCGGGCTCAAATCATTAAAATTATTGGACACATTAATGATCCTGGTGTTGATGTGTTATGCATTATGGCTGAACATAATATTAATGATGCTTTTCCAAATGAAGTAATGGAACAAGTAGCTAAAGAAATACCTGATCATCTTACTCCTGAAGAAATTAACAAACGTCTTTCTCACACGGGTAGAGATTTACGTGATGAGGTCATTTTTACCATTGATGGCGATGATACTAAAGATATTGATGATGCCATAAGTATTAATATGTTAGATAATGGTAATTACGAGTTAGGCGTTCATATCGCTGATGTCAGTTATTATGTTAAAGAAAACAGCCCTTTAGATAAAGAAGCCTTATCTAGGGGAACAAGTGTTTATTTAGCTGATCGGGTTACGCCAATGTTACCTCATGAGTTATCTAATGGTATTTGTTCACTTAATCCTAATGTTGATAGGTTTGCCTTATCTTGTGTTATGGAAATTGATACCAAGGGAAATGTCGTTAACTATGATATTTTTGATAGTGTTATAAGATCAAGAATTCAAATGACTTATAAAAAAGTTAATCAAATATTAGAAAATAATACGATTCCTGAAGGTTATGAACCATTTGCCGATAAACTATTACTAATGAAAGAACTAGCTGGTATTTTAAGAGAAAATAAGGTAAAAAAAGGATACATTGATTTTGAAATAGATGAGGCTAAAGTCATTGTTGATGAAAATGATGAGGCGGTTGATGTCGTTTTAAGAGAACGTGGTACCGGTGAAAAATTAATTGAGGACTTCATGATTGTCGCTAATGAAACTGTTGCAAGTCATTTTTATCACATGGATTATCCTTTGGTTTACCGGGTTCATGGTGAGCCAAGCGAAGAAAAAATGACAACGTTTATGCATTTAGTTAGCGTTATGGGATATAAGGTTAATGCTAATTTAAACAAGATAACACCTCATACCATTCAAGATATTCTAGAGCAATTAAAAGATAAAAAGGAATATCCTATTTTGTCTAGTCAGATGTTACGGAGTATGCAAAAAGCTGTTTATGATACTAACAACATTGGCCATTTTGGTTTAGCTAGCAAAATTTATTGTCATTTTACCTCACCAATTAGACGTTATCCGGATTTATCTGTTCATCGTTCAATTAGAAAATGCTTATTAGATCTCAATATGAGTTTAGATAGCATCAAAAAGTGGGAAGCTAAACTACCTTTTATTGCTGAACAATCATCAATGAAAGAACGTGATGCGGTTGATTGTGAACGGGATGTTGATGAGATGAAGATGGCCGAATATATGGAAAAACATATTGGTGAAGAATATGAAGGTATTATAACGGGTGTTATGAGTTTTGGCTTTTTTGTTCAATTACCTAATATGATTGAAGGTCTTGTTCATGTTGAAGAGTTAAAAGGGGATTTTTATACGTATGATGAGTCAACATTTAGTTTAACAAGTGCTAAAGATAAAAGAGGATATCGCCTTGGCGATGTGGTAAAAGTTGTTGTTAAAGCGGCTAATAAAGAAAATCATACCATTGACTTTGTTTTAAAAAATAGTGGAGATACCATAAGCGATTAAAGGATGTGTAATAATGGAAATAAAAAACCGAAAGGCTTATTATGACTATGAAATCGAAGAGACTTATGAAGCAGGAATTGTTCTAACGGGAACGGAAATTAAATCACTCCGGGAAGGCAAGGCAAACTTAAAAGATAGTTATGCCATTATTAAAAATGGTGAAGCATTCCTTTTAAATATGCATATAAGTCAGTATGATAATGGCAATATTTTTAATCATAATGAAACCCGCACAAGAAAATTATTATTAAACAAAAAGGAAATTTATAAAATCCGTGATAGCATTGAAAGGGACGGATACACATTAGTTCCCATTCGTGTTTATTTTAAGAAAAATCGCGCCAAAATTGAAGTTGGTATTGCTCGTGGTAAAAAGAGCTATGATAAACGTGAAGCTATTAAGAAAAAAGATATGGAAAGGGAAACTCAGAAACAACTAAAATTTTATTAAGATACTTGCAAAAGTATGTGAAATATTATATACTTTATTTGTAGGATACTACATGAAGGGAGAGTACATACTATGCAAATAACAAATGTTGAAGTCCACAAAATTACACCAAGAGAAGGAGCAAGATTAAGGGGGTATGCAAGCGCTACAATTGATGGCTGCTTTATAATCAAGGATATCAAAATTTATGAAAAGGAAGATGAAGAAACAGGCGAAACAAAGCTAAAACTTCAATTTCCAAATAGGAAATCTGATAATAAAGAAAGAGGCTATGATGTTGCTCATCCACTTAATCAAGAAACTCGTGACATGTTTGAAGAAGCAATTATTTCTGAGTACAATAAAGTTGAAGAATAAAAAGAGGTTCTTTGTCAAATAGTGTTGGTGGACAATAAATTTGATAAATGAATTTAGTTATAGAGGATGATGAAAATCATC
>CANQCR010000009.1 GCA_947589735.1 uncultured Bacilli bacterium | reverse complement strand
TGTTGATAATTAACATTTTACTGGATCAATCGCTTTTTGTATATACTTATCGGTGTCACATCAATTGTAACACTACACCTCTTTTTTTTACTTGCATATAATTTTATTGACAAGACGAATATTTTATATTACAATATAAATACATTGTGATGGGTCCGTAGCCAAGTGGTAAGGCATGGGACTGCAACTCCCTGATCGCTGGTTCAAATCCGGTCGGGCCCTCCAGTATGATAAAAACTCGATATTTTATTCGAGATAAAAAAACTAACAGAAATGTTAGTTTTTATTGTCTGAATTTATAAAGTTAGAGTGATATATATACTAAAGAATTAAAGATAAGTAAAGAATTAAAAAAAGTTGAATTGATATTTGGATTTTTGCTTTTTGAGCTTTTTTAATCAATATTATATCTATCTTTTAACAACTTTTTTTGTATATTTCATTTAACATTAACACTACCTAAAGCATAATCTTTTTTATCGCTTTCAATTTTTAGTAAACCAATTTATATTAATTTTTTATCAACATTTTGTTCCACTATTTGGTTTCATTTTTTTTAATGTTTATTTAATCTAACTTTTTGTAAACAATTCATAAATTACTACCTTACCTTTTCATCAGTATCATCATTAATAACTGATTGGTTCGAATTCATTAATTGTTGTTCTCTTAATTGTGACATTTTTGTCATTTCTAATTGCCTTGCTGCATCAAATTCTGCCTTTGTTTGTTCTTGAATTTTTTGATAATCAAAAACATTAGTTATCATAGAGAATGGAATCGGGTTTGCTTTAGGAGATGATTTCATATGCCTAACAGTTGGATCAATAGTCATGTGACATCCATTATCTATTGCTGGTTGAAAATAATTCATATCTGCAGGGACTTCTATTACAATCATTCCATATTCTTTTCCTGGAGCAGCTCCTCCTAAATACCAATCAATTCCAGCATTATTAGTAAAAATTTTCCCATTTTCATCAACTGATTCCGTGTATTCATTTGTATTTGGTCTATCATCAATTATAAATCCTGATTTTTTATATAATTCATAAATTTCTTGAGATACCGCTCTATAACAACAATTTGATTTGCATTGATACTTGCCAAGTTCCTTTTTTATCTTCCGTTGATCACGACCAAGCAAAGTTGCAAAGCGTTCACCTCTAGCATACCTTTCTTGTGCCATTCGGATTTTAGGATCGTTAGAAAGGGGCATACTTTTTGCATCATACAATTCCATATTTAATTATCTCCTTTGTTCGCAAAACTATTTTCAAAGGATTTCATTATTTTTGCTTGTTCTTCTTTAGTTTTCCCTTTGCATAATTCCTCAATTGCAGATTGTAAAGTTTCATTCCAGTTATCATCTAATTCTTTTACTATTTCATTAAGCCCATTTCTAATATATTCTATAGAAAATAACTCACTTTCTCTTTTCTCTATTTCTTCTCTTTCTTTTTCTAATTTTTCAGATTCTTTTTTTAATTTTTGTTCTGTTTCTATTTTATTTTGTTCCC
Source organism: uncultured Bacilli bacterium (assembly GCA_947589735.1). Classification (GTDB taxonomy): domain Bacteria; phylum Bacillota_I; class Bacilli_A; order RF39; family UBA660; genus UBA5578. The sequence continues at coordinate 66,646 of CANQCR010000009.1, read as the reverse complement.
ACTGCTTTTTTAATTTTTTCTGCTCTTCTGGTGTCTTATTCTTAAGAATTTCTTCCTCTAATTCTTTAAGTTCATCATCCATTTTTTTTATAGCTTCATCAGAATATTTTAAATCAAATTTTTGCTTATCCATCTTAAAAAACCTCCAATACTATAATAATTATATCACATTTTATTTTTTTTAAATTTTTGGTGTGAAATTAGATAGTTTCTTATTTCATACTGTAAAATATATAGCATAAATATATTAGTTAATAATTATTACAACCTATTATTAAGCATGAGAAAAGTTATTCATTTCTTCTCTATACACTCCAGTATGATAAAAACTCGATATTTTATTCGAGAAAAAAAACTAACAGAAATGTTAGTTTTTATTTTTAAATAATACTAAGCAAACTAATAAGCTCTTGCTGAATATTATAAATATCTTCATATAGAAACGTTAGCATCTCAGCTTCACTCATATCATTATCAGTATTAGGGTTATATTTTTTGACTTTAGAAATAGCTGGAACATTTCGCATTTCTTCATATTTTCTTATTAACTCGTATATGATAATTAGTTCTTTGTTAATTTGATTTCTTTTAGTATTTACATCTAATACATCAAAACTATCTAATAAATCAGTACTCATTATTTTGACCTACCTTCCATTGTCATTTCCGTTTCAGCTGGGCTAATTGATTGAAGCTGCTGTTGACGTAGATACATCATTCTTTGATAATCATCCTCACGCGCTTTTATAAAGGCTTCTACTCTTTCTTTAGCAATTTGCTCCTTAGGAATATTCATTGATACCTTTTTAGAAGCTGTTTGCATCCACTCTTTACTGATTACCGAAAGATTATTATGCATTTCATGATAACATCTAGGGCTATATGTCCTATCATCATTTGATAATCCAAATCCAGTTGTTACATCATTTCCTTTTTCAAATTCTTGAGCATCCCATATAGCGTCTACTAAAAAATTTTTACCATCGATAGTGACAATATTCCATGCATGATCACCCTCGTGATTTGTATAGTATTTACCGCCAACTTTGACACAAGCAATGTTTTGTCTAGTACATAGTTCTTGGTAAATATGGGCAAAACCACTACAGGTTGACAATTGTCTTGTTAACCCTATTAGAGAATCCCAGGCTCTGGTCCTATTGGAATTTCCCCTTGCATCAAGGAAACTACCATCTGGAGCTTTATCAAAATTTCTTCTATAAACGATATTATATTTAACATATTCATATAGATATAATGCTTTTTCATAGTCGTTCCACTTTGGATCGATATTTGCTTCTATCCTTTTAAACATGGCCATTATTTCACGTAACTCTTGTTTAGAATAAGTGGCTTTTTCTCTTAAATGATCCAGTGAATCACTATCTTGACCACGATGTGATTTAGCATATTCTTCTGTCAATCCACCAATTATTCTAACATCAATATTATCCGTTAAAGATTCTATTATTTCATCTGTTAATCCAACTGTACTAGGCAATTCAATTAATATTCTTTCATTAGAGTGTTGCTGCAATATTTGTTCTAAAACTGCATTTATATTATTAGCATCACATTTATAAATATTGTTTGCATCATATGCTTGATATGTATTTTTTTCATCAAATGCTTTTACACCCAAACTTACCATATATAACCTCTACCTCACATTTTCTTAGATAAAAAGGATTGTTTCCTATTATTATCATATCAAAAAAAGGACTTTTAATATTTATTAAGTCCTTTATTTTTAATTTAATTGACACTTTTATTTTTAAAAATGTCAATTAATGTCGTCATATTTTTATTCACAATTTATTTGTATGAGGAAAATAATCCTCAACTTGAAAAGATGTTATCTTATCCATATCGCCTTGATAAAGAATTTTACCATCCGCACCCTTGGTTGTCTTAATAAAACTATCCGCCGTTTCTCTAATATATTTTAATTTATAGTTCATCTCCTCTTCAGGAGTCTTATCATCCATATTCATAGCCATAACTTTTTTCACAAAAGATCTAAACTGAATTGAGAAAGGTAATTGTTCGGGAAACTTAGCACCAATAAAATCGTCATATAATTTATCAAAGGCGTCAATATCTGCACCCTTTTGGGTACCTAATCCAAACGGATAATTTTTACCTAACATATCCATAATGGTCTTCCAATCCTTAGACTTATCGTATTTACTATATTGAACTAAATCTAGTTTTTCTAAAGCATCAAAGAAATCTTTAACGTTAATAGCAATCCGCCTTAAAGGGACAATATCTTGTCCTTCTTTGGATACCCATTCCCGGTTAATATAAGCTTCACCTGATGGTTTAAAAAAATCATCGCCATCAACAACGTGAATTGTAATAACCCTATCATTTATAATTTCATCTAAAGCACCTAAAACACGCTCATCTACTTCTATTTTAAAGCGATATTCCCCATCATCATTTAAATACTCAAAAATATGACCGCGAGCTACACTAGAGTTTCTAAAAATGGAAAACATTAAAGCATGAATGGGATTATCAGTAGCATAAACATAACTACCCTTTTGTGTACTTTCCCGTGATGAGATAACATCTAAACTTTTTATACTACCATGATATAGCGTTTGTGGTACATAAGTTAAAATACTACTATCTTCACCTAATATAGATTTTATCTCATCTAGAGTTTTACCAGCTCGCTTTAAATCTCTTAGTCTATTTTCAATTGGTAAATACCATGTCATATTTTTAATATATTGAGACATTTCTTTTTGAAGTTCTTCATCAAGACCTTCTAATTTAATCATAATACCACCTACATCTTTATTATATCATAATAATTATCGTTTAAATTTTTAATTACCAAGTTTAAATATTGATTTAAAATAGTAAAACAAATGAAATGACAAGTAAAAAGAAGATTTTAAAAATCTTCCTTTTAAAGTCCAAAGTCTTTAGACATTGTTATTTAACGATAAACCGTTTTAATACTCTAAGATTATGTTTCTCAACTTTTTCTAATTCTGGTAAAGTTGTATAACTTGCAATGTTCTGAACAATATGAGTTTTAGTTTGATTATTACCTTGGGAATTAATAACAGAAAGTAGATATAATCTCTTTTGTGCTTCCGTTAATTCACCCCAAACTAAAGTTTCTTTAGTATGGTATAACAAGTAAGCAATAATTTCAGCGTAATTGTTCCAAACAATTTCCGCCCGAGCATCATAATCAAGAGTAAATAAGTTGATATCGCGGCGATCAGTTAATTTTGCTTGTCTTTTTATTTGCTCTTCAAAAAGGGCTAGAGCTAGTTTAATTTGTGGCAAACAACTTTCACCCATTTTCCGGTAATGCAATAGTAAGTTTTCACCATATATTGTGGTATGGGCTAAAGACTTTTTAATTTTAGCAACGGATAATAATTTTATATCACTATACCGGCAACGATAACCAGTCGGCATATCTAATATTAAAGATTTACCACTATTAATTTCATCTTGATAACTTAAAGCTTCTTCATCATAACCCGCTGTCTTATAAACCATTGGTTCAAGTTCAGAATTAAGATGATTCTTCACATACTCTAAAGTGCGAGAAACTAACCCAGCATCCCTTCCGGTATAACTTTCTAATAGTGTTTCAACATCCTTAGCTGATACCGCCTTATTATCGCTAGCATATTGTCTAAATTCTTGGGCTCTATCTGGCATTACTTCTTCGGCAAGAAGATGTTCTAATGTCATTTTCTTCATCCCTTTCTTTTTATTCGTGAAAAAAAGTCACGAATATTTTATTATTCGTGACTCCAATTATTAATTGTGTAAGTATTTAGCCCCTTTTTAAATACCCGAGATAGCTCACAAATTGCTTATATCTCCTCACTTGGCACTGTATTATACACTCTTTTTAAAATATGTCAAATTAGACCTTTTATAAGTTTTTTTGATGTTCATATTTGGCTTGCAATTTTTGAATAGCATCGTTAACATCAATCCAATATCTTTGAAGAACTTCACCATTATCATCGATTACTTCATTTTCTAAAACCCCAAAACTATTTTGAATGGTCTTAGCTGAACCTAAATTATTTTTATCACAAGTTACTAAGACTCTTTCTAAACCTATTTCTTGGCAAAACTTTAAAGCGCAATAAAGCTGATAAGAAGCATAGCCCTTTTTTCTTTCTGTTGGACGAATACCATATCCGATATGACCGCCATACATCAATAAATGATCATCTAATCTTAATCTTATATTAGCAAGACCAATTAATTTATTATCGCTTTTCCTTATTAACATAAACGTTTCCCCAGGAACACGATCATCATCCATTGTTCTTGAGCGATCTTCTTCTAAATGTTTTAACCAGCCATCATAATCGCCAATATAACGACGTAAGCCTCCAACACCATTAATATTAGAATTATAATCTTTAAATTCTTGAATATAATCAAAGGCTTGTTGTTCATATTCTTTAGTTGGTCTTATAAATATGAATTCTTCCATTTTATCACTTCAATTCTTTTACTTTAAAATCAAACTCTTCAAGGCCTCTTACTTCACTCTTTAATAATCCTGTAATATATTCATCTTCAATATTACCGGTTGCCTTGGAGATAAATCTTTGCCTTCGTACTCCCTCATCTTGATAGCCGAATTTTAATTGCATTTGATGGCTTCTCTCATTATTTTTAAAATAACCATTTTCTAATCTTCTTAAATTTAAAACTTCAAAAGCATATTTAATTCTAGCTTTAAAAGCTTCTGAACCATAACCCTTTCCTTGATATCTTTCGTTTATCCAAATACCGCCACCAGCCGTCTTATTAGCATAACTGATATTAGATATTTGGGTACCACCAATAACTTCGTTAGTATCTTTTAATATAATAGCAAAATTATATAAACCTTCTTCAATTGTTTTAGTTATAAAGTTTTTAGCATCGTCTAAAGTATATGGATAAGGCGCTCCCGCAAGATATTTACTAACATTAATATTATTAAGGCCATCGACAAGTGCATCGGCATCCTCTATTTGCCAAGGTCTTAAAATTAATCTTTTTGTTTCTATGACAATATTATTTTTCATATTATTCCATCCTTTTTGATTCCCCATCATTGCATATCTTTTCAATATGACCTTGGCTAATTAAGTAAGATTTCCCATATACTATCTTATACTCCCCATCAGCAAAAATATATGCGCCATCACTAATAGCATATAAAATATTATCAAAAGATAGTTTGAGTAATTCATTTCTTAACTTTTTATCAAGGTCTTCATTTACTTCTAATTTAAAATGAGGAATGACATTAACCTGGGTTTGGCCTAAGCCTTGCCAAATATAATTAGTACCAATTTCCCCTTCTTCCTCAGGAGGACAAATAACTTTATAAGCAAGATTGATAGATCCGGCACTTTGGCCGATAATGACGCCATTATAAGATTTTAATAATTCTTTTAAATTAATTTTCTCAAAAAAGCGCATTTGCGTAAGAGTTTTCCCACCGGTCAAAAAGATTAAATCGGCATTAAGAACATCTTCTTTTAAATTGCCATCATATTTACCATCAACAATTATAAAAGAAGCAAAGTTAAAACCGCTCATTTTAAAACTTTCAAACGTGAGTTTCGCATAACTATAACTTTTTTCATAATCATTAGGATCACTAACAAAAAACACAAAGTTTTTCTCACGTCGTAAAACCTTTTTTAAATGTTCAACAATCCCATTTCGATTATCCAATGGGGTTGCATATCTTTGGTTATTAATTTTCTTACTACATCCCATATCACTTGTTAAAAATATTTTCTTCATTTTATACCTCGATTACATCATCTCATTCTAAACTCTAGCAGCCATCAAATTCGTTGAAGAATATCTTTTTAGTCCTCGATAAAAGATGGTGAAGGCAAGAAGAATAAATAGTAAACATACACCGACATTAATTAAAAGAAGATAAGGATTAAATGAAACCATTACCTTAACAGGAATATAGTTAGCAATACCAACAGGAATAATTGTAAATAATAGCCACTTAACTATCCCTTTAAAAATACTATCGGGGTAGGTTGATATATTAATCATCATACCATTAAAAGTATCCGCACCAGCATCAGCATTACTAAACCAGAAGCTCAAACTATGTAGGATAACGGAAATGCATACTAGTATTATGCCACCAGTTATGGTGAAAAGAGAGTAAAGAATAAAGCCTCGAATAGTAAAACCATAGATGAAATAAGCAATTAAGCCAAATGTTAAATCACCTAAAGCGGAAACTTGAATATCTGATGTTATCGTTGATAACAATATATTTTTAGGCTGAACAATATAAGCATCTAACTTACCCGAATTAATTGTCTCGGACAATTTAAAACTTTTTTCAAAGAAGAAATGCGCAAATCCATAAAGGCTTGAAGATATCCCAATTAATAAAATAACGTGTTTTAGAGTATAGCCACCAAAATTATCTTTAATTGAAAATAACACAATCCATTGAACAATCATACTAGAATTATTTAATATCATAAATATAATATTCGAAATAAAAGTTGTCTTATTAAGTAATTCTCGCATTAAGGCATACTTTATTGATAAAAAAATGACTTTACATTGATTTCTAACCGCCGTTAACACTTATCCTCTTCACCCCTTTCTGATAGATTAATTTACAAATTCCATAAGTAATAACTAGATAAATTAATTGAGCACCAATAATGGTGATAGCCTTATCCCATGAGAAATCGACAAATAGTTTAGCTGGGCCATAACTTACAACATAAATCGGACTAAAGTTTAAAACTTTTTGTAAAACAGTTGGAAAATATTCGATTGGGAAAATGGTTCCCAATATTAAAATTAATTTACTATATACCCAATAAAAAGGTGTTGCATCCTCAATAAAGAACGATATTAAGCCTAAAGCCATAATGATAAAGATACTAATAATTGTAGCTAATAGTGATGCGATAATAACAACTATTATTTCTATAATACTTAAACTTGGAAAGTGACCTAAAAAGATAAAGCCGATAAGCATACCAATTAAAACATAAAGAACACCCTTAACTAATATATCGCCTAAATGCATCGATAATGAATAACCAATATAACTATAAGGTTTATTAATGTTGTATGTTATATTACCCGTTTTAACATCATTACATATTTTCGTATTAAACTTTCGACCACCTAAAGTCATCCAAAGTATTTCTGTCATAACGACATACCACATCATTTGGGACATACTATAGCCATTGATAAGTCCACTTGTATCACTATATAGGTATCGCCATAAATTAAATAAAATAAATAACAAAATAAAGTAACTAACAAAGCCAAATATAACATCAAATCTGTACTGTAAATTACTCATTATCTCTGTTTTAATTATAAACCAATACTTTTTCATAACTGATCCTTATTTTGATAAATACTACTGATGATATCCTCAAGAGGGATATTAGAAATATTAATATCAATAATATTATCGGGGTTTAATAATTTAATCGCATCGGCAACACTTCTTTTAGTTGTATCAACTTCAATTTTTAAATTGTATCCTTTGTCTTTTAAAATAGTAATGCCATCTTCATCATCAAGATTAACTCGCTCTTTCATCTTAGCTTCAACAATCTTTTTATTTAAATAATGATATTTTAAATTGTCCATTGAATCATCCAAAACAATTTGGCCATTATTAATAATGATAACTCTTTTACATAACTTTTCGATATCGCCAACATCATGGCTTGTTAAGAAAATAGTTGTTTTATACTCTTTATTCATTCTTTTGATAAGAGAACGAATATTTTCTTTAACAACCGGGTCTAAACCAATCGTTGGTTCATCTAAAAATAATATCTTCGGATTATGGATTAAAGAAGCAACAATTTCACATCTTATTCTTTGACCTAAAGATAAATTTCGAACCGGTGTGTTTATAAACTCATCGAGTTCAAAAAGCATCTTTAATTCGTCAATTTTCTTTTCAACCGCTTTTTCAGGAATATCATAGATAGCGCCAAAAAACTTGAAATTATCGTAAGGGGTTAAATGTGTCCATAGTTGTTCTTTTTGACCAAAGACAGTTCCAATTTCATAAGATAATTTCTTGCGATCTTTTTTAGGATCAAAGTCTAATATTTTAATTGAGCCTTTATCAGGAAAAAGAATGCTTGTCATCATTTTAATAGTTGTACTTTTACCGGCACCATTTGGCCCAATAAAGGCAATAATCTCTCCCTTATCAACTGTAAAGCTGATATCCCTAACGGCATTAACAGTTTTATACTTAGGTTTTACCATCGCTTTTAAACTACCCTTAAAGCCTTTATCTTTAAGTTTTACTTTAAACGTTTTTGATAACCCTTTTACTTCTATTACGGCCATAAAATCACCATCCTCTATTTAGGTCTACTTAACAAAATTATAACATACTTTCTTTGGCATTACCGTATTTACGTAAACTAAAAATCACGTTGACAAAATCAATGTGTAAACTTGATAGTGACTCCGTGATTCACGTGTAAGAATTAATCTCTATGTAGCTCGATGAAACTTATACATACTCACTATTTTTTTCGCAACTACAAAAAAAGCCACGAATCGTTTTTATTTCGTGACTCCAATTATTTTATAATTGTGTAGGCAAACCCGAGATAGCTCACAAATATGCTTATATCTCCTCACTTAACTTCGTATTATACATCTTTTTTTATTATTGTCAAATTTTATAATAAATCAATATGATAACCAGCTTTATTTGTTCCTTTTAGGACTAGTTCTTTAGTTTTTTCAACAAACCCAAAAGTTATACTATCAGTTGGTGTTTCTTCATCAAAGACTAGTTCTTTAGGTTCATAAGAAGTAATAACTTGTTGATGATAATCGCTTAAATAATTAATATCTAAAGGCAAATCAAGAATTCCTTTAAAATAGTTTAACGCTTCCGCAGCATAACCTTTTAGCATAATCATATCCATCGAACCAACATAGTCTATTGTCCTTACGAAACCATCTTTTAATAGATGAATACCATTAACACTAATTAGTAACATCAATTCTTCACTACCATTATTAACAATAATGGTTCCCGTCGTTATATTTTTAGCGAAAGCACTTTCCTTAATTGCTTTTAATTTTTCCCTAAAGGCGTCATGATCGACAATCGTATAAGCAACTTGCTTGGTTCTAGGAAAATAGATGGTATCATCATGACCATCATCATCAAGATTAAACTCTGTTATATCACCAGGATAATTACCTAAATGGAAGTGTCCACCTAATGATATACCTGTACAATGGCGGATACCTAGAAAAAGGCGACATCCCTCTTCCCACTGCATTTTATCTAAATCAAAATGATGATAAGTAGCTTTAGGTCCTAATTTTAAAGTTTCTAATAAAGACATAACATCTTGATTCGTTTTTTTATATTCTTCACGAAGCGCTAAAAAGACATCTTTAAAAGTATAGTTCATCTTATCACATCCAAACTGCCTTTTCATTTTAACATTTATTAGCTAAATAAGCAACAAAAAATAAGTAAATTAATACTTATTTTTATTTTAATGTTAAACCATCTTGAAAAGCATTGCCAACCCTTTCTGTTACTTTATAGTAGCCGTGCGTATAAGGATCAAAAGCAATGGCATTTACTTTAGATATATCAACCTTACCATCCGTCATCACTTCTTCATCAACTAATGTGTTAACGACTTTACCCACAACACCAATGCCATATTCACTATCTTGGTATTCAATAAACATACATTCCATCGTTATTGGAAACTCATTAATAATAGGAGCATCAACAAGATTCGATTTCGTTGTCGTAAGACCACTACGTTCAAACTTATCAGGTGTATTATTAGCTGATACAACGCCAAAATAATCGGCTTCTTTAACATGAGCGGCATCAGCAATACTAACCGTAAAAGCTCCTCTTGCTTTAATATTTTGAACAGTCTTATGAGTTTCAGTTAAATTAAGGCCAATGATGTCACGATCTAACATCACACCCCACGCGGCATTCATAACATCCACACTACCATCTTCATTATAGGTAGCAATCATCAAAACGGGCATAGGGAAAATTGCTTCTGTTGTTTTAATTTCTTTCTTCATAAATCCTCCTAATTTTTATTATGTAAATATTTATCATTTAATTCGTGCATCTTTAATTTACCTTTTTCAAGGTAAGTGTCCTTCATTTGATGCCATTTTAGTGTTTCTTTTTCTTTCATTACTTTAGCATTAACACTGACAAGTTTTTTGATTAACCTTGTCATTATTTTCTTATCTTCAGGAGATATTTCCGTATATTTCTTTAAAATCTTAGGAATATTACTAGTTAAATTATGGGATATATCTCGAAACTTATCTTCGCCAGTTGCTTTAAATAACTCAAAAATCGTATCAGCCAAGACTTGACGTTGATATGGCGTTGTCTCTTCTAACCAAGTTGATAGTGTCATATCGATATTATCACTTACATCCCGAAGATGATCTAATTTGATAAAATGGTCCGTTTGAACTTGCCATAAATAGACATTGTGTTGGGAAGCTAGGGTATCATCGCTATAAATAATAGTCATTTTTTCTTGATGATTTAACATCCGACCAATAATCGAATCTTGGGGAATAAACGTTTCGATTTTATTAATAATTTTATCCTTCGCATATTTTCTTAAAATATTATTAGTAAATCCTGGTCCATCATAATTATACACTTTCATAATCCGTCTTTGAATATCTTTAGACGCTCTTAATAAGGCATAAATAGCGACATTCCCACCTTTAGAGTGACCCCCTAATCTAATCTTTTTATAAGGATAGTGATAAGCACACTCTTTTAAATATTCTAATCCTTTTTCTTGACAAGGCACATTATCCAAGAAGGACATATTAAGGTCTTCTTTAACCCCGGTAATTGTCGCATCGGTTCCCATAAAAGAGATAAACATCTCTTTAGACGAAAGATGAATCGTAATTGCTCGGAATTGTTTTTCTAAGTCCTTGTCGTTATCTTGTTCATAATCGGTTACAAGCATATCTTTAAAGCGCCTAGATTGTCCTAAGTTTCTAATTAAATCATAATCTTCTTCTCTAATAAAAGAACTAGGACTAAGTTTTATCATCTTTTGATAGATACTTAAAATTGTTTCTTCCTTATCAAGTTTAATCTTATCAAAAAGAAGGTATGATAAACGCGCTAAAACGACCCCATCTAATTCATTAAAAGGAAAATCACGACTTATTGGGATATCACCACGCCAAATAAGATAATCATTAATATTTGCCATTATCGTCATCCCTAGTTTTGCATTAATATATGTTCATCTTTAACAAGGTCATAACTAACAAGTAAAGATCCATCAAGGTCTTCTTTATGCATATCAACACCCGTTATTTGACTATTGTCATAAGTCTTATAATAATAAATACCTTTATCCATATTGACACAAGATGAGTAAATAGTTATCTCATACTTACCTTCTCCCATATGAACACAACCTCTTTGCTGATATACAGATTCTAGAATATGGAAAAACTGACTAATACTTCCTTCTTCACTATCATCAGATAAAGAGTTCATCTTGGTAAAAGTTGCTTTAACAAAACGTGAAGCACTAGATAAATCACCTGGTAAGCCTAAGCCACCCATACCCCTACTATATGTATCTAATTCTAAGTTAGGTGCGAAAGTGTTTTGCGGTGGTTCGATAGATAAAGACATATAATTATTTAAGTTAAACATATGCATATCAAAAGTTGGATTATTTGTTAAAACACCTACTGGATTATCATATACTTTAACACCGTCTTTAACGGCTTCAACCGTAATGGCTTCATGTTGGTCCGCAATAATCCAGTGTAATGGTGAAGCCTTTAATTCTTCACTAAAATCAATACTTGCGATATTAATATTTTTAAGTAATTCTCTTGCCTCACTAACTGTGGCCGCATGCGTTAAGATATAAGGAATAAACTCAAAGGGTGCGACATTATCTTTTTCTTCATCAACATCTTTATAACAAGCATTTTTAGGGAAATTTAATCCTGCCATGCCTAAGCCTTTTTCATTTACGGCATCATAATATAAAGGGTAATTACCGGCTACATAAGCCATACCAATCATCGCATAATGCGTTTTAACTTCTCCCATCTTACGGAAATTAAAAACATAATTGCGAGGCGTTATCGTAACCGTTTCATTATAAGAATACTCCAAATCTAAATTACGACCAAAATAATGGTCCTTAGTGTAGTAAGTAACTGCTGTACACATAATATACCTTCTTTCTATTTTTAATTATACACTAAAAAAAGCAAATCCTAAAGACTTACTTTTTAAAGCTCCCTTTTTAAATAAACTTTCTTAGAAATAATATAAGATATATAAGTGATTAAGACAATGGCAAGAATCATAAATAATATAATATGTTTTCCAATAAATGTTACAACCCCAGCTAAAGCTTTAAGTGAAGCTAGCTTAATAATCCCATAGAATAATCCAACCATAGCTACGATTACAACAAGAATAACCAAACGGGATTTTTCAGCGCCATATTTAAAGAAAACAGGATACATACAAGAAATGAAAATAATAGTCACCCCAAAAGTGGCAAGTAAAGTCACAATCGTCTCTAACATATCAAACTTATCATCACCTAAATATGATAACCCCAAAGCTATGATAAAAACTAAAAGTGAAACAATAAACGTAATTAAAATGGTAGCTAAATATTTAGCTCTAACAACATTAATACGACCTTTAGGGAAAGTAGCGGCATAGGCATCCCAGTGATTCTTTTCATCATAGCCAAACGTCGACATCAGAAGCATCGCACTTAAATAAGGTGGTAAAAACGTGATAAAGGCATTATTTTGAAAAGTGAAGACAAGCACAAAAATTAAATAGACAATTAAAATCTTATAATTACTTTTAATCGTTAATAAATCTTTTTTAATAAAACCTAACATTGTCTTTCCCCCTTAATCATTAAAACCATCAATTCTTCTAAAGTTATCTTATCAACAATATAGTTAGGATACTTTTTACTTATCTTATCTTTCTCACTGACAAGAATTTCATAGTCATAGCGATGTTTAAGACAAGCGATGATGTCTTCTTTGGCAATCTTATCAATCTCATCGACATTAACTTTTAAGATACCATAATTATCTAATAACTCATCCCGGTCTTTTTCCATTAAGATTTTTCCATCAGCAATAAAAATGATGCGATCAGCAATATGTTCTAAATCACTCGTAATGTGGGTTGATAATAAAACACTATGTTCTTCATCTTGAATAAAGTTTAAAAAGATATCTAAAACTTCACTTCGAACAACCGGATCTAAGCCTTCGGTTGGTTCATCTAGAATAAGAAGTTTCGGATGGTGCGCTAAAGCGGTTGCTATTTCTAGTTTTTTATGCATACCTTTAGATAATGTCTTAATAATTTTATTAGGGTCTAAATTAAAATCTTTTAAATATTTAAAGAATAATTCTTCATCCCATTTTTGATAAATGCCTTTCATAACGGCACTTATATCTTTAACTTGTAATATTTCTGGAAAAAACATATCATCTAAGACAACACCAATATCTTCTTTGGCATCTTTAATATCTTGTCCTAAAAGTTTAATTGTCCCTTTCGTTGGTTTAATAATTTCTAACAAACACTTAATGAAGGTTGTTTTTCCAGCCCCATTTTCTCCGATTAAACCAACAATATAACCAGATGGAATCGTAACATTTAAACTACCTAAAGTAAAATTACGATATTCTTTAACTAAATCTTTAACATTAATAGCATCCATTATGCCTCGCCTCCTAAAATATCAATTAATTCTTTTAAATCTTCTTTGGATATATCATACCTACTAGCAATATTTAAAGCTTCCTCTAGATGCTTTTCAATTTCCTTTTGGGCATTTTCTAAAGCCAAATCAGGATTTTTAGGACTAACAAAAGTTCCCTTACCTTGGACAACTTTAATATAGCCTTCACTTTCTAATTCATCATAAGCTTTTTTAATGGTCATAACACTAATTTTAATATCCCTAGCTAAGGCCCTAATTGATGGTAAAGGCTCATTTTCTTTTAACTCATCATTCATAATTTGATCCATAATGGCCTTTTTAATCTGTTCATAGATAGGAACGGGGCTACTATTACTTACAATTATTCGCATAATGCACCTCACACATAACACTATATAACACTATATAACTTTTGTCAATATAAAAAGTAGATTATTTTCATAATCTACTCTATTTAGTTAAATTGACATAACTACTTAACCAACTTTCAAAGTTAGCTTCCTTCTGATAACGGTCATAGTCTTCATCTTTATCAGCTCTTAAATAGCTTTTAATTTCACCATTTTCAATAAGAATAAAGGATGGCGCTAATTTAACAGTATCATAAAGAGGTGTTTCTTTAAACTCGGCAAAAGATAGTTTTATAACATCGATATCATATTTATCCATCGTCTTTTGAAAAATCGTATCACTAGGTATCGGCATCGTACAATAATCGTTATGCGTAAAAAGTAAGAAACTAGCTTTATCTTCTAAGAGTTTTAAAACTTCATCTTTATCTTTCTCAAGATACTCACCTTTATTATAATAGGCAGCATCTAAAGTAAACTGTTCACCAGTATAATCTTCTTTAATAGGTTTTTCAGGGCGTGTTAAGATAAATATTACAAGACCAGCTACTAAGATAACTATGATAGTAATGATTGCGATTAATACTTTTTTATTCTTCATCGCTAATCTCCGTTAGATTATCAAAGTCAATATCATGATATATGACTTTATAAAAATCATAAACATCTTTGCCATCTTTTTCACGTTTAACTTGAACTTTATTATCGCCTTCATAATACCAATAACCACCAATATTATAAAGTTTATCTTCATCCCAACCTAAACTTATAAGCATATTTTTTGTCATACCAGCGTAACCGCCACCGCCACAAATTAAGAAAATATTTTTATCCTTTGGAAAATAATACTCTAAAATACTTAACGATTCTTCATAGTTAGGGGTATATTTACCATCTTTTTCCGTATATAAAGTTTTACCAGTATAGCTATCCCCTACTTCTTCAGGTAAACCACTTACATTAACTAAAAGTGGATAAGGTACAACTTCAAAGCCTTTAATAAAGCCAGATAGGTATGAGTCTCCACCAATAGCTTCATAATTACCAGGATCTTTTAACATTCGCATATCCCGGTAAACACTATCAGGACGATTTAGATATTTATCAATTGTCGTTTCATCAATATTTTTATCAATACCAAATTGTTTACCTCTTAAGCCTTCAGCTAATTCTGGTTTAGGTAAAGTAGGCAATTCTTCTTTTTTAGTTTCTGTAGGCATTAAATTAAAGAAAACACTAATTCCTAAACCAATCACAAGTAATGTAATAATAACTACACTTATAACATTACGTTTCATATCATCACCTTCTATAACTAATTATAACAAAAAAAATAATATCCGAGGATATTATTTCGTCTTTTTCTTAAAAAAAGTCTTTTTTATCATATAACTTAAAATCATAACATCAATTAAAACAATGATAATAAAAGAATAATTTCTATTTTTAATAATATCGTATATGGCATAGATTAAAAAGCCAAGCGCATAACTAAAGATGCTTATCGCAAATATTTTATGAGCTATTTTCGTAAGTTTATCTTTCTTTAGTAAGAAAAAAATATTTTCGAAAAGATAAGCAATTGTACAAATAAGAAAAGGCAAAATGAATATTTGAACCATTAAACCATTTTTAAGGCTTGCCCAAAGAAGAATTATCATCGTGATTATTGCCGTCATTATTCTTTGGACAGTCGCTATTAGATTAATCTTATTATTCATCTTTACCTCTTTTTCGTTAGATTATAGCTTTCATAAATTAAAGCCATAATATCTTGGTCTTTAATCGTTCCATCTAAAATAAGGGAAATCCAGTTTTTCTTATTCATATGATAAGCCTTATAAAAGCCTTCTTTTCTTAATAAATCCGTAATCTTTAAGGGATCTAGTTTGACATTAATTATCTCAATCATACCCTTCTTCTTGGGTTCTAGTTTACTTCTATCAATATTCATAATAATAGCATACCACTTATGATTATCATTGTGATGAAAAGTGGCATACCCGGGAGCATCAGCCCATTCAAAGTTAGGTTGATCCCCGTATTCTTCAAAAATTAAACGCGCAATCTCATTAGCTTGATCACTTATAAAAGCTCTTGGCATCGTACATTTATTTTTAATATCAACTAAAATACTATCAACAGCTTCTTTAACTTGATAAGCAAAAGAATTAGGATGATCAAGGCGATAATTAGTATATTCAGCGCCATAATCTAAATCATAAACACTTACTTTAACCCTATCTTTTTCTACTTTAACCTCAACTTTAAAAGTATCATTTAAAATTAGTTTAGTCATTATGTAAGTATCATTTTCTTTTTTAAAGCCATAAGGAATTAATTTATCATAAAGAATCTTACTTCGTTTAAATATTTCTTCTTCCATTTATAACACCTCAATTTTTAATAAGTAAATATTGATGATGTTCATATTCAATAAACTTAATTAAATCATCATAAGAAAGCGCTAAAGTCTTCGTGTTGGTATCAGGGTGCATCAACAAACGTTTACCTTTTAAGTCTTCATCAATAATAATTGTTACGACATTATCTTTATCATTAATAATTCCAAGTGGTGTGACACTACCAAGATCTAATTTTAAGATTTCTTTTAATTCGTCAGGGCTGGCAAAAGATAAATGACCGGCACTAGCCTCTTTACTAACATTTTTGATATTAGCGCGTTTCATATCATCAAATAAATAAAGATAATAATGTCCTTTGTGATCGGTTAAGAAAATATTTTTAACACCAACACCTTTAATCAATTCTTTAATGTGTTGCGATTCTTCTGATGAAAAAACGGCTTTGTGACTAACTTCTTCATACACAATATGAAGTTCATTTAAAATATCATATATATTCATATAATCACCTTTACTATATTTTAGGGAATAACAAGATAATTGTCAACGCATCTTTTGACACTATAAAAGCGATTTTCATCGCTTTATTTTATTTTTCCTTCTATAAACTTTACTAAATCAGCAGCAGCCGTCTTTGATATAACTTTGTTTTGATTAGCAAGCATTTCTTCTTTTAACTTATCATCAGTTAATAATCTTTTAGTATTATCGATGATTTCTTTAGTAGTATTGGATACTAAACTTAGATGATATTTTTTAAAGAAATTAGCATTATAGTTTTCTACCCCAGGAATAGGCATAATATGAATCATCGGTTTATTTAAAACCGCAACTTCACTACTCGTAAGACCACCTGGTTTGGTTAAGATGACATCACAAGATTTAATATAAGCGTCCATATTATCTACGAAACCTTTAACAATTAAATTAGCATTTTTTATCTTACTAAGCTTACGATATAATTTTTCATTATTACCACAAATAACAATAATATAAGCATCAATGTTTTTAAGAAGCGCTTTAACGACATCTTTTAAATTACCAAAGCCCATACTTCCTGATGTAACTAAGATATTTGGTTTATCATAGTTTAAAGAAAGATTAGATTCACTCTTAATAAAACGGGTTGATATCGGCATACCAAGAGGCAACAACACTTCTTCTAAAATACCCTTATTTGTAAACTCTTCCTTCAAAGAAGGATGCGGAATAACAAAATAATCAGGAGTTGTTTCATTCCAAAAAGGAATATTGGTATAGTCGGTAGCGACATTGATAAGTTTAATATCATAGCCATCTTTTTTTAAAGATGTAACAGCCATTGATGGAAATAAATGTGGGCAAATTACCACATCATAATGATTGTTTTCAATATAGTCGCGGATTTTATTTTTAGCGAGTTTGTTTAACTCATAAACGGGGCTTGTAATCCCCACTTTACTATAAGTTTCCCCTAGCTTATAAACACCTTTAAAAAGTTTACCTTTGCCATGGGTTGATTTTAAATATAGTTTTTCAACCCTCTTAGATAGTTTATCACCTAAAATACTAAAATAATCAACAAAATCACAAGCAATTCCATTTTGATTAAACTCTTCTTTAATATATTTAGCACACGAATTATGTCCCCCACCAGTATTACAAGATAGTACTAATACTTTCATCTACTCACTCCAACTATTATTGAACATATTATATAAATAATCGCGGTTGAAAGTGTTATCTAAAAAGCTTTCATAAGCATTTCTTGGCTCAACCCCATCATCACATTCTTTA
This sequence comes from uncultured Bacilli bacterium, assembly GCA_947589735.1. Lineage (GTDB taxonomy): Bacteria > Bacillota_I > Bacilli_A > RF39 > UBA660 > UBA5578. The sequence continues at coordinate 48,331 of CANQCR010000009.1, read as the reverse complement.
GCCCTAATAACCGCACTAATCGTTAATGCCAGATCAAAGACTAAGAAAATTGATAAACCAATTATTAATTTATCACCTAAAGTTTTAGGTATCTTATTAATAATTTTTTCAATCACAGGATAAATATATTTTATCCAAACAATACCAAGTATTCCCCAAAGGGTTGACATAACAAGACATACCCGGCCATTGATGTTTAAAAACATATCACTATAGTCCCAAGCCGAAAAGCCTAAGACTAGTTCCATTCCCCAACTCATAATATATTCTAATAATGATCCTAAGAAAAAGCTTATCAAAAATAAGGGAATAATACCTTTATCTTTAAAGCGATATAGTAAAAAAGTTAGCGCACAAGCACAAATTCCGTAGCAAATATTAAAGGGGCCAATAACTAAAGCCGAATGGTTTATAAAAACGCCATGAACAACAAGGCTAAAAATAACTTCATAAAGCCAGCCAAAACAAGAGCCAAAAATAAAGAGCCAAAACATACTATAAAAACTTACTTTTTCCTTCTTACTACTTTTCAACTTACTCACCTATTAATATATTAGTACGAAATCTATTTTTATTCAATAGTTGATACTCAAAAAAATACTTATCAAAGATGTGATAAGTATTTTAGCTTTTAAATGTAACACCAAGCATTTTAACAAGTTCATCCGCTTGCATCCGGTCAATAATCATACCAGCTAGTGACTTATGATCAATTCGAATATTAGTAATCTTAGATGTTGAAAAATCAATCCCTTTTAAGGGTGTTGTCATAATTTCGGAGGATGAGAAATTGACATTATCAACCTCCCAATTTTTAATCATTGTATCTAATAAAGTCATTTCACTAAAGTCACTATCTATAGTAACTAACTTATTTATTTTAGCTGTAGCTAAATTGATATAATTAGCCTTACATTCAATAATTTCAACGTCTCGAATTAAAGAGCCTAAAAATGATACTCCCAAAAGGCGACAATTTTTAAAACGAACACGTCTTAAAAGATGATTATCAAAAACTTGGTTTGATAAATCACAATCTTCAAAAACAACATCAATAAGATCGACATCATTTAAAGAAATATTACTAAAATCAATTCCTTTAAAAAGACAACTATCAAAGGTTACATCTCCTATTTTTAAGTTTTCTTTAGGGGTATCAAGATAAGTATGATACTGAAAACTATTTTCTTTAACGGCCATACTTAAACTATATTCGGGATAATTTTGAACTTTAGGTTTTTCTATTTTCATAGTTGGTACCACAACATTTCATTATTTTTAAAGGTGTAACCTAATCTACCCGTATCAGCTAAATATGATAGATAGGATTTAACAGTACTACCGACAAGAACATATTGATTAAGATTCATCGTTAAGTTATATTCATCAAAAATAGTTTTTAAGATTTCTTCAAAAGTCTTACCAGATGAGCATATCTGATATATTTTATTAGTAATTTCTTCAATTTTATCCCGGTTAAGTTTAACTAAAGATGTAATTGATGTGGTAGCTGAAGCATGTGATGGAATAAATAATTTACCTTCTAAAGTATCAAGATAATCTAGTGTTTTTAGATATTCACTGACATCATAGATAAAGAATAAATGATACTTCGTTATCGTCTCTTCACTAAATAAGGCATCAGCTAAAAAATAGACATCATCACTTGTTTTAATACCAATCATATCAAAGAAATGTCCCTTTAAAGAGAAATATTCTAATCCTTCCGGTAAATTATCTTTAAGGGGTATGGTCGAAGATTCTTTAGCTAGTAAAGTTTTATTTTTAAGATCTTTAAAAGGATATCCACCATAAAGAAATGATGGCTCTAAAATAGGATAACTGGTAAAACAATCTTCTATTTGGTGCGTTAAAATATCGCAGTTGGTCCGGTCTTGGATAATTTTATTCCCACCAATATGATCAGCATTAGAGTGGGTATTAATGATACCCTTTATCTTCCATCCTTCATCTTCCATAAGATGCAATATTTTTCTACCCGCATCCTTATCATTTCCTGAATCAATAAGATAGACACTTTTATCATCAACTTTATATATACCTATATTTGTGGGATTTTTAAGATAATAAGTTTTATCCCCAACTTTAATTAATTCCATCATATCACCTACTAATCATCTAAAATATTTTGAAATACATTACCTAAAGAATCATGAATAACTAAATTGGCTAAATAATCATATGGTGTTGCTGAACGGTTGATTAAAACAAGATACTTACCATTAAAGTAATTGATTAAGCCACTAGCAGGATAAACCATCAAAGACGTACCCGCAACAATTAACATATCCGCTTTTTTAATCGCCTTTGTAGCGCCACTTACTACTTCATCATCTAACCTTTCTTCATAAAGAACGACATCTGGTTTAATAATCCCACCACAAGAACATTTAGGAATACCTTTGCCGTCAAAAACATAAGAAGCATCATAGAACTTATGGCACTTTGTACAGTAGTTTCTTAAGACACTACCATGAAGTTCAAAAACAACCTTTGATCCCGCTTTTTGATGAAGACCATCAATATTTTGGGTTATAACCGCTTTTAACTTACCCTTCTTTTCTAATGCAGCTAATTTATAATGCGTTATATTAGGTTCATACTTTAAACTATTTAATTTATCTCTATAAAAGGTATAAAACTCATCCATATGGTCGATAAAAAATGTATGACTTAATATCTCTTCGGGTGGATACTTGTAGTGCTGGTTATATAATCCATCTTTACTTCGAAAGTCCGGAATACCGCTTTCGGTTGAGACACCAGCCCCACCAAAGAAAACGATATTATGAGATTCTTTAATCATATCATTTAGTTTTTGATATTTATCTTCATCCTTAAGTTCTTGATTCTCTTTCATAAGTTACTCCTTTATATCATTATAACAAAAATGTAGATTTAGCACATCTACATTTATTATTTATTCGCATCTCTTTTAGCAATATATATTTCTCTTTCACCATCGTCTAGGGCGAATTCTTTATCATCAACTCTTATATAACTACTACCATATGGCGCATTCAAATAAGGTATAACGCATACGTCATAATTACATAGCGTATTGATATCGACAAGATGGATATTATCTGGATTATTAAGGTAATCATCTTCTTCGGTTCCCAATAAGAAACGCCAACCGCTATCAGGTACACCCTCATCAGGTTCTTCCCGGTACATTAAACCGACTTTATAGCCGTGACTTATAATCATATCAGAAACAAAGCATCCATCTCCATTACCGCCCTTAAAATCAACTAATGGTTCAATATTCATCATCAAATCTCTCTCCTATTCCTCTATTTTGAAAGTAACGGCAAAATACTTTTTATCTTCTTCCGTTATCGGTGTATCATCTTCTAAAAAGGTATCTTTAACAAGACGATATGTTCCCGGTTTTAACGCGCCATATAGATAACTCCAATTACACGTTAACTCTAAAGTATCATTTTCATCAACCGAATAAGCTGGCAAATTAAAGGCTGCATTTTCATTAGGCTTTAAAGTTACCCAGTCTTCACCTTCTAATTTATCAATATAAAATGGTTCCCCAAAGACATGTTTTAATTCTGATTCATCTTTAATGATAATGGTGGCCCCAGTATTTGTTAAGGTTCCATCTTTAATAGTCATCGTAAGGCCTTCAATTTCTTCCGGTTTATGGATGGCATACATAGGGCATGAAAACTTTGATGTTTTAAATTCCCAGTGCATTTCGACATCATCTTCTTTAGCGCAATAATAAGTATCCATAAGAAAGCCCTTATCGACATAGCTATTCCCACCCAAATCTTCTTGCCAATGAATGATGGGACTACTTTTTAGAAATCGGGCTTGCAAAGTGTCAATAATAATCATTAACAAGCAAGCAATTAAAATAAACAAGGTAACTTTAACAGCTCTCATATCATCACCAATATTATTATATCATTTATTAATAAATAAAAATAGTAAATTAATATTTACTATTCAACAAATTTCAAACCTAGATGCTTATAGACAGTTGATGCCCTTGGGGTGTGTAATAAACGAGCGAAAATTAAATTATATAAGTCATCAATTAAAATGATACTAAGTAAAGTAAAAGCAATAATAAGAAAGACTTTCTTATTTAGTTTTCTTGCCATCGCATATAATAAAGGCATAATAACGTATATTAAAAGTAAGCCAGAGGCACCAAAGAAAGTAACACTTCTTAAGCAAACAAAACCTCCAATATTACCAAAGTTCCATATTTCGGTATTATAGTCCCAACATCGCCAACCATCAAAGAAAGTATACATAACGTATCCTGATACAAACTCTAACACGCCACATATTAAAAGACCTAGAATAAAGACTTTAAAGGGATTCTTACGATAGCGAAAGATAAGAAAATAAATTAGAATAGCGCCGTAAGCATAGATATTAATCCAAGGTAAGAAATTACCACCACGCCAGTAGAACTCTTTCATACCACCATTAAAAAAATAAAAAATATATTCATAAACCCAACCAAACACGCCGGCAATAACGACCATTAGGGCGATAATGCCAATATGGGTAAGTTTATCAAAGTCAGGTTTTTCATTTAAGTATGCATCATAAAACTTCTTCATCTTATCACCACTACCATTATACAAGAAAAAAAGATATCTTAAAAGACATCTTTAAAAATTATAATATTTAATGATAAAAGTTGTTCCATCTTTGGTACTTTCTAAACTGATAGTACCATTATCTTTTTCAATAATTTTTTTAGCTAAAGCAAGACCAATCCCACTACCATCACTATTATTAAGATTAGCTTTATAAAAGCGTTCAAAGATATGAGGCATATCTTTTTTAGCGATGCCCATACCATCATCTTTAATAGTAATCATAGTATAAACTTGATTACTTTTAGCTTCAATTTTAAGGTGACTAGAAGAATGTTCAATACCATTTTTAATAATATTCATCAAAGCTTCTACTTCCCAATAGCGATCACACTTTAGCGTTATATTAGGTTGTACATCAAGCTCAACCTTAACATTCTTTAAATCGCATAAAGGTTCTACTTTTTTAAGAGCATCAGCTATAACACTTTTTAGTTTAACAGTTTTCGAATGAAAAGTTATGGTATTAACATCAAAAGCTGATAGTTTTAAAATGTCTTGAATAAAAAGATTAAGATTACCAACTTCTCTTTTAATATCGCTGATAAAATCCTCTCTAATATTTAATGGCATATCAGGGTTATCCAAAATATTATCTAAAATAATTAAAATCGATGTTAACGGGGTTTTAATCTGATGAGAAATATCTTCCAAGGCTTGCTTTAATTCCTTCTTATCTTTTTGAGCATTTTCAGCGCTTTCTTTTAACATAACAGTTACTTTATATATTTCATTTTTTAAAATGGATAATTCATCCTCGGATATTTCATCAATTTTAAGAGTATAATTTTTTTTGTTAATCTCTTCGATATACTTTGTAATCGATGCAAGTTCAATGTCCATATGGTGATTATACTTTAAAAATAAAGCGATGATAATAAGTAATGATAAAAAGATGAAAGATACGTTGATGATAAGAAAACGAATGTGATAATCATGATTTGTCTTAATCAAATCATCTTCTTCTAAAAAGCCATATTGCCTTAAAGGGTGACGAAGAGAGGGCTCATTTAAGATTTTTATAACATCTTTTTCGGTAATATCTGGATATTTTTCTACAACAACATTAACAATATTTTCAATCTTTTGATTAAAATTATGGCGATAAGTACGATATTCTAAATAATTAATTACACCTAACAAAATAGTTAGAATAATGGTTAAAAGAAGCGCTAGATATAAATAGCGATGAAAGTGCTTTTTATTCGGCATCAATCCGGTATCCTAACCCTTTAACTGTTACGATAATATCCGTACCTAGTTTTTCTCTTAACCTTTTTAAATAGACGGTAACAGTATGATCATCTACATCATTACCCGTCCACTCCCATATTTTATCTATAATCGTCGTTCTTCTTACCACTCTATTTAAATTACTAAAAAGAAGATGTAATATCTTTAATTCAATGGGTGTTAAAGGCAAGGTAGCGCTACCCTTTAAAACAAGCATTTTATCTAAATCAAAAGTTATATCTTTAACCTTAAGAAGTTGAACCCGTTGGTTACGTAAAAGAATTTTATTAATTCTAGCCAGTAATTCTTTGGTACTAAAAGGTTTCGTTAAATAATCTTCAGCACCCATATTTAGGCCCTTGACAATCATCTCTTCACTATCTTTAGCTGTTAAAAAGATTGTTGGAATATTCCTTTTTTTAATATAGTTGCTGAAAAGATCAAAGCCATTCCCATCAGGTAAAGTAACATCTAAAACAATTAAATCAATGAAGGGATTACTTTCTAAATAAGCAATTGTATCTTTGATGTTAATCTTACTATCAACCTCATAATTATTCATTTCTAAAGCATAAGAAAGGCCTTTAATGATTGTTATATTATCTTCAACTAATAAAATATGCATAACTCACCTACCTCATTATACCATAAAAGGGCTTAAGCCCTTAAATGTTTTCATTGCGAATCGTTTCAATCGTATTTTCTTTATTGATCTTTTTTAAAGAATAACGCATCAAAATGTTTATTAATAAGTAGACAATGATAATAGCGATTATAATAGCCATAATTGGTGGCGTATAGCTAATAACGTTTTCAAAGTCTAGCGTCTTATACATTATGATTGTCAAAATTATTCCTAAAGTAATGCCAATAAAAAGAGCTTTAAGACACATAAAGATACTCTCAAGCCGAATCATTTTCTTGAACTCAGCATTGGTCATACCAATCGATTTTAACATCGCAAACTCTTGCCGACGAAGGTACATATTTGTTGTAATAGCATTAAAAATATTTGTTATACCAATAAGAGAAATAACAATAATAAAGCCATATAAGAAAATACCAATCAGAATATATATATTCTGCATAATTTTAGCCGTCGCTGCAATATTGTTAATGTTATAATCTTCCCCTTTTAACGCATCATCAATTTTCTTCTCGAGCGCGTTAGCATCAGTCGCATCATAATAGATTGTTAAATCGAGATTCTCTAGGTCTTGTTTGGTATTTTCCTTAATAAGTTTATCAAACATTTTATCACTGACAATAAGATATGGTTGATTAGATGTATCATTAAGCATCGCAAATGGTTTTTGATCAGTTACACCCGTTACTTTTAATTTAACAGTCTTATCTTCAAAGCTTAAACTAAGCTCATCCGATGCTTGATAGTTAAGTAGTCGCATCCGATATTGTTCCTCTTTACCATCACGAGATAAATTAAATTTAATAATATCATTTAAAATAATCGCACCATCATCTAGTCCTAATTCTTTAACGTATTTATGATATTGATGATCACCTAACGCTAAGATAATGATAGATGCTCCATCATCATCCATTACTTTAAGATAATCCGGATTAAAATTAGGATTAGCAATATCTACCGTGTATCTTCTTCTTATAGCGTAATCTTTAATCTCAGGAAAATCAGTTAAAGACGTGGCTGTTTCATAAGTGATATTATCATCTAAAGGTAACGTTAAACTCAAATTATAATCATACGTTACAAGTTCATTATCGAAAGAAGCAAAAGCTAAACTCATAAAGTATGTTAAAGAAATAAAAATCGTTACTGATACCGCTATCGAGATTATTGTCGTTCGATATTTCTTTTTATTGCGTTTAAAGTTTTTATAAGATATATCCCCACCGATACCAAATAATTTAGTAATAACTTTTGGTGTTTTTAATTTCTTAGCTTTAATTTTTATATCAGCACTATTTCGGATTGAGACGATTGGTGAGACTTTAGATGCAGCTCTAGCGCTCCTTATTGATGATAAGTATAAGGTAAGCATTCCTATAACAATAGATATTATAATAGATACAAAAGAAAAAGCAAACTGAAGTTTTAAAGAAGCAATCCCACTACTTAAAAAATAATTACTAACAATTATTAAAATGAAAGCTGCCAGAAGACCACATAAGATACCAAGTGGAATACCAATTAAACCTAAAATGGTTGTCTCATAAAAGACATTATGTCTAATCTGTTTTTTAGTTGCCCCAACACTTCTTAACATTCCATATTGTTTAATCTTTTCCGTCGTTGATATATCAAGACTATTTTTGATACAAAATACAGATGTAAAGACAATAATGATAGCGACAATAATACATACACTACCTAATCCACCTAAAGCACCATCCTTTAAAGGATTAGTCTCTAAGGTAATTAGATAACTATTATTTTCTGTTTGATAGCGCGCTTTACTCATCTCTTTATTATAATCTTCAACTTCTTCTTTACTCATACTTGGTTGATCTATTAAGGAATAAGTTTTCGCATCGATACCTAAAATACCGGCAGTAACCTCATAATGTTTTTTAACACCAGCTTTTGTATACTTGGCATAAACGTCAACTAAGCCTGTCATTTTGCCTTTAGGAATGTATGTAATAAAAGTATAACCCGGTGCGGAATAAGGTTCAATACTAGGTGCAGGGCGTTCGATAATACCGACAATTTTATAAGTATAAGTCTTAGTATTGATAATTTTTTCTTCATCCTTTTGATAATCCATCGTCTGATTTAAAATAGTTCCGTCAAGATTAACTCGCGCACCAACCTTTAACGTTATTTCATCTCCAACCTGATAATCAACATGACCGTTCGTTTTTAAATGACTAGGAATAACTATTTCATTAGCATTTTTAGGGAAGCGTCCTTCTAATAGATGAATCGAAGATGACGCTAAAGCTTCATCAGATAAAGCCTTAATTAAAGCATATGGTTTATATTCATTAGATGTTTCTAAAGCTGTATATCCAATATTTTGCATTACATAGTATGAGTTAATTTTGATATTATCATCAAAAAGGTCTAAGTCTTTAACGTCAACATCAAAGAAGGCATAGTGAAAATCACCTCTAATATCCGTCTCATATTTAGCAAAAGACGATACAGCACTAACATATAATGATGTTAACGCACAAATAAGAGCGACCGATAAAATAATACCAATGATTGTTACAATCGTTCTTTTTTTATTAAGCTTCAAATTTTTGATGATGAAAGTGTTAAGTAAGTTCATTTTATCCCTCCTTAACAATATGACCATCTTCTAATTTGATAATCCGATCAGCACATTTAGCAATCTCTAAATTATGGGTAATCATAACGATTGTCTGTTTTAACTCTTTGTTAGTCTTCTTAAGGATAGCCACAATTTCATCACTAGCTTTAGAATCTAAATTACCCGTTGGTTCATCAGCTAAAATAATTGATGGCCTCGTTATTAAGGCCCTGCCAATACTCGCTCTTTGTTGCTCCCCACCACTTAATTCATTAGGTAAATGATTACGTCTTTTAAGTAACCCCAGTAAATCAAGTAGGTCCGTTAAGTCCTCATTATCGACAGAACGGTTATCCAAAGCCATTGGTAAAGTAATATTTTCTTCAACATTTAAAATGGGAATTAAATTATAAAATTGATAGATAAGTCCCACTTGTCTTCTTCTAAAGATAGCTAATTTATCATCACTTAAATTATAGATATCCTCGCCATCAATAAACACCTTGCCCGATGTTGGACGATCTACCCCACCAATAAGATGAAGCAAAGTACTTTTCCCACTACCTGATGCGCCGATAATAGCCACAAACTCACCCTTATTAATGCTAAGGGAGACATTATCTAAAGCCGTTACTTTCGTCGCATCTTTACCATAAACTTTGGTTAAATTTTCAACTCTTAAAATTTCCATTTTCTCACCTCTTATCTTGATTATAATGGGTTTATGTTACAAATAAGTTACGTTACATAAAAAAGTAAACAAATTATTGTTTACTTCTGGCCGTTGACAAAGTCGGTTTTTCAAACCGGCTTTGTCAATCGGCTTTTTTGGTTCCCCACTTTAGTATTAAAAAAAGAGTTAATTTGGGTTTTTAATATCAAATAACACTCATTTTTAAACTTTTGTCTCCACTTTTAAATTTTAAATTTTTGTTTTTTTCCAAGAATGTAGTTTGTCAACAGTCTGAAGTAAACAAATTATTGTTTACTTCTAACGATATGTAACCATATCTTTTAAATCTTTACTAGCATAATGAAGAGGACTAACTGGGCAATCATCAGTTTTATAGCCCATATTAAGAAGACAGACCGGAATAATGTGTTCTGGGATATCAAACTCTTCCCTTAAAATCTCTTCATCAAATAATTCAACCCAAATATTATCAACACCCAAATTCGTTGCTTCTAACATCATATGCGTAGCGACAATGCACGCATCCATCTCGTAAGTTGAATGATTTCCCCGGGGTTGGATTTTAAGAAAAGCTTCCTTCATATTGCCACATATTAAAAAACATACCGGGGCATTATACCGGCATCTTGTCGCCTTATCTAATTTAGTTAAACCCTCTTCTGATTTAATAACATAAATATATTGTGGTTGATAGTTCTTAGCCGTTGGCGCAAGACGTCCTGCTTCTAATATTTTATTTATAACCTCATCAGGTAAGGTATCAGGCTTAAACTTCCTTGCGGAAAAACGCTCTTTAATTACTTTTTCAAATTCCATAATATCTTCCTCCTATATTCATTATAAAACAAAAGAAGTAAAATTGATACTTCTTTTTAAGGTAATAACTTTTTAATTTTTCCCTCTAAATCAGATGGTGTAAAAGCATGCATAGGTCTTCCACTAACAAAAGATTTAATAGGTGATAGATTACCATAATCATCTAAAAGTTCTAAGTATTCTGGTGGTAAGATATAGGACGCTTCTTCATCTATCACAAAGCATTTTCTAATAACGCTATCATCATCAAAAGTCTTTAGCGCGTCTATTTTAGCCCTTATTGGATTTTTAATACGTTTATAGCCAAATAAATCATAATGTTTTAAGGCGAAATGGCCATTGAAAAATTTTCTTCTAATCTCTTCAATATTAGGATATTTTAGTAATTGACTATATTGATAATACTTTAATAAGGGATCTAAATGACATAGGTTTTGAATAATAATACCATTATTGTTATGATTTTTCGCATTAACACTATCTGGATTAGCCCAATCCATCACCGGATATCTAGGCGATTCATATAATAAATCATGAGCAAGTCCATTTTTATCAATCGTAAATAGCATACTTCTTAAAAGGATGGAGGTTGGAAGTAATAAGCGGAAACTAACACCTTTTGTGACATAACCTGTCGCTTTTAAGGCATCATAAGTATCGCCAATTCTTGCCACCTGTCCAACATAAACGCTTTCTCTTGGTACTGTATATTTAGCTCTTGTAAGCATATAATCCTCCTAAACGATATGCTTATTATTATAGCACAACCTAAATAAACAGGCAATAAAAAAGTAGCAGAGCTACTAACTTATTCTAACACCATATTTATCGTATACAGCTTCGATATTTTCTCTCGTTTTACCAACAAAACAACGAGGATTCTTTTCTTTGATTAAATCACTAAAGTCATATGTCTCAAAACCATGCTTTTCAGAGTTTTCAACAGATACATAAAACCAATAGTAACTACTATCTTTACACCATACTTCTAAAACGATATCTTCTTTAGAGACACTATTACGTACTTTCGCACCGGTTTCTTTATTCATTAAAATGATGTCTTCATAATCAACAACCGCAAAAGCACTATCGATACTAACAACGGCATTTTTTGTTACAACATAACGAGCTTTACTATAGAAAATCGTCTCGTCTAAGTATGGTTGAATAGTAACAGCATTCTTATTGGCAGTTTTAGTAATTGTGACTATCTCTTTTACTTGAACACCAATAATAACTAAATATATGGCAATAACACCAATTAAAACCCATATCTTAGCTTCCTCAGGAAACCAAAAAGCAATAATTAAAATGGTTAAAATACCTAAGCAAGCAAAAGTTAACATTCTCTTTGATAAAATATCTTTGCGATCTTTGACAATATCCATCAAATCAATCTTTTTATATTCCATATCAGTATAAGCCTCCATATCTCTACCCACTACTATATATAGTATACACTATAAATGCGATAATTGCAACGGATAAAAAGATGGTTGACATTAATCTTACAACATATTAAAATATTAGACCTGAGGGTGATAAAATGGCTTTAACTCCAATGGATAAGAAAAACATACAAGCACTTTTTAAGCAACCTATCCAAAATGTTGTTTATGCTAACTTTTTTATGGGAAGAAAAAAAGCGCAATATCAAGCTTTAGATGTCCTATTATATATGATGGATGATATTAATATGCGCTTTAAGGGTGAATATACACCTAAAATTGTGGCGCGTATTTTATACCATACCAGTATGTTTATGAATAAAGTTTTAGATGATGACTTATGCCTTGATGCCATTTTAGCTTTTAATGATTTATATCTTACATATCAAGATTTCATCAAAGAACATCCTGATAAAGATGATGCGGAAGTTTCTCACTACTTTGAGGAAATCAAAGAAATGATTGATAAAAGAAAACCCGCTGATATGGATGAGCGCTTAAAAGATCATGAGACCGATAAGAAATTAACGGAAATGCGGAAGCAGTTAGATGCAATGGGCGAAGAGATTGAAAAATTAAGAAAGCAAGCCGAAAGCGATAAACATAAACTCCAAGATAAAACGCAAGCTCTATCTAAAGCCCAAACTGAAATAGATAGTTTAAATAAGGCACTAGCTAAAGCTAAAAAAGATTTTGCTGTCTTACAGGGCAAAATACAAGAGGAAGATGATATCATCCTTAGTCTTAAGGCTAAAATTGAAGAGTTAGAAAAGCGATGCCAATTTGTAAACGATGTCTATAACAAAAATAATGCTGAGCAAAAAGGGCAAATTGAAAGTTTGCAAAAAAGAATTAGAGAACTAGAAGAAATCAAAGCTGGACGCAATCAAAATGATGCCTTATGGAAAAGTCGTTATGAAGTTGATAATCACATTATTAGATTTCTCCTTAAAAACGATTGTTCTATCGAAGACTTAAAGAAATATTTAGTGCGTCTTGGTGTTGATTTAGATGAAATTGATTTAAATGCTCACCTACATAGGATTAAAAGACATTTAAGAGTTACAACTAAAGGCGTAAGTGCCTTCTCTCCTATTATAGGAATTAATGAAGAAGTACCTCCTAAAAAAGAATGGGCTTTTAAAGCTAATAGTGGTGAGATTATTGAAATGATTATCATATCTAACCCATTATATCGTACCAATAGTGATGATAAAACTAAAGATTTACTATCTTTAATATATGATTACTGCACTAAAAATAATATTCACTATATTGTAAGTTTAGGTAGTTTCTTCTGGGCTAAGCCAAGACAAAAATATAATCTCGCACATATTGATAAATACCGCCAGTTAATCCATAAAGCGATTACTGACTATCCATACGATAGTCAAATTGTCAATTTTCTTCAAGGTGGCCATAGCGATCAATTTGGTTTTAAAATGGGTATCAGTGCTATTGATAAATTATGTTCCCATCGTAATGACTTCATCAACTTAGGATATAATGCCTCATCACTAATTATCCCCGGTGGGAATAATCATAAAATTAATCTTTTTGCGACGACGGCAAATACGTCATCGGATGGCATCAATGATTATTTAAATGAATATTATCATGGCTCCTTAGCTAAGAGAAACGAGTCTTTCTTAGACTTTATCGGTACAACCGGACCCAGTGGAATTAATTTAACGCAAGCCTTTGTAGCCATTCCATCTCTTAAAAGTACTAATGGTTGTAACGCTTATCACGTTAAAATATTTGTTGAAGCCGGTATTCACCGAATTATGCTCATTCCTTTAATTGTTAATAAAGAAGTAACACCAACAGCTCGCATTACTTGTCATAAAAATTATGTTAAAACAAAATAATTTAACATAATTTTTTTTGTGCTTTAATAGATATATTTGTTAAATTATGGTATAACTATAATGAGGTGTATAACAAAATGGAATTTGTAACTAATATATCCAAAGATGAATATGAAACATTTGTAAGTAATAGTCCTAATGGCCATTTTATGCAAAGTTATACGTTTGGTAAAATTAGAGAATGTAAGGGTTTTATCCCCCATTATGTCGGTCTTAAAGATGAAGGAAAATTAATTTGTGCAACTTTATTACTAGAAAAGAAATTATTTTTAGGTTACTCATACTTTTATGCTCCAAGAGGCTATGTCATTGATTTTCATAATTTAGAATTAGTTAAAGCTTTTACGAAAAGTCTTAAAACTTATGCGAAAAGTAATAAAGCTATTTTTATTAAAATAGATCCAGCCCTAAAACTACATAATCTTGATCCTGATGGCAACATCATAGGTGATGAGAATAACTTCGATGTCATTGATAATTTAAAAAAACTAGGTTATAAACATATGGGGTTTAATCTAGGTTTTGAGAAAGAAGAACCACGGTTTACTTTTCGAATTAATCTAGATAGACCTTGGGATGAAATATATAACGGGATGCATCCGACGACGAGAAAGATTCTTAATAAAGGTAATCAGCATAATCTAAATATTTATAAAGGTGATGAAAAAGACCTTGATGCCTTTTATTTTACAATGTTAGAAACAGCTAAAAGAGATAGGTTATATCAAGCTTCACTTGATTATTACCGCGCCTTTTATACTTTATTTCATAAAGATGGTTTAAGTGATATTTATGTTGTCAAAGTAAATATTCCATCATTAATTCAAACATTTGAAAATAAGATTAATAGTGTTAAGGATGAAATAGCTAATTTAAGTGATGAAAAGCATAAAAATAAAGGAAAAGCCCAAAATAAAATTAGTGATTTAAATAATCAATTAGCTAAATTAGAAAAAGATTTAGATGAAATTAAAGAAATCAAAGAAGAAGAATTAGTCCTATCTTCTATCATTACCGCCAAATATGGTAAAACTATTTGGACAGTTCATGGTGGGAATAGTAATAAACTAATGGGATTAAACGCTAATTATTTACTTTATTATACAATTATGCAAGATGCCTATAATGACGGTTATAAAGTCTTTGATTGCTTTGGTACTTGTGGTATAGCTAACCCTGATAAATCTAATCCTATTTATGGCATTCATTCTTTTAAGAAAAGATTAGGTGGCGAATATACTGAGTTTATTGGGGAGTTTGATTTCATTACAAATAAACTAATGTATAAAGCCTATAAAGTTTTAGGACCAATTTACAGAAAAATGAAGTCTTAGATTGTTATCTAGCTTATTTTGCGTTATAATATTTAAAGTGTTATCGTAGGTTTGCGAGGTGTTTTATGAAAAGATTTTTTAAGAAAAAATGGAAAAATATGTTATTAATGATCCTAATGGTTTTTCTTCTTTTTAGTACCCTATATTTAACATTTGCTGTTATTTTATATAAAGGTATTGAAACGAAGATTCGCCTAGTTGGGTGCTTAACATTATTTGTAGCGTCATTTCTTTTACTAACTTTACTTGTTAAGTTTAAAAAGAAGCTTAAAGTAACCGTCTTTCTTATCTTAAGCCTTATCAGTATCGGTTATGGAAGTGGTTTATCTTATGGCGCTTATGCTCTAACCCGTGTTTATTCAGCCATTGATAAAATGTCATCCGAAGAAGCTGAAGAAGTTTATTCAACTAGTATTATTGTCAAAAAAGAATCAACGGCCAAAGATATTGAAGATGCTAAAAAAGGTAAAGTTGGTATGGTTAATACCGATAAAGATGACTATGAACTTTATAGCCTAGCTAACCTTATTATTGATAAAAATGGTATTGATCGTAAAAATGTCTTATATTATGAAGATGCCATTACTTTAATTAAAGATGTCGTTGATGGTAAAATTGGTTTCGCTGTTGTTCCAACCAACTATGTCGCTAGATATGGTGAAGATAGTGGGATTGACGATTTAGAAAATAAAACGAAAATTATTTATACGAAAGAAGATAAGCAAAAAGTTAAACTTGAAGAACCAGTTGAAAAGAAAAGTTTAAATGAACCATTTACCGTTTTAATCATGGGTGTTGCTCCTGAGACTAAAGCTCAAATGACAGCCCCTGTTAAAAACTTACGGGCTCAAGGTGATGCCTTAATTTTAGCAACCTTTAATCCAACGACAACCAATGTTACTATTTTAAGTATTCCAAGAGATACTTATATGCCTATTTCTTGTAATAATAACAAAAGTAGGAAAATAACAGATGCCGGAGGTTTAGGTGGTGACTCTTGTATCAGAAACTCCATCCAAAACTTCTTTGATATAAAAATTGATTACTATATTAAAGTTAACTTTGCCGCCGTTGTTAAATTAGTTGATAAACTAGGTGGCGTTGAAGTTGATGTTCCATACGCCTTCTGTGAACAAAATAGTATGCGTAAATGGGGTAAAAATACCGTCTTTGTTAAAGCTGGTAAACAAACCTTAAATGGTGAGCAAGCTCTTGCTTTTGCCCGCCACCGTAAGGTAACGCAGTATATGGTTAATTATTGTGGTAAAACTTATACCCAACATGGTAGTTATTGGAATGACTTTGTCAGAGGTCAAAACCAACAAGCCATTATTAAGGGATTATTAAAGAAGTTTAAAGATATTGATAGCTTCTCACAAGTTATGGATATTCTAGATATCTTAGGTGATAATATCTATACAAACTTCCCTACTGATAATCTATCAGAATTATATAAGATGGGTAAAAATATCTTAAAGAAATCAGCTAGTGCTGATGAAGCTTTCAATATGCAAAGACTTAAACTTACAGGATATAATGCGATGATTCGTTTTGGTAATCTAATCTTATATAACTATCCAATTTATGAGAGTTCTAAAACAGCCGTTATTCAGGCAATGAAACAAAATCTTGGTCTTGCCTCTTTAACACCAATTAAAACATTTAATTTCAATATTAAAAATACATACACTGAACCGGTTATTGGTAATACAACCGGAAGTAAAACACTTAATTTAATGCCAGATTTTGTAAGTGATAAAAGAACAATTGACTATGTAAGGAGCTGGGCATCAGCTAATAATATCACTCTTGTTGAAAACTCCATTGAAGGTTCTTATGGTAGTGTGTTAGGCCGGGTTACAAAACAAAGCATTGGTGAAAGAACTGATTTAGATAACTTAAAAGGTAGTGAAAGAACTCTAACGATTACTTATATTGGATCTGTTAAAGAGCCAACTCCGGTTGAACCAGAAACGCCAACTGATCCAGACACAGGATCTACTAGTGATGAAGAAACTGATACAGGTGATAGTAATTCTAATGCAGCATCTAATAGTAATTCGCAAGTGGCTGAATCTGATGGTAACTAAAAAAAGGATTAATTATTAATCCTTTTCTTTTTATAATGATTTGACTTTTATATATCAATGTAATATTATTAAAATGTTTAATGGGTGGATATTATGAATAAGGAAAAAATTGGTTCTTTCATAAAACAACTTCGAATAGAAAATGAGCTAAGTCAAAATGAATTAGCAGACAAAATAAACGTTTCTAGGCAGGCTATCTCTCAATGGGAAAGAGGAATTAACACTCCTGATTTAGAAGCTTTGCAAGACTTAAGCAATTTATTTAATGTATCAATTAACGAAATACTTATTGGCAAAAAAGAAAGTTTGCTTAATTCTAATGAGGATTTTAACAACATAACTATAAGCATACTACAAGAAAATGAACAAAAAATGGTTAAAATTAAAAAATTAAAAAAGGCTTTCCTTATTGCTACAGCAACATCGCTTATTGTTTCATTTGCCTTTTTACTTTACTATTTCATATCATTCTATAATTCCATTAAAGTATATACAATGTATGCTAGAAGTGACTCATTTGAAATTGACGAAGGATTATTTATTACCTCCAAAAGTGACATTTTCTTTCGACTAGGTAACATCGACATACTTAATAACAAAAAGATTAAGTATGTCCAATTATATTATTTAGACAATAATAAAGAAACATTGATTTATCAAAAAGACACCAATGATGTTTTTATTAAAGATACCTATGGTTATAATGAATTTTTTGACATTGATAATATGAAATATATAACTAATCATCTTTATATTCGCATTATTTTCGATGATAATGAAAAGGAGGAAACAAAAATTGAATTCGTTGAAGAATATACAAACAAATCCTTTTTTATTAACAAGAAAAAGCGAATTGGTGATGGAAAAACAACTTCCACAAAACATGACAATTATATTATACCATTTTCAACAAAAAAAATGTTTTGCGAAAATGATTCATGTACATTAACTATTGATAATGAAGATCTTTTTATTTCTTACTTTGATATGAGTGAAGAAATAAAGATATTGAAAATTACTGATAAAAAAAATAATTTAATGTTTGAATATTATGCTAATTACGAAGAACTCCAAGTTAGCAAATATCCGCGACAAGATAATGATGAAAGATTATCACTGTCACTTCAAACTATAAATCAAGAAGACGAAAAATATAAATATGTAGAGATGTTCAAAAAATATGTTTATAAGTATTTAAATTCTTAAAACTATGATATTTTATCATAGTTTTTCTTCACTATATTACTTCTCTATAGTGAGGGGGAAAGAGATACTTTCTTTTTTTTTTGCAAACTTCTTGGTACAATAAAATTAGGAAGGTGGTAAATATTAATGTTTAGCAAAAGAAAAATTTTTATATTTATATTTTTGTTATTAACTTTTATAGTTGGTTATCAAAATACTTATGCAATGTCAAATTATTATAACAATAAATATGGTGTATCATTATCTAAAAAAGAATATAACATTTTGTCATTAATATATTGGGACGGATATCAAGAATATATGACATTAGATGACTATCAAAAATTCAAAAATTCTAACTTTATAAATAGTCAAATTGATTATAAAGAATCTTTTCAAATTAATAGTTTAGGTTTACTTGATTCTGAACATATAACAAGTGGAAAACATTTGAAAATAGCAAAGGCTTGCAATACAACCTGTGATATAATTGTTACTCTCACTTGGAAAATTGAACCAATTATTAGAAGTTATGATGTTATGGGTGCATATTTAGAAAACACTCAATTAATTAGCACACCAATTACAACTGTTTATAGCCAAACTTCTAGTTCATATCCAACAGATATCAAAAAGGCTAATAATGGTTTTGGCGTGTCATTCAAATTGCCAACTGAAAAGAATATAGCAATCATCCAAAGTTTTGAAATAAAAAAAGGTGGTCATATTTATGCTAGTTATCAACATGCTAGCAAAACTTCATCTCTAAGTATTAGTAAAGATTATACATTTTCAAGGAATGGATATGGTCATGTTTTTGCATTTTCCGAAACGTCGAAAGAATTCTACGACCAAATGGGAGGAGTTGATATTGAAGTATAGAAATATTAAAGAATAAAGTTTATATTTAGAAAGAGGTTTTTATGAAAAAGAAAGAATTAATAATAATTTTAATCATTGTTTTAATTATCGCTGGAGTTGTTATGAGCGGCCTTTTAATTTGGCAAAAACAAAATAATAACAATAAAGAAAAAAATAGCAATGAAAATATTGTTGACAAATATGTAAGCGAAGGCTATCTACCAATAAATATTTATTATAGTGATACTTCTGATAATGATTTACATCCCAATGATTACGTAGACATTTATGTTAATGGAAGCTCAGATTTATTAACTGAGGAAATTACTTCACAACCTTTCATTGAATGGGCAATTGTTGGATCAGAGCCTACAAAAGATAAATCTTTAATTGTGTACGTACCAAGAGATGCATATTCAGCAATGAGGTGTGCAACATTGGTGAGTGAAAAAAATCAAGTATCTATTGAAATTAAATCAACATATGGAACAAAAGATTCTAAAGCAATAATCAACCCAGTATTACAAAATATATTTGAAAAAAATATATGCTTAAATGTTAAAAATAATTAGGATGTATTTATGATTAAATATTTTAAATCCTTATTTAGGATTTTTTCAGACTGTTGACAAACTACATTCTTGGAAAAAAACAAAAATTTAAAATTTAAAAGTGGAGACAAAAGTTTAAAAATGAGTGTTATTTGATATTAAAAACCCAAATTAACTCTTTTTTTAATACTAAAGTGGGGAACCAAAAAAGCCGATTGACAAAGCCGGTTTGAAAAACCGACTTTGTCAACGGCCAGAAAAAATCCTTATTTAGGATTTTTTGTTTTTTAATTCAAATACTTCATCTGATGCTTTAACAACATTATCTGAATGCGTTACAATAATGACGCATTTATTTTCTTTATGGGCTAAATCTTTAAAGATTTTAAGAATATCATCTTCGGTTTCTTTATCCAAGTTTCCGGTTGGTTCATCAGCTAAAATGATATCGGGATGATATGACAAGCTACGAGCAATAGCGACTCTTTGTTGCTCACCACCCGATAATTTTAAAACTCTCCTTTTAGCGTGTTCCTTAGTAAGTCCAACTTGTTCTAGTAAAGAATTGACATATTCTTTTTTATGATGCTCCTTCATACCATTAATATTCATTGATAGTAAAATGTTTTCCCCTGCTGTTAAATGCACAAGAAGATTATAACTTTGAAAGACAATTCCAATATCAGAATTACGATATTTATCTAGTTTTACTTTACTTAAATCTTTATCACGATAATAGATCTTACCCGTATACCCTTTTTCTAAACCACTGATAAGAGATAACAAAGTTGTTTTACCGCTACCACTTTTCCCTTTAATAGCGTATACTTTACCTTCTTCAAACGCATAGGAAAGGCCTTTAAAAACATATTCATCTTTTTTAGCATCTTTATAGCGATATGAGACATCTTCTAATCTTAAAACAACGTTAGCTTTTTTATTCATCTTAACTACGCTCCTTTAATATTGTAAGTGGTGAGAAACGAGATATACTAACCATGCTAGCAATACTACCAACGATGGTAAGGCCAGCTCCGATTAGAAGTAATTCACCTAAAACTTTAATATCGACAATAGCATCCATTGTCTCAATAGACTCTAACTGAGTTATGCCCATCTCTTCAGGACGGAAATCACGCATTTTACCGCCGAAGTTATCGTTGATAGCATCCATATCTGTTTCGGCATTCTCAATTTCATTAGCTAATAACTTATTAGATACTTTAACACTAGTTAAACCGCCAATACCGGCTCCTATTAATAGGAAAACAATACATACAACTAATAATTCAAACATAAACTGTAAACTTACTAGTGACTTACGCATGCCAATCGTCCGTAAAACGCCAATCTCATATTTACGTTCTCTAATGTTAATCATATTGATAACAAGTAAGACAACAGCCCCAATAATAAGGGTAATAATAAGGAATGTCGTCGCAAATGATTTGACACTTATAATTGATTTAGTGGCATTTTCAATTGTCTCAATGTTGTCACTTAACATATAATATTCACTTAAGCCTTTGTCCGTAACTTCCTTTTCAAAGGCCTCAATATCATCTTTATCTTTTAAAATATAAGTTGGACTAACTGTCGGATTAAAATCTTCATCTTTACTAACAACATCTTTAACAGTCGTTACATTTGTGATGATGGTATTAACAGAGTTAGAAAACATACTTCGCATATCACTTGCTTCTTCCGTATTTTCTTTATAAATACCGGTTATGTTTAAATCATAAGTAATACTTTCATCATCAGGGCTTACTAATGTAATTGT
The DNA here is from genome assembly GCA_947589735.1 of uncultured Bacilli bacterium. Lineage (GTDB taxonomy): Bacteria > Bacillota_I > Bacilli_A > RF39 > UBA660 > UBA5578. Next base: position 26,571 of record CANQCR010000009.1, on the reverse strand, counting down.
ATCCCCTACTTTTAATTCATTTAAGGTAGCTAATTCTTCACTAATAACACAATTATTACTAGTAAAATCACTACTAACCTCACCATCAGTAATGGTATAATTACCACTAATAAACTCACTCATCGCTTCATAAGAGTTATAACCTTGTAAAGTAAAGACACCCTTACTAGCTCGTTCATTACGGATATTTTCAACTTGGGTTGTCGTCGTTTTTCTTTGGGTTGTACTCTTTTTTGTCTCCGTACTACCGCCATTATCTCCACCAAAAGGTGGCATATAATCGCCTCTTGATGGTGCTGGATTAGTAAAGGTTTCTGTCTTCGTTTCGGTCTCTGTTTTCGTTGTCGTTGTTTCTTTTACTAAACTATCGGTCGCTTCTTCAATATCCTTACCATTTAAACTGACACTATAGGTATAGTTATATTTTGATACATAATCACTATCACCAAAGGCATCAATATCTTCAATGGTTAAAGGTTCAATTTCATTGAAGTTTTCAATCATCTCTTCTTGGGAAGAGGCATTTTCTTTAAATGATTTCGTTAGATTAGCGCGGTTCATCCCAATCGTTACTGTAACCGGATACTTATTTTCATACGATGTGACAATCTTATCCGCTGATGATCTAATAGCTAGCGTTATCGCACAAGATGATGCGATAACCATAATAATAATACCTACTAAAATATTTCTTCCTTTATTACGAAAAATACTAATAAAGGCATTCTTTATAATATACATAGTTCACCTCACCAGTTCATCTTAATATATTTTTGTGAAATATTGGTGTAATTTTGAAGAGTTTTTGATGATAAAAAAGAGTTAAAACTCTTTTTTGTTTATTTTTTCAATAATACCATATAGCATATTAATTCTTGTTGGAATGATATATTTAGTATCTAATAGGTCACATAAAGATTGGACACATATGCGCATTCCTCTAGCGCCTCTCCACCAACCATCACTACCATTTTCGGCAATGATTTTCTCTAAAGATAATTCATATAAAAAGTTATTATCTAAAGAACACATCGTGTTTGTATCTAGCATATAAGGAGCTTTCACGTCATCATAAAAAGTATTTTTAGAAACAGGATAATTTAGGGTTTCATAAAACATAATATAATCCCCGCCAGCCAAGATTAAAAGATCGGCTTTATGTTGTGGCACTTCCATATCTTTTTTGGTTTCTTTTAACATCTTATCTAAAGGAGTAGTAGCTTTATCTCCTCTTAAATCAGGATAGGCATCAGAGATGTCCATCGCTCCAAAAGGATAATTGATTTTTTCAATAATTTTTTTATTTTGAACAAGGGCTAGTTCCGTTGAACCGCCACCACCAATCATAACGGCAATAACATCATCCGTGTTAATCTCACTGATAGCGCCATAGACCGTATATTCATTTTCTTCATCGGGTGAGACAACATTAAAAGTAAGATTAGTCACATCCTTAAACTCTTTTTGCCAAGCTATTTGTTCGTCATCTTTTAGGTTTCTAAAAATACTTGTTCCATATATATAGATATGTTCATCAATATCTTTTAATTTAGCAATATAGTTAAATAGTGCTTCTTTATCTTCAAAGCTAATGTGACCTTCTTTTTTATAATGATTTTTAAACTCAATGGTCTCATAACCTAAATCTGTTATAACCCCGTTATCATATAATGAGGCTTTAGTATTGGTTGATCCTATTTCTATTATAATATATCGCATTCTATCACCATCTTTATTATAACAAAAAAAGTGTAGTTTACCTACACTTTTAAAATTTTCTCCTTAATACTATCAGCCACAATTTGTTGTTCATCCATACTATCTTTAATATATGGGCCAGCTATATTTGTTTGAATAGACGTTGTTACTTCATCAACCCGGTTAGCTACCTTAAGCATTTTTCTAAGTGGCATTGGTCTTGTATAATTATAACCCTTAGCGCTTTCCCGGTGATTAACAATCGCAAGAACCTCATCAATCATTCTTTGAAGTAAAGGAAGTGACGTTAAATCATCAAAGGGTATTTCAGCATTAGGATTAGTAAATAAAGACTCGTGCTTGCCATCGCGCTTAGTGAAATAAAAATTAGCCTTAATAGCGTTACGTCCCCATCTTCTAATTCTTAACATATAAGTACCATTAACTAATCTTTTGTTTTGATGACGACGATTACTATAAGAATCAAAATCGACATAACAATAGTCAAATGTACCATTTTCTTTAAAAGCTAAAGCAATAGATGTCTTAGTATCAACTCCAGTACTGACACTTGTAAAAGTTCTTATCGCATCATTAGAACCAATCTTTTTAGATAAGATATGTAAGTTATCATCAACAAAAGTATCAGTTAAAATGTAACCATTTCTAACATCGCTATTGGTTGTAAATCTAATTTTACCATTTTTATTAGAACTAAAAGCCTTTAAACCAAAGCAAGAACTAGCCACACTATATTTTAAGCTGAAAGTTGTATAGTTATTAGGTTCTTTGAAACTGCGAAGACCCCGGCGATAAATGACTGTACCATCAGCTTTAAAGCCAATATGATCGGTATACTTACCGCTACCTTTAATATCTTTCCAAGCCACTTTATCAGCATAAGTGAAAATATCATCACTTGGAATATCATGCTTTAAAAGAGCTTGATTAAGTTTTATATCATCACGATAATTAGGTCTTAAAGATGCATATTCCATCCAATAACGACCCGTTTTAGTTAATTCTTCCTCATAACTTTGCATTTCGTTAATAACACGCCCCATCACCGGATAACTATCGTTACTTTTTACATAGTCAATTGTGATTGGCGAAGAAGAACATCTTTTAAAGAAAACATTATTAAGTTCAACGTCCTTGTTATAAAGTGAAATATGAATTTTCTTTTTATCATAATTTAAAGCTTCAAGACTATGAATAATTTTTTGAACCCAATATCTTCTCGTGTCAGTATCGCCTTCAGTAAACTCTAATGCTACTTCTAAATCTTCTTCACTAGCAGAAGTCCCAATTCTGGCAAGACCAATAATATCCATACCGACATCATTTAAACCAATAACATATCCTTGTTCTTCTGATTCTTCACTATAAAGTTTAGAAGCATTTCTAACCATTGGTAATAGTTTTATCTCATGATGGCATCCTTTAAAATATTCATTACACCAATCAGCATATTTTACAAATCGTAATTCATCAATACTAAAATTTCTAAATTTGATCATAGCGACCTCCTGAATAAAACAATATCACTATGATAGCACTTTTACTATAAAAAAGCAAAGAAAAAATACTAGTAAACTAGTATTTATAAGCCTTGGCTGCCCAAGTTAGATTCGAACTAACGCATCGTGGAGTCAGAGTCCACTGCCTTACCGCTTGGCTATTGGGCAATATAACACATAAGCACTATCATTATAACACATTTAAAAATAAAAGAAAACGTCTTAATTATACGTTTTCTTCTTTCCTGGTTCTAAGTCATAAGCTGTTTTATCTAATACATCTTTTAAGTGTGATTCTGGTAAGTTAGCTCTTAAATCACTAAGAATATCATTAATTCTTGTAATAGATGCCGTTATCGTATCAAGTTTTAAAATTGATGGGTGATCTAATATAGCATAACCATTTTCTCTTTCATTAATAATCTCTATGGCTTTAGCAATAATACCATCAATCATCGATGATGTTATTACGCCATCAGCACTTAATAAAGGTGTGATAGAGCTTGTATCAAACACATCATGTTGACCACGACGATGCGCATAGAATAACTTAACACTATCCGGTTTAATTCTTAACATATAGCTACCCCGAACCCGTTCTTGTCTAGTTTCAAACTCTTTATGATCATTAAAGTCAACATTGCAGCTTTTAATTTCCCCGTTAGAGTCAACTTGATAGCAAACTTCTGTTGAGAAAGTACTAAAGCCGCAACGAGCTCGTCCGCGGTAAAACCGATTACCCGTCTTCGCATCATACGTAAAATTAACAATAGCATCATCACCATCAGGGAAATAATCTGTTTCAAGGTCAAGTCCTCTCTTCGTCTTTTTAATAGGTGTTGAAGCCGTTTCAAACATTGCAAGCTCGCCATGACCTGTACTAGATATTTGAACAGTCACATCATCTTCTAATATTCTAGAGTAGATATGTGTATCAATTGTATGATAATCACCATCATTTAATTCATCAGCAACTCTTTTATAATGATTATAGACAACTTCACCATTACTTGTAAAAATAATATTAGCTGGTCTATCACCATACTCTTTATCAAAGACAACACTAGTAACATCATTAAATATTTCACTATTAGGAACAAGGCCTTGTCTATATTCTTCAATTGTTGCATCCGATATAGCATTAGACTGACTTAACACATTTTGATCTACCCTTTTAAAGACTTTAACGCCATCTTGATAATAACTATCAAAGGCATCCATTTCTTTTACTAAAAGAGGCATATAAGTATGATAAGGATTTGGAATAACATAATTCTTTTTAACCCCAGCAATCTTCATTTTAGGTTTTAATTCAACAGCCTTTTTATTAAATGGAATATCATTTAAAAGATGTAAATGAATCCTTTCAGCATCATAAAAATAACAACCCAATTCATTAGCCATATAACCTAAATCACTCGCTAATAATTTGATATGCTCCGATTTTGGTATATCATATGGTATAGTCTCAGTAAACTCTACTGTAACATCTAAGTCTTTATGGTCATCAGATAAATCGATTAAAACAAGACCAGCAATGAATGGGACACCTTGAAAAGGACCCATCGTACATAAGGCATAGCCTTGATGTGTTGATGTATCATCTAAAAGGAAACGTTTGCCAACTTCCTTTCGTAACATTAATTTATAGCCATTAGCATTTGTAATATCAGCTATATCTTCATATGATTTTTTAAATAAGACAAGTGCTTCTTTTTTGCCTCCTAAGTAAAAATCACGAAACTTTAACATATTATCACCTCAAAATGTTGTTAACTATTATAACGCATTTTTAACGAAAAGAAAAGATAGTTTTAAACTATCTCAATCTTACTAATTTCTCTTACATTACCTTCACTGTAGAAGATATTAACTTCATCGCCATCTTTAATGAATGGTAAAAGAGATGGATTTACTTTAATAGATACGCGGTACTTATCTTCATCACTTTCAAAATAATAATAGGTATTACCATCGATAGTGACTTCTTTTAGATTAGTAATCGTAACTTTAGCTTCTTTATCACTATCAGTATTTTTTTCACCTTTAAAATTATTTAAGTAGTTTTCAGCGGCTTTTTCAATACCTTCTTTATAGTCTGTAACAACGACATTTTGATAGTCTTGAACATCGATAAAGGCATACATCTTAACTAAACCAGCATTATCTTTTAAAGAGACAAGATAGGTTGGTTTACCTTTTAAATTGATAAGTAATGGGAAAGTAGCAATGTAAGACATCTGTTGAACTTGTCCTTCCGCACTACCCATAGCCGAATATTCTTCAGCTCCCGGTACGGCATAGTAATGCGTTTCTTTCGTTCGCATATTGGTTAAGATAAAGCCAATATTGGATTCATCAGCTAAGGTTGATGTAATACCTGTATATAGATAAACATCATCATCCATAACTAGATAATTATAGCCTTCAGTTGTCGCAACCACATTCTTTTGACCAAAAATAGAGTTCCAGAAACCACCACGATATTGACCCCAGTCATCAACTTGTTCAATAATTAAATAAGCACTATACACGTGATCTACCCAACTAGGAACTTCATCCAAGGCATATTTCTTGCTATGACCGGTAATTGGATCTAAAGCAACGATGCCCGTGACTTTTTCTTTCATACCAACGCCAGAATAAGAAAGAGTTGGAACAATCCAGTATGGTTTACCATCATTATCAATTTCAAATGATGCTTCACCAAATATTTCTGTTGGATAGCTAAAGCGCAATTTACGATTTAAATTTTCATTAAACATTGCGCTTGGCATGTATTTCATACCTTTATCTAACTTAACTAATTCGGCTTTACCATTTACAGAATTAACCGTAATGTAGCCTTTAACACCATTTTTACGATTAGAAAAATATTTAATAATGCCTGAATATTCAAGAGGTGTAACCCGCATAATCTCATCATTATAGTTTATTTGTGTATAAAGGTCAGATACATCAAATTGTGAGACTAACTCTGGCATTTCACCCATAACCCGGTCTCCTAATTTTTGACTTGAATCTTTATCAAGAAGTGGTATTTTACTGAAATCAACCTCTTTGACATCATCTTCAAACTCGGTATCTTCATTAATGGTTATCCGGCTTGCATAACTCTTGGAATTAAATAGTGGTGAGACACAGATATTAACAATTGTACTAACTAAAATAATTCCCATAATTAAAAGAGCACTGATACTTAAAAATTTTGGAGTATCTTTAACATTAACAATAATCTTTTTCGTGTAACTAGCTAAAAAAGATGTCAACATATAAATAATGATTAAAGTTACTAAAAAACTCCAAAAGCCAAAACTATGGACATTAATAGGTGGCAAAAAAACATAATATAATAAAGCACCTAAAATAAGTGTTACTAAAATTGGTAAAACAATTCTTCTAAAAATCTTTTTATTTTTCATATTCTCCTCCATCTTCATTATAGCATAAATAAAAAAAAGTACCTAATGATACTTTATAAATATAATTCCATCATTAATAGATAATAATCAATCTTATCTTGATCAGGAGTAATACCTAATTCTTGATAAAAGGCTTTAACATATTCATCGCCATAGTTTCTTCTAATAGATTTTTCACAAATAGCAAGATCAAACCATTTATCAGCCATTCCACATTCACCAACATCAATAAAGCCACTAAAATGATTATTTAAAGCAAAAATATTAGGTAAGCTTGTATCGCCATGAGAAAAGCATAATGGTTCATAAAACTTATTAGTATTTAAATAACTTAAAATGTTATCGATACTACCATATTTTTCTAAAACTTCTTTCTTGATATTTTCTTCCTTAATAAGCCCCTTCCTAACATTATCATTAACTAACGCTAATTTATAATCAATCGATGTATCAAAAGGACAATTTGTTATATCAACGCTATAGATTTTCTTAAAAGCTTCAGCAATAACTTTAAGGCCTAATTTGGGATTCTTAAGAAAATAATCATCACATACCATTTGTCTTGGTATCGCTTTCGTTATTAAAAACTCAACATCTTCACTCGTTTCATATAAAATAACTTGGGGAACATCTAATTTGCCAGCAAGCCATTTTAATTTTTCATACTCTTTAGTAAGCAATCCTTTCTTAGCCATCTTCAAATAATATTCTTCCGTATCTTTCGTAATCTTAATAACCTGTGATGAAGAACAACCAATCCCGATTTCTTCTAATGCACTATTATCTAAAAAGGAAGATACGTTAGCTGTTAAATCATAATTAAACTTCATATCATTTCCTACTCTCCATTAATTCACCTATATTATAACATAATTAAAAATTTAAGTAGTAAAAAAAGAGCACTTACCACGGCAAAATTGAATACCTCGATAAATACTTTAAAATGCATTTCAGCATAAAAATTAATCAAAATTATTAAAAAATAGTACTTAAATAGTACCTAAAAACTTAAAGTAAAATAAAAACTCTTATTTTATAAGAGTTTGTTAGCAAACTGGTGGAGTCGATGGGAATCGCACCCATGTCCGAAAATACCAACCCCTAGACTTCTACAAGTTTAGTTAGTTATTAAAAGTCCTAAAAATTGTTAGTAACTAACAACCCAATTTTTAGCGAGCCTACTTATTCATCATTACCTTAGGCATAATAATGATATATCCCACAAAGTTGAGCCTCTTATATTCCTCGTGGGAGAAGGATTATAAGAAGCGCCTGCTAATTATTAAGCGAAGGCTAAATTAAATCTGTTTCCAGTTATTTTTGGGTTGTACTTAACGTGTACCTCCGACTTGCCATCTAAGTACCAGTAAATCCGTCGAAACTAGACGACCCCATTACTACTTGAAATCTTTCAAGTAACAAGATTATAGCACATTTAAATATGAAAATCAATCCTAATCAGGTGCATCATAATATCATTATATGAAAAGCACTTAACAATCGGACCATATTCCTTTTCTTCAATGACAGTGAAGACATTATCATAAAGCTTATCTAAAGTTACAATATATGTTTCATATTTATTTCGGCCTAAATTACATTTTATTTTAGCTTTAGCGCCAATTTTATTTTTTAAATACTTTTTGATTTGATAGACATTCATCTTGGATACCCCGTATACATTGTTCCTTTAGTAATAATTCCCCCCATACCTTCAGAGCCATATTTTGTATGTTCAATAATATCCTTTAAATTGATATCTTTATTTGTATCAGCAAGACTCATATGGGCAGCAATAATAGCTGGATCTAGGGCATGAATATTAATTCTTTTAGGCGATGAGGCGAAGTTAGCTCCCGCTTTAATTAAAGCTTCATAGTTAGACTGGCAAGCACCGGCAATGACAATTAGTTTTTGATGACTACTTTCAAACCGTCTAGCCTCTTTAACCGCATCGATAAATAAACTGCTATTCTTATAAGCCGATGCTTCTTCATAGCCACCTTTTTTCTTATAGTAAGCATCATGACCTGTTATAACTAAAATATTGGGTTGATACTCTTCTAATAAAGCATATATATCATTAGCTATTTCATCTTCTTTTTTCGTAAACCCAATAGCCGCAATATTTTTTGATTCATAGTAATTTAAACATCTTTTTAGATAGTCACGGTCGCCATCAATATGAAGAATCTTACCTGGTAAATAAAAATATTCACTATTTCTGTCCACATCGTCTTCTTTAAGTCGTTCTTGAAAATCTTTTTCATCCTCAATATCTTCATTATTATCATATTTAACTAGATCATCAAGCGTACTATCAGCATATAACCGGACATTAATACCTTTTAAATAATAGATATCATCATCAATATCAACAATTGTAAAAACAATATCATTATTATGGGAATTACGTGTAACCATATCACCGATATTCATTTTATCACCCACTTAATTATATGAGGCAACATATCTTTTTATACTCATATATTATTATAGGTGATACTATGCATTGGTGGCGTAAAAGAGGTCTTTGGTATGTCTTTTCTCTTATCTTTTTTATAATTATTTTTTATCAATTAATCATTACTTTTTTTATTGTGACCCGTTTTAATGTCTTCCTTTTATTTTTCTTTTTCTTTCTTTTCTTTATTTCTCTGTTTCGGATTTTTTGGTAAGAAAAAGGCTCGTTAATTTTAGATAATTAAGTTTTTCATTAACTTCTCTTACATTATCAATCTCAATACTAGTAAGCTTTACTTTAAGGGGAATAGCTATTAGTGTTTTAAATAAAAATATTTCATCTTCTTTTAAAGGAAAGGTCTCACTATAAATATCTAGAAGTTCATTCCAATCATATTCATTATAGGCGCTTTTGTATAGCTTATATAAATCAATAATCGGCAAACCAATTTTAGCATTATCCCAACTGATTAAAGTATTATTTAAAAAATGATCTAAAGATAGATTGTTATGGATAATAGCAACTCTAACCCGATCACTTTTTTTAATATTTTCATACCATAAGTCAAGATGATGATTAGCGTAATCTAGCATTTGATAGACAAAACTGATATTACGCGCTAAAAGGTAAGCTGATGGCGCCATATAAATAGTACTTTCAATTTCATTCATTAAGTTATCATAAAAATAACGAACATCATTTATCTCAGCTTTAAGGTCTTCATAGATATCTTTAATTTCAAACGTACCTATTTTCTTATAGTACGTTGTTTTTTTATGTAATGAAGCTGTTAAGGTGATGAGGTCAATCATTTTTTGCTCTCTTGGAATATCCACATCTTCAATATATTCGGATATCTCATATCCATCATCGATCTGAAAAGCAGGATAATGATTAAAATTACGATAATCTAAATAGGCATAGATATCCGTTTTATGTGGTTTAATGACGACTTTATCATCACCAGTAGCAATCATACACTTACCTCTTTGCTCATAGCGGGTACTATGAATATGTTGCCGTTTTAATAGTTCATTAATCGCGTTCATATGGAATAATTAGTTTATCACCAGGATTAATTTCATTAATGATGTTATATTCCTTTAAAGTATCAAGAGATACAGCATATTTATTCGTAATACTATCTAGGGTATCCCCTTCTCTTACAATACATACTCTATAAGTTATAAATGCGCTATCTTCATCACTACTAAAATAATGATTAGGCCGGTCATTACTTAAGGAAGCTAATTCTAAATCATCATCGTCATCATCATCCTCAATTAACTCGCCCTTTGCTTCTACTTCTTCAATAAAATCACGATTTTCTTTTTCTTCCAAACCATCAACTAAAACATCAATATTAACACATAAACGGTTATCATCTTTCACATCATAGTAAAAATCATCAATATCAACTGTAATATTAGACACATCATAAACATCCTCAATATAATTTAAATAAGGTATATTAATATTAAATGTATCTTGCTCATTTTCCTTAATTAAATAATCTCCTGATATATTAAACTCGCCCCTAATGGTATAACCATCAACGCTAAAAGTTTTATCAAGCGCAATACTTAATATCTCATAAATATTATTCTTGAATAAAACATCTTTTTTAAATGTATATACTTTCTTCACTTTATCTCTCCTATCATTTAATATTATGAATATGGCCTATTGAATATCACAAAAAAAACTGCCGAAGCAGTTTATATTAAATATTACTAACATGACGAATACAATATTGATAATTTCTTTTAACATCACCAAAATGCGATATCTCTTTTGGATCAGTTTCACGCATTTTTTCTCCTAATTTATCAAGAACTTTCTTAGTCCTTCTAATGAAAAGCTCATCATCCAAAAGTTCGGGGCATTCAAATAAAATAGCTCGTAAATTAGTTGTATAATCGATATCCACATCTGAAAAGATATCCGATTCTTCTTCAAATTGTTCATCATCAACAATAATTGAATGAGTAACTAAAATATTAAAATCAACAACATTGGCAAACTTAATACACTTAAACATATCTCTAGCAACAAAAATAGTACCTAAAGTCGTCGATAAGCCGTAATGGCGATGGCGGGTTTGCGATAAAACAAACTGTGGGATAGCCTTACCACTACAATTATTTAATATTGTAATAATTTCATTAGCCGTATTATAAATTTCCTCTTTCTCATCAGGATGACGTGTAGCATAATCAAATCTTAAGTACTGAACAAACGCTAAAACATTTTTCTTCATCTGTTCATCAAAGACATCCTGATATGTTTCAACCATATTCTTTAATGCATGAATAGTATCAATACTATCAATTGGAATAAAGCCTTTAATCCTTTCTAGCTCCATTGGAAACTCATCTGTGAATAATAGGGTTAGTAAAGCTTTAGCATAAAAATATTGGGTTGTGTCGTCGTTTTCTTCTAGCATAAATCTCCTATCTACTTGTATGCATTAGATAATCATATATTTGTTTATAATCATCAACAAAGATAAAATCGAGTTGATCTTTAATCTCTAGTGGTAGAGCATCCACATCATCTTTGTTATCTAATGGCACAATAATTTTCTTAATATTATTTTTAATAGCGCCAATGCATTTTTCTTTAATACCACCGACCGCTAAAACGTGTCCTCTTAAAGTAATTTCCCCAGTCATAGCAACATCACTTGCAAACTTAATTCCTTTAAACGCACTGATAATAGAAGTAGCTAAGGTAACCCCAGCACTTGGGCCATCCTTACTTATCGATGCGGCTGGTAAATGAATATGAATATCGTTATGAACTAAATCACTAAAATGAATGCCAAAATAACTAGCTTTTGATTTAATATAACTTAAGGCAATTGTCGCACTTTCTTTCATAATATTACCCAAAGAACCTGTTAATGTTAAATTGCCATTTCCCGCATAAAAATTAACTTCAATTGGCATAATTTCGCCACCATATGGGGTATATGATAAAGCACTTACAACGCCAACTTGTTCATATTTACTAGTCATTGGTTTAAACTTCATACGGCCCAAATATTTGTCTAGGTCTTGTTCATTTAAATTGATGACGGGTTGATAATCATTTTTCATAACCATCTTTGTTACAATTTTACGAATAATAGTGGTAAGACATCTTTCTAACTCTCTGACTCCAGCTTCTTCTGTATAATTACGAATGACATTCATAATTAAATCATCGTCGTAAGTTATACTATCTAAATTATGTTCATCACATAACCGAGGAAGGATATGGGTTTTGGCGATGTCACATTTTTCATATTCCGTATACTCAGATAACCTAATTATTTCTAACCGATCTAATAACACATAAGGAATAGCTTCTAAATCATTAGCCGTTAAGATAAACATGACATCCGATATATCATAATCAAGATCTAGATAATTATCTCTAAAATTAGCATTTTGTGAGCGATCTAAAACTTCTAAAAGCGCACTCGCCGGATCTCCTTGGGTACCCTTTTCCATTTTATCAACTTCATCGATTAAGATGACAGGATTACTACTATGAGCATTTTTTAAACTGGTAATAATACGCCCAGGATAAGCACCTACATAAGTCCTGCGGTGTCCCCTGATTTCTGCTTCATCACTCATACCACCCACAGATATTTTAGCAAACGCCCGGTTTAAACTTTCGGCAATGCTTTTAGCAAGTGTTGTTTTACCAACCCCCGGTGGGCCTACTAAACATATAATTGGACTTTTTATTTTATCACTAATTGTGCGGACAGCTAGATATTCAATAATTCTATTTTTAACATCTAAAAGACCATAATGTGATTTATCAAGACTTTCACGGATGGCCTTTAAGTCGGTATTTTCCTTAGTCTTTTTATTCCATGGTAAAGAAAGCAAACATTCAATATATTCTCTTACCATTCCAAGTTCAGATGATGTATTAGGTAGAGCCGCATAGCGATCGATTTCGTATGATAGTTTATCTTTAACTATTTGATTAGCATCTAATTTAGCTACTCTTTTACGGAGTTCAAAAATCTCCGAATCCTTTAGACTTACATCGCCTAATTCGGCTTTTATTAGCTGTAATTTTTCTTTTAAAATATATTCTTTTTGGTTTTTATCTAATTCTTCTTGAACTAAAAAATCTAATCTTGTTTCAATTTCATAAGATTTTTCATCTTTATAGATGTCTTCTAAGACCATCTTCGTTCGTCTTAAGGGATCTGGGCAACCAACATATTCTAATTTGCGATCAATAGATACTTCTAGTTGGCTAACAATCATATCGGTTAGGGCATCAAGACTATAAGAATCATCGATATGCGAGATAACACTATTACTAATATAGGGAACAACTTTAATATAGTGTTCAATCTCTTTTTTTAATTTTCGGACAACAGCAATATTAACTTCATCTTTAACAGATACCTTTTCCATCTCCGTTACAATCGCTACAAGATAAGTATCATTTTTCGCATATGATGTTACAATAGCTCTCATTAAGCCATCTAAAACAATCCGTGTCCGATGATTAGGTAAAGTTATTTTCTTTTTTAAATTAGCGATAACACCAACCATTGGCAAATCTTCAATAATTGTGTTCTCTTCTAAATGATCTAATTGCGTAACAACTAAAACCTTATCATTATGCCTTTTAGCAGCATCTATGATAATCTTTTTATTATCTTCATCAAGTTCTAATCTTAACTCGTTATGAGGGAGCAAAACAGACTTTTTTAATAGGATAACAGGTAATTCGGTATTAATCATTATGCACCTCCAAATTAAGATATTGGTTTTTATTATAGTACAATTTAATACCTTTGTAAATAAAAAAGGATGAAAAAAACACTAATTTTTTTAGTGTTCTTTTTAACGTGTTTTAGCCTTGTTTTTTAAGGCTTTTTGATTTTTTTGATAGAACTTGCAGATGCCTTTTAGTTCACATATTTCACAGAAAGGTGCCTTGGCTTTACAAAAGTAACGACCAAATAAAACGAGTTGGTGGTGGGACCTACCTAAACGGTTTTTAGGTATCTTTTTAGTCAATTTCTTTTCAATTTTAAGAACGTCGTCATTCACTTCAGCAAGACCTAGTCTTTTACTAACTCTTGCGACATGCGTATCCACGGCCATACAATCTTCATCAAAAAGATTAGCCAAAACAACATTAGTTGTTTTTCGTCCAACACCAGGTAAGGCCTCTAAATAAGTTCGATCATTAGGTACTTTACCATCACAATCTTTTAGAAGAGCTTTGGCAATAGCAATAATATTAGCGCCTTTTCTTTGAAAAGTTCCAACAGGTCTTATAATATCAACAACATCTTCATACTTAGCTTCTGCTAAATCACTTAAAGTAGGATATTTTTCAAATAAAACACTAGTTACCATATTAACTCTTTTATCGGTTGTTTGCGCACTTAACATAACGGCCATTAAAAGTTCATAATCTTTAGTATAAATTAACTCACAGCGAGGATTAGGAAAAAGTTTATCCAAGTAATCAACTATTTGATTTATCATTTAACCAATCATAATCAAACAATTCCTTTTTAGAACTCTTTGATTTTTTAAACTCCTGTCTATTTTTTTCAACATCCTCTTTCGTTTTAACACCTTTTTTATGCCATTCAAGTAAAATGCGATCAATATATCGGAAATTAGAAACACCATTATAAACAGCTTCTTTTAACGCACATAAAATTAGTTCTTCACTATATTCTAATTCAAGCCATCCTTGAACAATTTCATATTCCATTCCGGTTAATCCCCGGCCTAATTCTTCTTCAAACTTAGAGAACAAATCACCTTGATTCTTTCTTTTATCATTTTTACCCATCGCAATAAAAGCTAGTTTTTCATATAATAAGTCAAGGTTAATAACTTCTGTTCGAAGATTATTTACTTTAACAATATCAACACTAATAATACCTTTTTCAGTTAGATTATTAATAATCTCTAAGACATCATTAATTTTTAAATATAAGTTTTTACTTATATCTTTAGGATTATAAGTTGAACTATCATTATTAATTAGATAGATTAAAACGACTAATTCTAATTCCGTTAGTTTCATCTTTCGATAATTTGTAAGTAATAAATATGGTAGATGAATATCTTTCCTTTTTAATACTTCCACAATTTGATTCATTCTCTTCACCACCTAAATGTATTAAATCATTTATTAATACTTTCAATACTAAACTCATCACCTAAAGTTATAATCGTATAGCTTTCGCGTGTCAGACGATATTTATCAATCCAAAAGCTATCGATATAATCAAGATAAGCATCATCTAAATCCGTCCGATATATGATAGCGCTAATATCTTTATTTAGTAAAATATCATCTTTTAAGGCTATAACAATATCGCAGTCATGACTATAATTTAGACAAATATTATAGTCTTTATATTTAATGCGATTTGGACTTAATGTTAAATCGCCGATAACTTTATGTTTTAAGATTTGGGCATCATAATTATAATTAAAAGCCATATAGACATTATTTAAATCATTAGTAAAGACTTTAATATTACTAGTAAGGTCTTTATCGTTTAAGTAATCAACTAAATAAAAGATATATTTACCTTGATATTTCAAAAGTAAGGAAGTACTATTATCTAACAGGATAATAGCAACCCCTAATTCATCATCTTCAAGTCTAATATCCACCTTATCTAAATTCTTACTCTTTATTTTAGCATAAACAATACAAAAGTTAAATAGTAAAAGGACAATAATAAGGATTATTTTGCGCATACCTCACCCATTAAAGGGTATGCTTCAAATTATTTAAATAAGACATTATCGCCTCTTTTTGATTCGATAGTGAATGATTAAGGATTTCTTCTTCTAAAAGGCTATATAATTTTCCAATCTTTTGATTAGGAAAAAGGCGAATTAACTCTACACTACTAATCTTTATATCTTGCCTCCTTTTAATAGGTAGATTAGCATACTGGTAAGTATAATTAGTATTTAATAATTCATCAGTTAAGCGCGCAATTTTATCACCCGCTATATATAAATCATATGGTGTTTTAGCAGAGGCAATAAAATGGCTTAAAGAGCGCACTAACATTTCTTCATAGTGACTAAAAAGATAGTTCCCTTTAGGATCAATAGTATACCAAGTTAAAAGTTCATCATCATAATATTTAATATCAGATAGTTTTAATTCTAATTCTTGAGTGAGATGATAATCATCTAATATTTTTAAAGAACGCTTTTTTATCAAGTAATTTATTTCTTCTTTTTTACGTTCATAGGATAATTCTTTTAATAGATGTTTATACTTTTGAATACCCGATGATAGCGGCGCATCAATCTCAAAATTAAGATAAGCTTTAAAACGAATTGCTCTTAAGATTCTTAAGGGGTCTTCACTTAATTTTTGATCAACATCACCCACACACCGAATAATTTTTCGTTTTAAGTCTTTCTTACCATCTAACAGGTCAATAATATTTTCATTTTCATCCATACATATCGTATTAATTGTAAAATCACGACGTTTTAGATCTTCTGTTAAACTATCCGTAAAAAGATACTGAACTGGTTTTCTTTTATAATATTTAAGTTCCTTACGATAAGTCGTAATCTCAATCTTAAAATCATTAAATAATAGCGTAATTGTCCCATAATGCTGGCGTAAGGAATAGTTTTGAAATAATTCTTTTAAAACATTAGGTGTAGCATTAGTACAGATATCATAATCATTACTATTCCGTTTTAATAGATAATCGCGGACATATCCCCCAACGATATAACCTTCATAGCCATGCTCCTTAAGGATATGTAAAACTTCTTTAACATTCGAGTGCATTTTACCTCCTATAATATAAAAAAAATATGTATAACATATTTTTTTTATTGATTTTCACTGATAATTTCAGTTAAATGTTCTTTTAAATCGGTATTAAACTTTGTGATTAAAACTTTTAATAGTTCAGCGTCTTTAACTTCTTTTAAAGTTTCATCTTCATACTTGCACAACCGATAGTCTTTATAAGTGTCAGTATCTATGATATAAACATAATTGTTGCCTTCATATTCAACAGATGAAACAACAACATATTCTTTATCATTAGATAGATTTAATATTTCTCCTTGTTCTAACATCTCAAGCCACCCCTTCTTTTTATCTTACCTTATGTTGTTCATGCTCATCTTCGATTTCTTCAGCATCAATCTCATCTAGAGCATCAAAATCAATATCTTCTTCACGGAAAGATTTACCTAATTTTCGACCACCGATGAAAGCTGCCAAAGCACTACCAAAATAAGCTGTTAAATTACCTAATTTACCCATCAATTCGCCTAAACTAGCATTACTATGTAGTAAGCGTCCAAAGGTTGAAGCACATTCTTGAACAACTCTTGTTGGTCCTTGATGTAAAACGTGAGTCATAAAGATTAATGATATAATACCAACACCGGCAACAACACCATAAATAACTTTTTTCTTATCGTGAGCCGTTTTTGGTTTACGACGTCCCTGAATGCGAAGAGGTTTTCTTTCATCTTCATCAAGTGAATCAACCTCAACTTCTTCTAACTCTTCTTCAGGTTTACTAGTGGCTTTCCTTGGTTGTTCCGTAGTTTCTCCTTTTGCTTTTTCATCACTAGGTTCACCCTTAACTTCAGCTATTATCTCATCAATTTCATCTTTAGGACGTTCGAAATTAGCTAAAGCAGCTAAATAATAATTATAGTATGCTTCTTTTTGATCTAGATATGGAAGAATAATTAATAATGAACGAAGATCGGCATCTTTAATAACGTTTTTAACATCATTTTCACTATTACAATGTTGAAGCGCAACTAATAATTTTTCTAAATCTTTAGCTGGCATTGGAATATGGCCATCTAACCTAGCAACCGTTAATTTAACTCTAAACACGGCTGGTGAGACATTTAATTGATGATAAAAGTCATCATTAAATAAGACATCTTCACTATCTTTATATATACTTAAAACTCTAGCAATCTCTTTATAATCACCTTTAGAAGCTAACTCGCTAACGAGATTTTGAATTTGCCCTACCATACCTTTATAACCTGTACCAAAGGCATAGGCTGCAGATATATCACGTAAGCTTTCAAAACTTAATCCTAATCTTTCAGCAATTTTATTAAATAATTGAGATTTAGTATCTTCTTGGAACTTACAAATAGTTGCCAAAATAGTACCAATCTTATTTAAATCTTTTTCATTATTAGGATCTAATGACACCTTACCAAAGACAGTAGCTACAAAATTTGTTAAATATTCTTCAACTTCATTCCACTTTTCTTCAGGTAAAACATCATAAAATTTATCTAATTGACTAATGATTAAATCTTTATCTTTCTTGATAATACGATCAGTTATTTCAGCTGCTGATAAACTACTTAATTCTAAAGCTAAACGTTTAGCTTCTTCCTTTTCTTGATATGCTTCATAGGCTTTAGGATCAACTAATTCTAAGAATGATTTACCTTCATTTAAACCATTAAAGATTTGTTGATTAGTTAAATCACAACCTTGCGTTAAAAGAGAAACAATACTATAAGTATCGTCAGCAGTAAGAATATTTGAGATAAACTCAGCTAATTCTTTAGCTTGTTCGCCGGTTGCAACATCATATCCCTTTCCATGAATATAATCTATAACAGCTGTACATACTTTTTCTTTATCAAATTTCTTTCTAGCAAACTCTTTTTGATAGTAAGTAATATAGTAGAATACCTCGTCCAAACTTGTTGTTTTAGATAAAAGTTCTTCAATACTCTTACTAGTAGCTACAACAGTTTTTCCTTTGATATATTCCATAAAAGCATCGTGATCCATTGCATGTCCTAAATTAGATTCAGCTAAAGAATCACCATATTCAAAGTAATCAGCCGTACGCATTTGTTTAGGTGGAAGAGCCGTTAGTCTTACGAAATCATAAGCTAAAAACTCATAAATTTCTTCCTCACTCTCAAACTTCATACCACCTAAAACTTTACTAACACGATCACTTACAACAATTTTTCTTGCTTGATCAACAGAAATACCCGTTGTTTTTTCTTCAGGGGCATAATCAGGATATACCTTAAAGAAACGCTCTGTTGCTGCAGTATTTAACCATTCCTTACCATCGATTACTTCGATTTCATCATCTCGCCATAATCCTATCATTCTAATCACTCCTTGGCTACCTATTATAAATTATAACATAAAAGAAACATTTTGTATACTTTATAAATAAAAAAAGCATTAAAATTAATTTAATGCATCTTTTAATTTAGATCCAGCTTTTATTGTAACTGCTACTCTAGCAGGAATATTTACAACTTCACCAGTTCTTGGGTTACGTCCTTTCTTAGCTTCTTTCTTCTTAGCTGTGAAAGTAGCGAAACCTGTTAAAGCAACTTTCTTTTCTTTCTTTAATCCTTTGATAACTCCGCTCATCATAGCATCTAATGCGCGAGTAGCATCAGCTTTCGTTAAACCAGTTTCTTCTGCAATATGGTTAACTAAATCTTGTTTTGTCATTTTGTTTACCTCCTATAATTGCAAGCTATCTTGCTTACATTTTAATGGTACCATATCTAAATTAGAAAAGCAATATCTTTTTGGATTTTTTTCTTATTTTTTCTAGGTTTTTCCCTATATTATAAAGAAAAGACTATGCATTTTTCTTAACATAGTCTTTTAACTTTTTAAATTCACTACCGCTTTCTAAATCCGTCTTAGATAGTTCTTCAAATAATTTCTTCTGATCACGAGATAATTTTTTAGGAACAACGATTCTTAAGATAACATACATATTACCTTTAATACCGCTCCGGACATTTTCAATACCCTTACCTTTTAAGCGGTGTTTATCACCACTTTCACTACCTTCAGGGATTGTTAATTTAACATTACCATATAAAGTTGGTACATCTTTTTTGCATCCTAAGACAGCTTCCGTAAGTGTAATTGGTATTTCAAGATAGATATCATCGCCATCGCGCATAAATAATTCATGCTTTTTAACGTAGAACTCTAAATATAAGTCGCCATTAGGTCCACCATTACTACCGGCTTCTCCCTTACCAGGAACCCGAAGTTGGTTACCATCATCAACCCCAGCTGGCACTTTAACTTCAATATCGGTATCCTTCGTAATCGTTCCTTTACCACGACATTTACCGCAAACCTCGCTATAGATAGAACCTTTACCATCACATCTTGAACAAGTCGTACGAGAGGCGAAGGTTCCAAACATCGTACGTTGTTCTGTCGTCATCACACCACTACCATGACATGTTGGACAAGTCTTCTTGCCATGTCCACCCTCGCCATCACAACTAGGGCAATCATGCGCAACCGGTACGGTAATCGTTTTTTTAGTACCAAAAGCAGCTTCTTCAAAAGTTAAATTAACGCGCATTAATTTATCGGCACCTTTACGGCGACGTGAGCCACCACGGCTTGAGTATGACCCTCCGAATGGCGAAGAACCAAAGCCAAAACCACTGCCAAAGATTTCACTAAAGATATCACTAAAGTCAAAATCAGAAAAATCATATCCAGCGCCACCATTCATACTATCAAAAGCGGCATGACCAAATTGATCATATTGACGACGTTTATCTGGATCACTCAAAACAGCATAAGCTTCTTGGGCTTCTTTAAACTTTTCGGCCGCATCAGGCGCTTTATTAACATCGGGGTGATACTGCTTAGCTAATTTACGAAAAGCACTTTTAATAGCTTTATCATCAGCATCTTTAGATACACCTAATACTTCATAATAATCTCTTTTTTCCATACTGCTTCACCTCTAAATCAATTGTTTTAATTCGTCTAATTTATCTTTAAACATCGTAAGGGCTCTTAAGATAGGCTCACTACTAGTCATATCAACGCCCACTTTCTTTAATAACTCTAATGGGTAATCAGCGCCACCACTCGCTAATAATTCTAAGTAAGCATCACGAACTTCGGTATTACCTTTTAATATTTCTCCCGCAATCGCTAGAGCACTAGATAAGCCTGTCGCATATTTATAGACATAGAATGCGGAATAGAAATGGGGAATTCTTGACCATTCATAACGAATATCATCATCACTAACAACGCCATCGCCATAATATAGTTTATTCAAATCATAATAAGTTGAACTAAAATCATCAGCTGTAAGAGCGCCGGTATCACGATATTTATCATGCATAAGCATTTCAAATTCAGCAAACATCGTCTGACGATATATTGTCGTTCTTACTTTCTCTAAGAACTCTGTTAAATAATAAATCTTTTCTTCCTTCGTTTTAGCTTGACTAGAAAGATAGTCATTTAATAAGACTTCATTAACTGTTGATGCTATCTCAGCTAAGAAGATAGGATAATTACTCGTAATGTATGGTTGCTTCTTATTAGAGTAATAACTATGCATAGAATGGCCTAATTCATGTACCATTGTACTAACAGCATCCATCGAATTATTATAGTTAAGAAGTAAATATGGATATGAATCATAACATCCCCAGCTATAAGCGCTAGACTTTTTACCAAGACTTGGATATACATCAATCCATCTTTCATCAAATGCTTTCTTTAAATCATTTAAATAAGTTTCTCCTAAAGGTTTTAATGCTTCAAAAGCTATTTTCTTACCTTCTTCAAAAGGTATATCTGATTGAGGAGCAGAAACGATATCAACATATATATCATACATATGCACCTCATCTAATCCTAAAACCTTTTTTCTTAAAGCCATATAATCATACATATATGGTAAAGAGGTATGAACAGCATCAATTAAACTATGATAAACACTAGGTTCAATATTATCAGCATATAAGCTTTCATTTAGAGGATCCTCAAAATGTCTTACCTCACTACTAAAGAAATCTTCTTTAATATTACCTTTTAAAGAGGCTGCTAAAGTATTTTTAAAATTCTTAAAATAAGCATACATCTTATTAAAAGCATCAATTCGTACCTCTCTTTTAGGACTATTCATATACTTAATATAATTATCATGTGTTAAAGTTACTTCGATGCCATTTTCATCTTTAATGGTACCTAGATTAACATCAGCATTATTAAAGTTATAGAAAACGTCATCACCAGTTCCAAACGCACTACTAGCTTTTGATACAATCTCTTCTTCCTCACGACTTAAGGTATGATCTTTATATCTAAAAGTTTTTTCTAAATCAAACTTATATGGTTTAAGACGATCATCTGAAGCAATCATTTCTAAAACCTTATCATATGGCGTTTCTAACATTTCAGGAACAATGAAAGATAAACTTGTTTCCATATCCTCGTAAATCTTAACAAAATGCATCTTCAATTCTTGATAATGTGTATTCGTTGTATCAGTATCAGCTAGTAAATTAACATACATAAACATCTTTAAAGCTAAGCGTTCCATTTTCTCATAAGCTTGATAAAAATTATATAAAGTATCACTACTCTCCATAATCTTCCCTTTAAAAGCTAGTGTTTCTTTAAATAATTCATCCAATTTTGAGAAACTATCTTCATAAGTTTTTTCACTATCATACAAAGCATTTAAATCCCACTTATACTTATCATCAATTTCTATGCGTGTTTTTTCCATATATTCTCCTATCTATAAAAGGAAAGTTCTAGTTACCTAGAACTTCGCTTATTTTTCTTCGTATTCAGCATCCATTACATCTTTGTCTTTTTTATCTTTTTTGTCTTCTTTTTCTTCATTAGATGCTTCACTACTATCAGCTTCACGTTTCTTAGCTTCTTCTTCATATACTTTAGAAGCTAGAGCCATAGCTGTTTCTTGTAAAGCTTCTTGTTTTTTCTTAATGTCTTCAACATCATCTTTTTCAAGAGCTTTCTTCAAGTCTTCGATTTGCTCTTCGGCTTTTTCTTTATCTTTCTTATCAACTTTGTCACCTAAGTCTTTAATAGCTTTCTCAGTGGCAAAAATCATTTGTTCAGCATCATTTCTCGTATCAGCTGCTTCCTTACGTTTTTCATCAGCTTCACGATTCTTTTCAGCTTCTTCAACCATCTTATCGATTTCATCATCAGTTAAGTTAGTTGAAGCGGTAATGGTAATTGATTGTTCTTTATTTGTACCTAAATCTTTAGCGCGAACATTAACAATACCATTAGCATCGATATCGAAAGTAACTTCAATTTGTGGTACACCACGAGGTGCGGGAGGAATATTCGTAAGTTGGAAACGACCTAAAGTCTTATTATCTTCAGCCATCTTCCGTTCACCTTGTAAGATGTGGATATCAACAGCCGGTTGATTATCAGCAGCCGTTGAGAAAACTTGTGATTTACTTGTTGGGATAGTTGTATTTCTTGGAATTAAAGTTGTAAATACACCACCTAATGTTTCAAGACCAAGTGATAATGGGGTAACATCAAGTAAGACGATATCAGCTACATCACCCGTTAAGACACCACCTTGAATAGCAGCACCCATCGCTACAACCTCATCAGGGTTAACACCTTTAGAAGGTTCTTTACCTAATTCATCTTTAACTAATTCTTGAACTTTAGGAATACGAGTAGATCCACCAACTAATAATACTTTATCAATATCGCTAGCTTTTAATTTAGCATCTTTTAAAGCTTTACGAACAGGCTCTAAAGTACTTTCTAACAAATCATCAACTAATTCTTCAAACTTAGCTCTTGTTAAGTCTTTTTCATAACTTACACCTTGCGCGATAAATGGTAAGCTAATTGTTGTCTTAGTTGAACTTGATAAGTTCTTCTTAGCTTTTTCAGCTTCATCTTTAATTCTTTGCATAGCCATCTTATCATCAGATAAGTCGATATCATGTTCCTTTTTAATGTCTTTAACGATATATTCAATAATACGTTCATCAAAGTCATCACCACCTAAATGGTTATTACCACTAGTAGCTTTAACTTCAAAGACACCATCACCTAACTCAAGGATAGATACATCGAAGGTACCACCACCTAAGTCATATACTAAAACGGTTTGCGTTTCATCTTGCTTATCAAGGCCATATGCTAAAGCAGCAGCAGTTGGCTCATTGATAATTCTTTCAACTTCCAAACCGGCAATTTTACCAGCATTTTTAGTAGCTTGACGTTGAGAGTCGTTAAAGTAAGCTGGAACTGTAATAACAGCCTTTGTTACTTTTTCACCCAAATAAGCTTCGGCTGTTTTCTTTAAATCACCTAAAATCATAGCACTAACTTCTTCTGGAGTGTATTCTTTACCATTAGCTTTTACTTTTTCTTTCGTACCCATTAATCTTTTAATAGAACTGATGGTATCAGGATTAACAACTGATTGTCTTTTAGCAATACCCCCGACATTAATCTCACCATCTTTAAATGCTACTACTGACGGCGTAGTTCTTTCACCTTCAGCATTAACAATAACCTTTGCTTCACCAGCATCATATACAGCAACACAACTGTTTGTTGTACCTAAATCAATACCTATTGTTTTACTCATAAATAATCACCTTTCCTATTCACTAACTCGTACCATAGCTGTACGAATTACTTTATCTTTTAGTAAGTATCCTTTTTGTAATACTTCAATTACCATACCAGATGGTACCCCTTCTTTCTTCTCTAACATAATAGCGTTATGATAAACCGGATCAAATGGCTTATTAGAGCCATCGATAGGTTTAACATCAAATTTTTCCATTACATTAACTAAATGGCTATAGATCATCTTAAAGCCAGTTAAGTAGTTCTTTTCGCTTTCGGTTAAGTTCGTATCATCTTCTTGAATAGCTCGTTCAAAGTTATCCAATATTGGTAGTAATTCTTTAATTAAATCTTCATTACAGAACTTAAGCATACGATTTGTTTCTTCTTCTTTACGCTTACGGTAATTAATAAGTTCCGCATCTTTTCTAATCAATTTATCTTCTAATTCGCTAATCTTATTAAAAGCTTCATTTAATTTATCAAGATGACGTTTATCTTCTTTGGAAACTTTTTTATTTTCGTGAACCTTATGTTTTTCCTCTTTTAAAGGTTCATTTGGTTTACTTTCTAGCGCCTTTTGGGCATCATTACTAGCCTGTTCCTCTTTCGGAAGTTCTTTTTCTATTTCTTCTTTCATAATCCCTCCTACTTATTAATGTTTTCATTTATATAGTTTAAAAGAGCGATAACGCGGTCATAATCCATTCTTTTAGGACCAATCAAAGCAATTGTACCCTCTTCACCATCAATGGTGTATTTGGTTTTAATAACCGTTACATCATCATCAAAGTTATTCTCACTACCAATGTAGATATTAACGCCATTGCCTTCTTCTTTGATATGATTAACAATATCCTTATCTTCAAACTTGTTAACAATCTCACGAATCTTATCAGCATCACTAAACTCTGGTTGCTTTAACATATTAACACGTCCCGCCATATTAACATGCCCATTTGTAAAATCGTTAAAGGCATTATAAAAAGCGTTGTATAAAATCTCATGACGTTCAACATAGTTTGAAATAATTGGCTTAACTTGGAACTCCAAGAATGATCCAACTTCATCAATCGGTGTTCCGGCAATCAAACGATTAATTAATTCAACTGTTTTAGCAATATCCATACTTGATACTTTACCCTCTAAATATAGATTACGATGTTCAACATGGCCCTTATCAGTTACGACAATGGCAACAAGTTTCTTATCATCAATGGGAATTACTTCAACTTTACTAATTAAGTTATCCTTTGATGACTTTCCTAAAATAACCGCCGTATAATTAGTCATCTCAGCAACGATTTCCATACTCTTAGTAATGACATCCGTAAGCGCTAACGACTTATTATCCATAATACATTGAAGTTTAAGCATATCTTCACCAGATAATTCTTTAGGCTCCATAATATTATCGACATAATAGCGATAACCTTTCTCACTTGGAATACGGCCACTTGAAATATGCGTTTTTTCTAATAGACCTAATTCTTCAAGATTACTCATCTCCGCGCGAACGGTTGCGCTAGAACAGTTCAAACGCTCACAAATAGATTTTGAGCCAACAGGTTTAGCCGTTTGAATATATTCCTCAACAATTATTTTAAATAATTCTTTTTGTCGTCCGGTTAACAAACTACCACCTCTTTTAGCACTCCTAACCCGGTCGTGCTAAAACAAGTATATCATCTTTCTTTAGCACTGTCAATCACTATCTGCTAAAAAATTATATTTATCACCTATCCTCATTATGATTAACTTTTCTTTTTTCTAAACAAAAAAAGTAATGTATCATTACTTTTTAGGTTGTATTATAAATAGTGTTGGTGAGAAAAATCACTGACACTATTTTATTTCATAAAAAGACATAAGTTTGATACAATGTAATTATCGAAAAAACATAGAAAGGATCAAAACTTATGTCTATAAATAATTATATACTAAATTTACTAAATATTGAAGATAAAAATATCTTTATTAATACAAATAATATTCAAAATAAATCTATTAAAGGAAAAAACTATAA
>CANQCR010000008.1 GCA_947589735.1 uncultured Bacilli bacterium | reverse complement strand
TATAATTAACATTTTTACTATATCATATTGTTTTAATTTTTTTACTTTTTTGGTCTCACATCATTTACAACTACACAATTATATGCAAGTAAGAAAAAGAGGTACCTATTTAGGTACTTCTTTTAAACATTGTAATTCATCATTTAAGTATTGCATACTACTTAAAGCTTTCTTATAAAAAGTTTTAATTTTAGGATGATTATCTTCACAAGCTTTAAAACAAGCGTGTTCAGCATCGATAACAGTCTTAGAATCAATTATTTCTAAAGAAGTATCCTTGAGTGTACGATATAAATTAATCGTCGACTTCAAATCACAAAATCCCACACCATAGACAAACCATAACCGAAGATAATCAAGAGTAGGGAACTCATTTTTACCTCTCACGAGATTACTAATTGTTACGATAGTAGGATCAACTAGTGTGTATGTTTCGCCTGGTATTAAAAGTTCACTGTGGTTACCGACCTCAAATCGGTTATCAATTAATGTTTTCGCTTTTTCATCAAAAGCGGCACTAAACTCATCCTTGTTTGAATCTTCTAATAATTGATAATAATCTTTAGTAATAGTGTATTCGGGTGATTCATGGGTTAACCTGTCCGTCATAATTGGAATACTTGCAATATTAAAGTAATATAGAAGATCAGATAACATAGCTGATAGGTTCCTGCAGACACTCATACCGGTTACCATCGATAGACCTTGACGGATACTTAACTCACATTCTGGATACATAAAGTGAAACTCACCCGTCACCGATAGGTATCCTTTTCTAACTAAATAGACGTAGATATATAAAATATCTTGAAGGGTTGGATTGGGTCTTAACTCTTCAATTAAACCAGCTACTTTATATAAAAGATCTTGATAAGCACCCTCAACATAACTTCCATACATGCCATATCTTTGATACTGATTTAAGAATGATGCTCGAACAGCTTTACACTCTTCAAACGTTTGTAAATCTTTAATATCAAAAATGATGGGAATCTCGGGATACCTTAACCTTTCTAATTTTGCTTTACTACGTAAAAGGAAAATCCTCGTCCGGTCGTTGATTGTAATTTTTTCCATAGACATCACTAGCTATATATGATAACTTATTTTAGATAAAATTGCAATAAAAAACAGGTCTAACGATCTGCTTTAATGTGGTAGAACAAAAGGGCGATATTAATAATGCCACAAATACCTACAATTATATATATAATGCGACTAAAGATATTATAGCCACCTGTAATTAATTCCACAACATTAATATTGAATAGACCTATTATACCCCAAGCAACCGCACCAATAATAGTGAAGACTAGGGCAACTTTTTGTAATCCTTCCATATATACCTCCTCGTATTAATAGGATATCCCAAAAAAAAGAATATATACCTTATTTATTATTTGGTATATATTCAACGATATCATTTAAATTACAATCGAGGTAATCACATAGTCTAGCATAGACGGCTACATCAATTTTATAGACATCACCTTTGATAATTCTTTGTAAGACTTTAAAATCAGTATTAGTTTCACGCATTATCTGATTTTTACTGATGTTACTACCGTTTAGTAAGTCATCAAGTTTAAATAAATAATAACCATTTTCTACATCAACTTTTACCATTCGGCATCAACATCCCTCACCATAATCATAACAAGCAAACTAGCTTCTTGACTATTGGTTGTATAACCAGTATAATTTAAGTAGTGATGGTATGAAGTTATTGGAATATTATGTTAATTTAATTAATAATCATCTTGAAAATCCTCGTAAAAAGTTATCTTTAAATAGAAGTATCTTTTTTAGAAAAAAAAGAGAGGACATCATCAAGGAATATGATAAGATGCTTTTAGAAAAATATTGTTATTTAGAAAAATTACTTGACGAAGAATTAAAGGAAGATACCAAATAATTCTTTTTTTTATTCCTTTTTAGTGTTATACTACATTTAATGAGGGTAGATAATTATGAATAGTAATCCAAATATATATTTAGGTTTAAATGAGGCCCAAGTAAACGCTAGAAAACGTAAGGGTCAAGTTAATTATGATACAACTGTACCTACGAAAAGTTATAAGCAAATTATCTATGGTAACATTTTTACACTATTTAATGTTATTAACCTCGTTTTAGGTGGCTTTATTATCTCCACCGGATCATATAAAAACTTAATGTTTTTAGGCGTCGCTTTTTGTAATACCATTATTAGTATGGCCCAAGAAATGCGCTCTAAACATGTTGTTGATAAATTAGCTATCTTATCAAGTACGAAAGCTAATGTTGTAAGAAGCGGAAAAGATAAGCAAATTAGTGTTAATGATATCGTTTTAGATGATATCATTAAATATCGGCTTGGTAATCAAGTGGTTGTAGATTCTATCATCGAAGAGGGAACCGTTGAAGTTGATGAGTCTTTTATAACCGGTGAGGCCGATTCTATTTTAAAACAAAAAGGGGACAAGCTTTTATCTGGTAGTTTTATTGTAAGTGGTGATTGCATTTCTAAAGTTGTTAGTGTGGGCGATGAAAATTACACCAATAAAATATCGAAAGAAGCTAAATACTTAAAAACGGTTAATTCCGAGATTATGTCGACATTGAAAAAAATTATTAAAATTATATCAATTACAATTATTCCTTTAGGTATTATTCTTTTCATTAAACAGATTAATGTTGAGGGTGCGACTTATAATGAGGCTATTGTTAGTGTGGTAGCGGCCTTAATTGGCACTATCCCTGAAGGCTTAGTTTTACTTACAAGTACTGTTTTAGCTATTTCTTCAATGCGTTTAGCGAAGAAGAAAATCTTAGTTCAAGAATTATATTGTATTGAAAACTTAGCTAGAGTCGATACCATTTGTCTTGATAAAACAGGAACCTTAACGAGTGGTAAATTAAATGTCAGTAAAGTTATCAAGCTTATGGATGTTGATATAAGTGAGATTATGGCTAATATCAGTAATTATATGACAGATGGTGGGGCAACAGCTGTAGCTATTAGAGCTTATTTTCACCCAAAGACGACGTTTTCATTTGTTAATAAGGTAGCCTTTTCATCTAAAAAGAAATGTTCTATTTATGAGTTTAAAGAAGGAACTTATATTATCGGCGCTAAAGAGTTTATCAATTATCATGGTGTGATTCCTAATATAGATGAATATGCATCTAAGTACCGGGTTTTAGTTGTGGCTAAAAATGATGAACATATCATTGATAATGATGTTAAGACGCCTTTTAAACCGGTTGCCTTGATTCTTATCGAAGATGAAATTAGAAAAGGCGCTCTTAAAACCCTTAATTATTTAAGAAATGAAGATGTGGATATCAAGATTATTTCTGGTGATAGCACAAGTACAGTTAGTACGATTGCTAGACAAATTGGTTTTGATGATATTCGTCCTTTTGATATGACAAAGGTCGATGATAAAACGAATATCTTAGATCTTGTCCAAAAATATAATATTTTTGGCCGGGTTACCCCTAGTCAAAAGAAAGACTTAGTTATCGCTCTTAAAGCTAATGGCCATAAAGTAGCAATGACCGGTGATGGCGTTAACGATGTTTTATCTTTAAAAGAAGCTGATTGTAGTATTACGTTAGCTAGCGGTAGTGATGCTGCTCGTAATGTTAGTCAAATTGTTTTATTAAAGTCTGATTTTAAAGATATTCCAGCGATTGTTAAGGAGGGAAGACGTTCTATTAATAATTTAGAGCGTTCAGCCTCACTATTCTTAACGAAGACAATCTATGCGGCTATTTTAGCTATTTTATTCGTCTTTATTAATATGGATTATCCTTTTATTCCTATTCAGTTAACTTTACTTGGTGCTTTAACAATTGGTATTCCATCTTTTGTGTTAGCCTTAGAGCCTAATCATAATCGGGTCAAAGGACGTTTCCTTATTAATATTATAAGAAAAGCTATCCCCGCTGCCTTAACGATTGTCGCTAATGTTATCGGTGTCATTATCATTGCTAGACTTTTATCTTTTAGTGATGATGATATATCGACAATGTCGGTTATTTTAGTGGCATTTACGGGCTTTGTCTTATTATTTAGAGTATGTTATCCTTTTAATTATTTAAGAGGTATCTTATTTGGTAGTTTAATTGGTGTTTTCTTAGGTAGTGTGATTGGTCTTCGTAAGTTATTAGAATTAGTTGTACTTTCACCTTTACAATTTGGTTTTATTGCGTTATTATGTTTAATTGATATTGCTGTTTTTAATCTTTTGACCATTTTATGTGAAAAGAAGATTTTTAAATATGAAGAAAGGATTGTTAAGTGATGGCATTACTATTAACTTTATTAGTTGGCTTATTTATACTACTAGGAACATTCTTAGGAAGTCGCCTTAAAAGTAATCAAAAATTTATTAGTGTCGCAATTGGTCTGGCCTTTGGGGTTATGATTGTTTTAATCGTCCTTGATATTATTCCGGAAGCTTTAGAAAATCTTAAAACTAATCCGTGGTGGATTGGAATAGCTATTATGTTAATTACAACGATGATTGGTTTCTTTACCTTAAAACTTTTAGATAGTTTTATCCCACATCACGAACATGAGGCGTTACATCATCATCGTCATAAGACGGCAAAGTGTCATAATGAACACTTAGAACACGTCGGTATTTTAGCTACGATTGCGATTGTTATTCATAATATTATTGAAGGTATGACTTTATATGTAACAGCTAGTCAAGATCTTAAAGCGGGAGTTCTTCTTTGTCTTGCCATTGGTTTACACAATATCCCTTTAGGCATTGTTATATCTAGTACGCTTCAAAAGAAAAAGGAGCTTATTGTTGATAGTCTCGTTTTAGCATTATCAACCTTTGTTGGCGGGCTTGCAATGATGCTTGTTAGCAAAGTTGTAACTGATTTAGTGGTAGGACTCTTGTTAGCGTTAACGCTAGGTATGATGATATATATTACCTTTGATGAGCTATGGCCACAAATATTTTATAATAAAGATAAAAAGGATAGCATCTTAGGTATTGCTTTAGGAGTTGTAATTTTATTACTTAGTATGTTTATAGGATAATTTATTATCCTTTTTTATTGTAATAAACATTTGTTCGTGTTATAATTTAGGTGGGTGATTTTATGGCACGAATTATTATGCATATCGATGTTAATAATGCCTTCTTATCTTGGAGTGCGGTTAAGCTTTTAAGTGAAGGCTATCAAACGGATATTAGGACGATTGAAGCCGTTATTGGTGGCGATGAGAGTGCCCGCCACGGCATCGTCTTGGCGAAATCACCCATTGCTAAGAAAAGGGGCGTTAAAACGGCTGAAACCTTAATGATGGCTAGAAGAAAGTGTCAAAATTTAAAAGTTTTCCCACCGGATTATCACTTTTATCAAATGATGTCCCAAAAGATGTTTACTTTAATTCAAAAATATACACCTGATATTGAAATTATCAGTATCGATGAATGCTTTATCGATTATACGAAAGTTGCCACATTATATGGTGATCCAATTAAGTTTGCTTATAAAATTAAAGATGAAATATACGAAACTTTAGGTTTTACTGTTAATGTTGGCGTTGCTAATAACAAATTATGTGCGAAAATGGCTTCAGATTTTACCAAACCTAACCGGGTTCATACATTATTTATGGATGAGGTTAAAGAAAAGATGTTTCCTTTAGATGTTGGTGATTTATACGGGGTTGGTAAGAAGACGACCGAGAAACTAAAAAAGTTAAACATTAATACCGTTGCTGATCTTGCCCAAACGGATGAAAAATATTTGTATCGCTATTTTAAAAATCAAGCTAATATTCTTCTTCAAAAAGCTAATGGTATTGATGATAGTGAGGTTATAACCATTAAAGAAGAACGCAAAGGAATCAGCAATTCGGTTACCTTTAGCTATAATTTAATTAGAATAGATGATATTTTAAATAAACTTCGGGCTTTAACCGAAAATGTGTGCCTATCTTTACGTAAAGAGGGTAAATACGCTAAAGTTGTCGGTGTTTTACTAAGAGATAAAACATTTCAAAATCATTCCCATCAAAGGAAACTCACGACAGCTTCTAATAATACTGATGAAATATATGCGGTAGCTAAAGAATTAGTTATGGAAATGTGGGATGAAGAACCCATTCGTTTAATCGGAATTAGTTTAAATAATTTAAGTGCGAAATCATCACATCAGTTATCTCTTTTTGAAAATGTTGAAGAGCGGGAAAAACGTAGTGAGTTAGATCACGTTATCGATGATTTAAAAAGACAATATGGCCCTAAAATTATCAATAAAGCCTCCCTTACAGACACAAATATTCCGAAAAAATATGATTAATTGTTGAATAAGCACGATTTAAATAGTATAATTATTAATAGGTGAAAGTTATGGAATGGATTTGGTTAGGCGTCATCATATCGCTCATCTTAGTTGAGCTATGTAGCCTTAACTTAACAGCAATTTGGTATGTTATAAGTGGTATTATAAGTTATATATTATTAAAATGTAATCAAGACTATTATATTCAAGTTATAACTTTTATTGTCTTGGGTACGATACTTATGATGATAAGTCGTCATTACCTATTAGATAAGTTTATTCATTATCGTGATGAAAAACTTAATGCTTTAGTAAAAAAACATCCTTTCGTAAGAAGATTAATCCCTTCCGAAATTAAACTTGATGAGCCTAAAAAAAGTTTCCATCTTTTAAAAAAAGATAAGAACAATGTAAAGAAAAATAAGAAGAATAATGCTAAGAAGAAACACGCCAAAAAGTAAGTATTTCTTCTTTTTTTATGTTATAATGTTGATAGGTGACTTTATGCAAATAAAAGTAAAAGATGTCAATATTAATTATGTAAGGTATGGTAAAGAAGGTGGCAAGAGTATTGTCTATCTTCATGGGTGGGGTCAAAATATTGAAATGATGAAGCCACTTGCTGATCCTTTTCGTGATGAGTTTGATATTTTAATTATTGACTTACCAGGTCATGGCATGAGTGATGAGCCAAAGTATGCTTGGACATGTTATGATTATGTAGATTGTCTTAAGGAAATACTTACATCTTTAAAAATTGATAAACCAATTTTGGTTGGCCATTCTTTTGGTGGTAAATTAAGTTTACTTTTTGCTAGTAAATATCCTGTTGAAAAACTTGTTTTATTTGGTAGTCCCTTTAAAAAAGAAGTTGAAAAGTTATCTTTAAAAGTTAAAATATTAAAAGAAATGAAAAAAGTACCAGGGGTTAATAAATTAGAAGGATTCGCTAAAAAACATATGGGATCAACCGATTATCGGAATGCTTCTGTGGTTATGCGGGAGATTCTTGTTGGAACTGTTAATCTTGACATAACATCCGAAGTAAAAAAGATCAAGTGTCCAACCTTAATTGTTTGGGGAACTCTAGATGAAGCTGTTCCTCTAGCTCGAGCTTATGAACTTGAAAAACTAATACCCGATGCGGGGGTTGTAACTTATGAAGGTTGTACCCATTATGCTTATTTAGAGCGACTAGATCAGACTATTAATATTTTGTGGAATTTCTTATAGGAGGCATTATGACGATTTTTCTTTTATCCTTAATCATTTTTATGATTTTTAGCTTATATAAATCAAGTAAAGCTTTACAGATGTTACAACAAAACTATTATGATGAATCACATCGTTATCTTCTTTGGATGACGAAAAATTTTAAGAAAGTCTTTCTTAGTATTGATTTATTAGGCTTAAGTGTCATCCTCTTTTTTATCATTCCGTTAACGGAAGAAATAATGACGCTTATCTTTATCTTTTTATATCTTGTCATTTTTCTTTTATACCGTGACATGCAAAAAAAGGAATCCGTTAAGATACCATTAGCTAAGACCGCTAGAATTAAAAGAATGTATGTTACAGAAATTATTCTATATGGTATTATTATAGCCATTATGGCGTGTAGTTATGTCGCCTCTTTGTTGCCACTTTATTATCTATTGTTAGTTTTGATGACTTATCTTAGTTATCTCGTTATTCTGGCAGTCAATTATATTAATAAACCAGTTGAAAAATTAGTTTATTTACATTATAAAAAAGAAGCTTTAAAAAAGCTTAAAAAGATGAATATTCCAGTTATTGGCATTACCGGTAGTTATGGTAAGACGAGTAGTAAAAATATTATCAATGAAATATTAAATGTCAAATATAACAGTTTTGCAACACCTAAGAACTTTAATACAACTTATGGTATGATCAATTCGATTAATAATTATCTCGATAAGTTTAATGACCTTTTTATCGCTGAAATGGGTGCTTTTAAAAGAGGCGAGATTAAAAAGACGTGCGATTTGATGCACCCTAAATATGGGGTGTTAACAACGATTGGGGAAGCTCATCTAGAAAGTTTTGGTAGTAAAGAAAATATTCAAAAGGGTAAATTTGAATTAATTGAATCATTACCTTCTAATGGCATAGCTATTTTAAATGGTGATGATGAGTATCAACGGAGTTATGATTTACAAAATAAAAAGTGTAAAGTCTTATGGTATGGCATTGATAGTGATGACGTTGATGTTAGAGCTTTAAATATCAAATTATCTTGTGATGGAACCACTTTTGATGTTAAGTTTAAAGGTGATGATAATTCATATTCTTTCCATACCAGGTTATTAGGTAAACATAATGTCTATAATCTTCTAGCGGGTATTCTTTTAGGTAAACGCTTAGGCTTAACCATCGATGAATTAAAACGTGGTGTCGGACTAGTTAAGACGATTGATCATCGTTTGCAGTTAAAAAAGATGGGCACATTAAATATTATTGATGATGCCTATAATTCTAATCCGGTTGGTTCTAAAACCGCTTTAGATGTTTTAAAACTAATGCCTGGTACACACACTATTGTCACACCGGGAATGATTGAATTAGGACCTAAACAGTATGAATATAATAAACGTTTAGGAGTAATGATTTCATCTGTTTGTGACTATGTTATTTTAGTTGGCAAGGAACAGACAAAACCCATTTTTGATGGATTAAAAGAAAAGGGGTATAATGAAGATAACATCTTTATTGTAAATGATGTTACGGAAGCTTTTAAAGTCTTAAGACGTTTAGATGATGGTAATATGTATGCTCTTTTAGAAAACGATTTACCAGATTTATTTAATGAATAGGAGTGAAGAAATGAAAATAAAAGTTGGTGTCATCTTTGGTGGCGAAACCGTTGAACACGAGGTAAGTATTATTTCAGCTGTTCAAGCAATGGAACATATGGATCAAAATAAATATGAAATTATCCCAATTTATATAAGTAAAGACCGGACTTGGTATACGGGTAAAATGCTTATGGATATCGATGTTTTCCGCAATTTTGATGATTTAAAGAAGTATGCTCACAAATGTACTTTAGTTAAAAAAGGGGATATGTTTTATTTACAAAGGACAACCGGTCTATTTAGACGTAATATAACGGATATTGATATTGCTTTCCCAATTGTTCATGGTAATAATGTTGAAGATGGAACTTTAGCGGGATTACTTGATAGTATTGGTATTCCTTATGTTGGAAGCAATGTCTTAGGTAGTGCGTTAGGTCAAGATAAAGTTGTTATGAAACAAGTCTTCAAATCAATGGATTTACCAGTTGTTGATTATACGTGGTTTTATGATAGTGATTATGCTGACACACCAGATGATATTATTCACCGCATCGATGCGTTAGGATATCCAGTTATAGTTAAACCAGCTAAATTAGGTAGTAGTGTCGGCATAACTTATGTTAAAGAACCAACGAATATTAGAAGTGCGATTGAAGAAGCTATTCAGTTTGATAATAAGATTATCGTGGAAAAAGCCGTTCTTAATCTAGTTGAAGTTAACTGCTCTGTTTTGGGTAATTATGCTTATCAAAAGACGAGTGCGATTGAAGAAGTTAAAGGTAAAACTGATTTCTTAACTTATCAAGATAAATATCTTGGTAGCGGTAAAACAAAAGGTAAAGGTGTAAAATCAAAAGGAATGGCTAGTGCTAGTAGGATTATTCCTGCTCGTATTGATACTAAAACCGAAGAAGATGTTCGAAATTATGCCTGTGAAGCTTTTAAAGCACTAAATCTTAGTGGTATTTGTCGAATTGACTTTTTGATTGACAAAGAGACAAGACAAGTTTACATCAATGAACCTAATACCATTCCCGGCTCTTTAGCTTTCTATTTATGGGAACCTATCGGTAAGAGCTATACGGAATTATTAGATGAAGCAATTACTTTAGCTATTAAAGATTATAAGGAAAAGCATAAAAAGATTTATTCTTTTGAAACGAATATCTTAACGGGTTATGCCGGTGGGGTTAAAGGATCAAAAGGTAAACTTAAAATGTAAAGTAAAAAGAAATGGTCTCACTTGCTATTTCTTTTTTTTTGACCGTGTTATAATGTTTTTAGGATGTGATATGATGGCTAAAGTAGGAAAAAAGAAGAATAAAAATAAGGTAATTTTAATCGTCACGCTTGTATTAATTGGCTTAGCTCTTTTACTTGGTGCTTTTTTGGTTCAAAAGCTATCACATACAAAGCAAAACAATCCTGAAAGTAATTCTAATGAAGAGGTAAAAGAAGAAGCTCCGAAACCTCAACTTAAAATTATTAATCCTGATTCTAATAGCCGTAATATCGCCGTTATGTATAATAATATATCAACTGTTTGGGGTTATCAATCGGGATTAGAAGATGCTTATCTTGTCTATGAAATGCTAGTTGAAGGTGGCTATACTAGATTAATGGCTATCTTTAAGGATAAAAAACTTGATCGGATTGGTAGTATTCGTAGTTCAAGGCCATATTTTCTAGACTTTGCTTTAGAAAATGATGCTTTATATGTTCATTTTGGAGCTAGTGATCAAGCTTTAAGCGATATTAAAAAGTTGGATGTAAATAATATTAACTTGATGAATTATAATGCTGGTTATTGGCGCGATCGCAGTCTTGGTCTGGCGACGGAGCATACAGCTTTTACCTCTACCGACCGTTTGGAAACCGGTTTTAAAAAGTATGGATACCGTCTTACTACTACATCTAAACCCGTTTTAAATTATAGTGTTGATGAGATTGATTTAAGTACAATGCCAGGCGCGATAAGTGCGACATCTATTTTTATTGACTATTCAGCTAGTCGTAATACATCATATATTTATGATAGTGTAAATAAGGTCTATTTAAGAAGTCAAGGAACAGCTAAGAAAAGTTATCAACATATCGATGGTGTGACTAAAAAACAATATACTGCTAAAAATATTATTACCTATAAATTAGCTACAAAAACAATTGATAAAAAAGGTCGCCAACAGATGGATACGTTTGGTGGGGGAAGTGGCTATTTTATTACAAATGGCTATGCCGTACCCATTAGTTGGGAGAAAAATAGTCGCTCCTCTAAAACGATTTACCGATATATGAATGGTAAAGAAATTGAAGTAAATGATGGCAATACTTATATACAAATTCAACCTAGTACAGAAGAATTAGTGATAAAATAAGATATTTCATACAATATAGTGTGATTTTGAAAAAAGTTAAAAATATGCTATAATGAAAAGGTCGGGAGATGGATTATGCCAAATTATGAAAAAGATGAGCAATATATTAGAATCATAAATCCGATTATGGCGGATGATGATTTTAGTCAAATGAAAGACATCAAACATCATAATGACACAAGATTAAATCACTCACTTAAGGTATCTTATTATTCATATAAGATAGCTAAAGCTTTACGTTTAGATTATGAAGATGTAGCTCGGGGCGGTCTTTTACACGATTTTTATCTAGATCAGATTCGTGAACAAAAGACAGCTAAAGATAAAATCTTACTTTATACAACAAAGCATCCTAATGATGCTTTAGACAATGCGATGCATCACTTTGATATAACAGAAAAAGAACAAGATATTATTCGTACCCATATGTTTCCTGTTGATGTTAAAGTTCCAAGGTATGCTGAAAGCTGGATTGTCAGTATGGTTGATAAAGGTGTCAGTATTAAAGAGTTCTCAAAGAAGTTTCAGCAACAACTATCTTGGCGAACTAATTTATATTTAGTGCTTATTTTAAATTTTATAAGATAGAATGGCTAATTCTATCTTTTTTGTGTTATAATTTATCTAGATGTCCTCATAGCATATTCGGATAGTGCGCGCCCCTCCTAAGGGTGAAAGGTAGGTTCGAATCCTACTGGGGACACCAGATTGATACCAAACTCGGACTTTTATGGTTCGAGTTTTAATTTGTTCAAATTTATGTTAAAATAATCACTAATTTATATTGATATCTTGCCAATTTAAAATATTAGTATAAAAAGGAAATATAAGGAGCGACTCTCTATGCTAAATATGAATAATATTGATGATAGACAAAAAATGATGCAATATTATAGAACTAGCGATATGTTAAATTTGCTATATTTTTTTCCACAATTAAGCTCGGTAAGGGATTTAACATTAGTAGAAAGTATTGAAGACTATTTAAATAATAAAGAATATTTTGATAGCTTTGCTCAAAATAGAGTTGATACATTAAAAGGAAGAACTCCTATTTCAGGTATAGAAAATGCTGGAGAAAGTGGCGATTTTTATGATACCTTAATTAAAGTTAAAGAAAAAGATTCCCTAGGAGTATTAGTTTTATTTAATCTAACAAGGGAAAAAACAGAAAGATATAAGAGGTGGGCTGGGATATCGGTTGGCGTTGATTTAGGAAAAGATGTTATAATTGATGCTGTTTCAAAAGGTTTTGATGGAAGAGAAGTTTCAAAAGGTATTTGTACCCATGAAAGATATTTTATTCCTTGGTATGATTTAAGAAAACTTAGCGTTGAAAACTTTAAAGAGTATCAAACCTATCAAATAAGTAATGAGAATTATCAGAGATCGAGATTGGAAAGAATAGAGTTTTTAAAATCAATTGGATTAGATCCAAAGATAGTTTCTAAATATATTGAAGAAGAATATCAGTCAATACCAGATTTTATCTGGTTAAGTGTTATTAGAGATCTTATTAAGCAGTTAGAAAAAAGTGAAGAGGTTTTAGCTAGTTATGGATTTACAAGCTTTGCTATATCGGGGCACACAGAAGGTAGGGATTTTGCTCCATGGCAAATGTCTGATAAAAGTAGGTACACACTAACAAAGAAAAGATAATATATAAAAAGTATTGAAAAATGATATTCATTATTACAAACTATTATTTAATTCAAATGGTGTTATACGTCTTCCTTTAACATCATTTGATATAAAACCTGAACTTTGAACGTTTAAGTTTAAAAAACCGTTCATTTATACTAAAATATTTCTAAATTGAATTTGATATATTTGCCAATTTAGAAAACACACTTGCATATTGGCAAAGACAACAATATGCAATGATAATTAATAAGTTGTAAAGAGGTGATTAATTTGTTAGGAAATTGTTTACTAGGAATTGTATCAATTTGTACTTTTATTTCTTATTTACCTCAAACAGTTAAATTATTAAAAAGTAAAAAATCAGATGATTTAAGCATTCCATCATGGATTTTATGGGTAATAAGCAGTTTATCCTATACCATATATGCAATTTGTGTCAGCAAGGATGCAATGTTAGTATTTGAAACATCCTTAGAATTGTTTTTTTGTTTATTAATATTATTATTAACAATTAGATATAGAAATAATTAATTTCAACAAATTTGTTGTACGTCTTCCTTGAGGGCACCATCTTATTAATAAAGCCTTATTTTATAAGGCTTTTTATTTTGCTTTAATCCTTTATCTCTTTTTTGCCTCTTATTTATTTTTGTATAAATTAAAAGCAAAAAGGATCTCTATATAGAGACCCTTGTAAATGAATAGACTAATATGCTCCTCGTATAAAACCTTCACAATGCTATTCT
Organism: uncultured Bacilli bacterium; assembly: GCA_947589735.1. GTDB lineage: Bacteria > Bacillota_I > Bacilli_A > RF39 > UBA660 > UBA5578. The sequence goes on along the minus strand of CANQCR010000008.1, from coordinate 66,748 downwards.
TAAGGTAATTATTGATTGACTAATATGTTCCTTGAGCAAAACTCTTCGCAGCGCAATCAGTTAATCATTGAATGTAATTACAATATAACAAATTTTTAGTAGGAAGTCAAACGATTTTTTAACTTCAATATGTTAAAATTTTTATATAAATTAAAAAAGAAAAAGATATCTCTTAAAAAGGTGTTATAATTATGTTAGTACTTTAGAGGTGGCTTATGCATTATTATTCATTTGAACGAGAGATTATTCCTAAAGATATTGAAGCCTTTCACTATCCTAATCAAAAGGTTGGGGTTCTTCTTCATCTTGAAAATAAAAAGGGTGAGATCTTACTTCAACAACGGGCGTTAAAGCCGCTGATGAAAATAATCTCTTTGAAGAAATCGGTGGCAAATATGAAAAAAGGGATGCTAGCTTTAAAGATACGATTATAAGAGAACTAGCGGAAGAAGCAGTGGATGATGTTAAAATAGAAATAAAAACATCCCTAGGGATATTCCACTATTTACTATTTTAAAAATAACATTAACTGGCTTTTCATTATTTATTTTGGTATCTATGAAGATGGAAACTTTAAAATAATGGAACCAGATAAATGCTTAGGATATCGCTTTTTTAAGTATGAAGATATCATCAATTCTAAAGAGGTGTCTAAAAGCTGTCAAGCTTTGACTAAATATGTCAGAAAAGATTTAAAAAGAAAGAAGGAAGTTTATGATTAATTATCGTCTAGCTAAAGAAGAAGATGCTAAAACACTAAATTGGTTATTAACACTACTTGTTCGTGATGAGAAAAAGTATGATGATAGTATTGATGAAACCTTTGTTGTAACAAGTATGTATGAATACTACATTAATGATAAGACGCGTTTTATTATGGTTGCTTTAGATGATGATAAAATCGTTGGCTATTTATATGGCTTTATAAGTAATCCTAACGATGCTTATCAAGAACGGGTAGCTAAATTAGATGCTTTGTTTGTAAGAGAAGAATATCGTCATATGGGCATTGCTAAACATCTTATTACTTTATTTCAGGAATGGGTTAGTGATAATGATATTAAACTAATGGAAGTTAGTGTTTGTAGCGCGAATACGTTTGCCAAAAAACTTTATTTGGAGTTGGGATTTAATCCTTTTAAAGAGATTTTAATAGGGAAAATAGAAAAATGATTTAAAAATATCTTTTGGTTTCTTACAAAATAAAAAATTGGAAAAATAAAGAGACGGCTTAAGTCTTTTTATTTGCAAATATTTTTATTATGTGGTATATTTTATCCATCAGCGATGAATAGGAAGAGTACGAGGTTATCTATTAAAGAGAGTTATCGTTAGGTGGAAGATAATATAGATGCCAAAGGAAAGACACCTAGGAGCTGTCTACTTGAAAATAGTAGGGTAGACCGGTTTTAGCGCCGTTATCGCGACGAGTGATTATATATTTTTAATATATGATAAATTGGGTGGTACCGCGGATATGACAGTTATTCGTCCCTTTGTGGATAATATAACTGTTTTTTTATAATTTAAAGGAGGTACTTTGAAAAAAATACATTTTAAAAATCTTGAAGAATATTTTAATCAAGAAGTCATTATTGAGGGATTCGTCGATAGTATTCGTGACTTACCTTATGTTCAATTTATGGTTGTAAGAGATGTTACTAGTAAAGTTCAGGTAACAATTGAAAAGAATGAAGAAAATGCATCTTTAAATAAGATTGTATCAGATCTTACTTTAGATAGTACAGTAAAAATTACGGGGACTTTAATTAAAAATGAAAAAGTTAAATTAAGGGGCATGGAAGTTATTCCTAAAGATATTATCGTAACAAGTAGATGTTTAGAAGAAATGCCAATTAATTATAAGGATCCTTCCTCATCTCTTTTGGATACGAGGCTTAATTATCGTTTCCTTGATCTTCGTAATGAAAAAAATATTCTTATGTTTAAAGTTCAAACGAAATTAATTAATGCGATGCGGGCATTTGTCTTAGCTAATAATTTTGTTGAAATCCACACACCAAAAATTATTAGTGCGGCATCTGAATCGGGAGCTGATGTGTTTGCTGTAAAATATTTTGAGGACGAAGCTTATCTAGCGCAAAGCCCACAATTTTATAAACAGATGGCGATGTGTAGTGGCTTTGAAAGAGTTTTTGAAGTTGCTCCGGCTTTTCGAGCTGAGAAATCAAACTCCTACCGGCATGCGACAGAATTTACATCATTTGATATTGAAATGAGTTATGTTGACTCTTTAGAAGAGTTAATGGATTTTGAAGAAGACCTTTTTATTGCCGGCCTTAAAGCTGTTAAAGAAGCTTATGAAGATGATATCAAAAGACTCTTTAATGTGGAAGTTAACGTTCCAACTAAGCCATTCCCACGCATTAAGTTAGAAGATCTGTATATCGAATTAGAAAAGGAATATGGATTTAAAATGGATTATGAAGATGTCGGCGATATGAACGCTGAATCAGAAAAATTAGCTTCTAAATACATCAAAGAAAAGTATGGTCATGATTTTGTTTTCATTACGGATTTTAGTGCTAAAAAAAGAGCTTTCTATCATCATCGTAACAATGGAGTTCCGGTGGGAGCTGACCTTATTTGGAAAGGCTGTGAGACAACCACTTTAGCGATTCGGGAACATAATTATGATATTCTTGTTAAGCAAGCCAAAGAAAAAGGCTTAGGTAAAGATGTCGCTTTTTATTTAGATTTCTTTAAATATGGTTGTCCACCACATGGCGGTTTTGCTTTTGGGGTTGATAGAATTACGATGCTTCTTTTAGGAATGCCTTCATTAAAAGAGACGATGTTCTTATTTAGGGGACCAAATCGTATCAATCCATAATTACTATACAAAAAGAAGACATTGTGTTATAATAAGTGACAATTTGTAGGAAGTGATACAATGTCTGTTTTAGTAATTAATGAACGCCTTAAATCAATAGAATATTTAAAAAGCGAGTATACCTTAAATATGCCAACTATGTATGATTTTCAGGTTGCTGATTTTACGATTGGACGTTTAGAAGAGTTGAGGGGACTTAAAGAACCATCTTTAAATCGTACGGATTTTAATATTGTTATGGAAAAAGTAAGTCAAAATATGAAACATTACTTTAGCCAGGATATTTATGATGCCTATCTACAAAAAATAAAGGATCGGATGGCTTTTATAAATCGTCATAATCGTAGTGGTGCTTATAACACAAGCTTTTCATATAGTTTAAATCCTTGTACGATGGATGTCCCATCATGGGTAGATGAAACATCACATATTTTTATTGGTCACGAATGCATTCATGTTTTAAAAGATGGAAATAATCATAAGGAATGGAGCGATTTACTTACTTATTCCGAAGTATTACCATTCCTCTATGAGTTAATCCAAGTAGCGGATGCTGAAGATAAAGTGGCAAGCCAAAGTATTAGATTAACACTATATGGACTATTAGACCGTTATCATAAAACAGTGACACCTAAAATTCTAGCTAATCTAAATAATAAAGATAATTATATAGCTTATCGCTCTTATGATTTGTACTATTATTTATCATATTATTATGCTTTAGTTTTATATAGTATATATGAAAATCAACCCCAAGACGTTTTAGGGGCGTTTGATAAAGTTTTACGGCATGAAATGACAACCCGTGAAATGCTTACATCTTTTGATTTATTAGATAGACACGATGATATGTTTGAGGAAGGCTTTAGTTATGTCAAAAAAAGAGGTAAGTTAAAATGTAGCTAGAAAGAAAAAAGTGGCGATGAAGTTTTCCACTTTTTTCTATGTCATAGATAATACACATCATAAATAAAATAATTAATGAGAAACTTATGCGTGATAAAATGTTAAATGATGATCAGATTGCTCTTATTATTGAAGCGATGCTTAATAAGTTTAGTGAAGTTTATCTTACACCTAAATATTTTGGCTCGTATCCTAATCCTTATGCGGAAGCTCTTTATATGTTTACAAATGGTTACTGCGCTATTTTTGCAGCTAGCTTAAAAGGGGTTATTCCAAGTAGTGAGTACTATGTATGTAATAAACATATTGTTTTAAAAATAGATGATGCTTTTTATGATGCGAGGGGATATATCCCATTAGAAGAACTAGCGAGTGATTTATATCCTATTAATGATATTTTCGAAGTTCCAAGCCTTTTACCATATGATTATTTAACGACGGATAAAGTCAAGTTTTATGATGATATGATTAGTTCGATGATGAAGGCAGGAACTTCATACATCAACAAACGTGGTTGGCAAAAACATAAATAATACTTGCATAAACTAACATATTATAAGATAATAGTAATAGGTGATAAGATGGATAAAGCATCTTTAAGAAAAGAGTATTTATATATTCGTTCGCACATCAAAAATCGTGATATCAAAGATGAAGAAATTTATAATAAACTTATTTCTAATCATCACTTTAAAAAAGCGAAGACGATTCTTACTTATGTATCTTACCGTGATGAAGTTGATACATATAAAATAATTAAGTATGCTTTAGAAAATGGTAAAAGAGTTGCTACCCCTAAAGTTCAAAATAGCGAATTAGTCTTTTATTATATCCATAGCTTCGATGATTTAAAAAAGGGAACGTATGGCATTATGGAACCTATTGGTAACGAGATAGCGAGTGATATGGATGCCATATCTTTAACGCCTGCTCTTTGTTACACAAAAGATGGTTACCGTTTAGGTTATGGTGGTGGGTATTATGATCGTTATTATCATAATCACCATCCTTATAAGATTGGTCTATGTTATGAAGATTGTTTAGTTGATAAAATTCCTGTTGAAATTGGTGACGAAAAAGTAGATATGATTATAACGAGTAGAAAGGATGATGAAAATGCAATTATATCAAGGTAAAACTTTTGAAGTTGTGTTCACCGAATGGTGTCAGGAGTTTCCCGGTCAGTGTATTATTTCTTGTAATAAGGAAAGTTTAAGCTCTTTAACGCCCGAAGATTGGGTTGAATTAGGATCTATTGAAAAGGAGTTAGAAAGAGTGTGTAAAAAACTCTTTTCAGCAACAATGTTTAATTTTGCTTGCCTTATGAATAATGCTTATCGTGATAATGCGACACCTCATGTTCATTTTCATTTTATCCCGCGCTATCAAGGAAAAGTATCTCTTTTAGGACATACTTATATCGATAAACACTTTGGCTATAATATGTGGAAATGGTCTTTAAGTAAGTTTAAAGCACAAAAAGATATCTTTTCCAAAGATGAAAAATTACAAATTTATGCGATGATGAAAGAAGAAATTAAAAGCGACCTATAGGGCCGCTTCTTTTTTATTAAAATTAATTTTGTAGAAAAGAATAGATGTAATACTTACTATAATAGATACGATAAGACATATCCAAAGGACACTATTGATAGAAGATAAAAGATAAGGAATTACATCTTTTACCTCGGCAATATTTTTACTAATAGAACTGATAATAGGCATAATGATAAACTTAGCAAACAATATGATAATAGTATAAGTTAAGGAAATGATAAAGACATATTTAGCCCACTTTTTAGCTTTAAAATTAATAATAATCAATATAGCTAAAGCGATAAATCCACATACTACCAATGCACTAAAAGTTTTAGGACTAGTAATCTTTGTAATCGTTGTCGTAACATCTTCTAGTGTTACATCTTCATAGATGACGATATCTTCTTTTTTAACATCTTTTAAAACGTCTTTAGGCTGAGGTAAGAAACTGATGATTTCATCTCCATTTTGATCGATATATTTATCGATGGAAGTTTGATTTTTATCAATAAAATCTTTTGCCCAAGATGGCATATCTTCTTCAATAATTGGAATGTTTTTATTGATAAGATTTTTAAGATCATCTTTAGTAATTTTGATTTCTTCATCACTACCTAAAAGATATGATGTCGCATTAGCAACATATATTCCAAGAAAGTCTTTGGTAGCTTCTGAAGTAGATACTCGGTTAAGCGTTTTTTCATTTAAACCCATAAAATTAAGAGCTTCTTTAGTGATATCTGAGAAGTTAAGATTTTCATCAATAATTTTATCTATTTCATCCCCGTAATCAATTTTTGTGACAACTTTTCTAATTGTCGTTGGTTTAATTTCTTGCTTGATAACTCTTGTGAAAGTAAGCGCTAAAAGATCAAGCATAATAAATAAAATTAATAGGATATTAGTAATGCCTTTAACAATTTTCATAATTCACCTCATATACTTGTATCATAATAACACACATTATTTGGTGTGTCAAAACTAGATTTGAATAATCACCTTAAATATGCTAGAATAAAACCGATTTTAGGAGCTGGTTAGATGCTTGCTTATGAAAAAGATGAAATCAATTTGTTATCGACGATTCAGCTATTTGTTAGTTTAGCGGTTTTTGGTATGCGTTTAGAAAAAGCCAATTTGCCATATTTTAATATAGTTTTTGATGATGATGGTCTATCTTTTTTAGAAAACGTCAAAGATGTTTGCCCTAAGTTTCATGACTGGCCTATTAAAGACCGGGATCTTGACCGGCTAAAAGAGTTTAATCCTGATAGTCCAACAGTTAGAGTTAAAAATCACTATACCTTTTTTTACAATATGTATAAGTTATCGCTTAGTTATATAAATTATCAACATCAGTATCAAAAACGTCCTAGCGATATTTTACAAATTGATTTACTAAAAAAGATTTGGCTTAGAATGACACCGGGAGATTTAGACAATGTTGAAGACTTTTTATATCGTGAGACGAAAGCCTACGAAGATACGACATTTACTTTTATAAGAGATTGGACAAAAGTAGGTAAAATAGCCGGATATGATATTAAAGTTAAAAATACACCTGGAACATTATATGATGAAAACGTAAATGAGATGCATATTCGCCTTTATGATGGGGAGGTTTATCATAGCCTTCCAAGAATACATTATGATATTGTTGATGGTATCTGTTATATTGGGGCGGTTCAAACGGATAAAGCCGACTCTAGAAGAATTAAAAAAGTTGAACGACTACTTTATAAATTAAATGCTAACGTTCGGGATGTAGAAAGTGATGAATACCTAGCTTATATGAGAGGGGAAAGTGACTATTATCCCGAAAACATCAGTGACGTGCATCCTAACTTTATTATGGCTTTAACGATCTTCTTTGATATGTTATCTTCATATGGCATTAAAAAGGTAAGAGTTCCTTTCTTAGAAGTTTTATCTTATGATCACCACGTTCTTTTAAGTCAAGAATATGAAGCTTATTTTACTAGACTACATGGCGATTATGATAAATATAAGAGTAAAACGAAAGAAGAGTTAAAAGCGATGTTTGCGCATGATAATTATGAATATGAAGCTTTTATGGCTGATAAAAGGCTATATGATCATTATGTTCATAAAGAAGATTTTATTAGCCGGGCGAAATGTGAAAACTTAATTCGTCTTTTTAGAAGAATGAAATATCATTTCCCTGATATCGTCATTCTAAGTGAATCACCTTTAGAAGGGGACTATATGGAATTAGATATTCCTGTTAATAGTAAAACTAAAAGAATTGATAAACAATTAGCAAAAAGTAAAAAAAGTTAAGAAATAATCTTAACTTTTTTTGTAAATATCTATTTTATTTTCCCTTCTGCTTCTTTTAGATATTTTTCAATCATAATCAGAATCATATTGTTGATACTTCGTTTTTCTTTATCTGCTTGCTTTTTTAGTTGTTCATGTAATTCTTCTGGAATCCTAAGTGAATAGATAATATTGCTTTTCATTTTTTTCACCTCGTACATATAGTATCAAAATCACATTATTTTGAATAGAATTACTTTAACATTGAAATAACATTAAAATTATGCTATAATTGGTATGATAATGGTATGGTAGTGATGCTATATCATTAATAGAGGCTTTATAGAAAGGAGTTGTCAAATATTTTTATTTGACGCAGTAGTATGAATAAGCGAAGTAAAATTATATTTAAACTAGTTGTTCTTTTTATTTGCCTAGGAGTTATTTTAGTGGGAATGCAAAACTCTAATATAGCAAAATTAGAAAAGACATCTATGAAGAGTAAAAATAATAGTAATTTACCTAATCAAATTAGTCAAGATTTGGGTAATAGTAATTTAAGTTATTTGGTCGATGCCAATACGATGGATAGTTATAAAGACTATCTTATCAACGATAAATTAGGTACTAAAAATGCCGGAAAAATTTGGGCTGATAAAACCGTTATATCGGATGCATCATTAACTTTAGATGAGGAAACGGATGGTGTAAAGGCAACAATTACTAATGATAGTGATTTTTTGCATGTTTATTCGGCTTTAGGATCTAGTACAAATCTTGTCTATAGTGAAATACATCCTTTGGATGTTGTCCTTTTATTAGATGTTTCGAGCTCAATGATTAAAGAGGACACATATAATGAGGAAAAGGGAAATCTTGAAGAATCACCGGCTTACCGCGCTATTGCCGAAGCTAATAAGATGATTAGCGAATTAATGGATGAAAATGATGAAATTTTTATTCATGATTATAACCGTGTAGGTGTTATTGTCTATGCTGGTGGAACACAGGTTGTTTTACCATTAGGCCACTATACTAAAAACAAAGGTGCTGATTATCTTTCTGTAACCGCATCAGTAGTAGAGGGAAGCTCTAAATATTGGCCACGGGTTTCTAGTAATGTTGTTACGGAAACTGGCGATATATATACTAATCAAAGTGATTATATGTTTGCCGATTCAACATATTTACAAGGTGCTCTTTACCAAGGAATGAATATGCTAGCTAATTCTGATAAGACAACGTATACTGACCGGTTTTCAACCATTGATAGAATCCCTGTTTTAGTTACTCTAACCGATGGGGCTACGAATGTTAGTAGTGTAACATCAGCAAGTGGGGTAGAGGCAACAACTAACTGGTGGGATCCACTTAGTTGGGCTGAAAATAAAGATAAAGTTATTTTACCAAGTAGATCAGAAAATCCTGTAGCGTGGTCACATTTTGTTGCTAAACCAAATGGCAACCCTTTTTACACACCAATAAATTTTGATAATAAGGAATCTATCACACCTAGAACAACATCAGTATTATTGACAGCTGGCTTTATGAAAAATAAAGTCGAGGCACATTATAACGAACATCGGGCTGGCCGTGATAAAGTTACAATGCAAGGATATGGTATCGGTATAAATGTTGATAATTTAGTTAATAACTTTGAAAGACATCAACTACACGGTACTATTGATCCAAAAGAATATATCAAAGAAGATAGTGATAGTGAATATACCAGAGAACCTTATGAAATAATTCAAGAATATATTGGCGGTTCAGAACCAACTAGAGAATTAACTGGTTTATGGAGTGGAACGGAATTAAGTGCCTCTATTACATTTAATCATCCAAAGGGTGATGATAGTAAGTACGATGTTAAGAGTATCGAAGATGTATATTATAATGATCGATATATATCTGGTGATACCGATGATATTTCTGATATCTTTGATCAAGTTTTAAAACATATTACAATGGTTCCATTAAAGCCAATTGAAGGAACAAATGATGCAGGAATAGCTGATGCTTTAACATATCAAGATCAAATTGGTAAGTATATGGAAGTTAAAGATATTAAAAATGTATCTTTATTTGGAAAGCTATATGAAGTTACCAAAGATGAATTAAAATATTGCGTTGTTGAAGCTGATGGAAGTGTTACCGAGACAACTAATAAACCAGCTAAGTATGATTATACAAGACAGTATTACAAAATAGTTTTACAAGATGGTGATGTTCAAAATAACTTATCATATAAAACAACCGAAGAAGATGGAACAGTAAAATATAATGTTACGTTTAAATTAAGTGACATTAAGATATGTGTTGAAAAAAGATCATCATCTAGTGATGATGATACATCTGATGAAACTTTATATGTCAATATTCCACGTAATGCTTTACCACTTCAAGTTGCTGAAGTTAACGTCGATTTAAAAGGTGAAGTTCTTTTATACGTTACTAATTTAAAAGATTATAAAGAATCAACTCCATTAAGAGTATTCTATACTGTCGGTCTTGCTGATGATATTGGTACATCTAGAAAAGTAGTTAATTTAGATAGTGTATCACAAAATTATATAAGTAAACATACTGAGGTAGATGCATCTAAAAAGTATGTGACTTTTAATTCAAACTACTTTACGAATAGACAAGTTGGAACTTTATTTAATAAGAAAGCATCAGGAACTTATGGTAATACTCTTGTATCTTTCTCACCAAGCAAGGATAATAATTATTTTACTTCTAATAAACCTTTGGTTTTATATGAGGCTAAGGCTAATGAAATGTCAAATCTTGAAGTAGATCTTGAGAATGACATGGAGTATGAGGTTTTTAAAGCAGCGCATCAAACAGTTAATACTGTTGTAGCTGAAGATTCTAATAAATATTATTATATTGTTGTTGATTACTATGTTCCAAATTCACCAGATATTCACCATGCTGCTTTATTGCGCCAAGGTAAAGAGTTCGGCACGGGCTTAGGTGGTGAAAATGTCCATTTTGGAGAATACTTATGTTGGTATAGTCCAAAAGGCGACACTTGGAAAGATTTTAGTAATAGTAAGCCAACTGATCCCGAATATAATGATTGGGTTATTGCCACAAGACCAGGTGGCCTCATTATTGGTAATCTTGAACACAATATTATTAATAAAAATAAAAATACGACTAATACGGCAACTCTTTCTTTCGCATCAACTATTAGTGAGACCACAACTGGTATTGCTGAAGGAAACAACGTTGTTATTGATATGTATTATGGTAACAATGGTAAGATACGCGTTTTACAAAATGATTTAAGTATTAAAAAATATGTTAGTGGCGATATGAGTGATAAAAATAGTGAATGGACTATTAAAGTAAAGCTTACGCCAGGGGCAAGTCAAAAATTAAATACGACTTATAAAACGATAAATCAAAATAATGAAAATGGCACTTTAACTTTAAGTGAAACTCAAGGGGCATACGAGGGTACTCTTAAAATAAAAGATCAAGAAACTATTACCATTAAAGATTTACCAGAAGGAACAACTTATGAAGTTAGTGAAGTAGAAGCTAATAAGAATGAATATGTAACTACTACTAAAGGTGATTTAAGTGGTACTTTAAATGGTAATAATCCAATAGTTGAGTTTTATAATACCAAATTCTCTTATTATGATTTTACAATTGAAAAAGAAGTAAGCGGTAAAAACCCAGATACTGATATGGCATTTAATTTTGAAATTAAACTTGTTAATAAAGATCATCAACCTTTAAGTGAAACTATAGAGTATAAGGGCACAAATATTGATGATGGAACTATTATCTTTAAAGAAAAAGATGGAACTTTCATCGGCAATATTAGTTTAAAACACAATCAAAAAGTTTCCTTAAGATTACCTTATGGGGTAGAGTATGAAGTTAAAGAATTAAATGCTGAAAAACAAGGTTATCATCCAACTTATAAAAATAACAAAGGAACGATAACTTCAGACACGATTGTTACTATTCATAATGATAAGATTTCTATCCCACGAACTTTAGATAATATTATAAAATATATTATAATGTTTGGAGGAGCTTTAGGATTATTAGTATTAGTACTAGTAGTATATAAAAAGAAAAATTATAACTATTAAAGTTATAATTTTTTTCTTATAAATCAAGGATAATTGGACGGTAGCATAATGTCTTTTTAAAAAAATGTTAAAAACATATTGACAAGTATTCTTGTTTTTAATATAATGTTAGTAACAAGAGATAAAACTCTTTAAAAAATTTGCATTTAGTTATTAACAAAATATTAATAAGAGGAGGGATAATATGATAAAAACAAAGATGCAAAAAACAGAAGTAAAAGATATTGAGGAGTTAGTTATTGCTGTCGATTTAGTTAATGGCTTTGTCAAAGAAGGGGCGTTAGCTGATCCATACATTCAACATATCATACCGGCTGCTAAAAATTATATGCAGGAAGCCTTAACAGATGATCATAAAGCTGTAGCGGTTATTCGTGAAAATCATACTAAAGAGGCGATGGAGTTTAAAAATTATCCACCACATTGTTTAGCGGGAACTTGGGAAGCAGCATTAGTTATTGAGTTAGTTCAATATGAACCATATTGTTATGAGTTTTTTAAAAACTCTACTTGTGCGATGTGGGCCCCAGGATTTTTGAATTTCATTAAAGAAGTTATTAAAAACCCTAAGTTTGGAAAAATTACCATTGTCGGTTGTTGTACAGATATATGCGTAATGGATGTTGCTATACCCCTTAAAAAATTATGTGATGAGTTAGATATTGCTGTTGATGTTATCGTTCCTAAAGAAGCCGTTGAAACATATGAGACAAAACCTAATGTCTATGATGGTGATGGTAAACTTATGGAAGCTGGTATTCATGACCGTCAAGAATATAATAATATGGCTTTTAAGTTTATGATGCAAGCTGGTATAAAAGTTGAAGAACCTTCAAAGGTGAAGGTTTATAATTAACCTGTTTATTATTAACAAAAAGATAGAAAGAAGGAATATTTATGGTTAAAAATAATAATGAGATTGATTTAATGAGCGTTGAAGATGTCAAAAAAATGATTGATATTGAAGACGAAGGTATTAAGACTTGGCAAGATTTAAAGGAGGCTATTTTAAAGAATCAAAAACCTAATTTAACAATGTTAGTTGACTTTTATGAGTTTACGATGTCCCAAACATTCTTTGATACAGGTGAGTATCAAAGGAAGGCTTATTTTGATGTTTTCTTCCGTAATCATGAGTTTGGTAGTGGTTATACAATAAGTTCAGGTTTAGCAGAAATTATTGATTATGTTAAAAATTTTCATTTTACAAAAGGGGATATTGACTATTTAAGAGGTACAGGTCAATTTACAGAAGATTTTTTAGCATATCTAAAAGATTTACATTTTACGGGTGATATATGGGCGGTACCAGATGGCACACCAATTTTCCCTAATGAACCTATCATAACCGTTCATGCCAATGTTATTGAAGCTCAGTTACTTGAGACTTTAATGTTAGCTTACTTTAATCATGGCAGTTTAATTGCTACGGCTACGAAAAGGCTTTCTAGTGCTGCTGAACCACTAAAGATAGCTGACTTTGGAGCGAGAAGAGGTCATGGTGAGTCAGTCACACAAGGATCACGCCATGCAGCAATTGGGGGATTTTCTAGTACTTCGAATGTTTTAGCTGCGCAAACTTATAATCTTATACCATCAGGTACGATGGCTCATTCTTTAGTTGAATTTTATGGTAATGATTATGATGCTTTTATGGCTTATGCTAAATCTAATCCTTATAACTTTGTTGCTTTAGTTGATACTTTTAGTACCTTATATAGTGGCCTTCCAGCAGCTATTAAAGTGGCCGATGACTTTTTAACCCCTAATGGCTATCCTTTTAAAGGGATCAGAATTGATAGCGGTGACTTAACCTATCTTGCCAGTGAAGCTCGTAAAATATTGGATGCTGCTGGGTATACAGATACCAAAATATTTGTTACTAACGGCTTAGATGAAGCCCACATTAGACAGTTAAAACAAGTTAACGCTCCTATTGATAACCTTGGTGTCGGTGATAACGCGATTGCGCCTAAAGCCCGACTTGGTGGGGTATATAAATTAGTTGCTGTCGATGAGGATGGTGTTGCTGTACCTCGTATTAAACTTAGTGACTCTGAAGTTAAGATTACTAATCCTGGTTATAAAAAAGTATATCGTTTCTATGATCAAAAAACGGGGTATGCTTTAGGTGATGTCGTCGCTTTAGCTACCGAGAAAATCCCTTTAGATGGTTATACTTTAATCTCACCTGTTAATGAATGGCGGCGTAAAGAATTATCTAATTATACTGTTCAAGAACTACAGGTACCAATCTTTTTAAATGGTAAACTTGTCTATCAAGTACCAGAAACTTTAGAAAGTGCAAATTATTGTGCGGATATGTTTGCGACTATATATCCAGAAATTAAACAATCATCTAGTCCATATGAATACATTGTTGATTTAAGTGAACCATTACTACATTTAAAAAAGCAAATGATTACGGAACATAAAGATGCAGTTGAAAAACAAAAAAGGATAGGACAGTACCATGCGTAAAGAAAAGTTAGATGAATTACATTCTTATTTAGAAGAATTAAAGACAATTAAAAAAGTACCATTAACGGTTGGACCTACATTTCAACCTAAAAAACAATTCTTAAGTAGTTCCTTTTATGAATGCCATTTAAATTGTGGTAAAATAATTATTAGAGAAAGGTTACTCATAAATAATAAGCGTGGCGATGCGGCTGTTATCTTAGCATTAACCCATAATGATGAAGTATTTCTTAATGTCGAACCTCGGGTTCACACGGATGAGAGTGTTACTTTAGCCTTACCAGCCGGATATATTGAAGATGGTGAAGAACCAATGGTGGCAGCTAAAAGGGAGTTACGGGAAGAACTAGGTGTTATTTCTGAAAATCTTGTTTTACTAGATGCGGCCTATCCCATGGAAGGTATCTCCCCAGCTAAAAACTATTTATTCTTGGCCTTAGGTAGTGAACAGACTTGTGATCAAAAATTAGATGAAAGTGAAATTATAAGACCTTTTAAATGTACTTTTGATGAGATGTTAGAACTAAATACAATGGGGTATTTTAAATCTCTTAATAGTAAACTTACAATTGAAAAAGCTAGACAATATTTAAAAAGGAGGTAGTCTATGTTAAAACAATATGGTTATGTTAGAGTTGGGGCTATTGTCCCTGAACTTAAAGTTGGTAATGTACTATTTAATGCTGATGAGATTATTAAACAAATTAAACTAGCTAATGAGAAAGGTGTTCAAATTGTTACGACACCAGAATTATCATTAACAGGCTATACTTGTAGTGATTTATTTCATCAAGATATTTTATTGACATCATCTTTAGTTGGCCTACAAAAGATTGTAGATGAAATAAAAGATTTAGATATTATATCGATTATTGGTATGCCGGTTAGTTTAGATAACCAATTATTTAATACAGCCGTTATTATTAGTAAGGGTAAAATACTAGGGGTTGTTCCTAAAACATATATTCCTAATTATGAAGAGTTCTATGAGAAACGTTGGTTTCAATCTAGCCTTAATGCCATTAGTAATACTATTACCTTACTAGGTGAAGAGGTACCTTTTGGAATCGACTTATTATTTCAAGATAAAGAAAATAAAAATATCTGCTTTGCTATTGAAATATGTGAAGACTTATGGAGTGTAACCCCACCAAGTAACGAACACACTTTAGCGGGAGCTAATATCATTTTTAACTTGTCAGCAAGTAATGAAATTATTGGTAAATATGAGTATCGTAAAAACTTAGTAAAGATGCAATCAGCTAAGACAAAATGTGCCTATATCTATGCTTCAGCCGGTATTAATGAGTCAACGACCGATGTCGTTTTCTCAGGTCACTCTTTAATTGCTGAAAGTGGTAATATCCTAACGGAAGGAGAGCGCTTTAGTTTTGATAGCAGTTTAATTATCGCAGATGTTGATACTTATAAAATTATGAATGACCGTCATAAAGATATTAGTTATATGGGGATAAAGCCACATTTACCTCATCGGACGATTCAAGTGGCTATTAAAGACGCTAATACTGATTTATTAAGAACATATAGTATGTATCCTTTTGTTCCAAGCAATGAGGAAAAAAGAAATAGTCGTTGTTATGAAATCTTTAACATTCAAGCTTCCGGACTTGCTAAAAGATTAAAACATACAGGTATGAAGAAAGCGGTTATCGGTATTTCTGGTGGTTTAGATTCAACACTAGCGTTCTTAATTATCGTAGAAGCCTTTAAAAAGTTAGGTATTGATAATAAAAATATTATTGCTGTTACGATGCCAGGCTTTGGAACAACGGGTCGAACTTATCAAAATGCCGTTAATTTAATTAAATCTTTTGGTGCTACTTTAAAAGAAGTTGACATTAAAGAATCTTGCAATGTTCATTTTAATGATATTGGCCAAGACCCAAATAAGTTTGATGTTACTTATGAAAATGTTCAGGCTCGGGAACGGACCCAGATTCTTATGGATATTGCCAATAAAGAAGGAGGCCTTGTTATTGGAACGGGTGATTTATCAGAATTAGCTTTAGGTTGGTGTACTTATAATGGTGATCACATGAGTATGTATGCTGTTAATACATCTATTCCGAAAACTTTAGTTCGCTATCTTGTCAAATGGATTGCTGATACCCATGAAAATATGGCGGCAACAATTTATGATATTTTAGATACACCTATTAGTCCTGAATTACTACCTCCTGATCAAAAAGGTAATATTACGCAAAAGACTGAGAATACAGTTGGACCATATATTTTACACGATTTCTTCTTATATCATTTCTTTAGATATGGCGCTAGCCCTAAGAAGATATATTTAATTGCTAAAAACACTTTTAAAGATATGTATACAGATGAAGAGATTAAGAAATGGTTAACATTCTTTTTAAAACGATTCTTTAGTCAACAATTTAAAAGAAGTTGTTTACCTGATGGCCCTAAAGTAGGTACAATCTCACTATCCCCACGAGGGGATTTAAGAATGCCTAGTGATGGTGATGTCAATATTTGGTTACAAGATTTAGAAGAATTTTAAAATAATTCTTCTTTTTTTGTTAAATCTATTGACAATTTATTAACCATTTAATATATTGTATGTGTAAGTATAACACATTAAGTAAGGAGTAGAGTAATGGTAAAAAATAATTTGCGTTTAATTGTCTTAGATAACTTTATGGAAGTCGGTAAAAAGGTAAATCGTGAACTGATGACCCTTAGGAAAGAAAGAAGCGGTTATCTTGTTAATATTACGAATGTTCGTTTTTCTAATGGTGAGGGGAAAGTAAAAATTGAAGATACTGTAAGGGAACAGGATACATACATTCTTTGTGATGTTGGAAACTATAGTATCAATTATATGATGCATGGCGTAAAGCACTTTATGTCACCCGATGAACATTTTCAGGATGTCAAAAGAATTGTTTCGGCCACGAATGGTCATAGTAGTAAAATAACTTTAATTATGCCTTTTTTATATCAGTCTAGGCAACATAAACGTAAAGGAAGAGAATCACTAGATTGTGCGATAGCTCTTCAAGAATTACAAAATCTCGGTGTTAAAGACATTGTTACTTTTGATGCGCATGATCCTAGTATTAGTAATGCTATTCCTAATTTGCCATTTGAAAATTTTTATCCAACCCATATTATTTTAGATGCTTTAATTAAAGAAGAAAACATTAACGATTTATTAGTTGTTAGTCCTGATATGGGAGCAATGGAACGAAGCCGGTATTATGCTGAAGTTTTAGGCTGCGATGTAGGTGTTTTCTATAAAAGACGGGATTTAAGTAAGGTCGTTAACGGCAAGAACCCAATCGTTGATCACATTTATATGGGTAGTGAAGTAAAAGATAAAAATATTTTAATCGTCGATGATATGATTGCCTCCGGAGGGTCCATTTTAGATGTAGCTCGGGAGTTAAAGAAAAGGGGCGCTAAAAATATCTATTTAGTGGCAACTTTCGCATTATTCACTGAAGGACATGAAATTTTTGATGAGGCTTATAAAGACGTTTTATTTACTAAATTGTACTCAACTAATTTATCTTATGTTCCTAAAGAAATTAAAGATCGACCATGGTTTCATGAAGTTGATTGTTCTAATTTTATTGCTCGCATTATTAATACTTTACATAATAAAGAATCTATTCAAAAATTGGAAAACGGCAAAAGAGAAATGTTTAATAAAATTGAACGAACAAAAAAAAGAGGTAAGAATAGTAAAGCTAAACGTAACAAAACAACTAAGCAAAAGGTATCTAAATAGATGCCTTTTTAATTATAAAAATTATTTTATCATTTCTTTTTATAAAAATGTTAAAAACACTTGACATCTATCTCTCTTTTTAATATAATGTTAATAACAAGAGATATATTGCGAGGGAGGTGAGGTAATGCGGATTGGTATTTTTGGCGGATGTTTCAATCCACCCCATAAGATGCATTTAGATATCGCTTTAGAACTTATTCAAAATGGCTATCTCGATAAAGTTATTTATGTACCGGCTAGTAATAAGTATAATAAGCCAGGTTTAGTAAGTAATAATCATCGTTATCAAATGTTAAAGTTGATGACATCAAAGTATCCGATGTTAGAAGTATCAGATTTTGAGTTTCAAGAACAGTTAAAGTATACTTATGAAACATTAGATTATTTTAAAAAGAAATATTCTAATGACGAAATATATTTTATAATGGGCGCTGATAACTTAGATGAGTTTGATACTTGGCGAAATTATGAATATATGTTAAGTAATTATAAAATGCTAGTTATTAGACGTGATGGGACATCTACGATTGATGCTTTAGCTAAATATCAAAAGTATCAACATAACATTATCATCACCAATTTAAAAGCGATTATGTTATCATCTACTTATATTCGTCATAATATAACGGATGCCAATATCAATAAATATTTAGATTTAGATGTTTTAACTTATATTAAGGATAATCATTTATATGAAAAGAGGAGTGAATATGAAGGAAATAATTGATTTATTACGTGATCAAGGTTATACCATTGCCACAATGGAATCTTGTACTGGTGGTGGGGTGGCTAACGCTATTACCAATGTTGAAGGATCTAGTGATGTTATAAGATTTAGTGCTGTTACTTATTCTAATGCCTTTAAAATAAAAATGGGTGTTAAAAAAGAGACAATTGATACTTATAGCGTCTATAGTGAAGAAGTAGCAAGAGAAATGAGTTATCAAATTGCTCTATTTGCTGAAGCTGACTACGGCATTGGGGTAACTGGTAAAATTAATAATGATGATGTAAGAAATAAAAGAGGAGATTTAAATACGGCTTTCATTAGTATTTATGAAAGACATACGGATACTTATTATACTTATAAAGTTAAAGTTGAAGGTAATAGTAGAGCTTCTAGTAAAGATTATCTAATTAACTTTATTGTTGGTAAATTAAAAGATATATTAAATGGGAGGTAGATTATGTATAGTAGTGAGGAAGAATTTTTAAAAGCTTATGATCCTAATCAGTTTGAACGTTTATCGATGACGACGGACATTTTAATTTTAAGTGTATCAAGTGAGGAAGAAAGTAATTACCGAAAACTTAGTAAAAAATACTTTAGTGTTTTATTAGTTAAAAGAAATACTTATCCTTTTAAAGATAAGTGGTGCTTGCCGGGCGGCTTCATTAGAATTGATGAAAACCTTGAAGATGCGCCTAAACGAATCTTAAAAGATGAAACGAACTTACATAATATTTATCTTGAACAGTTATATACTTATGGTGATGTTAATAGAGACCCTAGAATGCGAATTGTAAGTACCTCTTATATGGCTTTAGTTGATAAAACTAAGTTAAAAGATACTTTAGCGCCTAATGCATCATGGTTTAATGTTACCTATCTTGAAGATGAAAAATATATTGATGTTACTCTAGATAATGGAGAAGAAGTAATTAAGTTTAAAATTGGTAAAACTCTAAAAGAATTGACAACTGATCGTTATAAATTTACCGTTTTAAAAAATGATAAATTAGCTTTTGATCATCCTCTTGTCATTGCCGCCGGTGTCAGTCGCCTTAGAAACAAAATATCTTATACTGATATCGTCTTTAATATGATGCCTGAGTATTTTACGCTTGGAGAATTACAACAAGTATATGAGGTTATCTTAGGAAAGAAATTATTAGATCCAGCCTTCCGTCGGATTATTGCTAATAAAGTTGAAAAAACAGATAAGGTTCAAAGTGGTGGGGGCCACCGACCTTCCGCTTTATTTAGGTATAAAAATGCGAAGAAAAATTAATCGGGTTTGGCTATATTATAACGATAATGAAGTATCTAAGAAAATAGCTCAAGAGACGGAAGAATTACTTCATAAATATCACTTTGAAATTGTTAGTGAAGATTATGATTTAGCAATTGCCATTGGTGGGGATGGAGCTTTCTTAAGGATGCTTAAGCATACCAACTTTAAAACGGATACTTATTATGTTGGTATCAATGCTGGTACCCTTGGTTTCTTACAAGAAATTAAGCCTGATGAAATTGAACTTTTGATTGCCCGGATTAATAATAATGATTTTAAAAAAGAAGAACTTAGTATTCAAGAAAGTACTATTACAACGAAAAAAGGTGTCGATAAGTTCTTATCTTTAAATGAAGTTGTTGTACGTGATAAGAACTTAAATGTAACTTATTTTAATGTCTTAGTTGATGATATTTTGCTTGAAACATTTGCTGGCGATGGTATTTTAGTTTCAACATCTATCGGTTCGACCGCTTACAATTTAAGTTTTAATGGTAGTATTGTCTATAGTGACTTACATACTCTTCAAATTACGCCAATTGCTCCTTTGTTTAACAAAGCTTATAAGAGTTTAGTTAATTCGGTTATTGTTCCCGAGGATAAAGTTATTAAAGTCGTTCCGTTAAATCCTAAAAACCAGTTTGTCATCTATTATGATGGAACGGTTAAATCTTATACTAATGTTATTTCTATTGTAACGAAAATTAGTAAAAAGAAGATATCTTGTTTACGGATGAACAATTATAGTTATTCAACCATTATTAACGAGAAATTTCTAAAATAAAGAGTTATCAACTCTTTTTTTATGGATTTGAAATATGCTATAATTGGTATAGGTGGGTTTATGAAGAATAAGTACTATGATTATGGTGATGGCATCATTGCTATTGAAGCATCTGGAATGGGTAAATATGGACTACATATTGTTGTTAATGCCCATCGTTTTGAAATGCTTAATGCTATACCTGGTTGTTGGACCATTGTCAAAGAAAAGGGTATGTATTATGCCGCTATGGTCGATAAGGCCAATGTCATTTTTATGCATGACTTGATTGTTAAACCTGATAATGAAATGGTTGAACAAACTTTTGTTAGTCCTACTATTTCTTCAAACTTAGTTCAAAATCCTTATCTATCACATCGTGTTAGGCACCTTAATGGGGATGGTTTATGTAATTTGGATGCCAATTTATTTATCGGTGAAGAACTCATTCAAAGACCAGTTCCTGATTATGAAATGTATCAAGTACCGATATTTAAAACTTTAACCGAAGAAGATTTCGCCAAATATAGTTTGATGGAATTATTAAATAGTGATGATCCTAAAAAAGATGAAATCATTAAAGAGTACCTTAAGGCTATTCAAGAAGCCAAAGGCGATAAACTTTTACGCCGTCTTCATTCCTTTGACGAATATTTTACATTATTAGATCAATATCAAAAAGGAACCTTAGACGTTCAACTCCTTAAAAGTTGTTCGATGGGGCTTGGTGATATATATGAGGTATCAGCCGAAGAGCATTATCATCATACATCAGAATATTTATTTTCCGGTCATCAAATGCTAATGTATCCTTCAATTACCTATCATATTGCTTTAAAAAGACATTTGTGTGCCTTTTCAGGTAATCGTATCAAACCGGGCGATGAATATACTAGATATCATATTTTCCTAGAAGATTTAACGGACAATGTTTGCTATGCGCTAGAGTCTCCCATTGTCGCTGAGATGGGTCATGAAGATCAGTTCCCAATGACTATTGATGCTTTAGATGACTTCCAGTATCGTCTATATAATGGCTATGATATGGACTTTAAGGAATACCATGATATTGCTGCTAATATTGGCAATAATGGTCTAACTTTTGTTAAGCTAAAAAGGAGGGGATAGGGTGTTAGATATCGAGCACAAAAAAGTTATTGAACAATTAGTCAAAGATACTATAAATAAAACATTAGGTCCTCGTTCTTTGATGCATCCTAGCTTTGATAATTGTAGTGTGATGTATGCTTTTACAACGGAAAACTTAAAAGATACCCTACCTAAACTTCATCCTAAAGGGAAGGATGTTTTAAGTGTAACCGCATCTGGTGATCATATTATCAATTTAGCTTATTTAGGAGCAAAAAGGTGTGATAGCTTTGATATATCTGCTAATGCCTCTTTTATGGCTGAATTAAAAATAGCAGCCTTAAAAACTTTATCTTATGAAGAGTTCTTAACTTTCTTTACGGATAGTGCTTCAAGAGAAATTGTCTATCATGGTGTTATGGCCGGGCAAAAAACAGTGGATAACAATTATCAGGTCTTTTCATATCAGACATACGAGCGGATTCGACCAGCGTTATCCGAAGAAAGTGCTTATTACTGGGATTTAATGTATCAGTATTATGACTACCAAGGAACCTTATTTGTTGGTATGTCTTTACCTAATGATTATGGCGATGAAGATTTTCGCACGCGTTATAATCAAAAGTTAGAGGGGTCACCAATCATTTTTGGTAGTGACCGCGAAACGGCTATTACGAATAATGCTTACTTACAAAGTGAGACCGATTATAATTTGGCTAAGGAAAGAATTAGAGATATTTCCAAGGATTATCATGTATGTAATTTATTAGAACTACATAAATTATCTAGGCCATATGATATTGTTATGTTATCTAATATTTATGAATATCTAACAGATGAATATTATAGTGTCATTAGTGCCGATGCGTTTGGTAAATATGTGACAGAAGATTTAACGGCAATCTTAAAACCGGAAGCTATCGTTCAAGTCGCTTATCAGTATCATTATAAAACTAAGAATGAAACTTTTAAGCCAACATTAAAAAACTTATTTAGTAAAGGTAAATATTCTTTCCAAAAACGTCCGGAATTAGACAAGTATAAATTTAAAAAAATGCTTGTACCATCAATGGTCAAGGAATATCGTCAAGGTGGCGATATGGATGTTAGTTATCTTTATGAAAATGGAAAAAGTAAATAAACTTTACTTTTTTTCTTTATTGTCTTGACAAGCGTATAATATACACATATAATATAAATGTACGGTTAAGATAAAAGCCGGTACAAGGGAAAGGAGTGGATTATGTTATATCTAATGCGTCATGGCTTGGATGATGAAAGATACGTTGGTGGCTGGAGCGAAGCGTCACTAACCGATATTGGTAAAAGTCAAGTAAGAGGTTCGTTAACAAAACTGGAGACTTTAAAGTTAAAACAAATTGTTTCCAGTGATATCAAAAGATCAAGCGAGACAGCTAGGATTATTGGGGGATATTTAAACTTGCCTATCACTTTTGATAAACGCTTTCGGGAATTAAATAAAGGCATTGTTACAGGTTTACCAAAAGAAACAGCCGAGCGCCTTTTTCCAACTAAAAATCTAACCATTGCCGATCGTTATCCCAATGGGGAATCAATGCTTGATTTGTATTATCGTATCCGTGATAATTTAAACGTCATTATGGCCATGGATGATACTCTTATCGTTACGCATCGGGGAATTATCAATATGCTTTATTACTTACTAAATGATATTCCCCTTGATATGCATAAAGAAAGATTTAATGTTATTCATGCATCAATTCATGAAGTAAATGCCAAAGAAAAAATAATAAGGAGGGTTTATTGATGGCAAATATTGAAGCGAAAATAGTTTTAACAGGAGGTCCTTGCGCAGGAAAAACAACAGCGTTAGCTAGGATTGAAGAATATTTTACGGAACTTGGTTATAAAGTGCTAGTGGTATCAGAAAGCGCGACCGAATTAATTAAAGGGGGAGCTAGACCCTTTGGCAACCAAGCTATTTCTATGGTTGATTTTCAGGATGTCATTTTAAAATATCAATTAAATAAGGAAAATAGTTATGATGAAGTTGTTACAAAATTAGATCCCGATACCAAAGTAATCATCGTCTACGACCGGGGGTTAATGGATAATAGTGCCTATGTTAGTGAAGATGAGTTTCATAGTCTTCTTCATAAGAATGGTTTACAACGCCTTGATTTATTAGATCGCTATGATATGGTTTTACATCTCGTAACAGCCGCCGATGGAGCATCTAACTTCTATACTTTAGATAACAATGCGGCTCGTAGTGAGGGCATTGAAGAAGCTATCGCTTTAGACCGGAAGACGATGAATGCATGGAGTCAACATCAACACTTAGTTATTATTGACAATAGTTTGTCATTTGAAGATAAGTTAGCTAAAGTAATTAGTGAAATTAATAATATTCTTGGACATCCAGCTAGTCTTCGCTATCAACGTAAATATCTAGTTGATAATAAAAGGTTGGATCTTAGTTTTCTAAAGCAGACAACAGCTATTCAAATAAGACAAATTTATTTGGGTACTAGTTCCTATGAACATCGTCTTCGCAAAAGAATGTTAGATGATGAAAAGACTTATTATTATACCGTTCAAAAACATGATTTACATGGGACGGCAACTGTTTTAGCTGATAAAAAGATAACAGAAAAAGAATATGAACGTATTTTAGCAACCACTGATGATTATCGTATTATTGATAAAACACGTTATACTTTTATTTGGCACAAAAAACATTTTCGCCTAGACTTATTTGATGATGGGGTGGCTATTTTAGAAGTAAGTGGTAAAGGCGATGCTATCCCACCATTTATTCCTGTTATAAGAGAAATTACCGACGATGAAGATTTTTATAATGTTTCTTTAGCTCACATTCCTAGAAAAGATAAGCAATATAAAAAATAGTTAAAATATTTTGTGCCTCTCCCTTAGGATATGTTATAATATTAATACTTGAATAGGGTGATAAAATGGAAAAAATAATTTTGGTTGATGGTAATAATTTATTATTTAGAAGCTATTATGCGACAGCTTATAGTGGTAGTATTATGCAAAATAGTAAAGGCTTTCCAACCAATGCCTTATTTGGTTTTACTAATATGATTCATAAAATTATGGAAGAAGAGTGCCCAACTAGAATGATTGTTGCTTTTGATAAAGGTAAAACTTTTCGCCATGATAAATATGATTTTTATAAAGGGGGCAGGAGTGAAACTCCTGATGAATTAAAAAGCCAATTTCCAGTTGCTAAAGAGATGCTTGGCTATATGGGTATTAAATATTATGAAATTGACAATTATGAAGCTGATGATATTATTGGAACTTTCGCTAAATTATGTAATACCGATGATAACTATATCGGAACAATCATCAGTAGTGATAAAGACTTACTTCAACTTATCTCACCCCAAGTAGATATTAAATTATTAAAGCAAAAAGATTATATTCGTTATAATGAAGAGACATTTAAAGAAGCTTATGGTATTAATCCAATTAATATAATCGATCTTAAAGCTCTAATGGGCGATGCTTCCGATAATATTCCTGGTGTTAAAGGAATAGGTGAGAAGACGGCTCTAAAGTTATTAGTTCAGTATCATACTTTAGATGGTATCTATGAACATATTGACGAGATTAAAGGATCCGTTCACGATAAATTAGTAGCTGATAAAGATAACGCCTATATGAGTTATGAGATTGCCACCATTGTAACTGATGTTCCAATGGAAATTAACTTGGATGATATCGTTGTTAAAGAGCCTAATTATGAAGCTTTAAATAAGTTATATGAAGAATTAGAGTTTTATTCTTTCCTTAAAAAAAGAATAACGCCTAAACACGATACTAATTTAGAGTATCAAGTTATAACGAATGTAAGTGAACTAGATGGCTTAGATGAATGTGCCATTTTTCTTGAAGTCACTAATGATAATTATCATAAAACCGATATTATAGGAATGGGTGTTTATAGTGATTCTATCAAAGCTTTCATTCCATATGACATTTTAAAAGAGAATCCACTCTTTCTTATGCAAGCTAAAAAATATACCTATGACGCTAAAAGATTAACGGTTGCTTTAAGATGGCATAAAATATATGTAGATAAAATTACCTTTGATACCGCTATTGCATCTTATCTATTAGAATATAATTTAAAAGATGATATTGCTTATCTTGCCAATGAATTAGGGGAAAATCTTCCTTTTCGTGAGACCTTATACCCTAAAAAGGGCGACATCGATATGGATATGCTTATGAAAGCTAGTGTTATGAAAGCTAAGTTTATCTATGATACCAAAGATATGCTTGAAGCTAAATTAAAAGAAAAAGATATGCTAAGCTTGTTCTATGATATTGAGATGCCTTTAAGTGTTGTTCTAGGTGATATGGAATATACCGGAATTCGCGTTAATATTGATACCTTAAAAGAAATGGGTAATGAGATTAAAGCTAAAGCTGATACTTTAAGTGAAGAAATCTATGCTTTAGCGGGCCGGGAGTTTAACATATCATCACCAATTCAACTAGGGGAAGTTTTATTTGAAGATTTAGGCTTAAGACATGGCAAAAAGGGTAAGACCGGTTATTCAACAGCGCAAGATGTCTTAGAAAAATTAGCTAGTGAACATCCAATTATTCCTAAAATATTGGATTACCGGATGTTAACTAAATTACATTCGACGTATATTGATGGCTTAATAAATAGTGTTTTCCCTGATGGTAAAGTTCATACTATTTATACTCAGACATTAACAAGGACGGGCCGTTTATCGTCAATTGAACCTAATTTACAAAATATTCCGATTCGAAATGAATATGGTAAATTAATTCGTAAAGCTTTTGTACCATCAGAAGATAGCTATCTTGTTAGTAGTGATTATTCGCAGATTGAACTGCGGCTATTATCGCATATGGCAAATGTTCCATCTTTAATAAATGCCTTTAAAGAGGGCGTTGATATTCATGCTAAAACAGCTAGTGATATTTATAAATGTTCTCTTGATGAAGTTACTAAAGATATGCGACGTAATGCAAAAGCCGTTAACTTTGGAATTATTTATGGTATAAGTAGTTATGGTTTATCAGAAAATATTGGGATAACACCTAAAGAAGCTCAACAATTTATTGACGATTATTTGAAAACTTATCCTGGCATTAAAAATTATATGGATACATCAATCGCTTTAGCTCATAAACAAGGTTATGTTACAACCTTATTTAATCGTCGTCGGACTTTACCGGATCTTAAAAATAAAAACTATATGATTAGATCGGGAGCTGAGAGGATGGCTTTAAATGCGCCCATTCAAGGGACGAGTGCGGATATAATCAAAAAAGCGATGATTGAAATATATAATGCGTTAAAAAATCGTCATTTAAAAGCTAAAATGGTTGTTCAAGTTCATGATGAGCTCGTTTTAGATTGCCCAATAGAGGAGTTTGACGAGGTCAAAGAAATTGTCAAAACGATGATGGAAGGCACCTATACTTTAGCTGTTCCATTAGAGGTTGATATTGAATATGGTACCGATTGGTATCAAGCAAAGTAGGAGAGATTATGGAAAAGAAAATAACATCGGTAATGATTGTTAGTGTCATTACGAATATTTTTCTTGCGCTTATTAAAATATGTACCGGTATTATATATACATCGGGAGCTCTTATCAGTGACGGGGTTCATTCTTTTAGTGATCTTATTACTGATGCCGTAGCCATTATTGGAGGAAGAATGGCAATGAAACCGGCTGACCGGGAACACCCTTATGGACATGGCCGAATTGAATATTTAACAAGTCTTATTATTGGTATTGTTATTGTTGGTGTCGGAGTCGGTGTTATCTATAATGCCCTAGGACATAATATAGTTGTTCCTAGTATTTTAGTTGCCGTTATCAGTTTTATAACGATTATAGCTAAATTACTGCTTTCAAGTTATATAATTCATCAAGGTAAAAAGCTAAACAACAATATTTTAATTGCCTCAGGTCATGAGAGTAGAACGGATGTCATATCATCTATCGTCGTTTTAATATCAGCTTTATTGATGCAACTAGGTAGTGTTCATAAATACTTCCTTTATGCTGATATTATCGCTAGTATAATAGTTGGCTTATTTATCATTAAAGTTGGTTATTCCGTTTTAAAAGAAAATGCCAGCACGGTTTTAGGCGAACAAGAAACTGATTATGCTTATATAAATGGTTTAAAAGATGTGATTAAAAGAACTAGTGGCGTTATTAAAATTAAAGATTTAGTTTTAATGAAATATGGTCATCAATCAAGTCTTGATCTAACTGTCATTATGGATGGTGATTTATCCTTAAAAGAAGCTCATCATATCGCTGATTTGTTAGAAAGTAAGATAAAAGAATACAATGCGACCATTGCATTTATCAATATTCACGCTGAACCTTTAGAAAAGAGTAATTAAACTCTTTTTTTAGTATTATTAATTTGACAATTTCTACTCTCACGTTGTATAATAAACGGCACATTTTGGGGTGAGATTATGACAATTGAAGAAATTGAAAAGCAAATGGCTTTAACAGATCGTATGTTAGCTAAAATGAATGAAACACAAGAACTAAGAATCTTAAATAACAAATCATTAAGAGCTTATTTAGGTCGCCGTGATGTAGATAATACTAGAGCTATTTATAAAGTTTTTAATAGTCGTATTTTTGGTGGTGTGTTAAGTATTTTCATCGGAAGTGCGACAACAGTCCTAAGCCATGATATTACTTTAGGAAGTTATGTTACTTTAGGTAGTTTCTATCTTGAACGATTAGTGCCTAAAATGATGTATGCAACATCTATTTGTGACTCTTTAACTGTTAAAGAAATTAATGAAGAAGTAAAAGTAGCTAACAATCTTAATTATCGCTACAATCTTCGCTTAGCAGCTTATAATTTGGTTTTTGAGTATACAATTCAAGGTAAAGAAGCTATTGTTGATTATTTAGTGCATTCACAAGATGAATATCCTATCGCTTTAATGCTTGAGGATGAAAAGATTGCAGCTGATAAAAAAGTTGCTGCGATTTTAAGACATATCAATCTTATTATAATGTCAATGCCTAAAGATATAGCTTCCAAACAAAAAACAAAAGTAGTAAAAAGAGGTAAACAAAATGGCAAGACCAAGTAATGAAGTATTGATGGAACACTTTCAAAAGCAAGCTCTAATTAATCAAGAAGCAGAAACGAAAGTTCAAGAAGAATGGCAAAAATATCAAGATGAGCAAACTTTAGGAGTTCGTTTAGCTGTTAAATTAGACGCTATTTTAAGTAGTCGTGGCATTAGAATATGTGAAATTAGTGTCGCTGGTATTGTAGGCTTTTTTACCCGTAATGTCGGTTATGGCCTGGCAGCTGGTTTAGCAACCTATAGTGTTGTAGGGCTTACTAATAATGCTTGCTTTAGGAAAGCTGAAAATTACTATGTTAAAGAAAATGAAATCAAGAGAAAACAAGAATGTTATCGTTTACGCAACAACATTTATAATCTTATGGTGTCTTATTTAAAAGATGGTGATACGGTTTTATCTGAAATCTCTTCATTCCATTTATTTATAGATTTTTCTTGTGCTAGCTGGGCTGAAAATGATGAAGTACTATCCTCTGACCCTTTAGCTATCATGATTTTAAAAGAAATGGATGCTAGAATAAATACTAAGTTTCAAGCGTTACTTATGAATTTTAGTAATATAATGTCTGATGATCAAGATACTTCTTATCAAAGTGAAACTATTGAAGTGCCTTTTGAAGATGTTACTGATAAGCCTGATACTTCTGACGCTAAAACTTATCAGTATCGTTCAAATAATTAATAGGCATATTATTGACAGTTAAAACTTATAATGATAAAATACTAAATAGAAATCGAAGATAAAGATTAGTAGTAAAGATTAGTCTTAAGAGAGTTCGTGGTTGGTGCAAACGAATGATGATATCTTTATGAATCTACTTTGGAGAGAAATGTAAACATTTCCGGGGGAACCCGTTATCTTAATTAAGACTATGAATAGGATGGTACCGTGCTATGCACTCCTAGGAATAGTCTTTTTTTTATAAGAGGTGATAAAATGAAAGTCTCGGGACGGATATTAAATAAGGATAGAAAGTTTAATAGAGGAGGAATAATATGATAGATATAAAATTGATAAGAGAAAATAGAGATTTAGTTAAAGAAAATATTAAGAAAAAATTTCAAGATAAGAAATTACCTTTAGTTGATGAAGTATATGAGATGGATGTCGATTATAGAGAGGCTAAAGCTAAAGCTGATAACTTAAAAGCTGAAAAGAATCGCCTTAGTGATCAAATTGGTGCTTTAATGCGGGAAGGTAAAAAAGATGAAGCGATGAAAATTAAAGAAGACGTCGCTAAGATGGCTGATGAGATTAATAGTCTTACTACAAAAGAAGAAGAATTAAGTAAGGCCATTAAAGAGAAAATGATGGTTATTCCAAATATTATTGCTGATGATGTACCAATTGGTGAAGATGATACGCATAATGTGGAAGAGCAAAGATTTGGTGAGCCTGTGGTTCCTGATTATGAAATACCATATCATTCAGATATTATGGCGCGTTTTAACGGCTTAGATAAAGATGCGGCAGCTAGAGTCAGTGGTAATGGTTTCTATTATTTAGTTGGTGACGTGGCTCGCTTACATAGTGCTGTTTTAGCTTATGCTAGAGATTTTATGATTGATAAAGGATTTACCTATTGTATCCCACCATATATGATTAGAAGTGCCGCTGTTGATGGGGTTATGTCTTTTGAAGAAAAGTCTAATATGATGTATAAAATTGAAGGTGAAGATTTATATTTAATTGGTACGAGTGAGCATTCAATGATTGCGAAGTTTAAAGATCAAATTATTAAAGAAAACGAATTACCAATTACGATGACTTCATATTCACCATGCTTTAGAAAAGAAGTAGGTGCGCATGGTATTGAAGAAAGAGGCGTATATCGTATTCACCAATTTGAAAAACAAGAAATGGTCGTTTTATGTAAACCAGAAGATAGCGAAGCTTGGTATGATAAGATGTGGAATTATTCTGTCGAACTATTTAGAACTTTAGATATACCGGTTCGTAAATTAGTATGTTGTAGTGGTGATTTAGCTGATTTGAAATATCGTTCTTGTGATATTGAAGCTTGGAGCCCACGGCAACAGAAATATTTTGAAGTATGCTCTTGTTCTAACCTAACAGATGCTCAAGCCCGTCGTTTAGCTATTCGTTATAAAAAGGAAAATGGCGATAAAGAGTTTGTCCACACTTTAAATAATACAGTTATCGCTCCACCAAGAATGTTAATTGCTTTACTTGAGAACAATTATCAAAAAGATGGTAGTGTAAAAATACCAAAGGTATTACAACCATATATGGGTGGTAAAGAGATTCTTACACCTTTAAAATAAAATGGAGTTATCTACTAACTTCTTTTTTATTGTATTATTCTACTAGTTATATTCATTCTAGTATGTTATACTATTTATTAGTATAGGCTAGAGTAAAGAGGTGTTTGAAGTGAGTTTTTGTCCAAAATGCGGTTATGAAATAAAATCTAATGAAGGTTATTGCTCCAATTGCGGTTTAGCTATGACTAATACAGTCAATAATTTAAATCAACAAAATATAAGTACTAATAATTACAATGATAATATGATGTTTAACGCTTATAACAATGTCCAACCTAATAATAACTATATGTATAATCAAAATGGTGTTACTAATGGTAATGATGGGAATAAAATTGTTATGTTATGTGTTGGGGTAAGCATTGGTTTATTATTGGTTTTAGGTACTTATTTTTTATTTTTTCGTCATAATTCTGATAATTATTATTTTAACACACAAGCTTATGAAGATGACAAAGATGACATAATTAATAATCAAACTAGTAATAATCAATCTTCACAACCGAATAGTGCCAGCAAGTATCAAACAGTTATTATTTATGATAATGTTTATGAAGGTGTTACGATAAATAATGCGACGGATGCTAAAAATTTAATCATCAAAGATTCTGTTGATCAAAAAGATAAATGTCCAAAAGATATTCAACAAGTAGAAAATGAATTGATTAAAAATTATGGTATTACAGCTGTTAATCTTTGTGAAATGGATGTTGATTTTGCTAGGGAACTAGGTAACGTCTTTAAAAAAATATATGCTGAGTTTCCTAGTGTTCGCAAATCTATTACCAATGTTACTCTTGTTAATGGAACAATGTCTAATAATTATATTGCTGCTTTTATGCCATCGTCCCTTTTTGCTACATCAAAATCATCTTCGGGTTATCCTTGGGTTATAAAAACACAAATTTTACTTAATACCAGTTACTTTTTAAATCAAGAGCGCTTACAGGCATCTGTTGATGATGGATCTAAATCAGGACACTTCCCACCTAATGCGACCATTTATTCGCCGGTAGCGCACGAAATGGGTCACTATTTATCTTTTTTAGCGATGTCTAAATATCATCAAAGTAAAAGTATTCTTCTTGTTGATAACAATAATGTTAATTCCTTCTATGAAGTCGTTGAAGATTTTAATAGTGGCGATTTCTCTTTACAGATGATAAAAAAGGCTTACGATAATTATGTTAAAGATACCAATACGAAATTAACTTTAGATGAATGGCGGGGTACAATCTCTCAATATGCTTTAGCTAAAGATAATTCGGGAGATTATATTTATGATGAGACAATTGCTGAATCATTTCACGATGTTTATTTAAATGGTGATAATGCCAAGGACGCTAGTAAGTATATCTATACTGTTTTAAAAAGTGAGTTGGAGGAGTAACAATGAAAAAGAAAATAATATTTATTTTAGTAATGGCTATTTGTTTTACAATTAGTGTTTATGCTTTAACCAACCATTTTAATTTTGACTCATCAAAACTATCCTTTTCTGTGACAGGTAAAAAGAAGGATATTACTAATAGTTTTAATAAAAATTATGCTTTGAAGTCATCGATAGTTAACGAAAATAAAGATGAAGAAGATAAAATAAAACTATTAGCAAAAAGAACCACTTCATTGCTAATTGGTGAAATAAATATGGAAGATGAAGATGATGAACATTATTATAAACGGGAAAAAGAATATTATGATTTGGCAGCTTATAAATATTTTCCTAAAAATCCTAATCCAACCCCACCATATTATTTAGATGTTTATGATGAAACGGTTAAGAATTATAACTGTGCTTTGGCTTCTGAGTTAGCTATTCCACAGATTTTTCATAAAGTTCAGGAAAAGGATATTGTTTATCATTCTTATGGTGATATTAAGGTAAGCTTCGGTGATGAAACAGCGCTTGCGGTTGTTACTTTACCTAATGTTCAGATGAAGGAAGAAAAAGAATTAAATTCACGTGAATATGAGATTGTGACAACTAATTTAATTTTTAGTTATCATTATGTCCTTATTGATGGTGAATATCGATTATGGAATTTATATGGTAGTTCAACAGATGATTTAAATGAATACTTTAATACGTTAGAGAATACGGAAACGAAGACGAAAAAACTAGCATCAACTTCCTATAAATCTGATTTAGCAAATGCATATGATTTTAGCAAGGTAAACAAGATACCGGAAAAGCAGTTTACAAAAATATATGATGATAATATTAAAAATATTGTCTACCTTGCATCTTATTATAACAATCAAAAGTTGTCTTCTGCTAATGGTATTTTTATCAATAATGGTCTTATTGCTACAACTTGGGATTTTATGGAGCAGGCACTAACGAATTCACAATATATTGTCGTTAAAGATTATCAAGGTAATGTCTATGAACTTGATGGTATTGTAACCGCTAATCCAGAAACGGATATTGTCATTTTAAAAACAAAGACACTAACAAATAGTCACGTTACTTTAGGTGATACGGCGAAGATGAAAGCAGAAGAGCCTGCCATCATCATTAGTAGTAAAACAGGTACGGGTTATATTACACAAAAGGGTATAGTTATAGCTAGTGATAATTATCTTCAAACGTCTATCCCTACTTATGATGCCGATCAAGGAAGCCCAGTCTTTAATGAAAAGGGTGAGGTTATTGGACTTAATACGACAAAATCATCTAGTTCCTTAATCTCGCAAGCAATTAATACAAGTATTTTAAAAGAGGCTCAGGATATATTTAGCGGTGTTATTTTTAATAAAATTGAAACTATTTCTTTTGAAAAACTAAAAGAAGATTTCTATTACTTAAAATATGACGATGAAAAGGTTGTCAGTAGCATTCCTAAAAGCAAATGGAAAAAATATTCTAAGATAGGGGATTTAGAAAAAAATATTCATCTCGAGCTCGTCAAAGCTAGTTATAAGGATGGTATTGTTAGTTTACGTTATAAAAATACAATTTCTAAATATATAAATAGTATGCAATTGTCAGCAGTTTTTAGAGAGCAACTACTTCAAGATGGATACCATGAAGTATTAAATAGTAGTAGTAAATGTATTTATCAAAATGCCCAATATAAAGTTATTATCATGGATGAGTTTGATTATTTAATAATAGTGATGGTGAAGTTATGAAACAATTAATTATGATATTTAAAAAATATAAAATACCTTTTTTAACATCTCTAACTATTTTAGTATTAGGGGTTATAACATTAGTATCTTTACAAACTTTCCATAAGACAGGACTTATTAAAGAATTAACGAATAGTGTTTATCAAACAAAATATGATGATAGCTGGAAGGTAAAGGATGAGAGTGATTCAAAAATAACCTTTCAACATAAAAAAAGTAAAAGTTTACTAACAATCGAGGTAATCCCACTCGAAGGAACATATGCTTATGCAACAGTGGAAGATATGGTTGATGAAATATTATATACGATTGAAAGTCAAAATAAAGATTATAAAATAATCTCGAAGAATGAAGATGTATTTACTAAAAATAAATATAGTGGTTATAAGGCCTTATATGAAGATGGTAATCATCAAGTATTAATAATGGTATATAAAAAGGGAGAAAAATTAATTTTTTCAAGTTATGAGGCCACTAATGATTACTTTGATATTCTACTAGATAGTGTTCATAATATTGTCTATAACTTTGATGTTAAAGAAGAGCAGTTTCCTTTAAAAGAAAAAATCAATATTGATTTAACAGAAGCCACTTATGATGATTCCGAATACTTTAAAGATAAATTTACCAAAACAACGGATTATTATATAGCTAGTGACCATTACTATGTTTCTTATGCTGTCCCTAGTGAATTTTCTGCTTTTGGTCATAATACTTTAATTAGAACTCATAACTATAGAAATGACAAGCCATATTATAGTATTTCTTTAGGTGTTTCTGTATATCCAAGAAATATTTATGAGATGCTTGATAAGGAAGAATCATCAAATGTTTTTAAGAAACAAATTTATGAAAAAGATGAAAATGTCATAGGAATAGAAGAGCAATTATCTTATCTGGGTAATCCATATAATAGGTATCTTTATCATCTTAGCTATGATGAAAAGTGTGAGTTATATGGATCAATTAGGCCTTATGATTCAATTTGTCATTATGAAATGGCTAATTTACTGTTTACGCTTGATCGCAATCATGTATTTGATGTTGAGATTAGGTCTACACATATTGGAATACCTAAAAATCTTATTGACAATATTAAAATAAATAAAATTGAAAATTATTCTACTTATGTTGAAAATCATATCGAAGGCGATAATATAATTAGTGAGTTAATCGACAGTTATGATTATAAAAATGATTATCGAATTATTTTAAAAGTTCCTAAAAAATATACGGAGTATAATGCTACTAGTTCGCAAGATCTAACTGAAGAAAAATTTTTTGGTTTAAATTACAATGAAGATACAAACTTATATGATTATAAAGTTGAATATCAACTAGGGACGATTGTTGATGATTATGAAGAGGCTATTAAGGACAAAGTAGATTTTGTGAATGATTGGGCTAATAAAAATTATAAATACGATAAGATGAAACGAATGAAGGATTTAAATATTAATGGTCATACTTTGGTTGAATATGCTGGAGGGAATGAAGACTTAGGTGGTATTTTGTTTACAAATATTGACAGATTTCTTTATTACATTGACCGACGACTATTGTTTTATAAAATAAATGATGATAATATGTTAGTGATAGAGATTGAAGGTAATGGTAAAAAAGTAACGGATGATATTATAAAAGATTTGACCAATTTTGATTTAGTAATTGAAGAAGTAAAAACCAATTAATAAAAAGGTGAATGGAGTGATAATATGAATAATAGTATGAATAATAATATGATGAATAATCAAGCGAATAATGTCCCTAATACCAATCAACCACCAATGCAACCAACGCAACCAATACCTAACAACCAACCACCAATGCAACCAACACAACCAATGCCTAACAACCAACCACCAATGCAACCAACGCAACCAATGCCTAACAACCAACCAGCAATGCAACCAACACAACCAATGCCTAATAACCAACCACCAATGATGAATAATACAACTTATGGCCAACCTATCAATAATCAATCAAATAATAATAGTAAGTTTATTATTATTGGCGTTGCCGTTGTCGTTTTAGTAGCTGTAGTTGTTGGTGCTATTTTCCTTTTAGGTAATAAAGAGGATAAAAAGGAAAGTGAAACACCAAGTAATACTAATACCCCAGCTGATGAAGAAGTTAATAAAGCTTCTAAAGTAAATTTTAATGGCTATCAATTTGAGATACCAAGTGATTATGTTTCTACATTAAATGATACTCAATTATTAGTTACAGATGCACGACAAACTTGGGTTCTGGTTTTTGAAATTTCAACAGGCAGTTATGATGTTATTAAAAGTCGTCGGACCCAATTAATTCCTGCTTTTCAAAGTAGAGGACAGACAGCTAAAAATCTTAACGTTAAAACTATTGATGGTGTAGAGTTTATTACATTAGAGGTAACATCTGGTGGTACTAATATGGTAACTGGGTATACTAAACTAGACTCTAATCATACAATAGTAGTTGTTGGTGCTAATATAAATGGTACTCTTAACTATTCTCTTTTAAATAATGCCGTTCCAATTATTAAGTCAGCAACTGCTTCGTCATCACATGCTATTTCATCAGATTCGATGAATCAAACTGAAGACATATTGGAAAAATTTGGTTTTGCACAATAAAGCAAACTAAAAGTCAATGTGAAGCGAACATTGACTTTTTATTTTGTGATATTATTTATTTTTGTGCTATAATTAATATGTGTGTAACATAGGTAATATCACATATATTACCTTCTATTTTCACATAATCGACACAAAATTGACTTATACTTTTATATGGAAGGTGAAAAAATGAACGAAGAAGAAAAAGAAAAAAAAGAGAATCTAGAAGAAGAAAATAATGTAGATTCTAAAGTGATTGGTGATGCTAAGATTATTGAAGAAAATACTAATTCTCATGAATCACCTAAAACTGATGAAATACCTGATAAGCCTAGATATGAAAATCCAATTGCTAAAGAAAATCCGGCTAAATGGATTGTTATCGGAGCTTTAGTAGCGCTTGCTTTCTGTATTGTCTTTATATCATTATTTTTAACACTTACTAAAAATAAGCTTAAAAATAATGAAGCAGATGATGAGGCACCTAAAGTAGACTTACAGTATACAGAAACATCCGATGTAAGTGAGGGTATATATATAACAGATGTATCTGAAGTTGTTGATAATGTTATGCCATCAATAGTAGCTATAACTAGTAAAACGCTTGTCTCATCAGGTCGTTATGGTCCTAGTTGGTGGGGTGAAGAAGAATATGCTACCGGTGCCGGATCAGGTATTATTGTAAGTAAGAATGATACGGAACTTATGATTTTAACTAATTATCATGTTATTGAAGATGCTGAAAGTTTGAGTGTTAGATTTATTAATGATAAGAGTGTTGACGCTAGCGTTAAAGGAAGTTCAACTTCTCGTGATATTGCAATTATAACTGTTAAATTAAAAGACCTAGATCAAGATACAATTGATCAGATTAAAATAGCAACGATGGGTGATAGCACAAAGATGAAAGTCGGTAATGGTGTTATTGCTATCGGTAATGCACTAGGTTATGGACAATCTGTAACAACGGGTGTTATTAGTGCTTTAAATAGAGAAGTTAGTGTTGATAATTCAACTACAAACATGATTCAAATCGATGCTGCTATTAATGGTGGTAATAGTGGTGGAGCTTTACTTAATAGTAAGGGTGAAGTTATTGGTATTAACTCTGTTAAGTATTCATCTAATGCTTATAGTAATTCGGCTAGTATTGAGGGTATGGGTTTTGCAATCCCAATATCTGATGTATCCGATTTGATTACAAAATTAATGAATGGTGAGAGTTTAACGGACGAAGAAAGAGGCTACCTAGGTGTAAGTGGTTATATGATTACATCACAAATTAGCGAAGCTTATGATATCCCAGAAGGATTTTTAATTCGTAGCATTGTTAAAAATAGTGGTGCTGATAAAGCTGGCTTATCTATTGGCGATATCATTACGGAAATTGATGGTAAAGAAGTTGGCCAGTTTAATGATATTAGTGAAGTATTAGAATTAAAGAAAGCTAAAGAAAAAGTTAAACTTAAGGTTAAATATGTCAGTGGTCGTGAATATAAAGAAAAAACGCTTACTGTAACCTTATCTAGTTATAAAGAAGTAAATTAAAAACGTTGGATAACCAACGTTTTTTTATGTGTTTTCTATGAATAGCCAATTGCTAAAATGTTTAACGCGCGGTATATTCAAAACCTCAAATAAAATAACTGCGCCAATAGTATTTAAAATAATATCGTCGATATCACATACTCCGGATAGAGTGATAAACTGTGTTAATTCTATTATAAGTGATAACAATGCTATAGTAATGGTGAAAACAAGAAGTTTGTTTTCTTTTTTGATAAGCTTTGGCAAGAAAAAAGCAAAGGGCATAAAGGCAATGATATTTCCACCAATATTTAAAATGAAATATTTAAATCCACTATTAGATATTGCTTTGGTATATTCGAAGATTGTTTTAAATGGAATAATATTAAATGATTCTTTTAAGTAAATGTCTAAAAAATTCTTGTTCCAATCATTAATATGGAAATATCCTCTAGCATAATAATTGTCAAATAATGTCAAGGTTAAAATTAAAATGACATATAGAATAAACCATAACCACATATTAATCTTCATTAGTTTCGAACTTTTAATAATTCTCGCACCTAAATACATTAAAATACAACTTAATAAAAGTAAGACTAATCTAAGAGCCGGACTTATTAAAAAGTTTTTAGTATTACTAAGGGTGATATATAAGATAATTGGTATTATGGCTAGGACATACATAATAGTTCCTATAATCTTCTTTAATCTTTCCATCATCTCACCATCCTCATTATAACATGAGAAAATAGCAATGTAAATTATGGTGAAATGTGCTATAATGAAAATAGTGAGATAACATGGTAAGTTATCTATAACCTAAGGAGGTGAAATAATGAAAGAAAAGGGTCTAAATTATCAATTTATTTTTATATCTTTACTTGTCATTATTGTTTTACTTGTTGGCGCTGTTGTCTTTTTAGCTGTTGATAACCATAAAACAACTAATACGCCATCAAATGAAGGTGGTTTTGTTAGTGATAATAATGTTTCATCTACTACCCCTAATGATAGTAATATTTTACTAGATGAAAATAGCGATATAAATACTTCTAATGATACAAGTACTTCTAATAATACAAATACTAATAATTATATCAGTAGAGATAAAGCGATTGAGATTGCCTTAAATCATGCTAAACTAGAAAAGAGTAGTGTTAGAGACTTAGATGCTGATTTAGAAAGAAAATATAATACCGTGGTTTATGAAGTTGATTTTGAATATCAAAATTACGACTACGAATATTATATTGATGCGACTAAAGGAACGATTGTTCATTCTTTTAAAGAAATTGATTACTAAAAGCAAATTTATTTGCTTTTTGTTGTAGTTAAGGAGGATTGAAATGGAATATTGTATGCCTACTAAAGGAACATGTGCGAAAAGAATTGCCTTTGAATTAAATGGTAATGTTGTTACTAACGTCCGTTTTTTAGATGGTGGTTGCCCTGGTAACTTACAGGCTTTGCCTAGGTTAGTTGAAGGAATGACCGTTGAAGAAATTGAAGAAAAACTAGGTGGCATTGATTGTGCTTTTAAAGGAACATCATGTGCAGATCAGTTAGCGCGCCTTGTTCGTAAAGCTTATGATGAATCTTCAAAATAAAACATTATTAGCAGCTTTTTAAGCTTAAAATATAAATGGTGATAAAATGCGAAAATATTTCTTAATCATATTAATACTATTAGTTACAGCTTGTTCTTCAAAAGTTCAAGATACACCTAAGTCTAACCTAAATGAAAGTAATTCTAATGAAGAGGTACCTGTTAAGTTAGAGTTATTTGAACAATACTATACTTTGGCTGAAGATAAAATGGAAGATATGACTTTAGAAGAAAAAGTTGGTCAGATGTTTTTAGTTCGTCTTAATAAAAAAACGATTACGAGTGAGATAACAAAATACTCACCAGGTGGGTATATTTTCTTTGCTAAAGATTTTACAAGTGAAACCCCGGCTTCTTTAAAGAAAAAAATGGATAGTTATAATGCTTTAAGTAAAGTTCCTCTTATTTATGCTACTGATGAAGAGGGGGGAACTGTTAATCGCGTTAGTTATAGTACGAATTTCCGTAAAAGTCCCTTTTTATCTAATCAAGAGCTATATAAAAATGGTGGATTTTCGCTTGTACTTGAAAACGAGCAAGAAAAAATTAATTTACTTAAAACGAATGGTATTAATTTAAATCTTGCTCCCGTTGCTGATGTATCGACAAATCCTAAAGATTATATCTATAAACGTAGTTTTGGGGCTGATGCCACACTTACTAGCGATTATATTTCTAAAATAGTTAATCTTAATAATAAAGAGGGATTAGCTACAACGTTAAAACATTTTCCAGGCTATGGCAATAATGCTGATACACATACTGGCATTGCTATTGATAAAAGGGCTAAAGAAACATTTGAAAACAATGATTTTTTACCATTTAAAGCCGGTATTGAAAGTGGTGTACCTGCTATTTTAGTTTCCCATAATGTTGTTTTAGCTTATGATGAAAACTATCCAGCTTCTTTATCAGTTGCCATTCACAATGTTTTAAGAGAAGACTTAGAATATAGTGGTCTTATTATAACGGATGATTTAGCAATGGATGCCATCACTAAATATACGAATGGCACTGAAAGTGCTACTTTAGCTGTTTTAGCGGGTAATGATTTAATTATTACATCGGATTTTGATCATCAATATCAAGCCGTTTTAAATGCTCTTAAGAGTGGCGCACTTGATGAAGATATAATTAATTTAGCTGTGAAAAGAATATTAGCGTTTAAATATGCGTATGGCATTATAAAGTAGGTAAGATATGAAAAAAGAACATATACTATTGCTATTTTTAGTCATTATTCTCATCGGTGTTGTTTTATTTACTTTAATCATGTTAAACCCCATAGATAAACTTATTATTGTTAATGATAAAGAAATATCCCTTGGTAGTTATGATAAAAGTATTAAGATAACAAAAAGGGGAGAATATACTTTAAGGGGTGATTGTAATCATACCATTTATATCGAAGCTGATGGCATGGTTACACTTAATTTAGATAATGTTAATATTAGTGCTTTAGAAGATGCTGCTATCGTTAATATGAAAGATTATCCTTTAGTTATTAATATTAATGAAGATAGCGATAATATTTTATCAGATGATAATAATGAATATGATGGTGTTATATCGTCCTTAGGAAATCTAACTATTCAAGATAGTGGTTATTTAAAGATAGAAGCTAAAAAAGAGGGCATTGCTACTGTGGATGCTAATATAACTATTAATGGTGGAAATATTAATATTTTTAGTGATGATGATGGCATTAATACCGGTGGTGATGGTGGTACCATTACAATTAATGATGGGGATCTTTTTATCCAAGCGATGGGTGATGGGATTGACTCTAATAAAGATATGATTATTAATGGTGGGAATATCTATGTAATGGCTAATCCTAAAGGTGGTGAGTCCGCTCTTGATACAAATAAGGGGTATTCTATTAATGGTGGCCACGTTTTAGCCTTTGGTTATGATATGTTAGAAGAACCATTAGCTATATCAAAGCAATATACCATTTGTTTTAACCTTGATACTTCATATGATGTAAATGATATATTTAGTCTTAGAAATGGTGAAGAAGAGATTTTATCTAATGTTGCTTTAATGCCTTTTAAAACTTTAATTATAAGTTCAAAGGATATTAACCCTGGTTCTTATTCTCTATTAATTAATGATAAAAAAGTAAGTGTTCAAGATGAAGATACATTTAATATTATTGATAAGGTAACCTTAATTGGAAAAAGAGGAAAATAGTAATTTTGAAGTAGGTGATAAAATGAAAATACCTTTAAGATTTCAAGTAACGGAGTTTGATTGTGGAACGGTTTCCTTACTTAATGCCTTTAGTTATCTATTTAATCGTGATGAAATACCAGCCGAACTTGTTAAAGCTATTCATAAATATACTCTTGATTGTTATGATGAAAATGGAAACCTAGGTCAAGGGGGAACAAGTAGGGAAGCGATTAGTCGCTTGACCCATTGGATAACGAGATATGCTAATTCTAAAAACTTTAATGTTCATTGCGAACGCTTAGAAAAAGAAGATGTAACAATCGATAGAATAATAAAGACGCTTAATGAAGGCGGTTGCGTGTTTATTAGATGTTATCAAGAATGTGAACACTATGTTATTATTACCAAAATAAAAAATAAATACGCCTATCTATTTGATCCTTATTATTTAGATAAAGATGAATATGATCACGATAAAGAAGTTAAAATCATTTTAAATAAACCTTTTACCCATAACCGTAAAGTTACTTTGAAAAGATTAACATCAACGTCTACGCGGGATTTTGCTTTAGGTCCAGTTGATAAAAGAGAATGCGTTTTAATTACAAGAACAGATAAGTAAGTCTTATTAAGATTTACTTTTTTTCTTTTTGTGTTATAATATAGGACAAAGTTATGTGAGGTAGTTATGCAAAAGAAAGATTATCGTAAAAGAAATGACAACCGAATTATTATTGCTTTTTTACTGATAATAATTATGACGCTTTTAATAGTAGTTCTAGCTCTTCGCCAAGAAGATGAAAGTAAAAAAGTGGCGTTTGTGTTTCATTCAACCATCTTAGATTATTATCCAATAGAAAGTCCTTTTAAGGAGTCTGTTTCTCCAGATGATGTCTACGGAGTACCTGTTCACCAACAAATTATTGATGCTAATCCTGATACAAGACCGATGACGAAGCGAATTATTAAGTATTTAGTTATTCACGAAACAGATAATTTTGCAGCTGGTGTTGGCGCTAAAAACCATGCTAATTATTTAAGTTATAATAATACATCAACTAATTCTTGGCATTATACGGTTGATGATCATGAGATATATCATCATATTCCTGATGATGAAGTAGCACATCATGCTGGGGATAAAGAGGGTAATATGTATGGCATTGGTATTGAGTTATGTGTTAATCGTGATGGTAATTTCAATAAGACTTTTGATAATGCTGCTAAGCTTGTTGCTTATTTAATTAAAGCTTATGATTTGGATATTGACGCTATTAAAGTTCACCGTGATTTTAATGGTAAAGACTGCCCTCATAAAATATTAGCTAGTAATCGTTTAGATGAGTTTAAAGATAAAGTTAAATCCTATGTCAACACGTAGGATTTTTTCGTTTTTTGCTTTACATTATCTTTTTATTCCTGTATAATAACAACTGATAAGTGATTATCATATAATGAAGGAGGAGAAAAATGAAAAAAGTATTGATGGTAATTTCAACTATGGTAGCTGCATTAGTATTTTCTACAGGCGTTTATGCTGAAGAAATTAAAGGTA
Organism: uncultured Bacilli bacterium; assembly: GCA_947589735.1. Lineage (GTDB taxonomy): Bacteria > Bacillota_I > Bacilli_A > RF39 > UBA660 > UBA5578. The sequence goes on along the minus strand of CANQCR010000008.1, from coordinate 22,906 downwards.
CTGTTGCAACAACTGGTGCTAATACAGGTTCTACTAGTGAGACATCTGAAGGTAATGTTGTAACAACGACTGTTAGTTATACACGGTTAAATCTTGATTTTGCTGAAGCAGATCCTGATATCGACCGTAACGTTAATGGTTGGTGGGTAGGTATTATAGTTACAGCCCCAACATCTGTTAATGGTGAAGAAGCCGCTAAGAAGGTAAAATATGGCTTTGATGCTGATGTTAAAGATGGAAAGTTTGTTACGGAAGGTTATAGTTTCTTTGATGCAAAAGACGGAGAGTGGAATGTTGGTATGTGGAAAAGAGTAGATAAGGCTCAATTAGAAGGTGCTGAAAATCCATATACGCTTATAACTTACTATTATGACTGGAATGGTGATGGTAATGTTGATCAAAAAATTGTTGTTCAAATTGATCCTACTAATATCACTTTAAAAAGTCCAGCTGATAGTGGCGCTAGTCAAAACTATGTAAATGTAACAATTGGTAATCGTGTTTTCGTTTTACCAGAAAAAACAACTTTAAAAAGTTTATTAGCAACAAGCGATGAGAAATTAGTTGGTGAAGCAGCTGAATTAAAGAAACTTATCACTCCAAAAGCTGGCGAAAGATTCGTTGGTTATATTAATGGTGATGATGAATGGAAAGATGATGCTGAATTAACTGATGGTCTTACATTAACTCTTAAATTTGAAAAATTACCAGCAAACCCTGAAACATTAGATAATGTTTCATCATATATATATATGATGGCTTTAGCTATTATAATGACTATTGCATCTATCTTTGTTGGTAAAAAGATAAATGAATAAAAGCTAGATATCTAGCTTTTTTTATGTCTAAATGTGTATAATAAAAATGGTGAAGAAGATGTATTATACTTTGTATGAATCTCTTATTGGAACTTTAACATTAATTGGTGATGGCACCTTTTTACTTAAAATTGATGTGAATACTCCTCCTTGTAGAGAACTGATTTATAAACCAGATGTTTTTAAAGACGTTATTGATTGGTTAGATGCTTATTTTGCGGGTAAAAAAGTTAATCCTAATACTTTACCATTGAAAATGATAGGAACACCATTTCAAGTGTCAGTATGGAACTTACTTACAAGGATTCCTTATGGTGAGGTTACAACTTATGGCGCTTTAGCTAATGAAATAGCTAAAGAAAGAGGTATGATAAAAATGTCAGCTCAAGCGATTGGAAATGCTATCCACGAAAATCCGCTTCCAATTATTATTCCGTGTCACCGAGTTATCGCTAAAAATAATCGTTTGGGAGGATATGCCTTAGGTCTAGATAATAAGCTTAAACTTTTAGCGATTGAAAAAATTGATATAACACTTTTTCATTAATTCTTTATCATAAAAAAAAGAAAAATAATTTTTCTTTTTTTTATAAATTACAATTTCATCTTTAGAAGGTCTTCTAAAGCGTTGATAGCTTTAGAATAATTTAGATTCGGATCAAAACCATATTTAGCATGGATAAAAGAAACCCCGGCATCATTTGCTGATATCATATCACCTTTCGTATCACCAACATAATAACCATTTTGGTAATTATTTCTTTGAAGTAAAGTTTGAATAGCTAAAGACTTACTGATATTATAACTTAAAGCACCTATATAATCTATAAAATATGGCGCTAAATCTGTTTCCTTAAGAAAGGCTTTGATATAATCATCATTATTATTAGTTACAATTCCCAAGGGATATTTTTTACTTAAAGCCATAATAACTTCTTTTACATGGGGATATAAGGGAGCACCTTTAGTATTAATTAAACGAATGGTTTCTTCGTTTATAATAGCTAGTCTTTCTTGGCGCACTTTTAAATCAAGATAGGGCATATAATTCTTAGCGTTGTCTTCCCGGTTTAATCCCATACCAGCTTGTATTGTTGCCATAGAAATAGGTCTCATATCATCATATTTTTCACTTATTTTAGTAGCAGCTTCATAGGTTAAAACTGATGTATCCCATAGCGTTCCATCTAAATCAAAGATAATCATCTTAATCTTCCTTTTCTAATTTTTGTAAAAAAGTATTTAAACTTTTATACCAAGTAAACATACCTTCTTTTCTCTTGCGATATTTTTCTAAGTCTTCATCCGCATAATTAGGATTATTTTGAATCCATCTTTTAATAACTCTATTGTAACACTCATTAATGCTGGTTCGCATAACAATCATTTTACCTTTTAAAATGTTAACATCTTTAAGATTACGATATTGTGCGGAATCAATAACGAGCGTTCTGTTGGAATCTTTAAAGAAATCAATAATTTTTAAATAACAACCATCAAAGTCATTACTAAGATCATCTTTAACATTATCTTTAAATGCTTCTCTTAATTTGACCATATCTTCATTAGCTGGATCTTCATTAAAAAGAAGATCTGTATCAATAATGATATATTTATTAGAGGTGTAATTTTGGGTGAAGGATGATTTACCACTTCCTGATTCACCCGTTATGTTAATAATATTATCATTCGTAAATTGTTTTTCATATGGATCTTTACTGATAAACCGGCTGATAAGTAAAGGTGATTTTATCTCTTTTAAGTAATCATCAACTTCACCTATCAAAGGATATTCATCAGTAGTTTTATCATCATAATTGATAAAATCGGTCCATTCTTTTAAAACGGTATCAATATTATCACTAGTTACCTTATCTTTTATAATTGCCATAGCTGTTTTACGATAATTTCGAAGACAAACAGCGCCTAAAGCTTTATAATAAGATAATTCGGGAATCGTTGCTACTTGATAAAAATGCAAAGCTAAATCATCACTCATCGGTCTTGGATTAGTGATAATTATTTTATTAGATCTAAAAACACCATTGGGAGTTGATAAAGAGGGGATATTAACAACTTCCGCATCGTCAGGAATAATGACATCATACAAAGTATCCCCGCGATGAAGCCAGCGTAATATTTTATCTTCTGTCGTAAAGTTAAATCCACCACATTCTTGTCCATCATTAGCGGTAGGATTCCAAGTCCTCGCAATATTTACTTCATCAATTTTGTATTCGAAATTAGCCCCTTTATTTTGAAAAAGAACTTTTAAATATTTTTTAGCCATAACATACCTCCAAATTCTAACTATCTTTATTTTATCATAATTTAAAATAAGAAAAGTATTTTATCTTCTAGCATAAAAGAACTTTACAAAGTATTTACCAATAATTATAAAAAGTTTTATCAAAAAAGTCTTCTTGTAAGAAGACTATATTTTATTAATCCAATCACCAATGACATCTTCATCAATTTTTAAATCACCATTCCCATCACCTAAATGATGACCATTTTTCCGTGAACCATGAAAATCACTACCGCCGGATTTAAATAAGTGATTTTCCCTACATAAGTTACATAAATATGTTGTTTGTTCTTTTGTAAAAGTCGTGTAGAAACACTCTAAACCATCTAAGTCATAATTACTGATGATATTTAATAAATCATTTGGGATATTGGGTGAATAAGCGAATGGATGCGCTAGAAAGGCAAGACCACCTGCCTCATGAATCATCTTTATTGTTTCATCAAGACGAGGAAATAGTGATGCTTCATCAACATATAAAGGACTTTTAGGATTATATACTTCATTTCTAGTAAAGCCCTTGTTCGTTTTGATATCTTCTTCGTCTAAGAAAAACTTATAATTTTCTGGATATTTTTTTATTTCATTTATCCAAGCCCGTCTAGAAGATTCTATGTTAGGATCAAATACGATATTAGCAATATCAAAAGTAAGACCAATCTTATCATATTGCTTTTTAATTAGATCATACTCTTTTAATTGTTTATCTTTGAAGTTTAAAGCGTTAGCATCTAAAGATTTTTTCATAATATCGATATCAAAACCATAACCTAATACTTCAATAATTTCACCCTTATAAGTAGTAGTCATCTCGATACCGGTTATAATCTTACCGGCAAAGGTATTTCGAAGATGGGAATCTCTTAAGTCAAAATGTGCTTGAATGGTATTGTGATCAGTTATCGATAATAAACTTAATTTTTCTTTTTGAGCTTCTTCTAATAATTCTAAAACACTATAACTACCATCAGAATAGGTAGTATGCGAATGTAAATCAATCATAACTTCTCCTTTACTTTTTAATTAATAATTATTTCTTGTCTTCAATAATAAAGGCATCGGCATACTCTTTGTAGGTATTTACTTCATCACTTCGTATTGCCCACACAAGAAGGGGCATCTTTTTTCGCAACTTTTGAAGGTGCGAATCTTGAATACCTTTTTTTCCGTAAGCAACAAAGTCGGGTTTAGCCATTTTAACGGTTAATAGGGCAAACGATGATGTCTTAAGAAAAGGGTTACTAATAGAAAATCCTCCTAACAAGCCTAGGGGATATGTGACTCCTTTTTTTCTTAAAAATCTAATATATCTTAAGTCAAACGATTTAAGTAAAAACATACCTTTTTTATGATAGTCATCCAAAAGGGGCATAAGGAGTTTGATAAACTCTTTATACCGAGGATTTTCTTTAAGTTCAATGTCGAGAAGAACTTTACCATTTACCAAGTTTAAAACGTCTTCGATAGTGGGAATTCTAGCATCAGTATCAAGTAGGGGAAGATTTTTAATCTCATCCCATGTGCAATCAATAACATTTTTATCAACACCAGTTAAGCGTTTTAAGGAGTCATCGTGAAAAACAATGATGGTATTATCTTTTAAAAGTTGTAAGTCTAGTTCAATCGCCATCTTTTTCTCAGTAGCTTTCTTAAAAGCTTCTATAGTATTTTCAATGATATCTTTATTATTAAATAAACCGCGATGAGCAATTTTCATTCCTTTTAAAAATGTTAAGTCTTTTTTCATCCTACCACCTTACTATTATTTTATTAAAAAAATAAAAAAGAAACAACTCCTTTTTATTTAACTTGTGATACGTTATGAAAATAGGCATATTAAAACGCAAAGACAAGCTCGCGTTTTATAGATGAAATAAATAGAAATTTTCTTTATATTTTTCTCTAAATAAATGATTACCTATATATTTGCCACCAAGATGTTTATAAAAATTATTAGCTGGATTACCATCTAAGCACCCAATTACTAATTGTTGAAATCCTTTTTCCTTTATTTTTTTAATAGCGTAATCATATAGTTTTTTTTCCATATCCCTTACCTTGATATTCTTTTAAGACATATAAGGAGTGGATTTCAGCGGCATTATCGTATTTATTACTATCAAGGGTGAAATAAACCCACCCAATTATTTTATTATCTAATGTTAAGACATAATAGTTAGGTTGCTCATCTAAATTGTTTCTTAGTTTTTCCGCACTTCCATCAATGTGATCTAAGAATCCTTTTAAAAGGTCATCATCAACAATTCCTTTGTAGGTGGTATTCCAAACAGTGGCGATACAACTAGCTAGTTCTAATGAATCTTCTCTTTTTCTTTTTCTAATAATTGATCTCACAATAATCACCTTACTTTTAAGCTCATCCTATCATATTATATTCTTTTTTTCAAGTAAGATATTTTATGTTATAATGAAAATAGGAAGTAGGTGATGCTGTGGATTTGTATTTTTTAGAAGTTGAGTCTAATAGCGTTGGGGGATATTTTAGTAGTGAACAGTTAGAAATGCTATCAATTGTCCAATGTCAAACTCCAAAGGAACTCAGAGACTTTATATCGGGTTGTCATCAATTTAGTGCTGCTTTTATAGAAAAAAACTCAGAAGAGTTTGAATCCATTATGAAAAGTATAGCTGATGCTGAAAAAAGTATAGGGGATGCTCAGAAAAGTTTAGATGCCGCTAAGAAAAAGGTGTTTGAATGCTATCAAAAAACTTTTGTGCCTCATCTTAGTAGTGAACGCGTTATCATAGAAAATTTGTTGCAACATTTAGGAATACCAAAAGAAGACGCTGGCATTACTGATAGTACTTATCCTGGCATAGCTCAGATTATGGATAATATAAAGAGAAAATATCCTGATCAGTATAAAGAAATGCTTAAAGAAGCTCACAAGTTTGTCTCTTTAGAACGGGATCAAAACAAAATGGATGGTTTATATAAGGACTTTGTCTTACTTAATGAACTACTATCATCATTTGATACTTTACTAGTTGGATCGGTTAAACCGGAAATCGTTATCAATAATAATTTAGGCGAAGAAGAAAGTGAACATTTTGATTTCTATTTTGCGGAAAGGGATTTAGACTTTGCTTTAAGAAATAATAAACATGTCCGCTTGCATTCACTTTTTACGAAAGCAGCAACTGATTTATTTAAAGGGAAATCTAAAGAAGAAATTATTAGAATATTAAAAGTTTATGTTAAAACTACCATTGACTTTATAAATGAGTATAATTCAAAGCATAAGTTAGCTGATGGCTCACCTGTTATTACTGCTATTGATTTATTTAATGAAATTGTTAGTTTTGATAAAAATAGTGCTGGTGTATACGAAAATATATGGGAAAGTCAATATGGTATAACAATTGAAGATATATGTGAAATATTTAGCTATGCTAAAGAACATAAACCACCGGGAGTTAGTTACTTGTATAATGAACCTTTTTTAGAAAATAAGGAAAGACGAGATAAAGTTTTTGAAGTATTGAAGGAAATAAACAATAAATCAAGAAGCGATAAATCAGGTGGCCTAATTGATACTTTAGGTTCACAAATGCACATAACTTTTGGAACCAGTATTAAAGAAATAGAAGAATGCTTTGAAGATTTTAAATATTTGCAAGGCGAGCAAGGTATACATATTCAAATAACAGAGTTTGATTTATCTTTAGGTAGTAAAGATATTGATAGAGTAATAGGGGATAAAGCAGATTTGTCTTATGATGACGTGTATGATGCAAAAAGAAGAAAAATAAGCGAGGATATATCTCCAATAATAAGAAAGTCCGGAGTAAGATTAAGTGGCGTATCGTATTGGTCTTTAACTGATAATGTTGATTGTAATTTGGAAAGAGTTAGAACAAACTTGCTAGGTAGTGGTCGTATACATGATGCTTCTGAAGTTCCAACTGTTTGTGGTGGGTTAATGCCAACTTCTTCTGTGTACTCTAAATTGTATCGTAATCCTGATTTACAGAATGATGAATCTAAAATAATTTAATTGTTGATTATATCGATGTTAATAGATGTATATTATAAAAAACTACTTTCAAATTTAAACTGAAAGTAGTTTTAATTTTAATATGAATGTTTTAATAAAAGACTTATTTGGTTAGATTTTCAATAAAATGATAGATTTGGTTAGGATTTATGATAGCTTCTTTTACTTTTGATGGAAAAATATTACAATCACTTATTTTATCGACATCAATCCACTCAAAATTAATCCAATCGCCCTCCAGACCTTTAAATCTTATATTATCGATATCGCCATTAAAAATGCCTTGATAAATTAAATTAATCTGTTGGTTATAGTATCCTTTATCTACGACAAACTCTTCACTAACAGCAAGAAATGAATAGTCTAAATCATCATAGCCAAGTTCTTCTTTTATTTCTCTTTTTAATGCGGGTAAACTCTCTTCTTTCTCAGAAACTTTCCCACCCGGTAACAAATAGAAATCTCGTCCTTCACAATTAAACAAAAGAACCTTGGTCTTGTCTTTATTAAAAATAACACATGATACGCGGTATAAAAATTGAAAATCATTGTTTATAAATTTTATATCCATTATGTTTACCTCCTACTTATGATTTACTATCTAAAATATATTAAATATTTTTATTTCAGTTTTTTATAGAAATCCTTTTGCCAATCGATTCTTTTCCCATTACTTCTTATATAATTTAAAGAACCATATCGATAGCTTTTATCTTTTAAAAATTCAATCTTGTCAATATCTTCTAAATTAATTCGCCAAACACAACCTTGTAAGATATCACTATCAGTTGTTATACATCGATCAAAACTTTTCTTAATTTCATCACATATTTGAATAAGACTTTGATTAGTTTTAGGATGGTTAAGACTATTTTTTCTAGCAAGATTTTTTAAATCTTCACTAGTTATATTATAATTTGATAACTTACTATCAAAGCGCTTTTTATCTTTTAAAGAAAGGGGAATATATGTGTTGTTGAGTAAAAAGGAATATCTTCTAAAATCAGTAATAAAAACTTCTTCTTTATTTTTATGAAAAGTTATCTTCACATCAAAACCATCTACTGGTTTTCCTTTATGTTTAGGGGGACATATATTGTTGTAACACTTAACCCAGCACCAAATAGGGTATTTAACATTATTTTTATTTGTAACTACTTGGTTCATTTTTTCTACAACCCATTGATATGTCGGGCCAAATTTTTGTATATCAATATATTTTTCATTACATTCTAAATATCCGTTATTTATTAAACTTTGTAAAGCCTCTAACGACTGAAAAGTTATTAATTTCATCACATCACCTTTAATTTATAATAAAATTAAGCGTTTCTTTAAGAGCTAGTTTCATACTCTCTTCATCATGAAAGCCATGATCACCATTTTTAATCAATACTAATTTCGCATTTTTACATTTCTTTGAAACTTTTAAAGAAGATTTGTAATTGACATAAGGATCGTTAGTACCATGAATAAATAGTTTGGGGACATTCCATTTATATAAGTTTTTATAGGCGAAATATTTTCTTTCATCAACAAAATAATTGTAACTTAGTTTTATCCCTTTTTCTATACAATAATATCCTTCTTTTTTCGCCATTTTTTCCTTTTTCGAAGGTAAGTTAAATGGCTTTCTAAAGTAGTCTAAAGCTCCATACCATAGGACTATTTTTTTAATATTAAATTTTTTATGATCAACAAGAGATATAATTCTAGCTCCCATGCTGCATCCAATCAATATAAAGTTTTCAAATCCATAATCTGTTTTCATTTTATCCAAGGTATCATTTAAATTGTTAACCATATTGGTAACTGAGTAGTCTGATATATCACCTGATGATTCGCCGCACGCCACAAAATCAAATCGAAAATTATTAATATTTGCGTTTGATAACGCACTAGCTAAAAGGGTGGTTGGTCTAGAATGAGAACTACTGCTTCTTGCATGACAAATGACCACTAACTCGTTAGTATTATTGACTTTATCTAGTATACCACACAACTTTATTTTACCTGAATCATAAAATAATTTTTCTTCCATAATTTTATCCTTTAATTATAATTTTATTTTAACTATCTTTATTTTATCATAAATTTGAATATTAAAAATGCAAACATAAAGTTTGTCTTATATTTAATCTATCATCTATAAATAAAAAGATGTTAATTTTTAAATATTATATATCACACGCTACCACATCAACATCAATAACATTTTTATCATCATCAAATTCTATTTTATAAATACTAGGATTTTTAGGATTTCCATCTAAAATAACGTTACCATTATATTTGATATTAAAGTTTTTTCCATCAAATACAAAATGATTACAAATCGTTTTTAAATATGACAATAAAATAATGCCATGCATAACGATTACAACTTTATTACTATCATGATTTAATAAATCATTGATGAAAGATGTGAACCTTTCATCAACTTCATTTAAAGATTCGCCATTATTAACTTTAAAATCTTTATCATCAAAAGATAGTTTGGTAAAATTATCAGGTAAATCATTTATGTATTTAACCCCAAATTCTCTTTCATTTATTCTTTTATCTAGTTTAATTTTAGTGTTGTTATTTTCTGATAAATATTTAGCTGTTCCAATAGCCCGCGCAGAATTGCTTGCGTATATTTCATTTACATCTTTTAATTCCTCAATATAACAAAGCCCCTTAGCTTTTTCTTCTCCCTTTGAAGATAATATCATATTTTTATTAAACTCTGACCACAAAATGTCATCATTATTAATATAATTATCAATTTCAACGAATGGCGCTGAATGTCTTATTAAATAAATTGTTTTCATTATTTAATCACTTTCCATATCCTATTTGTTTTAAATTAGTAATCTCTATTTATATTATGACTATTTATATATAGTTGTAAATTGTTTTTATTTCATTTTCTTATATTCATTACAAGCGTCTAAAAAGCCAATAAAGATTTTTCTCATATTTTCGTCTTTTTTGTATAAACTCTCAGGATGAAATTGTACTCCTAAATAAAATCTTTTCGTATTATCTTCTTCAGCTTCAATAATATTATCCAAAGAAGACGCTGAAACCTGCAATGGTGAAGATAGTGTTTGTTGGATATGGCGTGAATTTACCATAATTTCATCTTTACCAATAATTTGATATAATTTTGATTCTTTCTTAATTATAATGGGATGAACATACTCATCTTCACTTTGATGCGCTTCATTTTCCATTTTACCAACAGTGCCACCGATAGCTCTTACTAAAGCATGCTTTCCAGCACATATACCTAAGATTGGCATATCAATTTCATGGCAATATTTTGCTATAAAACATTCATACTCATCTATATAAGCCCCACCTTGCAATATAATACCATCACATAAAGAAATTTGATCATAAAGGTTATGTTTTTCCATAGTTGTAAGATTATCAAACCATCTGTTTTTAGCATAAACCTTTCCTTCATTGGGCGGGATAATACCAATAACAATACCACCATTATCAAATATAGCTTGTTCAATCTCATCATGAATAACGGTATCTAATCTTTTCATATCTTTCATATAATGTTTAGCCACAATGCCAACAACTGGTTTATTCATATAATTATTTCCTCCTGTTAGTTATTATTTTATATGGATTCATCATTTTTAATTGTCTTCATAGCTCTATATAGTCAATTACTATCCAATGTATTATAACATTAATATGATTTTCAGAATTTGAATATTTTGCTAGATTAGTTGATGGTATATGTCGATATCCCAATTCTTAAAGTACCCATTTAATTGTTATTAACATTTATTTCTATTTTAATTAACTTTTTTACACTTATCTTATTTCCATTTTATCATAAACTTAAGCAACTTAAAACTCGAACTAAATAGTTCGAGTTTATATCAATCAGTTGCCCTAAAGGAAGAAGTTCAACAACTTTTATACTAAATTTTTATATTATCAATTATAAGGTAAATTATTCGCCCATTCTTCCAATTTTTTTAAACTTTCATCACGTTCACAATCGAGTTCAATTAATGTTTTGAATTTAATATCATTACCATCTGAAAAAGTTGATAAATAGTAAGTTAAATTTTTACCAATTAATCTAAACCCTTCAGGTAAACTTTTAAATTTGTAATCATCTTCAAATATTAAAATAATAGATTGATAATCATTTTGTTGAATCACTTTTTTAATTTTATTTTTAGTTAAATTATTTATTTCTAGAATTTTTTCATCAATAAGACCTTGTACAATTGCTCCAATTAAAAATGTTGTAGATATTCGAGCATTACTACACATATTTACATGATATCCTTTTTTATTTAGTAAAGATACTGTCTTCGCTAAAGAAGCATCTACTAAAATTAAATTTTCCTGATTTTCAATATCAAATGTTTTTGCATTTAAAGATAAATAACCATTTTTCATAAATTCTCCCATATCATTTTTTCATATTGTATTTGACAATATGAAAGTGTGTTTTCTAAATTGACAAATAAATAAATTTAAACTACAAAATTATATCATAAATTAGAATATTTTAAAACTCGAACTAAATAGTTCGAGTTTACATCAATCTGGTGCTGTAAGTAGGAATCGGACCTACATTAAAGCCTTACCATGGCCTCGTAATACCACTATACTATTACAGCAGATGGTGCCGAATGTAGGAATCGGACCTACAGCTAATCATTACGAGTGACTTGTTTTACCATTAAACTAATTCGGCCTATATCTAAAATACCATAAATAATTAAAAAAATAAAGAGAAAACTCTAACTAAATCAGTTAGAGTTTAATTTGTCTTCAATGATTCGTTTATTACTAAGTAATCTTTCATTATCAGGACTAATTTTTAAAGCCTCATTAATTGCTAAGGAAGAAAAGTTATATAATCCTTTTTGAAAGAAAGCAATTGATAGTAAGTCATAAATGGTGTGGTCGTAACAAAAGCTTTCATTGATATAAGTTTTAGGGTTACTTTTAATATCTAGAGCTTGAAAGCAATAATTGATGACTTGATTCCAATCATTTAATTCGTATTCAATTAAAGCTCTTTCGACAAAAGGATCCCGAAGATGGGGTGCTTCTTTCATAGCTAGGCTAGACCATTTTTTAGCTTCAATGTAGTTATTGATGTTTTTATAACATCGCGCAATAAAACGCATTGATGCACATCTTTCATCTTTCCATGTTGCTGTTTTAAGTTGCAAATGTCTTTTTAAAGTCTTAATAGCATCTTCCCATCTTTGATAATACATATATTCACGGCCCAAATAATGAACGTTTCTATCATCCAAGGGATTTTCTTTAACCGATAATTCTAAAAGGGGAAGATAACTACTTCTAGATTTTGTATCATCGGGATAGTGATTAACCGTTATATCATCAGTTGTGGTAAAAACTTCTTTAGCATTTTCATAGGTTAACACCTCATGAACCGGATGAGTCCAATGATATCCTTTACGACAATGAATTTTTTCAATGTAGAAGTTAACCTCAGGGATACCATCTTTGTTTAATTTCCAGTTATAATTGTATCGTAATCTCGTTGTTGTAGGTGTCCAAACTTTTTCTAAAGTTTGGCGCCATCCTTTAACAAATACTTCATCTAAATCTGTACAAACACATATGTCATAATCTAGAGGAACAAGCTTTAGGGAATGGTTCCTTGCTACATCAAAACGCCAAGGCGTGATATCTTCTTTTGTAACATAAACTCCAAGCCGTTTTAATTTTTCATAGGAATTATCCGTTGAGCCAGTATCCAAAACATATAAGGCATCGGCTTCTTTCATTGAATTAACCCATCGTTCAACGAAGGCTTCTTCGTTTTTACAAATAGCATAAACAGCAATTTTCATAAGACTTAAGCTCCAGTAGGACCAGTTGGACCGGCAGGTATTGTAAGATTCAAAGTATAGTTAGGTGCTGTACCAACTAATTCAGCAGCTGCTTCACTACCAGGTAAACCTGTTGTAACAGTACCAATCGTAATTGTTGGAGTAGGGGCATCAGCACCATCGGCTCCGGCTGGACCTACATCACCGGTAGCACCTGTTGCACCTGTTGCACCCGTTGCACCAGTAGGGCCAGTTGGACCCTCGATACCCTGTAGACCTTGCGGACCAGTAGGACCAACATCCCCAGTGGCACCCGTTGCACCCGTTGCACCTGTTGCTCCAGTAGGACCAGTTGGACCTTCGATACCTTGTAGTCCTTGTGGACCTGTAGGACCTACCTCCCCAGTGGCACCTGTTGCACCCGTGGCTCCAGTAGGACCAGTAGGACCTTCGATACCTTGTAGACCTTGCGGACCTGTAGCTCCGGTAGCACCCGTTGCACCTGTTGCTCCAGTAGGGCCAGTAGGACCTTCGATACCTTGTAATCCTTGTGGACCTGTAGCTCCGGTAGCACCAGTCGCTCCGGCTGGAATAACAAAATTTAGAACACTACTTTGAGCAGAACCAGTATTAATAACATTAGCATTAGTACCAGGTTCACCAGTAGTAGTTTGTCCGATTGTTACGGTAGCAGGACCTTGCGGACCGGTTGGGCCAGTAGGACCAGTAGGACCGAAACAGCAAGATGATGGGCGATTTTGATTAGCGCATTCAATTACTTGTTTGGCATTTTCAAAAATTTCATCATTAAAATTCATAATTAACCTCCTTCAATAGTATTTTATGTCATTAAATAAAAGTGGCTAATGAAGAAGTTTAATTTATCAAATCATTTGATTTTGTTTAAACATTTACTTGACATTTATTTTGAAAGATAGTTTCTATTCAAAGAAAAAATATAGTATAATCAAAGAAGTGAAGACAAGACTATGACAATAGTTAAAATGTCAAAGTTAATATTCAACCTTAAGTGTTGAAGAGGCATATCCTGATAATGTAGCAGAGTTTTTATCAAAACCATTGCCTATTGAAAATATACCCATATTTTATAATGAAAAAGATCCCAAAGATTTTATTCCACGATGGATTGATTAGAGGAGGTGTTATAGTTGATAAGAATACTTATAGTTGGTGTAATGGTAGTATGTGGTTTGCTTTTATTAATTTCCCCAAAAAAATATCTATATAATCCGCAACGCGTTAATACAGAATTAGAGATAAAAAATGTAGTTATGCGGTTTAGACTATTAGGCGTTATTTTATTAATAGGTTCAATTTTGTACTATTTTGTCCTTTAAAAAATATGATTACTGCTGCTTTAGAAAAATATTTTAGTGAAGCTGAATGATGAAAAGTCGTTCAGTTTTTTTACTCATTTTGTTTTCAAACAACAAAAAAAGATTAATCCATAAATTAACCTTTTATATGTTTAAAGTCGATATCACCGACTAATTTTACGATGGTGTCCCAGGAGGGAAAGTACACCATTAGCCTAATTACCCTTTATTTTCAACAAAATATTAGATTTTTGGTCTTGCTTTTGGTCTTGTTTCCAGGAATTTTTCCAAAACGCTGGTTAACTTTTCCTGCGAATCTGGGTATAAATGTCCATAGATATCAAGCGTAGTGCTGATGCTTTCATGACCTAAATAATTGCTGATAATTTCTATTGGTACGCCTTTATTTATACATAGGCTCGCAAATGAATGCCTAAAATCGTGAATCCTGATATTTTTATCTATATTAGCTAATTTACAATTCCTGTCACATTTTCTTTGTAGAGTTGTAGGTTTTATATTTTCAATTCCAAATATAGTGGTAATATGGTTATCACTATATTTTTTTAGGGTAGAACTAACAATATTAAGCATTTGGATTTTTCTATTTGATTTATTTGTTTTTGGGAATGTAGCTAGTATACCATTTTTAGGGTTAATGGCTTCACATATATTTATTATATTTTCTTCGAAGTTTACATTATTAATCTTCAAAGCTAATAATTCACCTCTACGCATTCCTGTGAAAAATAATATAGTAAAAAAATCTTTATAAGTCTCGTTTTGTTCAAACTGAATAAATCTATCAAACTCATCAACTGTTAAAAAGTTTAATTCTCTTTTTTTGCATCCTTTAGGCATTTGATAATTGCCGACTATTCTTGCAACATTTTGCTTTAAATTATAATATTTGCATCCAAAAGAAAGAATGCTCGATAAAGTCATATGAATAGATTGCTTAAATGCAAGAGATAGAGGATAGTTTCCTCTTTTTCGTTTTTGCTTATCAGTTCTAATAACTATTAGTTTTTTGTCTAAATAATTATGGAAACCTAAAATATCTTTGTTTGTTAGACTATTAATTTGCTTGTATCCTAAATACGGCTTTATGTGTAAATTGTAATTATCTGTATTTTTGCGAACACTCGAAGCTTTTAATTTCGTTTTAATGTGCTTTAGATATAAATCAAATAATTCATCTAAATTAATATCTAGGTTTTCCTGATAAGTGTTCATTTGCAATCTATTATCTTCTGCTGTAGCCTCTCTTTTTCCATCAATACCTAACCAATTTTTGTTGTGCCTAGTAATTTGTTTTCTATTACCAAATTGGTCAGTAATATATGATCGAATATAATATTGCTTTTTTCCATCCACTTCTTTATCAACAATTTGTCCGGTTTTTTTATCTTTTCTTTTTTCTAAATATACAGGCATATTTTTTTCCTCCCCGAAGTTATGTATTATAGGCTTAATTTGTTTTTTTTGTCAAACTAACGAACAAATGTTTACTTTTGACTAAAGTTATTATATAATAAATATAACAAAAAAACAATCATCTAAAATTGGTAATTTTTGGTAATTAAGAGAAACTGTAGAAAAGGGAAGTGGTATTATGTATAATAAAGTAGTAGTATGTTGTAGGAAGTATGCTGTATGTTGTAAATATCTATGTATAGGAGTTGCAATATGACAAAAATAGTTCAATTATACATAATGCTACAAAACGAAAAATTGCTTAATGATTATATTAATTATTTAAGCAATAAAAAAGGAGCTATTCATTAGCCCCTTTTTTTATAAACTCATTAGGAAATTAGCAACAGCGGCAGCAACAGCAAAAGCAATAGCGGCAACGGTTATCAAATACCACATCTTTATCATTTTTTTGATTTCGTAAATATTATCATTCATTTCGGTCAATACATCTAATTCACTTTTCTTCACACATCATCACCACCAATCATTTTTTATCTCTTAATGTTTCTACAATCATCATCGCTTTTTCGAACTCTTCTAAAGTAAAGTCTTGGCCAGCCATGAGCCCTGCTTCTTGGCACGCACTTTTCAATTTAGCTATTTTGTCAAGATCATCTTGATTCAAACCGAGAAGATAATCTGTTGATACATTAAAATAATCGGCGATTTTAGTTAAAATATTAAATGTCGGGGTAGCTTTATTTGTCTCCCAGTTTGATACAGAACTTCTTCTAACCCCCAAAAGTTTGCCAAGCTTTTCTTGGCTTAAGTTTTGGTTGATTCTTAATTCTTTTAATCTATCTCCAAACAGATGCATCACATCTCTTTCGTACATTTTTTATATATATACTATGTATATATATAAATTATATCATAATTGGGTCAAAAAGTATTGCTATTTTGTAATAAAATCGTAAAAAAATGAACAAAAAAGTTTTCAAATCAAATTAATGTGTAAAAAAATGACATTTTATTCTTGACTTGTCCATTTTATTATGCTATTATTTTAATAGTAGCAGAGATACACGAATATCTGTTACCGCGATAAATGTATGGTACCTTAAAACCGAAATTATCGGTGATAGGCAAAAAAAGAGAGTTAAGTTTCAATTTTTCGACGAAAGAACTTAACCCTAAAAACAAAAGCGGAGAAACTATTTGCTCCTAACATTTACTTTGACAGTGAAACATCACCTATTTTTATTTCAATGTTGTTTGCAAATATTAACTCCAAAATATGTAGGAGCATTGCTCACCCACTTTCTATCCCTTTTGGTTTAGGAAGTGCTACACATTTCATACTACTTATCACAGTGTAATAAAACACCACGACTTGTAGTACTTAAATTGTACTACAAACACCTTGAAATGTCAATAAAAAGGCTATTCGTGGTGTTTTTATTATGCCTTTAATTCGTTAGAAAGGAGTTATTATATGCCAACACAAAAACCAGCCTCCACAGTTGACAGTGTCTTTTATAAGGAGCTAGGTAAATATCTTCATAATGCAAGAGAACAAAGAGGTATTACTTTAAGAGATTTGTCAAAAAGAGTAGGCGTTTCTAGAGTTATGCTAGATAATTGGGAATTAGGGCTTTGCAGAATTAAATCAGAACAATTTCAGCTTTTATGTAAAACCTTGAATTGCCCAAGCGAATTCTTGGTTTCAATTAATTTTAATATTATCAGAAATGATTAATACAGAAGATTTACCGAGTTATATCGCTGGTTATGAAGAATATATTGAAAAAATGTGTGAAGAAGAACCAGTTGATGATCGAGATTTTTATGAAGATTTTGTATTGAGAAAGGAGTTAGAAAAGATGGAAAGAAACATAATTAATTTAAATATAACAAATAAGAAATTATGCAATTAACTGATTTTGTTTGGAAACAGGACAAATTAATACCAGTTGAAATGATAGAAGGTGATTAAAATAGCAATTTTTAGAATAAACAAAACAACTGATTTTACAGCGATGAGTAATCACCATTTAAAAAACAAAAGTTTATCATTAAAGGCTAAAGGCTTATTAAGTATGATGCTTGCTTTACCCGACGATTGGGAGTTTTCGATTAGTGGTTTAGTTAGTTTATGCAAAGAAAATGAAACAGCAGTAAAAAGCGCATTAGATGAATTAAAAGACGCTGGTTATGTAAAGGTTGACAAGATTTTGCCTAATGAGACACAAAGCAAAAAAATTGAATATATATACAACATTTATGAAAAACCAATTAATAAATCTGATGACGAGCAAGGTATAGGTTTTCAACCCCTAGAAAATCAACCCCTAGAAAATCAACCCCTAGAAAATCAACCCCTAGAAAATCACACCCTACTAAATACTAATATATTAAATACTAATATATATAATACAAAGAGAAAATATATAAAAGAGAAAGTATATGACGAAAACCTCTTCAATCTTTTTTGGGAAGCATACCCGAAGAAAAAATCTAAAGGTGATGCTGAAAAATGGTTTAAGAAAAATCGACCATCAGAAGAATTAGTACACTTAATGATTGATAAACTTGCTTGTTTAAAAAATACTAATAGCTGGCGCAAGGATGGTGGGCAATATATTCCTTATCCGGCCACTTGGTTAAATGCTAAAGGTTGGGAAGATGAAGTTGAATCAACTTGCAGAGACCTTAATCCACTTTGGGAAAATATAGAAGCAGACCTAGCGACGCCAGAAGAATTAGAAGCGTTTGAAAGAAAATTAAGAGGTGAAATCTGATGATAGAGCTGATAGATTTATCTGTTTGGAAAAATCAGAAAGATATATTAAAAGAATTAAAAGAGGTTTATGATATTAAAACATCATCAAGAGAATGGCGAAATCAAGTTGAAAAATGGAATAAACGTTTTGCTGCTGGTGAAGTTGATATTTATATTACTCATTCGAACAAATACGGGTATAAAGCCACAAAGATTTATGAAGAAGCCAAAATCGGGCGTGATGACTATTTAAAAAGAGCATTGGATATGCTCAAAAAAGTAAGAGAGTGTGATCGTGCTTTTAGAGATAGAAAAAATTTAAAGTATGATTTTATGGAGGAAAAAATTAAGTGAAAATATTTAATATTGTTAAAAATGTCTTTAAAAATGATAAAGAGCTTGTCGATGCGATAAGCAATCTTGAAGAAGAAAAAGACAAAATATGTAAAGGCAAAAAACAAGTTGAAGAAGAAAACATTGACCTTCAACGAGAAATTAAAGAGATTCAAGCCAAATATATTACTATTCTAGAAGAAAAAAGCAATCAATTTGATGCATATTTAGAATATCAACATCAAGCTGAAGACTTGGCAGATAAAAATCGTCAATTGAAGCGTGAAGTTGCCCAACTCAAAGAAGAATGCCGAAAAAAGGAATTAAAAACTTATGAAAGAATTAATACAGAACAACCAATTATTGAATAATTTGGAGTACAGCAAAGACTGGCTTCTACAAGAAATAATAAAAACCGATTTTGAAGAAAAACAAACCGGGAAAATAAAGTATGTCAAAATGAAAAAAATTGATTTATTAAAGTTGATACAAAAGTTTATAAAGTTGAATGAACAGGTGTGATTATGAATCAAAGCGAAAACAATTTTAAGAAAAAAATTAAAATACAACTTTATAACGATCATTTTGAAAATGCCAAAAGATATGGAATCCCACACGCACAATTAATTATAGCAGATATTCCTTATAATTTAGGCAATAATGCTTATGCATCCAATCCAGCTTGGTATATCAATGGTGACAACAAAAATGGCGAAAGTAAGCTTGCTAATAAAAGCTTTTTTGACACAGATAACGATTTTAAGATAAATAACTTTTTTGATTTTTGTACTAGGTATTTAAAAAAAGAGCCTAAAGTCGTCAAAGGAGAAAAAAGCAATTCACCGGCCATGATTGTCTTTTGTGCTTTTGAACAAATGCCAATGGTCATAGAGCAAGGCAAAAAACACGGATTAATGAAAAATTATCCACTGATATTTATTAAAAATTATTCCAGTCAAGTTCTAAAGGCGAATATGAAAATAGTTGGCGCAACAGAATACGCTGTGGTTCTTTATCGGGATAGACTTCCAAAGTTTAACAACAAAGATGAACTAGGTCACAACAAAATGATTTTTAATTGGTTTGAATGGCGACCTGATGGCAAAAGCATACCAAAAATCCATCCAACTCAAAAGCCAGTAAACTTATTAAAAAAATTAATACAAATCTTTACCGACGAAGGAGATGTTGTTATAGATCCTGTTGCTGGTAGTGGTAGTACATTAAGAGCTTGTTTAGAATTGAATCGCAGTTGTTATGGTTTTGAGATAAAAAGAGACTTTTGCAAATTAGCAAATGATAAAATGCTATCTAATGTCAAAAAGCAACAATCAATTTTTGATTTTGAAGATGGCAAATATGATATTGATATCGAAAATTAAGGAAGAGGTGAAATAGTGGAAAATCTTGAAATATATGAAAAAGTTAAAGAAGTACCAAAAAACGCACAAAAGGCTATTAATGCTGGTCGACTAAAAGGTATGACAGATATTAATCCTCAATGGCGAATTGAAAAATTAACAGAAGTGTTTGGCCCTGTCGGTTTTGGTTGGTATACGAAAGAGACCAAGAGAGAGTTCATTGAAGGTGCTAATGGCGAAAAAATGTGTTTTGTTGACATTGAATTGTATGTAAAAGTTGGCGATAACTGGTCTATGCCTATTTATGGTACTGGTGGTAGTACATTTATTGCAAAGGAAAATAAAGGCTTATATACAAGTGATGAAGTAGTCAAAATGGCCTATACAGATGCAATTAGTGTGGCTTGCAAACAATTAGGTATTGGTGCCAATGTTTATTGGAATAAGACAGATAGCAAATATCGTCAAACTGAAACATCAACTCAAGCAATTCCGACAACCAAGCCAAAAGTAGAACTTATGGATGCTAGACAACTTCAAGCAATAAGGATTTTAGTCAATAAAGATGATGAATTAAAGGAAAAGACTTATAAAAAATTGGGCGTACAGCATTCAGAAGAATTACTAAAAAAATTGTCCAAATCTCAAGCAACATCATTGATTAAGCAATTAAAACAAAAAGTTGGTGAGTAGTATGACAATTATCATGTATGACCTAGCTGATAATCCATTGTTTGTATTTACGAGCTACAAGGAATGTGCTGAATACTTTGGAACATCTACAAAATCAATTCAAAGTCATATATGTAGGAGTTTAAAAGGCGAAGTGAATCTAAAAAATGATAAAAAGCACAATCGAATGGTAAAACTTTATAAATACTTTTTCTCTGATATTGATTGACCTTTATTTTGAAAATTATTAGATAAGGAAGTGAAAGAAAATGGAAGAGGATTTATTAAAAATAATTAACTATTATGGAATAATGCCACAATTAAAATATTTTCAAAGCGAAGTTTTTGAACTAAACGAAGCAATAATAAGACATAATGAGATTGAAGAAAGTGGCCTATACAGAAGCAGTGATGAAAGTGAAGCAAGACAACATATTACAGAAGAGATAGCTGATGTCTTTGTTATGCTTATGCAGTTTGTATGCTTTTATAAAATTGATACAGACGATATTGGTACAATAACAGATCAAAAAATAAAGAGGCAATTAGAAAGAATTAAGGAGTCAAATGAAAATAACTAACAAACTGAACTTGCCAAAGCAATTAGTAGAACTTGTTAATAGTAATTATAAACCAACACCACATCAATATTCTTGTACAACAATATTAAAGCCAACTAGACAAATTATTCTTGAAAGAAGATATGGTGACCAAATAGAGCAAGATGTCTCTGATATGTGCTGGATGATTTTTGGAATTGCGGTTCACAGCGTTATCGAAAACTCACAGGAAGATAATGGCCAATTTAAAGAAGAAAAATTAAAAGTTGATTTAGGTAAATATTGGGAAGAACTAAAAGGTTATTATTTAAGTGGTCGGTCCGATATGATTGACCTTATCAAAAAAACGATAATCGATTGGAAAACTTGCAGTGCTTGGAAAGTCATTTATAAGGACTTTGAGGATTGGCGAAAAGAAATGCTTATATATGCGTGGGCAGTAAAAGATTTGGGGTTTGATATTGACAAAGCCGAAGCAATAGCATTCATAAAAGATCATAATAAAACAAAGTCAAAAACTGATTCACAATATCCAAAATTGCCAATATGGGTTGAGAGCTTTAAGTTTAATAAGAAGTCATTTCAGGAAATAGAAAAGTTTATTTATAACAAGTTTATGGAATTAAAAAAATACGAAAACGCATCAGATGACGATCTACCAATGTGCACTGATGAAGAAAGATGGAAAGAGCAAACTCAATATGCGGTGAAAAAGAAAGCCAACAAAAAGGCTTCAAAAATACACGATACATTAAAACAAGCAGAAGAACATTTAAAAAACTTGGAAGCTGAATATCCAAATGTTTATGAGATAGAAATAAGGGAAGGAACAGATAAGAGATGTTTAGAATATTGTTCTTGTTGTGAATTTTGCCCTTATTATCAAAAATTATATGGAAAGAAATAGTAGGAGGTAATTAAAATTGAGTAAAAAAACAAAATCGAAAAAAGGATATAAAGGATTTGATAAAGATTTAAAATGTCGCGGTTTTCAATATAGTGTTGATGGCATTTACGAGCAAGAAGAAGCACCGGTGATATGTCTTAAAGGATTTCATTATTGTGAGTATCCGTTAGATGTTTTGGGATATTATCCACCAATTGAAAATAATAGATATTGCGTAATAGAAGACTTGGGCGTGAGTGATAAAGAGGAATATAGTATGGATACAAAAGTCGCTACAAACAAGATAAAAATAGATGCCGAAATTGGACTACATGGCCTTATCGACGCAACTATAAAGTTTGTTTATGATCACGTCAAAAAAGATAATAAAAAGTCAGCTCACAAAGAAGAAGGTTATAGTCACGCAAGCAACACGGGAGATAGTTCAGTCGCAAGCAACACGGGATATAGTTCAGTCGCAAGCAACACGGGAGATAGTTCAGTCGCAAGCAACACGGGAGATAGTTCAGTCGCAAGCAACACGGGATATAGGTCAGTCGCAAGCAACACGGGA
>CANQCR010000007.1 GCA_947589735.1 uncultured Bacilli bacterium | reverse complement strand
TTACAACGATTATCATCATTTATCGCTTTAAATTTCACAAAAAAATCAAAGGTCCAAGTCCTTAAGTTGAATACTAATAGATATCAAAAAAAGCTAACCTTAGACAATTTCAGGTTAGCTTTTATATTAAGCTTTTTCAATTTTAATTAAGCAAGTATGACCATTTAAATCAAACTCTTCTTTAGCGTCATCACTTTCATTTAACTCTAAAGATAAAGTTTCTCCCATAATGAAGTCTTTGAAGTTATCGATAGCCTCATTAACTAAATCATCACTATGATAGTATAGTTTTATGCGATCGGTTATTTCAAAATCACTTTGTTTTCTTAAGTTTTGAACTTTGGAAACAAGTTCTCTAGCAATACCTTCTAAAATTAAGCCATCAGTTAAAGTTGTATCAATAATCATAAAATTATTGTTTTCCATACCAACATTAAAGCCTTCCTTGCTAGAAATACGAATATCAATCATATTAGGAGTAATTTCTTTTTCCTCACCACCTAAAGTCATCTTGATAGTCTCACCTTTTTGAAGAAGATTAACTTCATCTAAGCTTAGAGATGCTAGTTTTTCTTGGAACTCTTTCATAAGAGGCCCTAAAACTTTACCAACTTCTTTGAAGTTAGGTTTTAAAGAAATATTCATATATTCATTTAAATCATCAACAAATAGAACTTCTTTAATATTTAACTCTTCACTAATTAAAGGTACTAAATCTTCAATTAAATCTTTATTTTTACCATCAATTAGAGCTTCTTTAAGTGGTTGACGAACTTTAATTTTTGTCTCTTCCCGAACAAAACGGCCAACCGAAATTAAGCTTCTTACAAGATCCATTCTTTCTTCAACATGTTCATCAATTAAAGACTCATCGCATACAGGATAACTAGCAAAATGAACAGATTCTTCACCAGTTAAATTACGATATAATTCTTCAGATAAGAATGGGGTGATTGGAGCGATTAACTTAGCTAAACTTGTTAATACTTCATAAGTTGTCCGGTAAACACTCTTCTTAGAATCATCTAATTCACTACCCCAGAAACGGTTACGATTACGTCTAATATACCAGTTAGATAAATCATCAGATACAAAGTTAGCTAGATGATGAACAACTTTATTTAAGTCATATTCATCAAAATCAGATCTAACATCTCGAACTAGTTTATTATATTTAGATAATAACCACCGGTCGATTTCTTCTCTTTTGCTATATTCGATATTGCATTCATCCGTATCAATCGCATCGATATTAGCGTACATAGCAAAGAAACTATATGTATTCTTTAATGGGTTAAAGAACTTTGAATAAACTTCTTTTAAACCAGCCATATCAAACTTTAATGGCGTCCATACTGGTGAGACATAAAGAAGATAGAATCTAACTGTGTCAGCACCATAGTCTTTAATGGTTGTAAATGGTTCGACAATATTACCACGTGATTTACTCATTTTCTTACCTTCAGCATCGAGTAATAAATCATTTACTAGAACATTCTTAAATGGTGAGACACCCTTGACAAAGACAGAAATGATAAGTAAAGTGTAAAACCAACCTCTAGTTTGATCGATTCCTTCACAGATAAAGTCAGCTGGGAATTGGCTTTCCCATAATTCTTTATTTTCAAATGGGTAATGATATTGAGCAAAAGGCATAGAACCAGAGTCAAACCAACAATCCAAAACATCTGGTATTCTGGTCATTTCGCCACCACATTTTGGACATTTTAGATGAACTTCATCAATATATGGTTTATGTAAATCAAAGTCATCACCAATTTCTTTAGTAGCCATTTCTTTTAATTCGGCAATCGAACCAACCATATGATTATAGCCACATTCACACTTAAAGTATGGGATTGGACTACCCCAATAACGACTCCGTGAGACATTCCAATCTCTAGCATTAGCTAACCAGTTAGCAAATCTTTTCTCACCAACGTGTGCTGGATACCAATTAACTTCAGCGTTAGCCTTAACAAGATCATCTGTCATCTCACTTACTTTAATATAATAACTTGGCATTGAATAATAGATAAGTGGTGTATCACACCTCCAGCAATGTGGATATTCGTGGCTAATCTTTTGACGACGGAATAACTTATCGTTAGCCTTTAAATATTCAACAACGTCTTCATTAACATCGTGAACAAAACGGCCATCCCACATTCCACCGACGTAGCAACCATCTTTACCAACCGGATTTAAGTATGGAAGATCATATTTCTTACCGACATTAGCGTCATCCTCACCAAAGGCTGGAGCAATATGAACGATACCCGTACCATCTTCCATCGTTACATATTCATCACACGTTACATAGAAAGCTTTTTTATCAACATCAAAAGATGGAATCAATTGTTCATATTCAACATATTCTAAATCTTTACCTTTATATGTTTCTAAAACAGTTGCTTCATCACCTAATACTTGACTAAGTAAAGCTTTAGCTAAGATAAACTTATGACCTTTAGATTCAGCTAAAACATAATCTTCATCAGGATGAACACATAAAGCGACATTGGCAATTAAAGTCCAAGGGGTTGTTGTCCAAACTAAGAAATATACATCTTCGTCTTTCTTTTTAAATGGTACATAAACAGTAATAGCGGTATCAGTTTGATAGTTTTGCGCAACTTCATGACTAGCTAGCCCTGTTCCGCAGTGTGGACAATAAGGTACAACTCTTGTTCCTTCATAGAACATATCTTTTTCATACATTTGTTTTAAAATCCACCATTCGGTTTCAATGTATTCATTCTTATAAGTTAAATATGGATGTTCAACATCAAAGAATTGGCCCATTTTACTAGTTAAATCGGTAAAGGCTGATTCATTTTCCCGAACACTATGACGGCATTCTTCATTAAACTTAGCTACACCTAATTCTTCAATCTCTTTTTTAGATGAAATACCAAGTTTTTTCTCAACGTGATTTTCAATTGGTAAGCCATGCGTATCCCAACCGATTTTACGAATAACTTTCTTACCATTCATAACTTGGTATTTAGTTACGGCATCTTTAAGGTTTTTACTAACCATATGATGTAGGCCTGGGAATCCATTAGCAAAAGCAGGCCCATCATAGAAGACAAAGGTTTCATCATCCTTATGCATTTCTACTTGTTTATTATGCATATCATTGATACTACCCCAAGAAGCTCTAATACTATCTTCAACTTCACTAACAGGGCGTTTGTCTAATTCTTTAAAATTTTTCATCTTATCACTCCTTTATAACAAATAAAAAGTATTACGTATAGGAACGAACAAGGCCGTGGTACCATCCTATTTCATAATACTTTATTATGCACTAATAACTATAACGCGTTACCGGTTTTGCATCCAGAGTGATCCGTATTTACTTAACTTATCTATTCGCACCAACCATAGACTCTCTTAAAGCGCTATAAATACCGTCTCTTTCACTTGCAATTATTCACTTACGCTCGTCAAACTTTCTTTGATAATCTCATCTGCTCGCTCTTCAGCTTCTTTGATAATTTCATCACTTCGTTTTTGAGCTTTCTTAATGGTTCTTTCTGCTTCTTCTTTAGCTTTCTTTAATTCGGATACCGTCACATCATACTGATGAGCTAGTTCCTCTTTTTCCTCTAAAGTCTTTACTTGTTTATGTAATTTATCCATTTCGGCAAGCATTTTCTTCATTGCATCTTGGTTTTCTTTGACTAAAGATTGCAGCTTTTTAATCTTCTCATCTTTTTCTTCGATTTCTTTAACCATTGTTTCAACTTGAACGATAACTTCATCGATAAACTTATTAACTTCGCCTTTATCATAACCGCGAATAGTGGATGTAAATTTATCCATAAGTTCACCTCATTACCTGTGATATTCTAACATAAGTACTAAATAATTTCAATACTTACCAATCAATTTCAATATCATCATTGTTGTATACTTCTTTTGATTCTTTTTCTGTAGATATCTTACCTTGAATATTAACATTGTTTGGTGTACATAAGAAAATGCCACTACCAATTTTTTCAATATGACCTTTAAGGGCATAAATAGATCCACTTACAAAGTCAATAATTCTTTTAGCTTGATCACTTGTAACGCGTCTTAAATTGATAACGACCGTATTTCTTTTCTTCAAATGATCAGCAATTTGTTGTGATTCTGAAAAAGCTCGAGGTTCCAAAAGAATCATCTTCGCTCCCCCATTTTTATCAGCCATTTCTTCTAATTCTTTGGTATCTACTTCATAAAATTGACTCTCATCATCATTGAAGATGTCTTTCTCTTCGTCACCTTCAAATATTTTTTTCATAAATCCCATATCGGATACCTCCTCTTAGTATACTTCATTATAAATAATTTTAACATATTTACGCTAAAAAGAAAAGTCTTTAATCAGTTTTTAGCTTTGCTATTTTACTAGCAATTATTTGATATTTATCATATCTTTTCTCAATATGACCATAAACGGCAATAACATCACCCTTTTGAATACGTATGTTATCTTTATATATTTTAGGGAATAAAGTTATATCTAACGTAGCTAGTTCATCACTACCCACGATAAAAGCCATTTTATCACCCTTCTTCGTCGTTATTTCTCTTATTTGGTCGACATAAGCAATAATATTGATAAACTTATCAAAGTGTTGATTTACTTCACTTAAAGGAACACTATTGGGGTATTTAACTCTTAAATCCGTAACCGGATGGCGACTTAAATATAATCCGAATAGTTCTAGTTCTTTAGCCATAATAAACTTACTATCATATTCAGGATAACTGATAATTTCTGGCTTTAAAGCAAACTCTTCATCCAAATCTTTAATTAACTCGCCATAGCCGATAATCGCGTCAAGATTATTAATTAAAGTCGCCCGGTTAATATTAAAACTATCAAAGACACCGGCATAGATAAGTGACTCAAGGGTTTTTTTATTGACCGCATTACCATAACATCTTTTAACAAAGTCAAAGATATTGGCAAAAGGTCCGGATGATCTTGCTTCCATAATGGTTGAAGAAGCATTAATACCTAAGTTTTTAATACTATTTAAAGGATATCTAATGCCATTCTTTTCTTTAAGATACTTCGTCCCACTAAGATTGATATCAGGTGGTAAAACCGTAATGCCCATTTTCTTACATTCATAAATATATCTTTTACATTTACTATCATCATTCATCTCGGTCGATAATAAATTAGATATAAATATTTCAGGATAATGCGCTTTTAAGTAAGCCATCCGATAAGCGACTAATGAATAACCTACCGAATGGGATTTATTAAAGCCATATTCCGCAAACTTTAGCATCATTGCATAAACTTTATCAACCGTATCTTTCGCATATCCCTTTTTAAGGCTACGTTCTTTAAAGCGTTTTTCTTCTTGAAGAAGTAAATCTTTCTTCTTTTTACTCATCGCTTTTCTTAAAATATCGGCTTCTCCTAAAGAGTAATCAGCCATAACATTAGCTATCTGCATAATTTGCTCTTGATAGATCATAATCCCATAAGTTGACTTTAAAATAGGTTTTAAAGAATCATCTAGATAATCAATTTTCTCTTCGCTATTTTTTCTTTTAATATAAAGAGGAATATTGTTCATAGGACCTGGTCGATATAAAGCAATCGCGGCGCAGATGTCATCAAAGGAAGTAATCTTTAATTGTTTTAAGAAATTAATCATCCCTTCTGACTCGAATTGGAAGATTCCTAAAGTGTTACCATCTTCCATAATTTTCATTGCTGTTTGGTCATTAAAAGGAATATTATCGAAAGTTAATGATGCTTGACAGGTACGGTTTACATCATCGATGATCTCATGAATAATTGTCAAATACTTGATAGCTAAGAAATCCATCTTTAGTAAACCAATCTCTTCTAAATAGGTCATATCATAGCCACTCGTATAAAAACTGTTGTGGCCTTGATCAAGAGGGATAACATCATCCAAGGCACACTCAGACATAACAACACCCGATGCGTGGATACTCGTGTGTCTCTTTAAACCTTCAAACCGCATTGCGATTTTATATAAAACCTCTAAATTATCATAACGTTCGAGATATTTTTGAACTTTAGGATTTTGTTGATTTTCTTTTAAGGAAAGGCGTGAATCTAAAATCTTACACAAACCATCAACAATATTCGGAGCAATATCCATACATCTTCCTACATCCCGAACAGCTTGTTTAGAACCTAATGTTCCAAAACTAATAATAGGAGCGACCGATTTAAGGCCATACTTTTCCATACAATAATTGATAACTTCTTCCCGGCGTAAGTGTTCAAAGTCAATATCAATATCGGGCATGCTAACCCGTTCGACATTTAAGAAACGTTCAAATAGCAAATCATATTTAATGGGATCAATCTCTGTTATATCAAGGCAATAAGCAACTAAAGAGCCAACCGCACTACCTCTTCCAGGGCCAACGATAATATTATGTTCTTTACTATATTTAATGTAATCATAGACAATTAAAAAGTAATCACAAAACCCCATTTTATTTATGACATCAAGTTCATACTTCAAGCGATTTTGATAGACGCTACTAACTCGCTCACCAAACTTTTTCTTTAAACCTTCAATACATTTCCTTTTTAAGAAAGTATAACTATCTAGTCCCTCATCATTTTTAAAAACAGGCATCAATTTTTGATGAAAAGGAATCTCTAAAGAACATAATTCAGCTATGCGTTCATTATTTTTTAAATCATCTAAAGCATGAACCTCATCATAGGAAAGTAAATAATTATTTAACTTATCGGTACTTACGCTATCAACACTAACCCCATCTTTAACAGCTTTTAAATACTTATAATAGCGACTGTCTTCTTTATTTAGATATAATGTCTCGCGCATAAACAAGGCATCACTTGATAATTCCTTTTTTTCATCAGCATTTTGATAAGTTCTAAAAACATACTTATATATTTTTTTAACACTATCAAGTAATGATGAAGAACCATAAGGAAGAAGACAAAGGATATTTTCCGCATAAGTTTCAAGATCAGTTAAAGTTAACTCCCGGCTCGACATAATCGTACATAACTTGATTAAGTTTTGATATCCTTGATAGTTCATACAATATAAAACAAGCGTATTTTTCTCACAAGTTATCTCTAAACCGATAATCGGTTTAATATCATTTTTAAGACAAGCGTGATAAAAATCCATTACCCCATACATATTATTATCGGTAATGGTAAGGGCCTTAAGGCCATATTCTTTAGCTTTATTAATTAAATCATCAATCTTAATTAAAGATTGTTGTAGCGAATTATCCGTTTTAATATAAAGTGGAACATAGCTCATTATTAACCCTCCTACATTTATTTTACTATATTTCCTAGGTTTTTTAAATAGAGCATTGACGAGTTTTAAACATTACTTTATAATGAAAATGGTGAGATATGAAAAAGTTAATGATAGCCATTATCGTTATGGCAACAATCAGTTTAAGTCTAGCAATAGCGATTAATGTTTTAAAGAGTGAGAAAAGTAGTGACGACATTTCTAAAGCAGAAGAGAAGCAAGAAAGAGAAAAACTTCTTAGTATTGCCGATGTATCAATGAATTGTTTTTCGAATGTCTTAGTTATTTACGATGATAGTACCTATGAAATACTAAAAGGAGCCTATCCTGAGGGGGAAAATCCGCTTATATCTAAAGGTGAATATGACTATGATATACCAAGTCTTATCAATGAAATAAAGAATTATCCATTTGATAATAAAACGGGTCTTAACTACCGCATCGTATTAAATGATAATACATCATATTCCATATCAATTATGGACGCACCTAAACTAAATGATTTTCTAGGAACAATTCCTGATAAAAATATCTTTTGGTGTGCTTAAAACATTTGACTTTAAGAGCGTTATATGTTAAAATCAAAAGGCGTAGGAAGAAAAAAACTTTGAATGGAGGTTATTTATGGCAACAAAATTAACAAGTAAAAAGCCACTTGCTGGTAATAGACGGTCACATTCTTGTCGTGCGACAAAGCACCAACAAAAAGTTAATATGGTAACTGTTACTCTAGCTGATGGAACTAAATTCCGTACAAGTGCAAGAGAAAAAAGAACATTATCAAAGTTAGACCGTAAAGCTGCTTAAGCAGCTTTTTTTATTAATCAAAAAAAGCCAAAATCTTCTTAAAGCTTAAAAAAATCTACAAGTTTCATAGGTTCAATGTTATTTTTACTACTTTTTTACTACTTTATGTCAAAGAGCTTCGATATGTACCTAAGAGATTCGTTAATGGATGCACAAAGTTTCGATGAAATGCTTGAAATTATGCTATAATTATATGGAGAGGAGTTAAGTGCTCATGATTGAAATTACGAAGTTTGAAGTTGGCCACTACAAGCCACCATATGAAGACAAATGGTTGCCTGGTCCAATATCAAATAAAATGTACTCAATTAGACTAAGCTTTATAAACCATTTTGACAAGGGTATTAAGTACATTACATTTTATGTTGTACCATTAGATAGAGTTGCAGAGCCAATCAGATGCACATTACACTATGGTGGTAATCAAACTGCAAAGCTAAAGGTTACGGGTCCAATATGGCCATCAGAAGCTGCTGAAGATATAACTTTTCAAAGCGTATTTCAAACGTATGCTTTTGGCAATGTACTTCTTAGGAAATATGATGTTGAGTTTATGGACGGAACTACAGAGTCAAACTATGTTAGCAAATTGATGTATGGAGGAGATGATTAAAATGTTACCAGATAATTTTGACGCTAAGCACCAAGAAAGAATTGCAGATTTTAGAAAGCAATTAGAGCAATGCAATAAATCTATTGCAAAGTTCACACACGAGTATGAAAAAATAGATATGGTTAACTTGGCCATAAAGACAGTTGAGGTTTATCTTGAACCATATCAAAACCTACTAGCAAACGCAATTAAGATGAATAACACAATCTACAACAGTGTTAAGCAATATCGTAGTGATGTTGTAGCACTAGATAAAAATTCAAAGGTTGTAAATGATTGTGATGAGGCATTAGATACGCTAGAAAACTTTAAAGGACTATTTTCAGCATATGACGGCATATTTAGGAACATTCTTGAAATGCTTCATATGCACGTTGGTATTGATGAAGATAGTCAGCTAATTCATAACTATGAGCATATGGACCAAGAGGAGCTATTAGATGCACTTGATACTTTAGCCGCAGACCTAATTAACTTTGATGAGATGCACCCACTTATAGCTAAGAAGTTGGGATGGATTTAGTATGCTTATCAATTATGCCAATAATAGAGAGTTTTGGGAATTAGAACGTGGCTTAAAAAGCTATGATATGCTAGCCTATAAAGATATGGCATTCACACACATACCTAATCTAAGAATGGGAAAACTAGATGATGCTGTACGTAATGGTGATGTATATGAGATACCCTTAGGGCAAAAGCTTATAGACTTGCAATACAAGCTTGTGTTTAAGCTTGAGGAAAATACAGTTACACTATTAAGTATTGAACCAAAAGAAAAGCTTTTACGTAAGCCAAAAGACAATATGTTTAAAGTAAACCTATTAGATATGCTTAATAAGGACCGCTAGGTTCTTTTTTTATACCAATTTTGTCATTTTTTAGAGTATATATCTCCGTCGGCCCCTTATAAGTGAGGAGGAAAAATCCCAATGAATGAAAACGCAATGGCAGCCCTTAAGCGCATAATGGCTAGGCGTACTGCTTCATCAATCGTTATTGATAGCTACACAAACTTTGTATTCCTTAGTCCAACAGGCAAGCCAATGATTTGCTCAAGCTGAGTTTGAAAAGATTTACTACTCTCGTACTACTTTTGAGAGTGAAAATATAAAAACTTATGGCAAATTATGTGACTCTCTTCCATTACTAAAAAACGTCGCAATAGCCTAAAAAATAAGGTTATAACGACATTTGGAAACTTTTAAGAAGATATTAACAAAATTGTATTTATTTTAGTTTAAAAAAAACTACACATTGTGTAGTTTTTACATTGAACGAGTTCTTGCTTGTTCTTCTTGAGCTTGTCTATAGCGAGCCATAGCATCTAATAATTCTGGTGACATACCTACTATAGCTCCATTAAAAGCTATACTACTTTCCTGCAAGCTAGGCATCATTTCTCCCATCCGACTAATACCTCTTCTAGCAGTAGTAACAGCAGCATCTGCTATAGTAGTAGCTACTTCAACACCACGATCAACAACTGGTCTTCCATAATCTTGATAGATAGCCGAAGCTTCTCTTAAAGCTCGATCTCGAACAGACCTTAATTGATCAATTCTTGCCCGTGTACGTTCTGTAATAACATTTCTTCGGGCTTGAGAAACACTAGCACGTTCAACTCTTCTTGTTGCCACATTCTGTTTTGTATTAACCATACAATATTGCTTAGTTGCAATCAATAATTGTTGTTGTTGCAAATTGGCAATTAAAGTTTCTAACCGATGAGCTCGACGAGCTGAAATATAACGTGATAATGCACTCGTTTTAGGTTTATTTTCTCTTAAACGCTCCTCTAAAGAATCAATTCTTTGTTGATTTTGAATCATTCTTTCGTCTTGTTTTTGACTTTTTTTACCATATTCTACTTCATATTTATCACTTTGCAAAGTTTCAATTTGAATCTGAAGGGACTGAAGACGAATTTCTTGAGCAAGAGGAACACGTTTGCCACTTTCTTTAATTTTAGCAACTCTTTCATTCAAAGTTGTAACTTCTTTATTTAACTGTTCAATACGATAATCAAGAATAACTTTTTGAGCAGCTTGGGCATAACTCATCCCTTCTTGAGCTACATACTCTTTAGCCAAAGTAGAAAGTCTTTTTTGAAGTTCCATTGGCATACCATCTTTTTGACGAGCTTTACTATTTTGTTTTTGAATTTTTTGATGGGCTTTAGCTTGTTTTCGTGTTCGATGGCGAACAGGAGCTGAAGCAGTAGCAGTATTTTCTTTTTCCCCTTCTTTTTCTTTGTCATCTATGGACGATTGCGCAGACTCTTTTTCCTGCTCTTCTTCAGCTTTCTTTTTTTCTTCCTGAGCACGATCTAAAGCATCACTAACAGCCTCTCTTTGATCATCAGTTAGGTCCTTATTTTGTTTTAGTTTTTCAACTTCTTCAATAGTTATTTCACCTAACTTAATACGAGCGAATAAATTACAAGAATAAATATCTTGAATTAGTTCCATTTGTTCGCCTAAGCGAAATGATTGATCAGAAAAGGTATCAATATTTGCATTTAAATTAGCAATTAGATCCTTAATTCCTTTATTATTTTGATTTGCTAATATATTATCAATGTTATAATCAATATTTTGAAGAGTTTCAATACTAACGCTGATATTAAACATAAGATTATGCATAATCTTACTACCAACAAAGCCTGAAAATTTACCAAGTAAATCACGCATTTCTTTTAGTGATTTAATTCGTTCCGCAATATCATCTTTAAATTGTTTAAAATATTTTGCTCGTTCTTCTGGTGTGTTTGAATCAGAATTTGTCCGAGCATTCTCACCCATTTTTTGCTTAGAATCGTTTAGTTTTTCCCTTAACTCATCTTTAATATTATATGTTGCCAAAAAATTAGTAAACGCCTCAAAATCTCGATAATTCATACTATTCAACCTCTTGCGCTAAATTTTCAGCTAAAATTTGTTCAACAATATTGCGTTCTTCTTCCGTTACTGTATCAAGATTATACACACCATTTTTTATCTCTAAATTAGAGACAAAAATTTCTTCGCGATTAGCAAAGCTGTAACAAATATATTTCTTAGTTGTTTCAGTATCTTCAATGATATCAATAACATTAATTGTTGCAAACTTACCTTGCTTATTTCTTACTCTTAAAGTAGTATCCAATTCAATCATCTCCTATTATCAATTTATAATATCAAACATTCAAAGTCAATGATATAAAACCCTAGTTTACACATAAACTGATTTTTATTGACACTTTATTATTAAATAAGTTTATGATAGAATACCTTTAGGTGAGAATATGTTAAAAAAATATAGAGGATTATTAATTACTTTAGTCCTATCTATTTTTATAACACTAGTAATTCTTTATTTAAACGGTGTTTTTGATAACACTATTTTTATGAGTGATTTAAATGCTGAATATAGTCCCTTACTTCAAGGCATTGGAAAAGGATATCTTAATTTATATAATTTTCAAACCGCGCTTGGCGATAACTTCATTGGAACCTTCTTCTACTATATGTCTTCACCTTTAAATGTTTTATCATTTTTTATTAAAGATATAAACACGCTTGTCATTACGCTTATCTTAATTAAACTTTCTTTAGCTAGTATATTTAGTTATTTATTATTCAAATATCTTTTTAAAAATATGAAAGATAGTTATCTTATCGCCTTTAGTTTGATGTATGCTATATCATCATTTTCTCTATCTTATTACTTACATATTATGTGGTTAGATATCTATGCTCTTTTCCCTTTAATTATCCTAGGTGTTGAAAAGATTATTAATGAACAGAAATATCTTCTTTATATTGTAAGTTTAATACTTATTATTTTCTGTAATTACTACTTCAGTTATATGATTGTTATTTTTTCTTTTATCTACTATAATTATCGTCTATTAGTAAATAAGGAAGATAGTTTAAAGAAAAATAAGCATTTTATCATATTAAATCTTTTAATTATTTTAAGCTCTAGTTTTATTCTACTACCAATTATGAGTGAGATTGGATCTTATTCAAGGCAAAATGGCATCATTTTTGGTAATGAAGACAT
The DNA here is from genome assembly GCA_947589735.1 of uncultured Bacilli bacterium. Lineage (GTDB taxonomy): Bacteria > Bacillota_I > Bacilli_A > RF39 > UBA660 > UBA5578. Next base: position 77,219 of record CANQCR010000007.1, on the reverse strand, counting down.
TCGTTTTACTTTCAATTTTAAAAATATCTTCAAGCATTTCATCTTAGGTGATTACCAGGATATTGAACTACTTAATGAACATAATTTCTACTTACATACTAGTATTATTATGGCGCCATTAATCTATTTATATTTCACAAATAAAAAGATTAGCATAAGAGAAAAAGTTTTCTCCTTACTTATGTTTTTAGGTCTTATCTTATCTATTAGTTGTAATTATGTTAATTATATGTGGCACGGATTCGTTCCAACAAGTTTTTTTAATGGTCGCTATACTTTTATGTTTATCCTTTTTATGCTGCTTATTGGTCTTAGTGCGCTAGCTAATCTAGAAAATAAACATCTTTTACACTATCTCATTATCGCATTTCTACTAATTGGTGGGACTATCTTATTAGGGGAGTTTACAACTTTTAACGTCATCAAACTAGTCCTTCTTATTCTTTTACTTATTATTATAAAATATAAAATATCGCCAATCTTTTTCCTTAGTTTGATTATCTTAGAACTATCAATTAATGGATATTTATATCTAGACCGGTTTCATTTTATGAGTAAAGAAAAAAGCCAATATGATGAAGAAAAAGCAATAGAATTTATTAAAAATTATGATGATAGCGCTTTCTATCGCATTGAAGACAACAGTACAGATAGTTCTAATTTCCCAATTCGGTATAACTATAATGGCATTGATTACTTTATGTCGACGGTCAAAAAACCGATTGTTAATTTCTTAATTAAAATGGATAACAATAATCATGCCTATACCAAAAATACAATTTCGTATAACGGGGCAAATGTTATACTATCATCTCTTTTAAACGTTAAATACCATGTTGAAACCAAAGGTTTAACCAATAATGATTACTATAAACTAAGCCATATTAAAGATAACATCGCTGTCTATCAAAACCCTTATGCCTTAAGTCTAGGCTTTATGGTAAATAGTGATATTTTAAAAACAAAATTAAATGATAATGGCCTTCAAAATCTTAATACTATCTACCAAGATATGAGTGGGAAAACTATTTTTACGCCAATTACATTAACGAAGAAAGAACATAATTATACTTTTACTAATCTTGACAATAAACCATTTTATCTTCTTATTAATTTTAATAATTGGCCATATTATAGTGATTTTAAAGTATATGTTAACAATAATGGAATAAGCGATGTTAATAATACTTACCTTTATAATGTTACTAATAGTCCGCGTGATGTCACAATTAGTTTTTCAAGGGTTCTTGAAGACATGGATAATTTTAGTGGTATTTATGCCTACTACTATGATATGGATGCCTTTAAAGAAGCAATTGATGTGTTAAAAAAGAATAGTTTAGAAATAAATGAAGTCAAAGATAATTATCTTAAAGGGGAAATTGATGTGAAAGAAAAGCAAATTCTTTTTACAAGTATTCCTTATCAAAAAGATTTAAATATCTATGTTGATGGTAAAAAAGTTTCTAAAATTAAACTATTAGATACTTTCTTAGGAGTTAAACTTGATAAGGGGCATCATACTATTACTATTAAATATCAACCTAAAATACTATATTATTCCTATATTCCTAGTTTAATAGGTATAGTATTACTTATATTATTTACTAAAAAAAGATGTCAATGACATCTTTTCTTTTAAAATAAACTTAATTGATTAGATTCTTCCATACCATCAAAAATATGCATTACTTTCATCTTATCAATTAACGTGCCAGATATTTTAGCTCGACTCTGACAATCTTCAATACTTAGGAAAGGTGATTTATCACGTTCTTGGGCAATATTATTAGCAACAGTATCCCCTAACCCATCAATAGCAGAGAAAGGTGGATATATTGATGTATCATCTTTAACACCCCAAGAGGTAGCCAAAGAATGATTCAAACTAACGGGTAAGAACTTAATACCACGAGCTGCTGCTTCAAGACAAACCTTTAAACTTTCTAATTGACCCATCTCTTTGTTAGTTGCTTCATAACCTTTATCTTGAATTTCAATTATCTTAGCTTTGATAGCGTCATAGCCACCAATCATAGCTTCGACATCGACATCCGTCGCCTTACAAGTTAACCAAGAGGCATAGAAATAAACGGGCATATGCACTTTATACCAAGCAATTCTAAAGGCACTCATAACATAAGCTGCAGCGTGGGCTTTCGGGAACATGTACTTAATCTTACCGCAAGAATCAATAAACCACTTTTCAATTCCCGCTTGTTCCATCGTTTCTTTATGCTTAGCCCAAGTTTCAGGATCTTTACTAGCTTTACCTTTTCTTACAAACTCCATTATTTTAAAGGCCTTAATTGGTTCAACACCATGATACATAAGGTAAACCATTATATCATCACGACATCCAATAACCTCTTTAAAAGGAACTACTTTATTCTTAATCAATTCTTGAGCATTGCCAAGCCATACGTCCGTTCCATGAGATAAACCAGATATTTTAACTAATTCAGCAAAAGTTGTCGGTTTTGTTTCCGCAACCATACCAACCGTGAATGGCGTTCCAAACTCAGGAATACCAAGCGTACCTGTATCATTCATAATCTGCTCTGTTGTAACACCTAAAGCCTTAGTAGAAGTAAAGATACTCATCGTTTCTTTATCATCCATTGGTACTTTCAAAATATCCGTACCGGTTAAATCTTGAATCATCCGAAGTTGCGTTGGATCAGAGTGACCTAATATATCTAGTTTTAATAGGTCTTGATCGATAGCATGGTAATCAAAGTGGGTCGTTCGCCAAGCACTTGTTACATCATCAGCAGGATATTGGAAAGGCGTAAAATCAGAAACATCCATATAATCTGGAACAACGACAATACCACCTGGGTGTTGCCCGGTTGTTCTTTTAACACCCGTACAGCCGATAGCTAAACGTTCAACCTCGGCTGTTCGCATAACTTTATTATGATCTTCACAATACCCTTTAACAAAACCAAAAGCGGTTTTATCAGCAACAGTACCAATGGTTCCAGCGCGGTAAACATTATCAACACCGAATAATACCTTAGTATATTCATGGGCTGAAGCTTGGTTTAAATCGGAGAAGTTAAGATCAATATCAGGTACTTTGTCAGCGTTAAAACCTAAGAAAGTCGCAAATGGCATATCTTGGCCATCTTTATACATCTTTTTACCACACTTAGGACAATTCTTATCCGGTAGATCAAACCCACTTGAATAAGTCGCACCTAGTTCATTACCATCTTCATCTTGAAAGAAACTAAGTTTACAATCAAGGCAACGATAATGCGCTGATAAAGGGTTAACTTCCGTAATACCCATCATTGTTGCGACAAAGCTAGATCCAACGGAACCTCTTGAACCAACTAAATAGCCATCATCATTAGAGTGTTTTACTAGTCGTTGAGCGATTAAGTAGATTGGATCAAAGCCACCACCGATAATACCACCTAATTCTTTCTTTATTTTCTTATTAAGGGCATCATCGGTAGCTTCACCATCTTCACTTGACCAATTATCTTTAAAATAATTGCGTAATAAGTCCTTAACAGCATCAAAGCCTTTAACGATAACATCGTGAAGCATAGCAAATGTTTCACTTTCAAGTTTCTCATCACTAGCTTTTGGGTTTTTAGCTTTGATAATATCATAACAAACCTTATAGACAATATCACCATATAACTCTTTGGCAATCCGCTCCTCAATATTATGTGGTAGTGGATCACCATACCAAGAGGCAGCTTTTTCATAGACAAGGTCAGTGACGACCCGTGGGCAATCTAGATAAGACTGCCCATCATCACTTTTAACACGTGGCGAGAAAGGAATACCGCCGGTATCGATAATAACCTCAATTTCATCGACCATATCTAGAACTTTATTAGTATTAGTAACGACAATTTCATAGGCTAACTCATCACCTAAGAAAGCAAAATCATCAAGCATTTCTCGGGTCGTCCGATAGTGTTGCGAAGGAATTTCTTTAATTGAACTTTTAGCTAGAGGATGTCTTCCACCACCTGGTACTTTTTGATTGACAATAATTTCCCGGTAAATCCGGTCACTACGTTCAAAGTGGTGAACATCACCAGTAGCGACAATAATCTTACCAGCTTCTTTCGTCGCATCAATAATCTTTTTGATATGATTTTCTAATTCTTGTTCATCAGCAAAATCACCTGTCTGAATTAAATGGTTATAAACTTCTGGTGGTTGAACCTCAACATAATCATAGAAATTGATAATATTGGTTAATTCTTCCCCTTCTTTACTCCGAGCTTGAATAAAGACTTCAGATTCATAACAGCCACTACCGATAATTAAACCTTCTCTTAATTCATTTAATTTACTCCGTAAAATACGAGGCGTCTTAAATAGATAAACCGTATTAGCTAAAGATATAATCTTAAACAAGTTTTTTAAGCCTGTTTTATTTAAAGCTATCGCATTAAAATGATATGTCCGACCAAATTTATGGATTTCATCTTTAGCAATCAAGCGATTTAAATCAGCAATGGTTTTAAAGTTTTGCGCTAATAGTTTCTGCAACATTTTGTGGAAAACATAAGCGGTACCTTCAGCATCGTAATCAGCCCGGTGATGGGCATCCTCATCCCAAGGTACATTATATCTTTTAACTAAAGCTGATAAACTATGACGGGCAAAACCTTGATCTAAGGTACGGGATAATTCCAAGGTATCAATAACTGTATTTTTAAACTCACCCAGATTATATTTATGCATAGCCATTTCGATAAAAGAGATATCAAACTTAGCATTATGAGCAACCATTGGATTATCGCCAGCCCACGCTAGGAAACGTTTCGTAACTTCTTCTTCACTATCTTTACCCTTAACCATATCATCAGTAATGCAAGTTAACTCAACTATTTTTTGAGGTAAAGGGCGATGTGGATCAATTAACTCATCAAAGCGATCGATGATTTCGCCATTGCAAATTTTAACAGCACCTATTTCAATCATCTGATCGTCGCCACCAGCATTAAAGCCCGTTGTCTCCGTATCGAAAACAACATAAGTAGCATCTTTTAAAACGACATCACTAGGTCTAACGACGATATTAACTGTATCATCAACAAGAGTTAATTCGGTTCCATACAATCCTTTAAAGATTGGTGGATTATCAATATCCTTTAAGACTTGGTCTAACTCTTTTTTTAGAGTTTTAACATCATCTTCCTCACTAGGATTTGCAATCTTATCTTCTAATTCTTCTTTTTTAGCTTTTAATTTCTTACGAAGGCCTTTATTATATGAATCAATTATACCAAAAGCAATAGGAAAAGCTTGACAACCATTATGATCAGTTATTGCAACACCTCTATAGCCCATATCCATTGTTCTAGATACTAGTTCACAAGTATGTTTACCTAGATCAACTTTTGTAAGGCCATCCATCTGACTCATCATCGTATGAGCGTGAAGTTCAACTCTTTTAACGGGAGCATCATCATAGATAGCTTTCTTTTCGTGTTCAACTTTGTTGATATCATAAAGCGATAAAACATCTTCATTGGAATATTTATCATCTTTAACATTACCACGGAACTTATACCAATTACCTTTCTTTAGTAATTTAGATATCCGCTTATTTTCGTCAGCATCATTGATAAAAATCTTACCATAAATACTATCGGTATAATCGGTAATCTTTAAAGTATAAATAACCAAGTCTGTTCTTGTTTCTCTAACATCTAAATCAAATAGTTCCCCTTCAATAGTAACACCATTTTCAGGGCCAGTAATACTATCAATTCTAACAGCTGAAGTATCAATAATCCGACCTAAAACAGCATCAGGATGATCTTCTGTTTCAATCTTTTTTCTTGTAAATTGTCTTTTAAATGGTTGAGATGGTTCCTCTTCCATAGCTTTTTTAAGACGAGCTTCTGAAACAACGACTGGTTCCACATCTTCTAATATTGTCTCTTTTTCTATAAGAAGAACTTGGATATCGCTTATTTTAAAACCGGCCCTTTTATAATCTAAAACAATATTTTTAGCAATGCTTTCAAGTTTTTTCTTTTCAGCTACATTATTAGCTTCAATGACTAATTTATCATCTTCCTCGTAAGCTTTATTATCGCCAAAAGAAGATAAAATAGGACATTTAGCGCTATAACGATGCATTAAATATTTATAATAGTCACCAATAAGCTCTAAATTAGGATTTAAAACATCTAGAGCAATAATTGTTTTATCATTATCATAAGCACCTTTTAATTTATCAATAAGGTGTTGATAAACATCCGGTGGGAGTGTTTCATTTATTTGCACGATAAAAGTAAAAGTATCTTTTTCTTTTGATGCCACAACCTTTTTTAAAATTGCTCCATCAAAATAGTGATAATATTCTTCTTCTAATGCCATTTTAGTTAATAATTTTTGTAAGTTTTCATTCATATTATCACCCTCTTATTTATTTTATCAAATTTAAAATCTTTTTTAAATGAATTCCTAAAAATAAAAACAACTTAATCAAGTTGTTTTAGAAAGTCTATTAATCTACCAGTCAAGAAGGTAATATTATCTTTATCAAAAATAATATCTCTTTTGGTATGAATCCGGTTCATATATAATCCTAATGCGTTTTTATGCATAGCCGAACACACAATATAGATAGGAAAATTTATCTGATCAGATGGATAATATGTTGTACTAGATTTCTCGATATGAATAAATTTATTATTTGTATTTTTAAATACACTCATAACTTTATTATGATACTTATTTTGGGCTTTTTTATTTTCAATAATAAGGAAATGATCCCCGTCAGATACACAATCAATATTGATAACTAATTTATCTTTAATAGCATTCTTATGTTTTTTAGCAAAGAACATTGAACCAAATAGGCAATTTTCTTCATTATCAAAGAAAACAAAGGCGACTTTTCCTTGTAATTCACTAGGCATTTGCATAATCATTTCACATAAAGATATAACACCAGACGTATTATCATTGGCTGTATGCTTATTAGGAACACCAATAAGTAAAAATAGAACAATATATAAACAGTATAAAAGAGAACAAATATTAGTAAAAAGATATATATCTATTTTAAGGACTAAATAGGCAAGAGTTGCGAGAGTGGCAAAAGGTATTGATAGTACAATAATTAAAAGGAAACTATATAAAATACTGATAATGATATTTTTAGGCATAACGAAATTAGGCATTGGTAAGATAGCACAAGTATCATAATGCGCAGTTATGATGACATCTGCCTTATCAACATCGCCAACAATAATATTATGGTTGTGTAAAAAGCCTCCTTCTTCAACCTTCAAGTCAGGTATATATTCCTTTAAAAAGTTAATAAAACGTATCTTTTGCTTCTTTGTTCTTCTTACCTGGTAATCTTTTAAAATCTTTTCTGATAAATCAGTCATATCATCACCACATCAATTATAACATAAAAGAGCTACTTATCTAGCTCTTCTTTATACTTTTGACATTGCTTATCTAAAGTAGCAATAATTTCATCGACAACTTCAAAATTAGGTGCTTTAACACCGGAAGCAAGGGCATGTCCACCCCCGCCAAAAGGTGCTAAAACATCATTGACTGCTGGCCCTCTTGATCTGATATTACCCCGAATATTATTATTGGTGCTATCCTCTGAGAAAAAGCCCCAAGCTAACATTTCATCAATATAATTAAAATTATTAATAAAGTTGCCGGCTGTTGCAGCATCAACACCATATTGAGTTAGAATATCGTTCGTAAGTTTAATATAACCAAATCCATTTGGTGTAACAGTAATATTAGACATAATATAGCCTTGAAAACGCATATCTTTTAAAGGTCGCATATATAATGGTTCATATAAAGACGTAAAATTAAGATCCGTCTTTTTAATCATATCAACAACTAATTCAAAAGTTTCTGCGGTTGTATAGTCATATAAAAAGCGTTCGGTATCCGCAATTAAACCTGAAAATAAGCACATAGCTGCAATCTTAGTCATTTTAAGGTGCGTTTTAGATATCAATTTAATAATCATCTGTGAGACACTAGAACATCCATCATCAATCCATTCAATTTGACCGAACTTCTCAATAAATGGGTGATGATCAATTTTGATGCACATTTTAAAGTCTTTCGGTGTAACCCCATCAATGCGTTTTAAATCAGGGGTATCAACAACAATAAGCAAAGATTTACTGATAATATCATCATTAATTTTATCGGGTATACCAAGATAGCGAAACTTACTAGCTGTTGATCCTGTGACATAAACTTTCTTTTGTGGGAAAGTTTTTTTAATGACATCTTTTAAGCCAAAAGAACTGCCTAAGGCATCAGGATCAGGCCCAATATGATGGGCAATAACAATTGAATCATACTTTTTAATTTGTTTATATATTTGGCGATACAAAGTCATTATATCACCCTTTCTATTCTCTATTTTAACATATATTATGTTTTTATTCTACTTCTTAAACGTAACATAAATGGCTTTATGATCGGTTATTTCTGATATGTTTGTATCATCAACAGTGCCATAACTTACTAGCTGATATTCTTTAGAAATAAAGATATGATCGATAGCGCTTTTATTACGATACTTTGAAGCATTAGTTTTATCAAAAATAGGTACGTGAATAATATTTATCTTTTCTAGTTTTTTAATAAAATTATCAAAAATTTCATCACCAACTTCAAGATTAAAGTCACCTGTTAAAATAATGGGGTATGATAATCTTTTGATATAGATATGGTTATAAAGTTTATGAAGCTGTCTTTTTTGAACGTTCTTAATCGCATAATCAAGATGGGTATTAATAATATAGACTTTACCTAATTCTTTAGTTTCAACTAAAGCACCACTAGCAATCCTTCGCATTAACGAGCGTCTTTTAATGGCATGATATAATTCCTTAGGATTTGTTGGCATAAATGGTAAGCGAATGGTTTTTTCGGATATTATTTTATCCTTAATAATAATTTTATTATTCTCACGATATGTTCCTAATTTAGGAATTAAATGCCTTAAAATTTTAAAATCGCTCCGATATTGGCCAGAAAACTTATAATCTGTTAAAAGTTGTTGTAAGCGTTCTGTGAAGTTAATGGACATTTCCTGCGTACCAATGAAATCATAATCGTTATCTAAGATGTGATTAGCAAGCATCATACTATAGTCATAACCTGATAAAGCTCGTCCCCCACGTCTATTTGTTTCATTATTTTGACAATTGATACTCATAACTTTCATATGCATTACCTACCATCTTTATTATACTATAAAAAGTTTTGATATGGTTATTTTCTATCAAAAAAATCTACCATTATTATGGCAGATTTTTAAGCTTTTATTTAACAGCTTCGTAAGCATCACGAGCAATCATTACTTCTTCATCAGTAGGAATAACATAAATTGGGCAAACTGATTTAGCGCTAGAAATAAGTCCTTCTTGTTTATCACGATATCTAGCAATGCCATCGTTAGCTTCTTCATCAATTTCAAGGCCAAGGCAGTTAAGGTGGTCAATTACATCTTTTCTAAAGGCAATAGCATTTTCACCTAAACCAGCGGTAAAGATAATGGCATCAACTTTGCCCTCTAACTCAACGTAGTAATCAGCTATATATTTAGCAATACGATTAACATACATATCGTTAGCTAAGAAAGCTTTTTCTTCACCACGAGCCATAGCATCTTCGATATCACGATGATCAGAATAATCACCCGTTATACCAAGTAAGCCACTCTTTTTATTTAAAGCATTATCAACTTCTTTTTGACTTAATCCTTTATCCATCGCATAGAAAGCTAAAGAATAGTCGATATCACCACAACGCGTACCCATCATAATACCAGCATTAGGACTAAAGCCCATCGTTGTATCATAACTCTTACCATCTTTAATAGCTGTTATACTACCACCACTACCAATATGGCAACTGATAATGTTGATGTCTTCCTTATTAAGCATCTTTTTTACATATTCTGTAATGTAGCGATGACTAGTTCCATGGAAACCATATTTACGAATCTTATAATCTTCATACCAACTATATGGAACCGGATATAAATAATTTACTTCTGGCATTGTTTGATGGAAAGCGGTATCAAAAATAGCAACGTGAACGGCATCTTTAAAACTTTCCATACAAGCTCTAATACCAACTAAGTTAGCTGGATTATGAAGAGGCGCTAAAGAAGAAATATCTTCAACGGTCTTAATAACATCATCATCGATAACAACGGATGCAGCATACTTATCCCCACCATGAACAACACGATGACCAACAGCTTTAATTTCACTTAAATCACTGATAATATTATAAGCTAATAATTCTTCAATTACTTTTTCCGTAGCTTCTTGATGATCTTTAATTAAAACATCTTTCTTTATTTTCTCACCATTTAATTTTAAGGTATAGAAACTATCCTCTAAACCAATTTTTTCAATGTAACCAGACATTAATACTTTTTCTTCTGGCATTTCATAAGCCGTAAATTTTAGTGATGAACTTCCGGCATTTACAGATAATATTTTCATTTTATTCCTCCTATTTATACTTTTTTAGTAAATCTATTAATTTATTAACATCTTCATTTTGGATGTTACAACCTTTTATTACATATTTTTTTAATCCTTTATATAGTTTGATAGTCTCACAGTATCCACCTTCAACTTCTTCGCCAACATCCTTGTCATCTAAAGATTTGATATTATCACTAAAAGCATAATTAATTATTTCTTCATATTCTTCATGGGATAATTCTTTAGCTCTAAAACCATCTAAATCCGTTCTTGATGAAATAATTTTTTCATCATCATATAATTCAATAACGTCATAGATGGCATCTTTAACGCTACTAGAGCCACCTTGATAACTAATAACAAGGTTAGAATCTGATCCATTAGAACCCTTATTACATCCGACAAGGATTAGTAGAAACAAACATATACATATTTTCTTCATTACTTTACCTCATACTCAATAACTCTTAAATTAGGTATTTCAATTTTTGTTAAATCTCCATCTTCAGGAATGTGACCTAATAAATAATGGATAGCTCTTAAAACGGCGCTATGGGCAACAACTAAAACTTTCTTATCTTTATAACGGACACTGATGTCTTCAATAAACTCAGAGATGCGTTTCATAAAGTCTTGAACTTTTTCAATGTTTTGAACACCAGTATTTAAAATAAAATCCCAGCAATCAATTTGATCAATCGTATCAACGACAGCCCCTTCATTCATTCCCCAATCACGTTCAATAATCCGGTCATCAATATTAACAGGTAACTTGTTATCAACGATTATTTTAGCTGTATCACGTGCCCTTGAGAGGGGCGATGCGATGACAACATCAATATCTAAACTAGCAATTAGCGGTTTTAGCGTTTTCGCTTCTTCAATTCCTTCTTTGGAAAGCGGAATATCACTAATACCTTGACAGCGATGAAGTTTATTCCACTCTGTTTGACCATGTCTTACAACATATAATATCATATAATCCCCTTATTCTAATCATAACCTCGATTTTTTATCTTCCATTTACCTTTATTAGAACGAACTAGCACCCATTCATAATCATCAACACTAGCATTCGTATCCTGACAAGCCGTAAGACTTATGACAATAACTATAGTTAAAAACTTTTTTAAGCATTAGTTTCTTTCTTTCATGGTTGGGAATAAGATAACATCTCTAATAGAGTCTTGTTCTAGAAATAACATACATAACCGGTCAATACCATAACCGATACCACCAGCTGGTGGCATACCATATTCTAAGGCTTCAATGAAGTCCATATCGATATCGTTAGCTTCATCATTACCTAAATCACGTTCTTTTAACTGGTCTTCAAAACGTTCAAGTTGGACAATTGGATTGTTAAGTTCCGTATAAGCATTAGCAAACTCTTTCCCACCGATAAATAATTCAAAGCGATCAACAAATCTTGGGTCGTCGGGATTATTTTTCGTAAGTGGTGAGATCTCAACCGGATGACCATACAGGAACGTTGGTTGAATTAATTTTTCTTCAACATATTTTTCAAAGAAAGCATTAATAATATGACCAACACCGAAGTGATCCTCTACTTCAATATTATGTTCTTTAGCTAAAGATTTAGCTTCATCTAAAGTCATTTCTTTCTTAAAATCAATACCCGTTTCTTCTTTGATGGCATCGACCATACTAATTCTTTTCCAAGGGCCTTCAAGATTAATCTCATTACCACACCAATTATAAGTCATCTTACCAAAGACTTTACGAGCGATTTCTTGGAACATAGCTTCCGTTTGATCCATCATTCCATCTAAATCAGAATAAGCAAGATAAGCTTCCATTAAAGTGAACTCGGGATTATGTTTAGGATCCATTCCTTCGTTTCTAAAAACACGACCTATTTCATAGACAGCTTCCATACCACCAACTAATAATCTTTTTAGTGGTAACTCTAAAGCAATCCTTAAATACATATCCAAATCTTGCGTATTGTGATGCGTTACAAAAGGACGCGCAGCAGCTCCGGTTAAAAGAGTTGTTAAAACGGGTGTTTCAACTTCCGTATAACCTAAATTATCCATAAATTGTTGAATACAACGAATAATTTTTGGCCTTAAGAAAGCGACCCTTTTAGCGTCTTCATTCATAATTAAGTCAACATAACGACGACGATAACGCTCCTCAATGTCTGTTAGACCATGGAATTTCTCTGGTAATGGTCTTAAGGCTTTAACTAAATGAACATATTTAAAAGCTTTAACAGATAATTCGCCAGTATGCGTTACAAACAATGTTCCTTCGATTCCAACGATATCACCGATGTCAGCTTTATTAAATAATTCATAGTTTTCTTCACCAACATTATCCAGTTTCATATATATTTGAATTTGACCATCACGGTCTTGGATGTGCATAAATCCGGCTTTACCCTTACCACGTTTAGTCATAATCCGTCCCGCTACTTTGACATTAACACCCATCTCTTCTAATTCTTCATTAGTTTTAGTAGCGTATTCTTTGATGATCTCACCTGATGTGTGCGTCCGATCAAAACGATGTCCAAAAGGATCCATACCAGCTGAGGCGATAGCATTCGCTTTTTCACGTCTGACTAACTCTTGTTCTGTAAGTTCGCGCATTTTCTCACTTCCTTTTCTTAATTGCGTTTTTTACTCTTATATAATATCAAAAAAACACTATAAATACTAGTGTTATTGATGATTTTTTACCTTAATAATTTTTGCCATTTCCGTGTTGCTAAGGATATCTTGAAGTCCTCTTTTATTTTTAGTAAACATAATCATATTAGCTGAAAAAACCGCTAACACAATTTGAAGAAGACCGACGATTGAGATAACTAAAAAATAGTATTTGCTAGGTAATATATATATACCTAATGTCCTAATTAATAAGTAACCAAGACCGATGACAATAAAATTGCGGATAAATAGTTGATGTAAGAAAAGATATCCTTTATCAAACCGCTCAACTTGAATACCATTAATATAAGTTCCAATAGTTCTTCCCTTCCATAAAAAAGGCAGTAACACGAAATAACATAAGATAAAAATTAAATATATAATGTTAACAATTTTTTGCTCTTTATCTAAATTATAGACAACCTCACCATATTCTGTAAAATAGTCTTCAAAAGTTATATTTCTTTGCATATAGTTTTCGGTTATTTCATTTTGTTCAGCTTCTAAAGCTTTCACACTTCTCGTTTTAGGAACAGCTACATTAATAAGATAAAAAGCTAGAGCCATAACAATAAAATCAATGATAAAAGCTCTAAATCGTTTGATGCGCATAATAATCCTCCATATAATTATCTAATAATGATAATAACTCTTCTTTAGTTTGCGTCTTAAAAATAGCCATTTTAAGCTCTTTACCTTTAGGTAAACCTTTTAAGTAATATGCCGCGTGCGTTCTAATTTCTAACATAGCTACTTTATAAGGCTTCGTTTCTAATAAATTATTTAAATGGTGTTTAATCATATTTATTTTATCTTGAATTGATACTTCTTTAGGAATAATACCATTTTCAATATAGTCAATGCATTCTTTAATAAGCCAAGGATTACCTAATACACCTCTTCCAATCATCACCGCATCACAACCGGTTTCTTTTAACATTCTTGAAGCATCATAACAGCTTTTAACATCACCATTACCAATAACGGGTATCGATACATTTTCCTTTACTTCTCTTATAATATTCCAATCAGCTTTACCAGCATATCCTTGCTTTCTCGTTCTGGGATGAACACTAATGGCACTAGCACCAGCCGCCTCGATTTGTTTAGCTATTTGAACGGCATTAATACTATTTTCATCCCAGCCACTTCTTATTTTAACTGTTACCGGAATCGATACACTAGATACAACTGCCTTAACAATTTCATAGACTTTATCAGGATCTTTTAATAAGGCACTCCCGGCTTGCGCTCTTAAGGCAACTTTGGGAACAGGACACCCCATATTGATATCGATAATATCAGGATGCATAACCTTTTCAACATATTTAGCGGCAATAACAAAAGATTTGACATCACTACCAAATATCTGTTGGGCGATTGGTCTTTCATCCTCAGTCATATAAAGAAGTTCTTGGGTCTTTTTATTTTCATACATTAAGGCTTTATCACTAACCATCTCAGCGACCATCAAGCCACAACCCATTTCTTTAATAATCCTCCGGTAAGCATTATTACAAATGCCCGCCATTGGCGCTAAAACGATTTGATTTTGAATTTCAACATTACCAATCTTCCACATCTTTATTACCTCTAGTAATAGTATACAAGAAAAGAAAACAAAAAAAAAGAGAATAATCTCTTCATTAAAACATTTTATCAACATCTTTAGGAACATTATCATTCATAACTGCATTAACAATTTTATTTTCTTGTTCTGTTGATACCGACTTACCCGTCATCGCACTTAATTTATGAATAACATTACGCAAAGTATGTTCATTTTTTAAATCATTATCCTGCAACTCTTTAGCTAGTTCTAAAATTGTATTTTTATCAACCTTGGTTCGTTTTTCAATACGATTAAACAATCCATCAGAAAAAGCCATACCTACCTCCTAAGAATAGTATATGCAAAAAAGAAAAAAGCAACAATTATTTTGTTGCTAAATGAAGCGGTTTCTTTAAACATTTAAAGCCCGCATTTTCTAACTCTTTAATTGTTACTAGATGACTATTTAAAGCAAACTTAACGGTATACTCGCTACCATTAATCTGAACATAAATACAATTGCTCTGCATTGATTTAAAATAGTAGATATATTCACTATCTTGGTAAAACTCATCCAATGCTTGTAAACTATTAGTACCACATTTATTTACTATTTTAATTTTAGTCGTCGTAATAATTTCATTATCTTCATCTGGAATATTAGGAATTGTTACAGGCGTGTTTGTATTACTAGATACATTACTATTTTTTGACACATCAGCTGGCCTTACACTTGGTAAATCATCATCTTTAGTTTTGGAAGAAGTATCAACATCAGCATTTTTTTGTGATACTTCATCTTTATCTAATATAACTCGATCATCATCAAGTTGAGTTAAAGATAATTTATTATCATCTTTATTACTAGATAAAAAAACTACACCAAAGATAATCGTCAAAGTAATAATTATGATTATTAAAATGATATTACCTTGAAAATGTCTTTTATTTCGCACAACTATTCTCCTTTATTTTTAAATTGTAAAACGATTGGCGTACCCGTAAAATCAAAAGCCTCTCTAATCTTATTTTCTAAATAACGCTCATAAGAAAAATGAACTAAACCCTTACTATTAACTTGAATATTAAATGTTGGGGGTTGGACACTAACTTGGTTAGCAAAATATATTTTAAGTCTTTTACCTTTATAACTAGGTGGTAAATTAAGATCATAAGCATCCGTTATAACATCATTTAAAAGACTTGTCTTAATTTCTTTTTTACTATTTTCATAAGCTTTTAAAACTTCGGGCATAAGGGTATGAATCCGTTTTCTCGTTTTAGCTGATAAAAAGACAATTGGAGCATAACTTACAAATTGAAACTGCGCTTCGATATCATTTTTCCATTTTCGCATAGCGCTATCTTTATCATTTATCGTATCCCATTTATTAACAACAATAACAAGGGCTTTACCGGCTTCAATCGCATATCCGGCAATATGTTTATCGTGTTCAATAATACCTTCTTCAGCATTAATAACAAGGCAGCATACATCGGAGCGATCAATAGCTTTCATACTTCGAAGAAGGCTGTAACGTTCAATACTTTCATATACTTTACCTTTTTTACGCATACCAGCGGTATCAATAACAACACATTCCTCACCATGATAAGTAAACGTGGTATCAATCGCATCTCTTGTTGTTCCCGCTACTTCACTTACAATAACACGTTCTTCATTAAGTAAGGCATTTACTAAACTGCTTTTACCAACATTCGGGCGGCCTATAATAGAAAACTTAAGCATATTTTTGTATTCTTCACTGACAGGTTCGAACTCTTTAACCACTTCTTCAAGAAGATCAATAATGCCAATATTATGTTCACCACTAACTTTAAAATACTTTTCAAATCCTAGTTCATAAAACTCGTATTCCGTTTCATTAATTTTACTGTTATCACACTTATTAATAGCGACAATGACTTTTTTATTGGCTTTCATAAGCATATCACGGACAGCAAAATCATTAGCGGTTAAGCCTTCTTTCGCATCAACAACAAAGATGATAACATCCGCTTCATCAATGGCAAGTTCAGCTTGAACTTTAATTTCATCATTAAAAGTGGCATTTTCTAAATCAATTCCCCCTGTATCAATCAAGTGGAAATTATAATCTTTATATTCAACACTTCCATACAAACGATCTCTTGTTATACCGGGCGTATCCTCGATGATGGCCATTTTCTTACCAACCAATCGATTAAAGATTGTACTTTTACCAACATTCGGACGTCCTAGTAAAGCGACAACTGGTTTTTTCATACCATCATCCCTCTTTCTGGGAGTATTATATCATAGTTTTCTTTATTATTCTAGCCAGAAAAAATAGTATTAAGAGCTTGCCCTAAAAGATGGGATAACAAAGAAATAATATAGTCAATTTCATTGGGCGTCACGATAAGATTATAGCCGATAGGTGTTAAAACATCATTAAGTAATGCTTTTAATTCAGAACCATTTAATTTGCCCACCAGTCCTAATAAAGATTCTTTATCTTCTTCCTTAATATGAATATCTTCTTTTAAGTAATTATGATTAATCATTAACTTATATTTGGGTTTATCTATATTTTCTTTCGCATAGACATAATGTTTAATCATATAGTTGATCGTATCACTTACAATTGTTATCGCATCAACAACGGTAGGAATACCAATCGCAATAACGGGAATATTTAAAGTATCGATGCTTATTTCCTTACGCCGATTACCAATGCCACTGCCTGGGAAGATACCACTATCGGTTATTTGAATAGTTTTATTTAATCGTTCTAAGGCATTACTAGCTAGTGAATCAATCACAATAATTAGTTTAGGCTTGATACTATCTGCAATACTTTTAATAATCATACTAGTCTCAAGACCCGTTTTTCCCATTACACTAGGTGTGATGGCGGCAACCCGTTGGTAATTTCTATCCACAACCCCTAATTCATATAAGTGGTTAGTTACTTCTACAGCATCAATAGTAAGAGGGCCTAAGGAATCAGGAGTCGATGTATCATTACCAAGACCAATAACAAGAACCAAATCTTCCTTACTATCTAATTTAATAAATGTCTTTAACTCATCAGTGAGAACTTTTAAAACTTTATTTTTATTCGTCGTATCCGTCACATCTTCAAACTCAATAGTCACGTATTTTCCAACTTTTTTATCAATTAATTTACTACTTTCTTCATCAACTACTATCTCTGTCACACTAACATTACCGATACTTCTTTTTTTCGAAATTAATCCATCAACATTTTCCGTAGCTTCAATTAATAAATCACTCCGCAAATTATAATTAGCTAAGTCTACTTCATGCTTCATCTAATCACCCTTAATATTTTTTACAAAATAGCTTATTTTATTTGCAATTTAAGAAAAGTTTTGCTAAAATATGTATGTATGTGACTTGGAGGTGAAAATTATGCCAAATTTAAAAAACGCTGAAAAGAGAATTTTAGTAAATATCAAAAAAGAAGAAAATAATAATCGTTATGCAGCAACGATGAAAAACGCTATTAAGAAAGTTGACAAAGCTGTTGCTAATAAAAATAAAGAAGAGGCTGCTGAAGCTTTAAAAGTTGCTACCAAAGCTATTGATAAAGCTTGTGAAGCTGGAGTTACAAGTAAAAATACAGCCGCTCGTAATAAATCTCGTCTTACAAAAAAAGTTAGTGAAATGGAGTAAAATACTCCTTTTTTTTGTCCCAATATGATACAATTAAAATGGTGATAATTTATGAAGCATAAAATCCTTAAAATATTAGCTAACGTTATCTTTTTTGCTTTAATTATCCTAATTGTCATCTATAATAAGGAAATCTCAACTTTTATTGTTGAAAAGTTTATTTATAATGAAGATGCAACGATTGAAATTACTAAAAATGCATATTCTTTAAATACTAATTATGAGTATGTTCAAATTACCGATGATTTTGTTGCTAAAGATTATCAACAACTATTAAATATCATTTATACCATTCTAGATAGTGGTGAGGATGAGTTTTATTTCTTCTGTGATCGTAAATATAAGAGCTGTCTAAATGATATTGATGCGCTTATTCCTAGCAGTGATAAAAATGACACATATGATGTTTTAGATGATATCAATAATTTAGTTCATCCATACAATTCGTATCATCGTCTAACGGCTGCTATCAACAATTATGGTAAAATTATTATCAAAGTTGAGAAGCAGTATGATGCTGATGAAATAGAATATGTTAATGATAAAATATCTGAAATTGAAAAGACCGCTATCAAAGATGATTTATCAACGACGGATAAAATCAAAGCCTTCCATGACTATATTATCAATAATACGATGTATGATAAAGAAACAGCCGCTAATATGGATAACTATGATTATGAAGTAAGTGAAAGTCATACAGCTGTAGGGTTACTCAAAAATCATCTTGCTTTATGTGGCGGATACAGTGATATTATGTCTATTTATATGACCAAGTTGGGGGTTCCAAATATTCGAATATCTGCTGATAAGCACGTTTGGAATCTTGCCTATACAAATAAGCAGTGGTTGCATTTGGACGCTACTTGGGATGATCCAGTTACAAATACTGGTGCGCAAATTCTTATCGATGAATATTTCTTAATTGATACACCAACGCTATTTAAACTAGATAGCGAAAAACATAATTATAATAAAAAGTTCTATTTAGAAGCTAATTAAAACCGCACTAGTTGTGTGGTTTTTTAATGCAATAAAAAGAGTCCCACCCAGCAAGGAGGACTCATATATAATATGATACACTATTACTAGAAAAAGAGAAAGATTGTTTTGAACAATCTTTTACTTTTTATTTTCACCTTTTAAAATATCAAATACTTTGCGAACTTTTAATTCATAACGAATCATTTCGCTACCAAAATTATTAGTGAACTCTTCTTTGCTCATATTATATTTTTGAGCTAAATCTTCTAATTCTTTATCAACTTCTTTTTCGTCAGCTTCAATTTTTTCTTTCTTAATAATTTCATCTAAAATTAAGCGGTATGTAATTCTCTTTGTAGCTTGTTCTTTATATTCTTCTCTTAATTTATCTTCGCTCATACCCGTAAATTGATAGAATTGTTCTAGGCTGATACCTTGCATTTGAAGATTTTGACCATATTCTTTGATCATTCGATCTAATTCAGCTTTTACCATAGCGTCAGGAATATCTATTTTAGTTGTCTTAGATACCTCATCTAACAAGGCATCAGTCCATTTGTCTTCAGCTTCTTTTTCTTTTTGAGCTTTAATGTTTTCCTTAACTTGTTTTTCTAATGATTCTTTTGAATCAATTCCTTCCATACCTAAATCATCGAAGAAATCTTTATCTAATTCAGGAATAACAACTTGCTTTACTTCATTAACTTTAACTTTGAAAGTAACAGCTTGTCCTTTTAACTCTTCAGCATGGTAATCTTCTGGGAAAGTAAGATTGATATCTTTTTCATCGCCAGCTTTAAGGCCAATTAATTGTTCTTCAAAGCCAGGAATGAAGGTATTACTACCGATTTCTAATGAATAGTTTTCGCCTTTACCACCTTTAAAAGCAACACCATCTTTAAATCCTTCAAAATCAATAACAGCGATATCACCATTTTCAATAGGTGCTTCCTTAGTAACATTTTCTTTATAATGTTCACGCATATGATTGATAGAATCTTCAATCTCTTCTTTGGTTACCGTAACTTTTTCTTTTTTAGCCTTTAAATCTTTATATTTACCTAGTTTAACATCTGGTTTTAACGTTAAAACAAATTTATATTCAATACCATTTTCATCTAAACTATTAATACTAACGTCTGGTTCAGCAACAACTTCTAAGTTTTCGTTTTCTTCTAATAAGCGATCATAAGCTACTTCAATAGCTTTATTTGATGCTTCATAATAAAGACTTTCTTTGCCATAATGTTTAATATAGACATTCTTTGGAGCTTTACCAGGACGGAAACCAGCTATTTTAGCTTTACGATTAGCTTTTTTGAAGGCATCATCTAATAGTTTTTCCCATTCTTCACCTTCAATTTTAATTAAAATTTCTTTTTCGTTCTTTTTTTCCATAATTCATCACCACGATATATAGTATATAATAAAAATCTTTTTTAAGCAAGGAAATTAAGACATTTATCCCAATATCTTACCGATTGTTTCAGCATAATTATCACTTAGTGTCACATAACTTCCAACGGCTAAAATATCGGCTCCTACGCACTTATCTTTAGTCTTATCGTTAATACCACCATCAACCTCAATTAAATAGTTATAGCCATATTCCTCACGAAGACGCACAAGCTCTTGAATCTTATTTGGACTAGTTTCAATAAATGCTTGACCACCCTTACCTGGTACGACCGACATTACTAATACAACATCAACTTTATCTAAGTATGGTAAAAGTTTTTGAATAGGTGTATCCGGACTGATAGCTAAACCAACTTTCATATTTTGTTCTTTAGTGTAGTTAATATTACCAATAACATCATCAGTAGCTTCGATATGAAATGTAATCCATTCTGGTTGATATTTTTTATACATATCAACATACTCTTTAACATTATTAACCATTAAATGAACTTCAACCTTATTTTTTAAAGGTGGTAAAGAAAGAAGGTCTACTTTATTGTTGACAAACTTTCCATCCATAACATCAATATGTAAGTAGTCGACATTTTGGTTATCCAATTCTTTTATTTTCTCTATATCATCTTTTATGCTTAATAGAGTTACAGATATCATAACATCACCTATAATAAGTATACAAAACATTACTTTTAAAAGCAAACAAAAATGTAGATTA
Source organism: uncultured Bacilli bacterium (assembly GCA_947589735.1). GTDB lineage: Bacteria > Bacillota_I > Bacilli_A > RF39 > UBA660 > UBA5578. The sequence continues at coordinate 55,696 of CANQCR010000007.1, read as the reverse complement.
ATAATCTACATTCAGACTGTTGACAAACTACATTCTTGGAAAAAAACAAAAATTTAAAATTTAAAAGTGGAGACAAAAGTTTAAAAATGAGTGTTATTTGATATTAAAAACCCAAATTAACTCTTTTTTTAATACTAAAGTGGGGAACCAAAAAAGCCGATTGACAAAGCCGGTTTGAAAAACCGACTTTGTCAACGGCCAGAATGTAGATTAATAATCTACATTTTCTTTGCGATCAATAAATTTTAAGTAATTTTCATAACGTGAGGAAAGAATATTGCCACTTTCTACTTGTCTTTTAATTTCACAATCAGCTTCACTTTTATGCATACAATCTTGGTATTCACACTTATCACGATATTGATTAAACTCTATAAAACTATCTCTAATATCACTATTTTTCATACCGATAAAATCGAGTGAGGAAAAACCTGGTGTATCTGCAATTAATCCTCCTAATACCGGTAATAATTCGACATGACGCGTTGTATGACGGCCTCTACCTAACTTAGCGGATACATCAGCTGTCGCAATATTTAGTGTCTCATCCAAATGATTTAGTAAAGTACTTTTACCGGCTCCACTTTGACCGGCAAAAACCGTGACTTTATCCTTAAAAATATCTTTTATTTTTTCATCCGTATTTAGATAAACATCATAACCAATACGCCTGTAATAATTGATATAAATATCTATTTCCTTACGATATTCATCATCAATTAAATCTAATTTAGTAAAACAAATAATTGGCTTAATATTGTTATATTCAATAATGGTTAAAAGTTTATCTAAAAGATTTGATGAAAAGTTAGGAATATGAACACTTGTAATAATAACAGCTTGATCAACATTAGCAATACTAGGTCTAATTAGTTCATTTGTGCGGGGTAATATTTCCATAATATATTTATTTTGGTAATCGATAATGACTTTATCACCTACTAAAGGGATGAGATGAAGATTACGAAACTTACCACGAGCTTTGCAAACAACTAATGTATTATCATCAAGTTTAACAGTATAATCATTACTGATTTGTTTAACTATTGTTCCTTGCATAACTATTCGGTTGGAGCTTGATTAGACGCATCGTTAGATGTATCTGTCGCTGGCTCTTCCGTCGCATTTGGATTTTTATTTGTAGCGATTTCTATTTTTAAAGTAACACCTGGCTTAACTTCAACACCGACAGCTCTACTCTGTGATAAAATCGTACCATTTTTCTTTTCTGGTTTATAAGTTTCTTCAAAAGTACATTTTATACCATTATCATCACAGAAAGTTTGGATTTTATCTCTATCATAAGTACCATCAGTGAAATCTGGATATACCGTAATTAAAGTAGCATAAGTAAGCTCTAAAACGCCACCTTCATCAAGTCTTTCACCTTCAGCTTTACTTTGACTTAAAATCATACCTTCGAAAGCATCTTTATAATCGTCTTCTTCTGTGGATACTTTTTTAGCTGTCTTAACAACTTTTAGTCCTAATGTCTCTAGTTCAATTTGAACAGCATTAACATTTCGGCCAACATAATTATCTAGCTTAACACCAGAAGCTCCACTTGATATCAAAAGGGTTACCGTCGTACCTGATTTTACTTTTGAGCCTTCCTTACGTGATTTATATCCAACAACTAATCCTTCTTCAATAGATTCACTTGCCGTATCTTCTTTTTGATAATAAACGCCTATCTCATTTAAAGCTTCTTGAGCATATTCTTCACTTTTACCGGCAACATCAGGTAAAATAACCGTCTTTGTCTCACTAGACTTTAGTAAACCAAAGAAAGCAACTAATAAACCAATAACGACAATTGTTGCAATTACACCAACAAGCGTAACTATAATTTTAAACTTCTTCACGCCAACTTTTCCTTCCTTATCATCACGTTCTTCATCTTTTTCTATTTCTTTATCTTGAACGTCTTGTTCTTCCTCTTTTTCTTCCTTAAGACGTTCTTTTAACTTAGCAGCTTCTACTTCTGTATCAGGATATTTATAAATTAATTTTTCTTCATCACGGCGAGATTCTGATAGAACTGTTTTTAAGTCTTCATGCATTTCACTAACAGAATCATATCGATTCTTAGGGTTTTTAGCACAGGCTCTTAACACAACGTTTTCAACACTCTGGGGAATACTAGCATTTTCAGCCACAATACTAGGTAGCGGGTCTTTCATCTGCTTAATAGCTATTTCAACAGCATTGTCACCTTTAAATGGTAACTTACCGGTTAATAATTCATACATTAGAATACCTAATGAATAAATATCACTTTTGACTGTTGCCACATTGCCATTAGCTTGTTCTGGTGGAAGATAATGAACTGATCCCATAACGGAATTAGTTTGCGTTAACTCCGTACTATTTAACGCTACCGCAATACCAAAATCAGTTATTTTAACGCGGCCATCTTCTAAGATTAAAACATTTTGAGGTTTAATATCACGGTGAATGATAAAACGTTCATGAGCACAGGCAATGCCACTTGTTAATTGAAGCATAATATCAATTGTTTCCGATAATGATAGAGCGCCTCTTTTTTTAATTAAACTTTTTAGAGTCTTTCCATTAACATATTCCATAACGATAAAGTAGTTGCCATCATCTTCACCAACATCATACATCTCAACAATGTTAGGATGATTCAAAGAACTAGCTGCTTTAGCTTCGCGTTGAAATCTTTTAACAAACTTCTCATCGCTAGCTAAGTCGCCTCTTAAAATTTTAACGGCTACTTCGCGTTCTAGAATGGTATCATAAGCAAGATAGACATTGGCCATACCACCTTCACCAATCGTTCGAATGATTTGATAACGACCATCTATTTTTTGACCTTTAACAATCATTTACTTTCCTCCTTATATAATAACGCAACCGATATATTATCATTTCCCCCACGATTATTAGCTTTAAAAACTAATTTTTTAAGTTTATCATCTAAAGTACCTTCACCATTTAAGACACGGCTTATTTGTTCTTCTGTTAACATATTAGTTAAGCCATCACTACAAAGCATAATACCTTGAACATTAAGTTCAACATTAAAAATATCAGCTTCCACATTAGTATTAGCACCCAATGCTTTCATAAGTACATTTTTACGAGGATGATCCTTAGCTTCTTCAGCTGTTAAATCCCCACTTTTAACTAATAAATTAACTAATGTATGATCAACTGTTATCTTATGTAATTTATTATTTTTTATAACATAACCAGAAGAGTCACCAATGTTACCAAATAGTAAAAATGTGTCTGTTAAAATAGCCATAACTAAGGTTGTTCCCATTCCCATACTTTCAGGATGTTCACCAACATATTTAAAGATTAAGGCATTAGCTTCACTAATAATGCTTTGCATCCAATTAATGGCGTCTTCCTTATTGCCAACACTACTAATTTCTTGAAATCTTTGACTGATATGATTAATGGCTATGTTAGAAGCAATCTCACCATCTTTATGACCACCCATGCCATCAGCAACAACCATAAGTACTTCCTTAGCTGCGTTTTCTACAATAGTTACGCAATCTTCATTACGTTCTCTTATCTTTCCTGGATCTGTTAAATAGCTATATTTCATCTTAAGCCTCCTCGTAATTTGATCTTAATTGTCCACAAGCAGCATTAACTTTGCTGCCAAATTCACGACGAATCGTAACGTTTATGCCCCTTTTTTTCAATGTGTCAAAAAACTTCATAATTTGTTCTTGACTGCTCTTTTTATACTCAATATGACTTGTTTCATTATAAGGTATTAAATTGACGTAACAATTAATGCCCCTTAATAAATCACTTAATTCATTAGCATCTTGAACACTATCGTTAACTCCTTTTAACATTATATATTCAAAAGTTACACGTCTTTTAGTTACCTCAACATACTTTTTTATAGTAGGAATTAGTTTTTCTAAAGGATAAGCCTTATTAATCTCCATGATGCTTGAACGTATTTCATTATTAGGAGCATGAAGAGAAATGGCTAAGTTAACTTGTTTATCATACTTCATAAAAGTTTCAATCTTTGGGACAATGCCACACGTTGATATAGTAATGTGACGGCTTCCCAAATCAAGTCCTTTAGGTGTATTAATGATATCAATGAATGATATAACATTATCATAATTGTCAAAAGGTTCGCCAATGCCCATTAAAACAAGATGCGAGATACGAATGTTTAAATCAGCTTCAACAGCTAATATTTGTCTTACCATTTCGGACACTTCAAGATTACGAACCTTTTTTAAACGACCACTTTCACAAAAGTGACATCCCATATTGCAACCAACTTGGGTTGAAATACATAAACTATTGCCATAATCATGTTTCATTAAAACTGCTTCAATTTTATTATCATCACTTAAATGAAAAAGATATTTAACAACGTCAACATCACTTTTTTTTGTAATTATTTCTAAAGGTTCTATAACAAAATCATTAGCTAAATCTTGCATCGTTTTTTTACTTACATTGCGCATATTAGAAAAAGAAGTGATTCTTTTTTTATATAACCATTCAAATACTTGGGTAGCTTTAAACTTACCTTCACCCTTAGCAGTAAAGTAGTCTTCCAGTTCCTTAATCGTTACCCCATATATATTTTTCATATCTACACCTATTAATAATTATATCAAAAACTAGGTAAAAAAGAAATTACTATCCATATTTTTCAACAAATAGAGGTGTATTTTAAAGAATTATTACCTGATTTTGACATTTATTTAACAAAAAAAGGATGCTTACGTAGCATCCTTATTGCCAATTATTTGGGTTATTTGGGGGATATTTTCTTTTGTAAGTTAGTTGATGGTCTTTAGTGTTTGTATTACTATTTGTCAAGCCATTATCTGGGAATATTCTATTGGTAAGTCCTAACATAGCAATAGTTCTTGCGATTCTAGCAAGAATTCGACTATGTCGATCCTGACGCCCTGCTAAAGTACTAGCATCATTTACAACAGTACGAATCTCATCAGCCGTATATTCTTCACCTTTGAAGCTAATTGTCTTATCAACTCTAGCTCCAGCCTCGTCAAGTTTAGCTTCGTTTTCACTAATTTCCATATTAGCACTAAGTTCTTCCGCAATTTTATTAGCAATATCAGCTAATTCAGCATCATTAATATCAGCTAAATCTTCATCATCATTAGATAATTCATTACGATTTTGATGACTTATTACTCTAGCACTTTGAATCGTAAGCTTGCCTTGGTTATCGAGATTAGCTTCAATAACATTATTATTTTCGTCAACAATGAAAGAGTGTTTAAAATTAACATAACGGATTTTTAAAGAAGCTTCAACCGTTTCTTTAGATTTTAAATATGTATCTAAAAGTTTAAATAACGCCCGTTGTTTAGAATATTCTGGTCTTAAATATTCCCTATATTTACTTTTAAGTGAATACTTACTAATATCAACAATAGGAATTAAATCAAGTTCTACATTTTTATGTTTAGCATTATATTCGTAAATAGCTTCTGCATTAGCTCTTTTATCAGCGCCTTGCGCAAAAGAAAGGCTAGATTGATCAGCTTTAAACTCTTGCTCTGCTGTCGTTGTACTATCTGGTACTTCAACTATCTTTAGACTACGATCTTTAGGATTATAGAATTTAAATAATTCTTGACCATTAGAAGCACCATTTTTATCAGTAAGTTTAACATGTTCAATATCACTTAAATTAACGCCATAGGCTTTAGCAATTTCCGCTTTTTTTTCTTCTTCAGTCTTTTCCTTACTTTTTTTCTTCTTTTCTTCTTCTACTTTTTGTTGTTGCATGGGATCAAGATATTGTGTTTGTCCTCCCGGCATATTATCACTCCTATTTTCAAGTTCATTGTAACACACCTTAAAACCTTTTTTATGATTTTTCTTTCATAATTTTGCTTACTTTACACTTTTAATATCAACTAAAAAAATAAGAATATGCTTAATTCTTATTTTTTAATTTAAATAACCATTCCTAAATAGATAAGAAAACCAATAAGTATGGTTAACATCACACCACCATTAACGCGATCTGAAGTAGTCGTCTTATATTTAACACCAACCACTTTAGCAACTAAAAAGCCACCGATAATACCTCCAATATGCGCACCAATATCAATGCCAGATATACATATTCCTAAAATAAGATTTAAAATAATCAAAGGAATAATTTGCGATTTAATGATGCCTCCAAAGTAAACACGATAATGGTATCCGAAATAAAGGAAAGCACCAATAAGGCCAAAGATACATCCACTAGCACCAACAGTTACAATATTATCTGGCAAGAATAGCATTGATGTTAATCCCCCGACAATACCACTCACTAAATAGATAAACAAATACTTAGCCTTACCAAAGAAACTCTCTAATTGGGGGCCTAAAATATATAAGGCATAAAGATTTAAAAGTAAATGAAGGATATTAGCGTGCAAAAACATACTTGATATTAAAGTTAGATAACTTAATGGTCCTTCCATCATACGATGATTTACTAAAGCGCCAAAATCATATAACAAATTAGCATCGACGTTAAAAGGATTACCACCAGCTAAAACAACCATTAAAAACATAATAATGTTACTAATAATTAAAGCATATGTAATAATTGGTCTTTTTTTACTAAATATTTCATCTGCTTTAATCGCATCGTCACGATTTTTTTGATTAATTTCCTCCGTCAATTTCATAAATAACTCAAGCCCTTGTTCGGTTACTTTATCAATTTTATTTATTGTTGGGAAGCTTTCCGTAACAAAGTCATATTTAGTTATATCGGAAATATTTTTTAATTCAATACAATCAATATTGTTGTGATTAATTTCTTTTAAATGAACATTATCACCTAGATTAACAAAAATACTTAATGCATTCATATTAAAGCTAAAAGTCTTACGTTTAATAGTTCGAATAATTTGTTTAGTACGATAAATGTCCCAATCAAATTGTTCATCATTGTGAATATAATTTGTGACAATCCGCACAATTTTATAATCCTGTTCCGTGTTTTCAAGCCAAATCTCATCTTTAGCGCCATGCAGAATAATCGGATTATAACCTTGTTCCGTTATAAAATAATGTAAGAGTTTCATCACAATTTCATCATTTTTATCAAGGGTAATATTCATTTTCTCACCTCCCAATATTGTAATATATTTTTCCTTTTAAGTAAACTAATTATCTTCTTTAAAGAGCGACATTATTCTTGTAAAACATTCTGGTAGTTCGCTATCAAACTCCATATATTCTTTTGTTCTTGGATGTGTAAAACCTAATGTTTTAGCGTGCAAACATTGTCCAGTATCATCAATTAGTTTATGATGCCCATAAACAGGGTCATTAACAATCGGATAGCCAATATAATCGAGATGAACTCTAATTTGATGGGTTCGACCGGTCTCTAGACTAAGTTCTAATAGTGTAGCATTTTTATAACGTTCTAAAACTTTAAAATGCGTAATAGCTGGTTTACTATTGATAGCTGTTACCGCCATTTTTTTACGATTTTTTGTATCTCTACCAATTGGGGCATCGATTGTGCCGGTATCATGTCTAATCACGCCCCACACTAACGCCCAGTATTTACGAACCGTCTTTTTCGCACTTAGCTCATTAGCTAAAAAAGCATGTGCTTCATTATTTTTAGCGACAACCAAAAGGCCGGTTGTATAGGCATCAATACGATGGACAATACCAGGGCGAAACTCACCATTCATATCGCTTAAGTTTTTGGAATGATATAAAAGGCCATTAACAAGGGTATGTTCGTTATTACCGACGGCTGGATGAACCACCACACCATTAGCTTTATTAATAACCATAAGGTCATCATCTTCATAGACGATATCTAAATCCATTTTTTCGGGAGATGATGACATCACCTCTTCTTCGTAAGGAAAAACCTTAACTTTATCGCCTATTTTTAATTGATAACTTGCCTTAACTGGGTTATCATTGACAAGGATTTTTTCATCTTTTAACATTTTATTAATCTTGCTTCGACTAAATGTTAAAAGATTAGAAAGATATACGTCTATGCGACCGCTTTCTTCTTGGATTTCGTATTCTTCCATACATCCTCCTTAAGATTTAGGATTAGTAATGTAATAACGGATACAACAATACATATATCGGCAAAGTTAAAGATTGGAAAATGATAACCGAAAATAATAAATTCTAAATAATCAGTTACATATTGAAAAATAACGCGATCTACTAAATTGCCTAAAATACCTCCCAAAAGCATACCGATAAAAAATACTTCAACACTTTTAAGAGATTTGTCTTTAACAAAGCAATAATAAACAATTACAAGTGAAAATAAAGTCATACCAATTAAAAAAACAGTATTGCCACTAAATGAAGAAAAAGCAGCACCATCATTATGAACATTGGAAATGTAGAAAAAATTGTTTATAACTTTAAGACTTGTACCATAACTAATAAAATGTCTTATAACGACTTTTAATATTTGATCTAAAGCCAAAAACAAAGTTGTAAAAATCAATAATCTCTTTTTCATCTTATCACCATCTCTATTATATCACATCTAAGTATATATGTTAAGAAACAAAAAATAGAAAGCATTAAGCTTTCTACTTCATTTTTTCTAGTTTTTCTGTAGCTGTGTCAATTGCTGTATCCATCAAGCAATCCATTTTTTCTTTTATTGGTTGCTTATATTTTTGATAGGCTAATACACCTAGCGCACCTAAAGCTATCATAGCCATATCTCTACCCATTTGCACAATATCACCTCACACTAGAAAATTGTATATATTAATCCATATATACATTATTAAAATGAACGAATAATAAAATATTATACAATTTAAAAGTAATTGATTAAAATAATTAATATTTTTAAAACATTAAAATTTATTTTTACGTATTAATTAAATTTGTCTTAGTAATTTTCAATATGTTATAATGTATTATAGAAGTGATGGTATGAGCCCATTAAATGATTTAAAGAGAGAATTGGCTAATTATGAAAGCGAATTAGCTAGCATAACGTGAAATGTTCAAAAAGACACCCCATTTGCTTTGCATGCTTTAGATGGAAAATCTGAAAGTTATACAGTAACATCATATACTGATGAATCCAGAGCAAGATATCTAATGAGACAAATTGACAGTTTAAAAAGGCAAATTGATTCTTATTCCCAAGATGCCGAGACAGTAAGATATGTTCGAGAACGTAAGGAAAGTGAAGATAGAGAACAAGCAAAAGAAGATATTATACATAATGCTATGGTCATATATGAGAAAACAGTTGATGAGTATATGAATCGCAACTTCTGGGGTAAAGCAAAAGCAATGCTCAGTGGAAAAAAGCCTAAAAAAAAGGTAACACAACAGCAACTGGTTGACCAATATGGTAGCGAGGCTATTGATAGAATATTACAACCGGGTGTTGAAAAGCATGAAGCTGAAAAAGCTTATCAGATAGAAAAAGCTAAGAAAGAATTTGCTAATAACCCTGAAGAACTTGCAAAAACTATTCAACAAATCGAAAAATTTTATAGTGATAAATATAGTCAAGCCAAAGATTATTATGATCAAATCTATAATACTATGAAAGAGCAAGGTCGGCAAAGATGAAGCCAGAGTTCAAGGAAGTGTTTGAAGCCTTTAAGAATTTAAATGATAATGAAAAAAAACTTGCTATAATTAACTTCTTAAAAAACGATGTTATGGCTTTACAGCAAATGAATAATGATATTGGTAATAATTTAAGTTCCCAGGATATAACTGAAATTGGCAATGTTGAAATTGAAAATAGTTTAGATGCCATTTATGAATTGCTACATATCTTAACTGAACAAGTTGAAATGTTTGCTGAAAAAATATCACAAGATTTCTATGAGTAATAAAATGATAAGGGATTAATTGAAGAAATTAATCCCTTTTAAATTCTTAAAATAAGTCTTCGTCTTTTGTACCATTAACTTCACATAAGCGATCGAGCATATCACTTTTACGTGCTTGTTCAAAATTACTATGAACACTCATTTCAAAAGCATCTGCATCGCCGATAATAATTAATTTTTTCTTAGCTCTCGTAATACCTGTATATACGAGTTTACGATATAACATTCTATGATAACTATGCGTAATTGGCATAACGACAATATCAAACTCACTCCCCTGGGCTTTATGAATACTTATAATAAAACCATGCGTAATATTATTTAAATCTTTTACTTGATAGTTAACTAAATTACCATCAAAATCAATAACGACTTCGACTTTACCTGATTTAGTTTGGACACCACTTTTAATAGCTGTAATAATTCCGATATCACCATTATAAACATTATTATCAGGATCATTTACTAATTGTAAAACTTTATCACCTTCACGATATGTAATATCGCCATATTTAATTTCTTTTTTATCAGATGATGGAGGATTGAATATCTTTTGTAACACTTTATTTAAATTGTCAATTCCATTAACTCCTGCATACATTGGGGCCATAACCTGAAATTGTTTATACTCTTTTCCAGTTTCGACAATCATTTGACAGACTTCCTGTAATTTTTTGATTATATTACTTTCGATACACTTTATAAAAGCATAATCATCTTTTTTCTCTAAAAAGTTTCCTAAATTGTCTGTCCTTATTTCATCAGCCAAGATAGGAATATAGCTATTTTCTTTTTGCCGATACAAAATGTCAAGGTGGATAGTGTCAACAATTTCACTATCAATTAAATCTTTAAGAAGTGTTCCGGGGCCAACACTCGGTAATTGATTATAATCCCCTACTAGAACAATCTTAATATTATTAGTAAGGCCACGAAGTAAATTATCCATAAGTGGGATATCTATCATACTAACCTCATCAACAATAATGAGATTACTAAAATCAGGGTTATATTCATTAACCGTAAAAAGGTTATCTTCTTTATTCCATTTTAAGAAACGATGAATCGTACTTGCTGGCATTAACGTTGCTTCACTTAATCTTTTACTAGCACGACCTGTTGGTGCAAGTAAGGCAACTTCCTCACATAATTCTTTTTGCGAATAATTATTTAAAGCTTTGTATAAATCAACAATGGCTTTAATAATCATGGTTTTTCCTGTTCCGGGTCCACCTGTAATAATGGTTATATTGTTTTCCATAGCTGATCTAATAGCTAATAATTGCTTATCATTATATTTAATTCCGCTAGAAGTTTCTAACTCACTAATTAACTCGTCCAAATTAGAATACTTACTTTTTTGTTTATGAACTAAATAATTGATTTTATAGACAATATTATCGATAGCTGTATATATATCTTCTAAATAATATTTATTATCTTTTATTTCTATTTTTAATTCTTGTTTTAACTCATTTAATAATTCATTAAAATAGTTATCATCAACACTAAATCCTAAATATTTAGATGTATAATTATAAATATCTTCTAAATATAAGTATGTGTCACCTGTTTTAAAAGTTAAGTCTTTCATAACATAATAAATACAAGCTTTGATTCTTTCAATGGAATCATATTCATCATGCATAGCGCAAGCAATCCGATCAACCTTAACAAAACTTAATTCTTCAATATCATCAATAAGACTATATATATTATGCTCAATAACATTTATGGTATTACCTTTATAGGTATTATAAATAAGAAGAGCATCCCGCATCGTAAATCCTAACTCTGTAAGATAGACAATCATTTTATGACTTTCTTCATATTTAACTAATGTATTATAGATTAGTTTAGCTTTTTTAGCACTTAGTTTAGGTACCAGCATTAATACACTTTCATCTTCTAGAATGCGGTCTAATGCTTTATCACCTAGAGTATCAACAATTTGGCTAGCCATTTTCTCACCAATACCTGGGAATAAATCGCTTGATAAAAACTCGACAATACCATCTTTATCTTCGGGTTTAACGCGTTCATATTCTTTAACATTAAACTGAAAACCATATTTAGGATGAATCACTTCTTCGCCCTTAAAATAATAGTTTTCATTTTCATTTAATTCGTGAAAATAGCCTGTGATGGTTATGGTTTTATTGACATAATCTTTCATTGATTCCATATCCGTACTTTTAATCTTAAAAAGGCCAATTATATAACCTTTATCAGATGCGAAAATTTTTTGTCTAAAACTACCCATTATATAATTTTCCATTTTAATCACCACACCCATTATAACATACGAACAAATGTTTTTGCAATAATTTTATCATAATCGACATATACTTCGTTAGGAAGTGATTTATGTTTAAACTCTTAAAGTGGCTATTCAAAGATTTTCATCTTTTTTGTGCAGCCTACTCTAACAATGTTTTCCCTGATCCGCTATCAAAGGAAGAAGAAGAAGACCTTTTAGAGAAAATGAAAAATGGTGACGCAAATGCCCGCAACACTTTGATTGAACACAACCTGCGTTTAGTCGCCCACATTGTTAAAAAATACGATAATAAAAATGAAGATATCGATGATCTTATCAGTATTGGAACCATTGGACTTATTAAAGGTATTGACTCTTTTAATACGAAACATAACGCTAAACTCACAACCTATATTGCTAAATGTATTGAAAATGAAATTCTTATGTATTATCGTTCAAATAAGCGTAACAACCGCAATATTAGTCTTAATGAAGCTATTGGTTATGATAAAGAAGGCGATGAAATTACCCTCCTTGATATTTTAAAAACACCTAATCCTGATTTTGCCCTTGATATTCATAACCAAAATAATATTAAATTATTAGATAAATACTTTAAAGTTTTAACAACAAGGGAAAAAGAAATAATTACTAAAAGGTATGGTTTAAATGATGAAGATAAAATGACCCAAAAAGAAATTGCTAAAATGTTTAACATCTCTCGTAGTTATGTATCAAGAATTGAAAAAAGAGCTTTAACGAAAATGTTAAAGGAATATATTAAAAATAAAGACAATTAAAAGGGATATTTAATCCCTTTTTTGTTACTCTTTATCTAATTTTTCATAGTAATTAAATGTTTTAATAGCGTTATCTTTATTAGCCTCTAATAAGTCTTTGGCTTTATTAGGATTGATAACTTTTAACATATTGAATCTTGTTTGACTATTTAAAAACTCTTCATATAAATCAAAGTCAACATTCTTGCTATCAAGCGTAAAGCCCATTTCCGGATGCCTTCTAAAAGTTAGGAAATAACCCGAATTAGTAGCTAATTTTTCCATATCAACACTATGTTCCATACCACCTTTAATACCGTGTGAAATACATGGCGTATAGGCAATTATAATAGCTGGTCCATTATATTCATTAGCTTCTTTAAAAGCTTTAACAACTTGCATTGGATTAGCTCCTAAAGATACTTGCGCTACATAAACGTGTGGATAAGCCATCGCAATACGAGCTAAATCCTTTTTATTTGTTTTCTTACCGGTTGATGCGAATGATGCGATAGCGCCTTTTGGACTAGCTTTAGATGATTGGCCACCCGTATTAGAATATACTTGACTATCTAAAACTAAAATTTTGATATTATCAGAACTTGCAAGGACATGGTCAATACCACTAAAGCCGATATCATAAGCCCAACCATCCCCACCGATACACCAAATATTACGAGTGGTTATATAATCTTTTAATTCTAATAATTCTTGTGGTAGATTATCGGTTAGATTGTCATAAACTTCTTTAGTATTTTCATAACTTTCAGGATTGTCTAACCATTTTTTAAATAAGGCACTATTTTCATTATCCATATTTTGTTCCATCAAGCTAGCAATACGCTTCCGCATAATATTATTAGCAACAAGCATACCATAACCATATTCAGCATTATCTTCAAATAAACTACTAGCCCAAGGAACAGTATAAGGAGTTGAAGGCGCACTACCACCATAGATTGATGAACAGCCAGTCGCATTAGCAATAATCAAGTGTTCACCAAATAATTGGGTTAATAACTTGATATAAGCTGGTTCTCCACATCCAGCGCAAGCCCCTGAAAAGGCAAATTTAGGCTTAACAAATTGACTATTTTTCGTCGTATAAATATTATCAATTGGTTTTGGCTTAATATTGTTATCTAGATATTCAAATATATCTTGTTCTTTAGGATTTATCTTATCCATAATAAGAGCCTTATTAGAACGCATACCTGGGCAATTATTAACACATACCCCACAGCCAGTACAATTAGCTACACATACACTAACAATATAATAATAATTCATACCGATAGCTTTAACGCATCGCTTTTGAATCTCTTCTGGAGCCTGCTTATACTCTTCTTCATCTAATAAGAAAGGTCTAATCACACCATGTGGACAATATAAAGAACATTGATTACAATTAGAACAATTTTCCTTAATCCATGATGGCGTTAAAGAAGTGATATATCTTTTCTCAGTAGCGCTTGTTCCACTTTCAAAAGCACCATCAGCCCGATTAACAAAATCAGATGTCTTTAAAGTATCACCTTTACGTTTCATAATCGTTTTAACAAGTGATAATGCTTCATCGTTAGAAGTAGCATCATATGAACTGATAGTTACTGGCAATAGATTTTCACTAACTAAAGTAATAGCTTCATAATTAGCTTTAACAACACTATCACCCTTACGAGCAAATTTCTTATCAATGCCATCTTTCATTTTATCTAAAGCGACATCATAAGGTAAAATATCCGTTAGTCGCATAATAGCGCTTTCCATAATGGTACTAATTTTACCCTTTAATCCTACTTGATCAGCTAAATCATAGGCATTGATCAAATATACTTTAGCTTTCTTATCAATAAATAACTTCCTTAAATGATGATTTAACATCGCATCAACTTCATCAGCACTATGAATCGAATTGATAATGACTTTAGCACCTTCATCTAAATCCTCTAATAAATCGTATTCCTCTAAATAACTATCTTTAGAAATAACAACTAATGATGGTTTAGAAACATAATAAGCCGAATGAATAGGATTAGGACTAAACCGTAAATGACTACATGTAACACCGCCACTTTTTTTCGAATCATATTGGAAATATCCTTGAACATAATCATCGGTATTATCGCCAATTAATTTAATAATTGATTTAGAAGCACCAACCATACCGTCACTACCATAACCATATAATAGCCATTCACTACTTTTTTCTGTTTCAATTGGGATAGGTTTTAGACTTAAATTAGTTACATCATCAACAATACCAATTGTAAAATTATTAACAGGATTATCTAGCATATGATATACGGCATTGATATCAGCTGGGGTTGTATTTTTACTTGATAATCCATAACGGCCACCAACAATGTTTATATCTTTTCCTTTTAAGGCATTAACAATATCTAGATATAGTGGTTCACCATTACTACCTGCTTCTTTTGTTCGATCTAAAACAGCGATATTCTTAACCGTCTTTGGTAATACATTTAGTAAGTATTTAGTACTAAATGGGCGATATAAATGAACTTCAATAAGACCTAGATTATTATTATCTTTAATAACTTCTTTAATTGTTTCACAAACAGATCCCATCGCTACAATAACCTTGGTAGCATTAACGCCACCATAATAATTAAATGGCTTATAGGATGTTTCTGCTTTAGCATTAATTTTTTCCATATAATCATTAACGATATCAGGTAGAGCATCATAATACTTATTTCGTGCTTCTGTTACTTGAAAGTAAATATCTTCATTTTGAGCTGTTCCATAAGTTAGAGGGTGATGCGGATTTAAAGCTCGATTACGGAATTTATTTAAAGCATCATAATCTAGCATATCAGCATAATCGGAAGCTTGTAACACATCTATCTTTTGAATCTCATGACTTGTTCTAAAGCCATCAAAGAAATGCATAAAAGGTAGACTTGCTTTAATACTTGATAAGTGGGCAACCGCACTTAAATAAGCAGCATCTTGAACAGATGAAGAAGCTAACATAGCAAAACCTGTTGCCCGGCATGCATATATATCTTGATGATCGCCAAAAATACTTAGAGCATGCGTCGATAGACTTCTTGCTGCTACATGGATAACACAAGGTAACATTTCCCCAGCTATTTTATACATATTAGGAATCATTAAAAGAAGACCTTGACTAGCCGTAAATGTCGTTGTTAAACATCCTGCTTTTAAAGAGCCATGAACAAATCCTGCTGCACCTGCTTCACTTTGCATCTCAACGACTTTGACATGACTATTGAAAAGATTTAATCTTTGGTCACTCATCTCATCAACGTGTTCAGCCATCGGACTAGATGGTGTTATAGGGTAAATACCGGCTACTTCTGTAAACATATATGCGGTATAACTGCAGGCTTCATTACCATCAACTGTCATTTTCTTTTTCATGTTATCACCACATCAATTATAACATAAAAAAAAGATATAAAATATACCTTTTTTATTTGTCTTTTTTCCAGTTTTTTATTCCCGTGTACCATTGTGTCCATATTTGAATTGGATAATGTGGAGCAGATGGATATGCCTTACCTTGGTAATATACTTTTCCTCCCATTTTGGCATAGAAGTTTTGTTCGCTTTGCGTTGGACCGTAACAATTATGTACATTTTCATCAGGATATTTTAATGCCAAATACATTCCTTTATATTGTGCTGCATAATCACTTGGATTACTTATTGCAGCATCGGCCTTTGCTGATATACGATCTACATTATATAAGTCTCTAGGGCCACCACCACGGATTTCTTCAACAAGTGTATAAGCAGAGTTTACACTATCTAAACCCATATATAAGTTTATACCTATACAATCACACAAATATCCTAGATAATGATCAACTTTACCTTCAAGATTCACTGCGCTATCATAACCTTCATTAATAGCCCAACCAAATACTATTTTAAAAACAGATTCATCCATTTTATAATTCTTTTTAGCAAGCTCTAACAATTCACTATAAGTTGGAGCTTTTTTCATTTTTCGAAGTTCTTCCTCAACTTGCTCTGGTGTTAAGGCATTACCGCTACCATCACCTGCATAAGCTACATTACTATATGCTTCGCCATAAGTTCCCTGTTCAACTTCAATTCCACTGTTTGACTTTCCGCAATTTTCAAAATATAAGAAGCAACTTAAACATTCTCCAACGGTATTAGTATCTTTACTATTGCTTGTTACACGTGTTATAACAAACCTTACAAGACCAGAAGTTAAAAAGATAACTGCCGCAATAATAAACTTTTTAAACAATTTCCCTCTAGCTTTAAGAACATTATCAGGATTATCACTTAAGACTGCTTTTATCAAAGTAATTATTGAAAACACGATAAGAACAATAGGTGTTCCTACCATAAGGATGGTATATAAAATTGTTATTAATTGTGGAACAGGCTTTGGAATTCCTGTTGCACTACCACAAGCGACATAGTCAATAGCATAAACGTTATCAATATTACAAATCAATAAAGCACTACATATAACTAAAAATGCCCCAAACGTTAAATTTTTCTTTTTTCTCATATTCACCACACTATATAATTAAAACTAATTGTAAAATATACAAATTAAATATCATGAAAAAAATAATAATCATAAGTAAAAAGTTTTGTAAATTACCCATCAAAAACATCATTACCAGAATCTGAATCATTGCAATTAGAAAAATATAAAAAACAACTCATACATTTTCCAACAGTTGCTTTATCAGAATTTGTACTAGTAACTCTAGTTATGGCAAATTGTACAACACCGGCAATTAGGAAAATAAAACCTGTTAGAATAAATTTCTTAAACAATTTGTCTTTAGCTTTTAAGATATTATCAGGATTTCCACTAGCATTAGCTTTTATTAAAGTTATCACTGCCGATATGATAAGAACAACTGGAGCTCCAACAATTAAGAAAGTATACGCAATCGTTGTCATTTGAGGAAGGGGTTTAGGAATTCCTGTTGCACTACCACAAGCGACATAATCAAGTGCATAAACATTCGATTTTACTGCTAATAAAATGAATAATGCAAATAGCATAAAGGCAACTTTTGTTAGTCTATTATATTTCATATAAATCACAACCATATTCTATATCTTAATACAATTATAACACAAAAAGGTATAATTATATACCTTTTTATAAACAATAGTTCATAACTCCGTCATAATGAGCCTTTACACCATTTGGTATAGAGTAGTGTACTGTGTCACCATATTCCCAATTAACTTTATCACGAATATCACACCAGAAAAGATTTCTTTTTTTACTATCTTTTATTCTTTTTTCGATTGTTGAATTAAATTTGTTGAGACTAGTCCTATCCATATATTCAGTAGCTTCAACTTTTATTGGACCAACTGACACAAACACAATACTATGATTCTTCCAATCACCATCGGCCAATTCTTCTAATTTATCTATGTATGAATTTGCTCTACTTTCCGCCATATGATGTTTAATTTTTCCACAATCATTTGCTCCCATTAAAATAACAATATTATAAACTGTTTGCGGATGCTCATTAAGCTGTTTGGTAACGGCTGGTACGGCAGTATCTCTAAACCAATAATAACCCATTGCGCCTTTTCTAATTGCCAAAACATCTCGGCATTTTTGTACAGATGTTTCAGCAGATGAGTCTATACCACAAATTCCAACTGTTCTTGAATCACCTATCAAAATAGTTCTCGTTCCTTTAGGTTTTCCTGTTCCTAAACCTGCTTGAGCAACATTACTATATGTTTCATTATACGTTCCTTGTTCTGTTTCTGATCCACTGCTAGATTTTTTGCAATCGCGTCCATTAAAGGCAACAAAGCAATTAAGACATTTAGCAAGCGTGCTTTTATCACTGGCTGTACTAGCTACTTTGTCAAGAGCAAAACGTACAATTGACGCTGTTAGAAATATTAAAACCGCTAGAGCTGCTTTTCGAAACAAATTATTCCTAGCTTTTACTGTTTTTTCTTGATCACTATCAGCAATTGACTTAATTAAAGTCATAATTGATGATACAACCAAAACGATCGGTGCTCCAACCATAAGAAGTGTATAAGCAATTGTTATTACTTGAGGAATAGGTTTAGGTATGCCTGTAGCGCTACCACAAGCGATATAATCTAAGGCTGTTGCAAACATTTTAACATTATCACTTTGAAAAAGAACAAGAGCCATAATAACAAAATAAATGGCAGCCATTATTTTATATTTCCTTTTCATCATATCCTCCTTTTTATGTATCACTTATTTTAACTTCAATTTCTGAACTAAAACTATGGGCATATTTTTTTAATTTTCTAACGTAATCATCTTTATCAATGATACCACCATCAAGACTAGGATAGAAAAAGACTTTCTTACCATTAGCTAATGTGTCCATAATTAACATTTCCATTCGGTCAAATGTTTTATCATCTAACTTACCATAATTATATAACGGTATACTAGAAATTTCTAGTATAACAAAGTCAATATCTCTAAATTGGACACGATTTTTCTCATAATTATGTCCATTCGTCATAAGACAAGTCGTAATGCCAGCTTTATGAGCAATATGGCAAGTCTCATTGATATAATCTATCTCTTGAAAAATATTTTTACCTTTAAATGTTAATCCTCCATCATCTGGCCCAAAATATGGTCGAAACTTTCTAATTCTATCAATCGTATTTTGTGGCGTTAGTGTAATATTCTCAACCTCATCCACCATGATGACAAATCTAATACCTGGGCCACTATTAAAAGACATAGGATCAATTGAACTAATTTTTCCTATCATAATTTTGTATTATATGTTAGGTCAAGTAAATATTCTTTTGAAGTATCTGGTAAAGCATTCTGACGCGTAACAATTCCTCCAACGCATAACACTATATCCTTTGTCTTATCATTATCCTGGATAGTCTTTTTATCAATGATATTAATTTCAAGTTCACTACCGTTTTGTTTAAAATAGCCATCTAAAAGACTGATTAGATTTTCAGCACGTTCCGTTCTTTTACTACCAAGCGCTAAAGCGGTAATATTGACTGTCGTAGCAATACCGCCACTACATAATTTACTTGGTATTTTCATTACACTTTTTAAAGTCCGAAGCAATCCCCTTGTATTTTTATTACCAACAGGATCAGCGTTAAAAGGATATGCACTACCCCTAAAACGGCCATCTGGTGTTGAACCGGTATTTGACCCATACTTAATACTCATGCCAAGGCTTTGAAAACCAAGCTTAATATTAGCATTACGATACAAATGATGACCGGATAATTCCCTATTGATAAGTTTAGCAATATCACTAGCCAATTTATCGACATCATCAAGATTATTTCCATAATGTGGAAAATCACCAGTGATGGTAAAATCGGTGCTTAAACCATTCTCATCACGATTAACTTTTACTTTAGCAAACCGGATAGCTGACAAAGAATCCACAAGGGTAGCAAAACCAGCAATATTAAATGTCATATAACGTTCAACAACAGTATCATTAAATGCCATAAGTGAACTTTCATAGCCATATTTATCATGCATATAATGAATCATATTCAAATTATCCGCATAAATAGTGATTAATTTTTTTAAGACGATAGCGAAATTACGAACAACCTTAGAATAAACTAAAACATCACCATCTAATTTTTCTACACCATCGATAACAAGTTCGCCTGTTAACTCATCACATCCCCCATTAATGGCATAAAGCAAAGCCTTAGGAAGATTAAAACTACCGCCATAATAATCGATTTGTTTACCTATTTTTGAAGTACTTACTAAACCATTTGTAGCATAATTGCTACTGCCTAGATTATCCGCATTAATAAATCGTAAACAATTATGTTTCATCATTACTTTAGCTAAATATCTTTTAAAATTATTAGGCATCTTAACAGACCATAAAATAGCAAAAGCTGGAGTAGGATAAACACCTAATGTCTCAATGGTATTTAAGAAACGATAAGCTGTTTTAGTTATAATTGAGTGCTCCTTATTAACGCCACCAATCGTCTCAGTAACAAGTGTATTTTGACCCATAAAAATTGTTTTAAAATCATCACTACGAACACATCTGATTAAACGTAGTTTTAACATAAATTGATCAACTAATTCTTGGGCTTCTTCTTCATTTAAAATGCCTAATTCTAAATCTCTAGCAATGTATATATCTAAAAATGCACTATTATTGCCAATAGGCATAGAAGCTCCACACGTTTCTTTACTAACGGCAAGATAAGCAAAATATAGCCATTGAAAAGCTTCTTTCGCATTACTTGCTGGACGTGAGATATCAAAGCCATATCTTGATGCTAACAATTTTAATTTTTTTAAGGACTTTATCTGTTTAATAACCTCTTCACGAGCTCGAATCATTGAATAATTGATATCTTTTCTTAAACGATTTAAATCATGCTCTTTTTTAGCAATTAAATAATCAAGGCCATATAATGGTAACCGGCGATAATCGCCAATCATAAAACCACGACCATAAGTATCAGGCATTCCCTCTAATAAGTGAACCTCTTTAAACTTTGCAATTTCTTTAGTGTAGGCCTCATTAAGACTTGCTTCGTACGTATCATTAAAATCTCGATAATGTTCTAACACTTCACGGTCAAAACGATAGCCATTATTTTTAAGTACATTAAGAGAGGTATCCAATGTAAGAGTATTAACAGCCTGTTTTAAAGGATCATCAGTCTGAATACCACTGATAACTTCATTTTTTTTATCAATATATCCAAGATCAAAAGCATCAATGCTCGTTAAAGCTGATGTTTCAACATCCAAAATACCCGTAATTTCTTCCTTGCCAAGAATTTTAGAGACACGGCTCAATAATCTTGTCGTTTTCTTGCTAATTCCCTTTAAGAAATCCGAACTACCGGTATATTCTTGATAATTATTTAAAATAAAATCCTCAACATCAATTACTTGTTGCCATTTGGTTCCTTTAAAACCATTCCATTCTTGCATTAAATCACATCCAAATACTACATATAATATATCATAAATTTAAGTTATTGACGAATTGCTCTTCATCCCATATTTCAATACCAAGTTCTTGAGCTTTCTTGTATTTACTACCAGGAGACGTGCCAACAACGACAACATCAGTCTGCTTAGTGACACTACTTGTTACCTTACCCCCACGATATTCAATTCGCTCTTTAGCAGTTTCTCTTGGCATATTTAAAGTACCGGTCAAAACAAATGTCTTTTCGTTAAATAATTCACTCAATTCTTTTGGCTTACCCTTATAAGTCATATTTAATTCTAATTCTTTTAATCGAGTGATTAAAGTGATATTCACATCATCCTTGAAGTAATCAACAACGCTTTTAGCAATAATATCACCAATATCAGGAATTATACATAACTCATCATAAGTAGCTGCTATTAAATGGTCCATATCATTATAAGCTTCCGCTAAAATACGAGCTGTCTTTTTACCAACATGACGAATACCCAAGCCAAAAAGGAGACGTTCTAAAGAGTTTTCTTTACTTGCTTCAGCCGCATCTAACAATTTTTGAATACTTCGTTCACCAAAGCCTTCTAACTCTTTTAATTCTTCTTTATGTTCATCTAAAGTATAATAATCCGCAAACGTATGAAGAAAACCTTTATTATAGAAATCTTCAACAATGCTCTCGCCAAAGCCTTCTAAATACATAGCATCACGACTAGCATAATGAATTAATCCCTCAATCTTGCGAGCATCACATTTAGGGTTTAAACAAAAGTATGCCGCTTCAGTTTCCTTTCTAACAAGCTTACTACCACAAATAGGACACGTAGTTGCCATAACAAAAGGTATTTCATCACCGGTCCGGCGTTCTTTTTTAACACAGACAACTTCCGGAATAACATCGCCAGCTTTGTGGATAGCTACAACATCACCTATCTTAATATCTTTTTCTTTGATATAGTCTTCATTATGCAATGTAACACTACTTATAATAGAACCTGCTAAATGGACAGGTGCAAGATCAGCTCGGGGCGTTATCTTACCCGTTCGTCCGACACAAAACTCAATTCCAATTAACTTAGTTAAAACTTCAACCGCTGGAAACTTATAGGCGATACCCCACTTGGGAACTCTAGCAGTAAACCCTAATTTATGTTGCTCATCTAAATCATTAACTTTAATTACCACGCCATCGATTTCATATGGTAGTTCATCACGATGCTCTTGCCAATATTTAATATAGGCGATAACTTCTTCAATTTTCTCACAATACTTAATGTTAGGATTAACAATAAAGTTTAAACTCTTCATAAACTCTAAAGCTTCTTTTTGGGTCTTAACACCATAATCACTAGCATTAGGAATATGATATAGGAACGTATCCAAGTTTCTTTCAGCCGCTACTTTTGAATCAAGTTGCCGAACAGATCCGGCAGCAGCATTACGAGGGTTAGCAAACTCTTTTTCACCTTTTAATCGTCTTTGTTCATTTAACATCGTAAAAGACTTTTTAGGCATATATATTTCGCCACGCACCTCAATATCTAAAGGTTTTGGTAAAGATAATGGAACCGATTTTATTGTCTTAACATTATGGGTAATGTCTTCCCCCGTTGTTCCATCGCCTCTAGTAGCGCCCCTTACAAACTTACCGTTTTTGTATAGTAAAGAAACAGATAAGCCATCTATTTTTAACTCACATACATAAGTTGGATGTTCAACAACTTTACGAACTTTTTCATCAAAATCTAATATTTCTTCATCGTTAAAAATATCATCTAATGACATCATCGGTACTTCATGGACAATTTTATTAAAACTTTCAATAATTGTCCCACCAACCCGAACTGTTGGAGAATCATCACGAACAAACTCGGGATGAGCTGCTTCTAACTTAACTAACTCCGCATAATAATCATCATATTCTTGATCAGTTATCGTTGGCGCATCTAAAGTATGGTACTCATAACTGGCCTTATTTAATATCTCAACTAATTCATTAATACGTTTCTCTACCATATTAACACCTCAATTATTATTATACCATTTATTGCCAGTCAAAAAAAAGAATAAAAAAGGATTTTTAACTTTTTTATTCTACTTCTTTTTGCCATAATTCATGTTTATTACAATAACTATAGATAGTAGCACCTTTTTCATATGGAGCGACTAAAGTAGGTTCATCACCAGGCTGATAATATTTTTCAATACTGCCACCTGCATACTTAACTAAAATCCATTCAATATAGTGATCATCTTCCATAACATGATTAACACTAATATGCATTTCTCCGTCAATAACTTCATATTGGGGAATATGCTTTTCAAAAGCAGCATCGACACTATTAGCTATAACGTCAACCATTTCTTCTTTGCAACACATAATAGGGCAACTACCATTTATTATCTTGACAATTCTATGACATTTTAAACATTTTTTCAATTTTAATTCTTGCATAATGCTTTCTCCCACTCCTTTTCATTAAAACCCACTAAGGTAATATTATCGCCAATTATAAGAGGTCTTTTGACAAGCATACCATCACTTGACAAAAGTTTAATCTTCTCTTCCAAAGATAACCCACTTAACTTATCTTTTAAGCCTAATTCTTTATATTTTAGACCACTGGTATTAAAGAAACGTTTTACATCTACGCCACTATCTTTTATCCATTTTTCTAATTCTGCATATTTAGGATTATCTAAAATGATATCACGAGAATCATAAGAAAGATGATGATTATCTAGCCACGCTTTAGCGCGCTTACAAGTTGAACATTTCGGATAATAAAGAAATAACATCTTAACCCTTAAGAAGCGCTAAACGCTCTTTTTCTTCAGCTAGTTTTTTTCTATCAGCATCGACAATTTGCGCTGGTGCTTTAGAAACGTAATTTTCATTACTTAAAAGTTTCTCCCTGCGAGCGATAGACTCTTCTAACTTCTTGATTTCATCATCTTTCTTACTATCATCTTCTTTAGTTCCTTCATAGTAATATGTAATATCAATATTTTTAGATTTATAATTGCTCGTTAAATAGTTATCACCGCTATCCGTTAAAATATTTTCATCTTTGATTTTTAACTGCGAACGGTAAATATTTTCAATACTAGCATCAGTTACATATTTTACCTTAGCTTGTTTGGTAATATTGTTTGTCGCTTTTAAATTACGAATAGCGATAATATCTTCTAAAATCTTATTTAACTTGTCTTCTTCTTTTTGATAATCAAAATCACGAATGCTAGGATATGAAGATATCATAATAGATGGTTGTTCCTTAATTGGTAACATTTGATAGATTTCTTCTGTTATATAAGGCGTGAATGGATGTAGCATCTTCATAATATCTGTTAAAACTAAAAGCAAAACACTCTTATTTGTTTTGGACATATCACTTTTTGATAGCTCAATATACCAATCACAAAAATCATTCCAAATAAAGGCATATAAAGTATTACCAACGTTGTGGAAATCATATGTATCCATATTTTTTCTTACTTCTTTAATAACATTATTTAAACGATTTAAAATCCATTTATCGGCAAGTGATAAATTATCCAAAGTATAATCTTCTTCCTTAAAGTCTTCAAGATTCATTAAAACAAAACGTGAGGCATTCCATAACTTATTAAGGAAGTTCCAAGATGATTTAACTTTTTCTTCATCATATCTTAAATCAGCTCCCGGAGCGGAATTAGTTGTTAAGAAAAATCTTAAGGCATCACAACCATATTCATCAATGACATCCATAGGATCGACACCATTACCTAAAGACTTACTCATCTTGCGTCCCTCTTTATCACGAATAAGACCGTGAATTAAGCAATCTTTAAAAGGACGAGAATCCGTAAACTTCAAGCCTTGGAAAGTCATTCTATTAACCCAAAAAGGAATGATATCATAACCCGTAACTAAAACACTGTTAGGATAATATCTTTTATAATCATCTGTTTCATTTGGCCAACCTAAAGTAGCAAATGGCCATAAAGCACTACTAAACCAGGTATCTAAAACATCATTATCTTGAACCCAACCATCACCAGATGGCGCATCAACGCCAACGTATACTTCGTCCCCTTTATACCAAGCAGGAATCCGGTGACCCCACCATAATTGGCGGGAAATACACCAATCATAAGTTATCTCCATCCAGTGATTCATCGTCTTTTCATAGTGTGGTGGGACAAAGTTTACTTTCGTCTTCTTATTTTTTTGATTTTCTAAAACACGATCAGCGAGTGGCCGCATCTTAACAAACCATTGCTTTGATAAATATGGTTCAACCACAGCGTCAGTTCTTTCACTATGACCAACACTATGAACCATTTTTTCAACACTGATTAAAAGGCCTGCTTCTTCTAAGTCTTTAAGGAGAGCTTCCCTACATTCTTCTCTTGTCATACCCTCATACTTTAAGGCATTCGCATTCATTGTCGCATCCTCATTCATAACGACAATACGCTCTAAATTGTGTCTATTACCAACTTCAAAATCGTTAGGATCATGAGCTGGCGTTATTTTAACAACACCAGTTCCAAAGGTAGGATCAGCATGTTCATCACCAACAATAGGTATAGCTTTATTGACAACTGGTAAAATAGCTTTTTTACCGATAAGATGTTTATAACGTTCATCATCAGGATTAACAGCAACAGCGGTATCACCAAATAAAGTTTCAGGACGAGTTGTCGCAACATCCAAGTATTCATCAGTTCCTTCAATAAAATATTTTAAATGATAGAATGCTCCCTCATCATCTTTATAAATAACTTCCTCATTTGATAATGCTGTTTTAGCAACGGGATCCCAGTTAATAATCCGCTCGCCACGATAAATTAGTCCCTCGTTATAAAGATCAACAAAGACCTTTTTAACAGCTCTCGTCAAGTTTTCATCAAGGGTAAAAGCTTCCTTGCGGTAATCGAGACTAAGACCTAGTTTAGCCCATTGCTCTCTTATATTTTTAGCGTATTCATGGGTCCAATCCCAGCAAGCATCCAAAAAGCCATCGCGTCCTAATTCATATTTGTCAACACCATTTTGGCGAAGCTTTTGAACAACTTTAGCTTCTGTCGCAATAGCGGCGTGATCCATACCAGGAACCCATAAAGCATCATAGCCATCCATTCTTTTATAACGAATAAGGATATCTTGAAGAGTTGTGTCCCAAGCATGGCCTAGGTGAAGTTTACCGGTTACATTAGGTGGTGGGATAACAATACAATATGGTTTTTTACTTAAATCACCACTTTCAAAGTAGCCCTTTTCTTTCCAATCTTCGTATTTGCCTTTTTCAACTTCTAAATGGTTATATTTCGTATCTAACATTTTATCACTCCTTCAATATATTGTTTTAAAATGGTAGCGACATCATCTAAATTCTGATGTGTAGCATGTTCTAATAATTGTATTTTTTGATCAATAATTTCTTCCTTTAAGATGAATTTATACGTGTATTTAAAATTAATATCATAGATGAAACCTAAAAGCCTTAATATATGGTCTCCAGCATTATGAACATTTTTATTATCACAAACTTCTTTACTTTTCAAAGATGTAAGTAATTCTTTAGAAAGGATGACATCATTACTAAGACTATTACCCTGTTCTTTCATAATATCCATCTTATCCGCATCCCGGACGACTTTGGCGCATAGTATTTGATCTTCACTACCTTGAGGTATTTCTTTACGACTATGATTTAAAACAGCAAAGAGAATAACTTCGGCATCCTCTTTTTTAGCGAAGGAATCAATCATTCCATCTTTTAGTAAATCATAACCTAGCTTAGCGTGATCAAGTGATTTACTATCATCAAAAGTATGATATATACTAGCTTGTTTAAAACGACCAATATCATGATACAAAGATGCAACATAAATAAGTTCTTTCATTTGATCATCAAGATTCAAAGAAGAAGAAATCGCCATCGCATATTCGATAACTCGGTAAGTATGTGCATATTTCCTTTGAACACTTGCATCATTAAAATCAAATTGTTTAGCATAATCATTAAATATCGCCTTTGCTTTTTTTATGTCCATTTTATCACCTACAAAAAACACGGCTTCATCCTAAAAGGACGAAAAGCCGTGGTACCACCTTTATTCATAAACAACTGTTTATCTTTATCGTTAACGCCGTAAACGTCATATCTATTATCTAGATATGAAACTCCCAAGCTACCTTCAAATAATCTTCTTTAAGAAAAGCTTTCAGCCTATGACTTTTCATCTCTAATAAGTACTAGTTATTTTACTCCTCTTGTTCAATGTCTTTAATAATCACATTACGTACATTATAACATAATAACGTTGTTTTTTAAAGAGAAATATGCAAAAGTTAAGCATTTATTAATCAGCATTTTTTTGTTATAATGATACTAGGTGGTAACATGGAAGAGAAAAGACATTTTACTTGGCTTAAAATATTAATCCTTATATTAATTATCATATCAGCAATCGTTTTTTATGCCTTTTACTATGGTCCTAAAGGAATTAATGTGAAAGAAATTAATGTTATCAATGAAAAGATTCCTACCTCTTTTTATGGCTATAAAATTGTCCAACTAAGTGATATCCACTATAAAACAACTGTAGATAAAAGTGATTTAAAGAAAATTATTAAAAAAGTTAATAAAATTAAACCTAATATTGTTATTATTAGTGGTGATATACTAGATAAAAAAGTTAAATATACTAGTGATGATGTTAATGATCTAGTTGATGCTTTGAATACTATTGAAGCTAAATATCAATATGTCATCACTGGTGACCATGACTTTAATCAAAAAACATTTAAAGACGTCATTAACAAAACATCTTTTAAACTACTTGATAATACCTATGACATCATCTATGATAAAACAAATGATGCTATGCTGATTGGCGGTATATCTACGCAAAGAGAACATATTGATGTCTTAAATAAAGTAAGTACGATTGAAGATGCTATTAAGACTAATGATACTAAATATAATATTCTCATTATGCATGAGCCTAACAATGTTGAAGATATCAATAAGGATAATTTCCAACTAATCTTAGCTGGCCATACCCATAATGGAGAATTGAATATACCTTATTTTAAAAAGTTTATTATTCCAAGAAAAGATAGTTCCTATACGGAATTAAAATATCAGTATGGTGATTCTGTTATGTATATCTCATCAGGTATTGGTACAACTAATATTAAAGCGAGAATCTTTAACAAGCCATCATTCAATTTATATCGATTATTAAATAAATAGGTGATTTATGAGTTTTGATGAATTATTTAATGAACAATTAAAAGATTACTTAGGATTAATCAAAGAAAAAGAAGGTTTATCTTGTTACGAATATTTAAATTTAGTTGCCCTTATCTTAAATGATTATCTTCTAACGAAAGAAGAGGTCAGTAATGATGATATTAACTATTTTATAATGTTAATTAAATCGGTTCGTGGACAAAAGATTGTTAATGATAATAATGCTGTTTTTAAAGCTAGTGTCGCGCATATTGTTAAAAATTATTTTCAAAAATATGGTATTAATGAAGATACTTATTTAAAGTTAATGAACAATTGGTTTAACGGCTATTTATTTCATACCTTAAATGCTAGTTATGCCGAACATATTAATGAAAACGGCTTAAAGATTGATGACAAGCCTTGGGATCTTGCAGAAGTAAAAGGAATTATGAAATTATTTGACCATAGTGTTTTTGGTTTATTCAATGGGGAGAATGAAGGTATCTTTTTTGCCCCTAATTTAAGTGTTTCCCCTTATTATGGTCTAACCTCGCCAACTTTCTTTAGAAAATTCGTCGAAAATGATCACGCCTATTTAAATGTCTTTTTAAATAGGGATTATCCTAGAGCTTATGAAAGTATCCAAAAGCTATGTCTTAAAAATAATCTAAGTAAAGAAGATAGTGAAGTTGTTATGGCCTTTTTTAAAAAATATTGGCTAATATTTACAAGTGATAAACTTCCTAGTATTCTAATGAAAAAAAGAGATAAAACGGACGTACCTCCTTATCCTGAAGGTGATGTCGTTAGTTTTGTTATTAATTCTATAGGTAATGATATTAGGAATACATATTATAAAAAAGATATTCCTAGAGAGGAACTAATTATTTTTAGTTATGATACATTAGGTATTACACATACCCATCAAAAAACCAATTAAAATAGTTTAATTGGTTTTTTCATATGCGATGATAGTCTAATCTTAATTTATCGGCAATAGTAACAATAAACTCACTATTCGTAGGTTTAGCTTTATCAACATCTACACTATGTCCAAATATTTCTTCCATTAAATCCCAACTACCACGATTCCAGCTAACTTCAATCGCATGACGAATAGCGCGTTCAACCCGCGAAACAGTTGTATCAAACTTACTAGCTAGTTCGGGATATAACTCTTTCGTTATCCCACCAACGGTTTCAGGACGGTCATACAAAATATTGATACCTTCTCTTATATATTGATATCCTTTAATATGTGAAGGAATACCTAATTCGTGTAAAATCTTTGAAATAGATGACTGAATATTATTATGTTCCATATCAATAATCTTATTATCATATTCTTTGTTAGTAAGATCTAAAATCCGTTTTTCTAAGTCAATAAGATCAAATGGTTTTAAGACATAGTAATTAACACCATATTCTGATACTTCTCTTATTACCTCCATCGAATTATAACTTGTTGCCACAATAACTTCTTTGTTAATATTTTCATTTTTCATACACTCTAAAACATACATACCATCTTTACCTGGCATTATTAAATCAAGAATAATAACGTCAAAGTCTTTACTACGATTTCTGATTAATTCCATTCCTTCTTTACCATCATTTGCTGTTAAAACAACTTTGATGCCATCTCTATTAGCAAAATATTCCTTAACAGCAAGGATGAGATTTTCATTGTCATCAATCATTAATATTCTTATATCTTTCATTTATTTCCTCCAATTTTCTATAAGCATACTTTATATATTACTATCACACAATTGCGATTGTTATCGAAAAATGTCGAATAAATCATCTAACAAAAAAAGAGACCTATCTAACGGCCTCAATTATTTTTATAAACTTATCAGGTACAAGACACGCACCGCCAACTAAGAAACCATCGACACTTTTTATTTGGGCTAATTCTTTAATATTGGCATCATTGGTACTGCCACCATATAACACTTTTGGATTTATATGATATTCTTTATTAGTTAACTCTTTAATATAAGAAATAATTTCATCGATATCATCATTACTTGGTACCTTACCTGTTCCAATAGCCCAAATTGGTTCATAGGCAATGATTAAGTTATCATCATTAATATTATCGATGTCTTTTAAATCCGTAAGGAGTTGATCCGCTATTTTCTTTTTAGCTTGATCATTTTCCCGTTCCGTTAGTGTCTCGCCAACACATAAGATAACTTTTAAATTGTTTGTTAGAGCTTTAATAATTTTTTCTTTGATTAAAGCATCTGTATCATTAAAAAGTTCTCTTCTTTCACTATGACCAATGATAGTGTATTTAACTCCTAAAGATGCTAATTGCTTAGCTGATACTTCACCTGTATAGGACCCATTATCATAACTAGCCACATCTTGGACACCCGTCGTAAAACCACTATCGATAAAATAAGGAACATAGATATAACTTGGGCATATAATGCAGTCTTGATAACCTTGCATCCGGTCAATATATTCTTCTATCTCATCATATGACAAGTTCATTTTCATATTTCCAACAACTAATTTATTCGCCATGTAATCCCTTCTTTATAACATCTTTCATTCTTGTACCAAAGGTGCGATCACCACTAGCAGATCCACTATTTAAAATAGCTTTATTATAGACATCTAATACCTTTTCAGCATAGTATTTAGATGAATGTGCTTCTGCATTAATACGAGCTTGATCACACATTCTTTTATATAATTTTTTATCAGTAATCATTTTTTCAACGGCCTTTTGATATTCTTTATCATTAGAGAACAAAATCCCATTCAAATCATCAATAACGACATCTCTAAAGGCATCATCATCTAAAGCAATAACGGGAATCGATGCGGCCATCGCTTCTAATGGAGTTAACCCTTGCGTCTCAGTGTTAGATGCCGTCGTAAAAATGGTGCCTAACTGATAATATTTAGGTATTTCATCATATGGTATTTTACCCGTAAAGATGACGGATGAAGCGATACCATTTTTTAAAGCTAATTCTTTATAAGTATCCGCATCTGGTCCATCACCGACAATTAGTAATTTACAATTAGGATATTTTTGAACAAGTTTCTTATGATTATTAATAAGAAAACTGACATTTTTTTCTAAAGCCAAACGACCGACTGTT
The DNA here is from genome assembly GCA_947589735.1 of uncultured Bacilli bacterium. Taxonomy (GTDB): domain Bacteria; phylum Bacillota_I; class Bacilli_A; order RF39; family UBA660; genus UBA5578. Next base: position 23,450 of record CANQCR010000007.1, on the reverse strand, counting down.
AAAATGACAAAGTCATCCTTTTTAAGACCATATTTACGTCTTAAACTAGCCGTTACTTTCGCATCGTTATTTTCGATATAAAAGCGTTCGACATCAATACCCGTTGGAACAATATGAATATTGCGATCATATTCATACTTTTGCTTAAATAAATCATAAGCTTTTTTCGTTGGTACGATTAATTCCGTAACTGTTTTATCACAGAAAAACTTCGTTAAATATTCCACTATCTTTTTACTAGCTGCATCAAAATGCCCTTTGGTAATATAGTAAACATAGTCTTCATACATTGTATGATAAGTATGAACAATAGGTATATCTAATTGTTTAGCCATAATGCGCGCAAACATACCAACGCCAAACTCAGTATGGGAGTGAATAATATCAAGATTCCACTCTTTTACTTTATTAATTGCCTTAATAGGATAAATACCCGTTAGTCGGTAATCATATATACCTACCGGTATCCCTGGTAAGCGAATAATATGTTCATCTTCATCAAAAACATAATGCATAGAATCAGGATTAACCGTTACGACAAATACTTCGTGACCCATTTTCATCAACGCTGAACGAAGCATTGTTATACTAGTTGATACACCATTAATAAATGGTGGATAAGTATCTGCAAAAATACCAATACGCATTATTTCACCCTCTTTAAGTTTAAAGCTAAAGCGCCAATAAGCATACCGAAATAATATGTTACAAAACGCCATAATAACATAATGGCTGTTAATGTGGAACCAGTTATGAAACTACCATAAAAGGACACGAATCCATACTCTAATCCCCCACTAGCGCCAGGAATAGGAACGAATGATCCAATCAACATAACATAAGCACTAGTGATGATAGCAATACCTACATTATAACTTGTAAAATCACCCATCGCATATAAAAGAGCGACCGGAATAGAATACAAGCATACCAAAGCCAAAATATTATAAATAATATTTTTAATAAACTCCCATTTATTCTCTAATAAAACTTTTGCCCCGCCGTGAAAGCGATTAATATACGCATCCCACTCAGCTAATTTTTTCTCACGATTCTTAACAATATGTAATTTTGTCAAAATCGTTATGCCTAAAGAAATTAACTTCTTATTTAACTTCTTACTGAAAGAAACGATAAACATAATGATAATAACGGCTGTATTCGTAAGAAAGCCAATTAAAACTAAATGTTGAAGTAAACTAACTTTAGCAAAAATATGGAAGAAATAATTACATCCAACCGCAATAATTCCAAGGATAACTAGAGCAATTTGATAAACAATAAAGTTTTGAATAATAACACTTGTTGCGATTGTTGGACTTAATCCTTCTTGGACTAAATAATATATTTGGTAAGGTTGTCCCCCGGTTGAAAAAGGCGTAATCGCATTAAAAAACTGGGTTCTAAGCATTAACTGAAAAGAACTTAAATAGCGATTATCTTTTTTCATTTTCTTAGTAAATTTATGAAGCGCTAAACTCCGTAATAACCAGTACAAGATGACAAGGATAAACGCTAATAACAAATACCAAGCATTAACATTAACAATCCGATCAACAATATTATCAAAATCATCTTTTAAGGAAAAATACAAAACTAAGCCGGTAATAATAATAAGTAGGACAATGTTTAATTTTCCTTTATGTTTTTTGATAAATGCTTTCATAATTACATTTCTTCTATGATAGCTATACCAGGTAGCTCTTTACCTTCTAATAATTCTAATGATGCTCCACCACCGGTAGAAATATGCGTGTATTTATCTTTATATCCAAACTTAATAGTCGCTGATGCACTATCACCGCCACCAACAATAACAGTGGCATCAAGTCCTGCTAAAGCGTCACATAGAGCTTTTGTCCCTGATGCGAAATTAGCATATTCAAAAGCACCAACCGGTCCATTCCATACAATTGTCTTACTCTCATTTAGATATTTTGTAAATAAAGCTACAGTTTCTTCGCCAATATCTAAGCCCATTTCATCAGGATTAATGGAAGCAACATCTGTATGTCTTACACTAGCTTCTTCACTCATCTCTAAAGCACATAAAACATCGACTGGTAAAACTAATTTATCAGTATAGTTAGCAAGCATTTCTTTACAAAAATCAATACTTTCTTCATCAAGTAAGGATGTACCTATTTCATAACCCTTAGCCTTTAAGAAAGTAAACATCATACCCCCACCAATTAAAATATGGTCAGCCCGATTAACTAAGTTTTTAATAACACCTATCTTATCACTTACTTTGGCTCCACCTAAAACAACCGTAAAAGGACGTTCAGGATTATTAACAGCCTTATCTAAGTTATCTAATTCTTTTTCAATCAAAAAGCCAATACCATTAGGTAAGTGACTAGCAATACCAACATTAGATGCATGAGCCCGGTGAGCTGTACCAAAAGCATCATTGATATAAATATCACCTAAAGATGCCCAATATGCACCTAACTCTTCAACATTGCCACTTTCCTTTTTGCCATCTAAATCTTCAAAACGTGTATTTTCCATTAAAAGAACATCACCTTTTTGTAAGTTATTAACGGCTTCTTCTAGTTCAGTACCACGGGTTTCAGGAATAAATTTAACTTCTTTACCTAATAGTTCACTTAAACGATTAGCGACCGGTCTTAAAGTATTTTTTAGTTTATCTTCTTCCGTTTTAACACGGCCTAAGTGTGATAATAAAATAACTTTAGCGCCATTATCAATCGCATAATTAATGGTTTTTAAACTTTCTCTTATCCGGTTATCATCAGTAATAACACCATCTTTAATTGGGACATTAAAATCGACCCTTATTAATACTTTTTTATCTTCTAAATCAAAATCTCTAATTGTCTTTTTCATATACCCTCCATTATATAATTACATAACTATATTTTACTATATTTTTTACACTTATACAATAAAAAAAGAGGTTACCCTCTTTTAAGCACGTGATGCATAAGAACCATCTTTTGTATTAACAAGGATTGTTTCGCCTTCTTCTATGAAAAGTGGTACTCTTACTAATAATCCCGTTTCAACATAAGCATCTTTTTGGGCGTTATTCGTTGTATTACCCTTAACAGCAGGTTCCGTTGAAGTAATTTTTAATTCAACTTTTTCAGGTAAAATAACACCTAATACCTCACCTTGATAAATAGAAACCATAACTTCTAGACCGTCTTTTAAATAATTTTTATCATTACCTAAATGTTCTTCAGATAATTCTAATTGTTCATAAGTTTGGTTATCCATAAAAGTATATACGCCACCAGATTCATATAGGTATTGCATATTCTTCTTTTCAATCATAGCCTTTTCAACTTTAACACCACTATTGAAACGTTTTTCAATAATAGATCCCGTTCTTAAGTTTTTTAACTTAGCTTGAACAAAGGCTGCACCTTTACCTGGTTTTACGTGTTGGAAATCCAAAACAACGTAGATATTATCTTCAAACAAAATGGTCATACCATTCTTAATATCATTAATATTTATCACAATCTCACTCCTTTCCATAAAAAATAAGGATAAACCTTATTATTTACTCTTATTTTAAAGTACTACGGGCTTTAACTTTAAGTTTTCCGTGAAACCCCTTTTGACTCTTCATACTCTTTAATGTATATCCTTTATTAATAGCTTCGCCAAACTTTGTTTGATGAGCTTGCCAAGCAATTAGTTTAGGATAATTAATCGTCGTATGTAGATGTCGAAACATAATTATTACTTCTCCTCTTTGTGTAATGTTACCTTTTTACATTTTGGACAATATTTATTTAATTCTAAACGTTCAGTTGTGTTACGCTTATTTTTTTCTGTACGCTTATTTTCAGATTTGCATACGGTACATTGAAGTGTGATTCTTTGTCTTGCTTCACCTTTTTTGGCCATAGTCTTGCCCTCCTTTTTTTACGCATTACTATTATAGCAAATTATTTATAAATTTCAAAGTATTTTTTAGAAATTTTTTGGGACAAGCGGTTATTTACCTTAGACATTTGTCCAAATGATATATTACCTGTTCCAACATTAGGTGTGATAATGGTAAAAGTTACCGTTGGCTTATTGTATGGGGCATAAGCGACAAGGGATGTTGATAATGTCTCCTTATCGATTACACCATCATTATTGGTATCAACGAAACTTTGACTAGTTCCTGTCTTACCAGCTGGCTTATATTTATTACTAATGAATCCATATCCCGTACCACTAGCAAAAACCATTCGTAAGCCTTTTTTAATACGTTTAAAATATTTTGGATCAGCTTGAACATGGTTTAAAATCGTCGGTGTGTTAGTATAGATTAAATCGGTTAAGCCATCTTTGGTTGGAGCATAAACTTTCTTTAGGAGCATTGGTTTTACCCGGTTACCATCAGTAGCTACCGTATTGATATACTGTGACATTTGAATTGGAGTATAGTTATCATACTGACCGATAGCAAAATCTAAAAGTAATCCTGATTGTGTGGATGTTCCCCGGTATCCTAACATTTCGTTAGGTAAATCAATGCCGGTTTTAACACCTAAACCAAACTGAGCAAACATATTGCGATATGTTGTAAAAGCTGACGCCTTCAATTTTAATGGCTTATTGTATTGGTATTTACCGCCACCAACTTTAATAGCTGTTCGAAACTGATAAGTATTAGATGAATATGATAAAGCTTGTAAGTCATTAATGTTTCCATATCTTGTATAAGAACACTTAATAGGCGTTGCCACTATTTTAATGCAAGCATCATTTCTAACTTCACCTATCTTTAAAGCTCCCGTTGTATAACCAACCATATGAGATGCAGCTTTAACAGCTGAACCCGGTGTGATAGAAGCGTTAATGACACCAACGGAATAATCATACACTTTATATTCACCATGTTCTTTTTTAACTTGCTTTCCCACCATTGCTAAAATCTCACCTGTATTAGGGTCACTAATAACAACGAATGCTCTATCAAAATACTTAGTGTATTTATCCTTCTTTTTCGTATTGATTAGTTCTTTAGCAACAATCTTTTCAATCGCCTTTTGAAGTTCAATATCAATACTTATAACAATATCATTACCCCGTTTACCTTCTTCTAAGACAACATAGTTACCATCTTCATCTAACGTGTATTTAGTTTTTGTTCCTCTTAAAATACTTTCATATTGATACTCTAAATAACTTGTACCAACTCGGTCTGATAAACTATAACCAACAGTTAAATAGGCATCTTTTAATTCCGCTGGAAGGCCACTACTACTAGATGACACACTACCTAGTAAGGTTCTAAAAACATCACCATAAGGATAGTATCTTTCCCAATCAAGTTTTGTTCCAAAACCTTCAATACCAGCATCATTAGAAGCAATTAAGGCATATTCTTCATCCGTTACATCAACATTCTTGATTGTCTTTTCAGAATAGTAGTATCCTTTGTTCATCAAATAATAGATGTAAGCAGCTTCTCTATCAATATCTTGATATTCTTTTAAATCATCATCAGTTACCCGTTCAATTTTATAGTTTTCAATGTCACTCGCACTAATCCGGCGTTCTTCTAGTTGCTGCCATTCATCATCAGTAATTTTTTTATTAGCTAAATGTGGATTATTAATAACCCAGAAATATTTTAAGTTATAATCACTTAGTCTAGAAAAATCAACAGCTAATACTTCAGCAGCTTGATAAGCAATTTTGACTTCTTTCGAAGTTGATATATTGGTAGGCTTTTTATAATAGATTGTTTTAACAGCTTTATTATCAACAATAATCCGACCATTACGGTCATAGATACGGCCCCGTGGCGCACTATCACCCTCAATAACAATTTGTGTCATCGTTTCTAATTGATTAGTGTAATAATCGCTTTTTACAATTTGAACATAGAATAAAGAACTAGCTAAAGTGATGAAAAGGCCTACTATAATAACCGTTAATATTTTATAACGGCGATTGACAATGGAACCATCTTCTTTAGGCGTTAATCTCTTATAATATTTTAAATAACTATCTTTTTTACGCATAAGGCCTCCTGTCAATTTTTATATCTTCAAACATATACTATTTTATATGAAGGAAAAAATTATTCAAATGTATATTAATCGTTTAACTAAAAACGATCTTATTCGTCTTGCCAAAGATAATGGCATCATCTTAAACGATATTGAAATTAATACTTTATATAATACGATAAAAAGGGACTATTCGTCAATAATTAAAGACCCACTTTTTTATTTAAATAATATAAAAAGTAAGCTTACGCCTACTACTTATAATAAAATATATGAATTATATACTATTTATTATCCTGAACTATATCATTGGTTAAATGATCATTAAACTTTTTATCTCTAATCATTTTAATTTCAAACTTATATGGCGCAAGTTTACCAAGTTCCGTGTCAACATAAGGTGTTTCTAATATTTTAGGAACATCTTTTAATTTAGGATGATAAATAACTTTCATAAGTTTATCAAAGCCGATTTTACCATAGCCAAAATTCTCATGACGATCTTTATGAGAGCCTTGTTCATTTTTACTATCATTGATATGTAAGACTAATAATTTATCTAAGCCGATAATCTTATCGAAATCATCTAAGATAGCATCAAAATCATTAAGATCATAGCCAGCATCATTAATGTGACACGTATCAAGGCAAACAGCAACTTTATCTTGGCATTTAACGCCATCAATAATTCTTTTTAATTCTTCAAAAGAACTACCTAATTCACTACCTTTACCGGCCATTGTTTCTAAACATATTGTAACTTTAGTTGATGGTGTTAAAACATCATTTAAAGCTTTGATAATATTTTCAATGCCCTTATCTACGCCAAGGCCAACGTGACTACCAGGGTGTAGAACTAATAAGTGAACACCAACTCTTTCAACCCGGTTAATTTCTTCTTTTAAAAAGTCGACATTAAACTTAGCGTTTTTATCATTGGCTAAATTGATAATATATGGTGCGTGAACAACAACATTATCAATATTAATATTTTCATTTAACATCAAATTATGAGCTAATTCGGTTAATTCATCATTAATTGGCAAGCGATTTGTGTTTTGAGGCGCACCAGTATAAAACATAAATGCATTAGCATCATAACTTAAAGCTTCCATCACACTACCTAACATTTGTTTTTCTTTCGTAAAAGAAACATGTGATCCAATTGTTATCATAACATCACCCATTTCATTATAACAAAAAGACTAGATATAAATCTAGCCTCAGTTTTTATTTAATGCGCCAAAAACTATTTTAAAGAAAAGAACACCAACAACTACGATTCCAACCCATAAAACAGGGTTTGCATAATTATCAATAATCCATGCATGTAAGCGATCTGACCATTCTTCTAACGTTGACATAATTGTTAATGTATTCATTAATTTTAACATAGAACCACCTATACCTTTCTTATACTCTTATGTCCTTTCATTATCGTTTTTATACCAATAGGATGCGGGAAAGCCACATTAATAACCGTGTTGGTGACGCTTACAATAATGCCTTCACCAAATGTCGTGTGCATAACTTTTTCGCCAACTTTATACTCTATCGTATCATCAATACTATTATTATAACTTTTTTTGCTACGATTTTCAAATAGACTTGTTTCTTCATCTTTTTCAAGATACTCATCGCTTATTTCTTTAACAAAGCGACTCACAGGATTAGCATTATCTTGACCGAATAGAACTCTTCTTTTAGCGCCCACTAGCCAAAGTTTTTCCTTAGCTCTTGTAATCGCAACATAACATAGTCTTCGTTCTTCTTCTAATTCATCATTTGAGTCAAACGCCCGGCTATGTGGGAAAACGCCTTCCTCCATCCCAACCACAAAGACATATTTAAACTCTAAACCTTTCGCTGAATGCATCGTCATCAAAGTTACAACATTCGTTTCATCCTTGTGCTCTTCAACATCTGAAACTAAACTTATCTCCTCTAAGAACTCACTAAGCGAAACAATACCATTACGTTCCTCAAAATTTTTGGTAATAGACTTAAACTCCTCTAAGTTTTCTAGTCTAGCCTCCGCTTCAAGAGACTGTTCATCCTGAAGTTCTTTTTTAAGACCCGTTTCATTTAAAACAGCTTCAACTAATTCTGTTAAAGAACAATTATCAACTAACGTTTTTAGTTTTAAAATTAAATCTTTAAATTGTTTTTCTTTACCATCTTCAATAGCCTCAAAAAGGCTTATATGGCCATTATTAGATTTACTTGTTAATGATTCTATTGTTTTAACCCCGATACCTCTTTTAGGTGAATTAATAACTCTTAAGAGGCTTATATCATCATCACTATTATAAATTAACTTTAAGTAAGCTAATAAATCTTTAATCTCTTTACGATTATAGAAATAAAAGCTACCGATTACTTTATAAGGAATGCTTTCTTTTAAAAGGGCCTCTTCAACATTTCGTGACTGCGCATTAGCGCGGTATAAGATGACGATATCATCTAAATTAGCGCCATCACCTAATAATTTATTAATTTCTCTTGTAACATATAAAGCTTCATCTTTTTCATTAAGAGCTTTATGATAGATGATTTTATCACCAATACCGTTCTTTGTCCAAAGTTTTTTATCTTTGCGCTGTTTATTATTTTTAATAACGTCATTAGCCGCATTTAGGATATTCCCGGTACTGCGATAATTTTGTTCTAGTAAAATAATTTTAGCTTTTTTATAATCTTTTTCAAAGTTTAAAATATTGCGGTAATTAGCACCCCTAAAGGCATAGATCGATTGTGATTCATCACCGACAACACATATATTTTTATGTTTTTGACTAAGCATTTTCGTAAGACGATATTGAACCTCATTAGTATCCTGATATTCATCGATTAAAATATACTTAAAACGTTCTTGATATTCCGCTAAAACATCAGGATTTTGTTTAAATAATTCAATCGGTTTTAAAAGCAAATCATCAAAATCAAGGGAATTATTACTCACCAGTTTATCTTGATATACACGGTATACCTCAACGACTTTTTCATCAAAATCACAAGCATTAAAGCGACTTAAAGCATCCGGTGATTGCATCGCATTTTTCGCACTACTAATGCGATTTCGAACAGCTTTGGGATTATATTGTTTTGGGTCATAGCCTAAATCTTTTAGGATTCTTTTAATTGTAAGGAGGGAATCATCACTATCTAAGATTGTAAAATTCTTTTTATATCCTAAAAGACTATAATTGTCTCTAATAATACTAACACCAAAAGAGTGGAAGGTTGAGATTTGTATTTTATAAGCCGAAGATCCTAACAAAGAAATTACCCGCTCTTGCATTTCTTTAGCTGCTTTATTAGTAAAGGTAATAGCCAAAATATTACTAGGATCAATGCCTAATTCACTAACCAGATAAGCAATTCTAGTTGTTAAAACTCTCGTTTTTCCACTGCCAGCTCCCGCAATGACAAGCAAAGGCCCTTCGGTCGTTGTTACAGCTTCAAGTTGTTCTTTATTAAGTCCTTCAATCATAGTTTCCTCCTATGCTCATCACTATTACCATTATAACATATTTTATCATGAAAAAATGGGCAAAATAGGGAAACTATTTTAAGGTAATGAAAAACTATGCATAGCATAGTTTAACTTAAACATTAACAATGTCTTTATGTTTAAAAATTAAGAATGTCGGTATAATTAGCGCTAAAAGGAAAACTAAACAGACAACAAACGAAAAGATGAAAGATAATCCTTCAATGTTAGGTGCAGACTTAAGTAAATATATAGTCCAATCCCAATTGAGTGAAATAATATATTTAAGCCACCATTTACTAGATGTTGTAAAAATACTAAACAAACTTCCTACGAATTGTCCAACAAATCCCATAATAATAGCCAAAGATGTATTAGCGAAAATGGTACTAATAGCAAATACTAATGTAGCTAAAATAATTAAATTAGGTAATTTACCAATAATATTTAATCCTAAATAAGCAAAAATATTATATACTTGGAGGGTATCAAGTTTAGCATTATAGTATAAAGCTGGATTTGATAATGAAGAGAATCCCAATGTCACCCCACCAATTAATAGTTCGGCAACAACCATTATTAAAATCGCTATTAAAATACAAATCAGTACTGTTAAATATTTACTAAGCAAAACTTTAATACGACTATATGGTCTTACAAGTAAAAGTTTAATTGTACCATTATTATACTCATTACTCATAATTGATCCAGCTATCATAAATACCATAATGATAATCATGAGCATAAACTCATCAAAAAAATCCATTAGAACCGATTGAAGACTAATTTCTGATGTAATATTAAGATTATGCTTTAAAGCATATTCACTGGTCAAATATGTCTCTTTTCGTTCTTGATAAAATTCTTTTTCATCAAGTTGCAACTTGTCAACATCATCATATCCCAATAAAGATATTTTACTTTCTTCATAATTAATCAGATTGTCATTTTGATAACTATAAGCATAAGAAATATTTTTATCTAAGCGCATCTTTAAACATTCTAATTTAATATCATACTCTTCTTTGGTATAATCGCCCTCTTCAAATGCTTCTTTTAACTCGTCCATTTCAATTTTAACAACACTTTTCCAATCATCTTCTTTTAATAAGGAAACAATCTTTTCATGTTTTTCTTTAGCCTCATTATAGATTTTAGAATCAAATAATTGAGAGGCTTCATAAAGATGAATGGTCTCTAAGTTATCGTAATCATAAGTTATAACGTAATTATATTGCCAAGATGACTTTTCATACTTTTGAGCCAAATCATAAGTTTCTTTTAAAGCTTCATTATAAGCTTTAGTTTCTGGATCAAGATCGTCATCGTCAATCGTGCTCGCTACATTTTGAACAAATTCCACTTCATCGACATTATTTAAAGATAAATAGATAATATTAGTTAGAAGAGCATAGCCAAACATGACTATAACCATAATTAAAAAACTTTTTTTCTTGATAACTTTTGTAATCTCATTTTTTAGTAAATTAATCAATGATATTACCTCCCGTCTTTCTTAAGAAAGCATCTTCTAAGCTAGCCTTATCTTCAACAATTTGGTAAAGAAGGTAATCATTAGCGATAAGTGTTTTTATTAAATCCGGTATTTTTTCTCTTTCGATATTGATAGAAATTTGCGTTGATGATATTTCTTCATATGAATAGTCAATGATATCTTTTAAACCATCTATATGATCAAGTTCTAAAATATATTGGGAATTAGATACCTCCTTCTTTAAATCAGTAAGTGATGTTTTATCAATAATCACACCATTTTTAATAATGCATATTTGATTACAAAAACTTTCTAGTTCGGATAAGTTATGACTTGAAACTAAAATTGCCATCTTTTCTTCACGAGCTAATTTTGTGAGTAAATCACGCAACTCCCTTATCCCCTCAGGGTCAAGCCCATTGGTTGGCTCATCTAAAATTAAAAGATTAGGTCGATGAATGATTGCCGCCGCAATACCTAGGCGTTGCCGCATTCCTAAAGAATACTTGCTTACATTATCATCAATACGATTGCCTAATCCGGAAATAGCGATAACTTCATCAATTCTTTTAGCGTCAATATTATGATAAAGACGCGCAATCATCTTAAGATTCTCACGACCCGTTAGATACATATAAAGATCAGGATTCTCAACAATAGCGCCAACCCGTTCAATAGCTTTAACAAAATCTTTTTTTATATCAAGTCCATTAATAGTAACACTGCCAGAACTAATTTTTTGAAGGCCTAAGATAAGTTTAATTGTTGTTGTTTTACCAGCCCCATTAGGTCCGATAAAGCCTAAAATATCGCCCTCATTTACTTCAAAGGTTACATTCTTTAAAACTCCTTTTTTACCAAAACTTTTACATAGTTTTTCACATTTTAAAATGCTCATAAAATCCTCCATTACTAACATCTTATCACAACACGTTAACATTTCCTATTGACAATTATTTATTTTTGACAGATAATTTATATATTTTATTAAAATATTACTTTTAAATATTTAAATTATTAACTTTATTAGTGCATCGTTTTTCATTTTCATAATAAAATGTCAATTATTTACACTTCAAAAAAGCTATTATTATATCATTCACATTATAACACATTATAAAGCATAATGAATATACTAGTTAAAGAAAGGAGAAGAAAATGAAAAAACTTATTATTACATTAATTTGTATCGCCTTCGTCGTAACTTTTTACCTTATTATTAAAAATAGCCAAAAAGATGAGACGAAAGAAGAACTTACGAAAGTTAAAGTTGCCGAAGTTACTCACAGTTTGTTCTATACACCAATGTATGTAGCTGATGCGAATGGTTATTTTAAAGACGCGGGATTAGATGTAGAAATTATCTTAACCAGTGGTGCTGATAAAGTAGCTTCAGCCGTTATGTCTGGTGATGTTCAAATTGGCTTTTGTGGTAGTGAACAAACTTTATATATCTATAACCGGGGCGCAAAAGACTATCTAATTAACTTTGCTGGTTTAACTAAAAGGGATGGTAGTTTTCTTGTTGCCAGAGAAAAAATTGATAACTTTAATCTTGATTATTTAGAAAATAAAACCATTTTAGGAGGACGCAATGGCGGTATGCCAGCTATGACGTTAAACTATACCTTAAAAGAAAAAGGTATTAATGCAACAGTTGATACTAGTGTTGATTTTGCTAGTTTATCAGGAGCTTTTATCGGCGGAAATGGGGATCTTGTCACTTTGTTTGAACCTAATGCTCTAGCGCTTGAAAAGGATGGTAAAGGATACGTTATAAGTTCCGTTGGAGAAATTGGTGGTGAAGTTCCTTATACAACTTTTAATGCTTTAAAAAGCTATATTGAAGAAAATCCTCAAGTAATTGAAAAGTTTACCCAAGCTATTCAAAAAGGGATTGATTACACAAATACACATTCTGATGAAGAATTAGCTAAATTGTTGGTTGATTATTTTCCGGATACAAGTCTAGATGATATTACAACCGTTATTGGTCGTTACCGGGAAATTGATTCTTGGTATGATACTACTAAAATTAATGAAGAAGGATTTAATCATATGCAAGATATTGTTGCCGAAAATGGATTTCTTGATAAACGAGTAGACTTTAATACGCTTGTTAAAAATCAAAACAATGAATAATTTATTATCCATAAAAAACGTTTCTAAAGTATACCACACACCTAAAGGAGAAATTACAGCAATTAAAAATATTTCTCTTAATGTTGAAGAAGGAGACTTTATTGCTATTGTAGGCCCTAGTGGATGTGGTAAATCTACTCTTTTATCAATTCTAAATGGTCAAGAAGATGCGTCTAATGGTGAAATTGATTACCACCATAAAACGATTGGCTATATGCTTCAAGAAGATGCCTTATTTGATTGGCTTAACGTTTTGGATAATTGCCTTATTGGCCTTAAAATTAAAGGAAAACTAAATGAAGAAAGAAAAAAATATGTCATTAATCTTTTAAATAAATATGGCCTTAAAGATTTCATTTATAGTTATCCCAGAAACTTATCTGGTGGGATGCGTCAAAGAGTAGCTCTTATTCGTAGTTTAGCTATCAAACCCGATATTCTTTTGATGGATGAACCTTTTAGTGCTCTCGACTTTCAATCAAGGCTAAATATATCTAATGATGTTTATAATATTTTAAAAGCCGAACATAAAACTTTAATCATTGTGACCCATGATATATCAGAAGCAGTAACGCTTTGTAATAAGGTCGTCGTTTTATCTAAACGGCCTAGCCAAATTAAAAATATTTATAACATTAACTTTGATGAAAACATTTTACCATCAAAGCGTCGTAACACTTCCCTTTTTAATGACTATTACCAATTAGTATGGAGGGAAATTGACTATGAGTAAAGAGCATCAAAAGTACCTAAAAGAGTTAAGAAAGAAAAAAATATTAATCTTCCTTGGGCAAATAACTATCTTCATTATCTTCATTATTTTATGGCAATTATTAACCGATATGAAAATAATTGACGCTTTTATTGTTTCTTCACCTAAAAAAATAATTATGACTATTAGTAATTTATATAGTAATAACAATTTATTTATTCACATTGAAACAACTATCTATGAAACAATTATCAGTTTTGTTGTTAGTATGATTATTGGTATTGTTATCGCGAGTATTTTATGGTCATCACAAGTTCTAGCTAAAGTTTGTGAACCCTATTTAACTATTTTAAATAGTTTACCAAAGGTAGCCTTAGGGCCCATTATTTTAATTTGGTTTGGAACAACGACAACATCAATTATTATTATGGCTATTTTAATTAGTTCCATTGTCCTAACCATTAACATTTATAATGGTTTTATGAACATTGATGAAAATAAAATTAAGCTTGTTAAATCGTTTACCAAAAGTAAGTTCAAACTATATTATTATCTGATATTTCCATCAAATATTCCAACCATTATAAGTAATCTTAAAATCTGTATTAGTATGTCTTTAATCGGGATTATTATGGGTGAGTTTTTAGTATCAAAAAAAGGAATTGGTTATCTAATTATGTATGGATCACAAGTTTTTAACCTTGATCTTGTTATGACGGGTATCGTTCTTTTATGTGTTGTTGCAACAACACTCTATTATCTTATTTATTATATTGAAAAAAAGTATGAAAAAACTACGCATTAGCGTAGTTTCAGACTGTTGACAAACTACATTCTTGGAAAAAAACAAAAATTTAAAATTTAAAAGTGGAGACAAAAGTTTAAAAATGAGTGTTATTTGATATTAAAAACCCAAATTAACTCTTTTTTTAATACTAAAGTGGGGAACCAAAAAAGCCGATTGACAAAGCCGGTTTGAAAAACCGACTTTGTCAACGGCCAGAAACTACGCATTAGCGTAGTTTATTTTTCTTTGGTTTTTTCAACCCTTGTTCTTAAAACTAATTGAAGTATTTCGGATGGTTTGATAAAAGCTCGATGATATACCGTAAAAGCATCAAGTTCTTCTCCCCTAATTTCTGCCAAAGTCAAAGAATCGTCGCGATTAAAATAGCCTTCATCATTAACAAGATGATATTCATCACACAATTGTTGTTCTAAAACACTAGCATAAGGCATTTGATCATTTATGTTTTCAGCCAAAGATGATAAATATTTATAATCATGCAAATCCATAACTTTTAATTTTCTCCGCCAGATTTAGTTTTAGTTTTGTGACGCTCTTTAACAAAAGCAACAACAACTTCAGGTGGAACTTGATCAAACTTAAGAGACATACCTTCTTGCAATTGGAAATCAAATTGCGCAGCCAACTCTTGTGATGTTTCAGGATCAAAATATCCATTTCTAGATAATACTCCTTCTTCTTCACATAATTGACGAGCTGTACTGATATCTTCGCCACTAACTTCTTCTTTTTTACTAGGTTTCTCTTGTCCATCAGTACTACTAATCTTCGCAGCTGCCACAGCTGCACCAACTTGATCCGCAACAGCACCCGTACCATTAACAATTACTTTAGGTCCTTCTGCCGTAGCACCGTAAGCACTACCTAAAACACTGGCTTGATGCTGAGGCGCTAAATGCTTAAATGTTGCTCCACTTTCAACGACTCTAGTTGTATCCGCAATTGTTTGTGAACGTACTTGTGATAATCCAGACGCTTTTCCTACATCGATATCAGCTTCCGCCTGCTTTTTTTCAAGTTCAGCAGCATTTTCAAGACGTCTAGCATCAGCACGACCTTGAGCTCTTATTCTATCAGCTTCAGCTTTAGACACTGCAGCTCTTTTAGCTGCTTCCGCTTCAGTTATCTCCTTAGGCCAAGTAACTTTACCTACTAAAAAGCGTGTTATTTCAACTCCATATTGTTCTCCAATAGCAGCTAATTGATCCCCAAAAACGTCCATAAGATCTGGTGAAGACTTACCAATAAACTCATCAATACCAGCTTTTTTAACATAATCAATTACTAATTGGTCCAAATCACGACCCATTAGTCTTTCAACGTTTGCAGCATTACCCTTTTGGCTTATTAAAAGAGCATAGGCGTGAGGATCAACTATTTTATAACGATAGTCTGTATCAAATAATACATGGACTTTATCTTTCGTATCAACAGGAATAGCCGCTGTTTGTACCTCAATCTCAGCTAAAGATAAAACAATAGCTGACTCCCAAGGCCATTTAATACGTAAACCGGTCTTAGCCTCAATCTTTTTCCTCATTACTGTACGAGTACCCCTTAGTCTAAAGGCATAAGATAATAGTTCAGGCGTTTCTTTTGCACGGCCCTCACGATAAGCGATTTCTTGTTCAATCATTTTTCCCATTACGCTATTAGGATCTTTTTGCTTTTTTAATTTTTGTAATAATTCATCACTAACTTCTTTGGGGTCATGGATATGAACCACTCTTACATCCGGTTCCGTTTCAGGATATTCGCGTTTTTTTACAATAGCTCTAATTCTTCCTTTAAAAATATCATTTCGTTTTACTAAAACATAACCTTCCGAAACCTTAAACAACATAGATGCTTTTTTTACAAAATGTGGATTATATTTTCTAGTAACAGTTTCAGCCATAAATACATCTCCATTTCTAAATCAATTTTACTATATAATATTTTGAAAGTCAATTAAAAAGGCTTGTTAGACAAACCTTTGACATTTATTTTAATGTATAATATTCCCCATCAATAACATAAGCATAGCTATCACAACTAGGATATAAATATTCAAGGAAATATCCTGGCGAGGTCGTTTTATTACCTTCAGATAAGTAATAATCAAATGTTCTAATAACCTCTTTTGGATAAAAGTAAAGCGCTAAAGCGATATGGCTACCAATTGGTTCCGTTACTTTTTCATGCATTTCGATAATTTTATTATCATCGTCAAATCTAACAACACCATAGCGTTTTAAATCTAATAAGTTTAAAGCTTGCTTAACAGCGACAACCGGTGAAGATTTAAGTTTATAATAGTTATAAATATCCAATAAGTCAAAGTCATATACCGCATCGCCCGCGATAATAAGTAAATCATCGTTGATATTTTCACAATTTAAAGTGAACTTAATATCACCAATCGCTCCTAATTTAGCATCTGGTGAGGTTGTATTATCGTTAATGATTTTAACATCAGGGTAGCGGTTATCATACCAATTTAGAAAGGTATCATAACTTTTACCATTGGTTACAACATATATTTGATCAATCTCTTCTATTTGATGAACTTGATCAATTAAGACATCTAACGCTTTTATTCCTTCATCAACTTCCATTAATGCATAAGGTTCAGCATTTAAATCATCATTATGATCAGCACATAAGATAAGACATTTCATTTATTCCCTCTATTCTAATTTTGTATTAGCTTTAGCTTTTAAATCAAGGCCAGCTCTTTTACCTTTTTCATAGGCAAAGAATCCTGCCGCTGCAATCATCGTCGCATTATCCGTACAATATTTAAATTCTGGTATCGTAAGATCCACGCCATTAGAAGCGCATAGCTCTGTAAATTTAGTTCTAATGCCACTATTAGCAGCCACCCCACCAGCGATAATCATATTCTTAACATTGTAATGTTCTAAAGCTCGCATAGTCTTCTTGGTTAAAATATCCACAACGCGTTTTTGGAAAGAACAAGCTAAATCTTCCTTATTAATAGTATGTCCTCTTTGTTCTTCATTATGAACAAGGTTAATAACCGCACTCTTTAAGCCACTAAAGCTGAAATTGTATGAATCGTCATCAAGTGGTAAAGGAAGATCATAATTATCCTCTCCTTGATAAGACATTTTATCAACTAAAGGTCCACCTGGATATGGAACTTTAACAATGCGCGCTACCTTATCATAAGCCTCACCGACAGCATCATCTAAGGTTCCACCAATTTTTTCAAAACTATAGTTATCTTTCATATAAATAAGTTCCGTATGTCCCCCACTGACAACTAAAGCTATAAGGGGGAAGGTCATCTTTTTTGTTAAGTTATTAGCATAAATATGACCAGCAATATGATGAACAGGTACAAGTGGTTTATTATAAACATAGGCAAGAGTTTTAGCTGCCGTTACTCCTACAAGCAAAGAACCAATTAAACCTGGCCCATAAGTTACAGCAATGGCGGTTATATCATCCATTGTCATATTGGCCTTATTTAAGCATTCTTCAATGACCATCGTAATATTTTCAACATGCATCCTACTGGCAATCTCGGGAACAACGCCGCCATAATTAGCATGGGTATCCATTTGTGATAAAACAACTGTAGCAATATCTTCCTCACCATTTTTAACAATTGATACACTCGTTTCATCACAACTAGATTCTATACCTAAAATATATACATCATTTTTCATCTTTTACCAACTCTTTCACCATTAAGACCCCATCACCATCAGGGTAATAATTTTTGCGAATCGCTTTACGTTCAAAACCATATTTTTCATATAAAGCAAGACCCGCTTTGTTATTAACAGAAACTTCTAAAGAAATATTGACACAGCCACTATCAATAGCGTCTGTAATAATTAATTCCATAAACTCGCTCGCAATATGTTTATTACGATACTCTTCCTCAATATATATATAATTTATTTCCGCTCGCTCATAAATAATGCTGTAGTTAACAAAGCCAACAATCTGATTATCTAATTCGTAGACAAGTAAATGGGCAAAAGGATCTGTTGGAAATAGTTCAACTTGGCTATCATCAAACAAACGATAATATTTAATTAACTTTTCATAATCACTTTTTACTACTTTCCTAATCATTTTTTACCTCTAATTTTTCTTCCGCTTCCGTTTTCTTCAAATAGTTAGGGTTAACACTATGACAAGGAACAGGTTCATTATTTTGATATTTAGTAACCATTTTAAGGACATCTAACTCTGGTTTAGTTGCCATAGGAAGATCGTCTTGACTGATAATTGTACCATCTTCAAAATATTCTTTTAAAGCATCATAGGCAATATATTGATCAGCTAAAACACTATTTAATTCTTGATCATAAACACCGGCATAAACGTATCCTCTTCTAGCATCAATCATCGGAATAATATATTTAGAAGCTGTTTTCGTTGTCGCTAAAAAAGCAAGGCTTGATACCGGAATAATATCTTTTTTAATAGACCACGCTAAAACTTTAGCGATAGTCACACCAATGCGGACACCCGTAAAAGAACCCGGACCATTGACAACCATTATTTTATCAATGTCATTAACTGTAAATGGTACTTGATTAAAGCCTTCTTGAATGACAGGCAACATCCTTGATGCCATATCGTCCTTTATTTCTTCTTGAAATAAGTATTTAATCTTTCCATCTTCTATAATTGCCACTGTAGCAAAAAAAGAAGACGTATCTAAAAATAATATTTTCACAATACCGCCTCACATAATTCTTCATATTTTGTTCCATAAGGAGTGATGATAAGAACACGTTTATCTTCATCAACAACCTTAAATTTTATTTCTAATCTTTCTTCTGGTAAGACGTCTTTAATTGTATCGGCCCATTCAATAGCAACGACGCCACCTTTAGTAAAATATTCTTCCATACCAATACCATCTGTTTTACCATCTAAACGATAAACATCAAAATGGTATAAAGGTAGCTCGCCATCATACTCTTTAACAATTGTAAATGTTGGTGAGGTAATACTTTCTTCAATGCCTAAAGCTTGGGCAATACCTTTAACAAACATCGTTTTGCCACTTCCTAATTCACCATTTAGGCAAATTACCATATTAGGGAACTTCTCTGATTCAAAATTTTGGGCTAACTCAAGTGTCTCTGTTACACTATGAGATGTATATTTATATTCCATAAAATCACCACTATCATTATAGCAAACTTTTTATATGTTAGACAACATTTTTTAAATATCTGTTAACAATGTTTACGATAGACTTTCATACGGGCATGTTCTTCTAGCTTGATTTTACTTTCATCACGTTTTAGTCTATCTGCGATAATATTACCATAACGCATTCTTAAATAATACGTATTTCCTTCTTTAACAATTTTAAAACGACGGTTATCCAAGCCGGCAGCGTTAATAAGACGTAAAGAAGTTTTAGTTTTATCCATTGAATCAGCTAATGTAAAATAAACATTATACATATGGTATTTTCTTTTTTGTTTGCCAAGGCCTAAAGCCATCCGGTAAACATGGAGATTTTGATATTTGTGGGTATCAACAATATCTATTTTATCAATATAATTTTGTCTTTTAGCCCATCTAATAAGTCTTACCGTATAAGCTTGAGAATAAAAATTATAAACTTGCTTTTTATTATCCGTATTATAAACGGGTAACTGATTGATAAAATTGACCGCGTTCATCTTATAATAAGCTCTTGGATCTTTTAAAAGACGGGCTTCTAAAAAATTTCTAATGGACGTCGAACGTTGAATAATGTCAAAACCAAGGAAAAGGCTAAAGCAAGAATGGCGAAAACTTTTCATTGAAAGTCTTTCAACGGAAGAACCTAACCACACCCCTAAAGTAACAGCCATGAAAAGTCCTAAAATAGCAGGAATATTAGGTATTGTAGCCATTAAAGCCCAAATACTGACAGGAATGATTAAAGCTAGGCGATGTTTAATATTATAACGTTTTAACGCTTCTCTTTTACTTCTAGATTTCATAGTTTATCCTCACTTCACTTATATTTTAATCTTTGATGACGCACTTAAGGCATCACTTTTAAAGATACGACTTTTAATAAGATGCCTATAGCGAATCTTCAAATAATAAGTTGAGGCATCTTTAACAATTCGAAATCGTTCTTGATCAAGACCTACTTCATTAATTAATTCTAAAGCTACATGTGGCTTATCTACTTCATCAGTTAAAGTAAAACTAACTTGGTATAACTTATAACGTCTAGAGTGAGGTTTATAGCCTAAAGCTTTAGCGTAACTACTTAAGGCGTCATTACTCTTATCCCTATTTATAACCACATCTTGAACATAACGCTTACGTTCTAAAATACGGAAAAGATACATCGTATAAGCGTGTGAGACAAAAGAATAATGCATTCTTTTATCTTCAGCATCATAGATAGGTAATTGATTAATTAAATTAACCGCACTCATTTTATAATAAGCCGCCCGGTCTTTTAAAATTTTACTATCGACATAATCTTTCATACTAGTAAGCCTTTGGGTTACTTCATAATAATCATCATTATGGAAGAAACAAAAGCAAGTGTTCTTAAAGTTTTTAACGACGGCGCTTTCCACAAAATCAGTTCCCAAGATAGCCATAAGAGGTAAGAGGGTGAAAAAGATAATGATGGCTGTAATTTCCGATACAAAAGCCATTACAAAGCCCACACTAATTATTGGCATAATTAAACCTAAACGATGCCAAAAATTATATTTTTTCATCCGTTCCCATCGGTTATTTTTCATCATCTCACCCCCATAAATACGTATTATGTATTCTATCATAAAAAGGGTGATTTAACAATAAAAAAATGGCAAAGCCATTTTAAGACAAAAAAAAATTTGCAACGCCCTATTTTCGCATACACTATCGTCGGCGCTAAGAGTCTTAACTTCTGTGTTCGGGATGGGAACAGGTGTATCACTCTTGCTATCGTCACAAATTTACTATGGGAAAATAATTCCCTGAAAACATGATAATGTGTAATCTCATCTAAGAATAATAGGATTAAATCCTCGATCTATTAGTACTAGTCAGCTCAACATATTGCTATGCTTCCACCTCTAGCCTATCAACCAGTTAGTCTATCTGGGATCTTACTACATAACGTATGGGAAAACTCATCTTGAAGTTGGCTTCTCGCTTAGATGCTTTCAGCGGTTATCCATTCCATACATAGCTACTCTGCACTGCCACTGGCGTGACAACAGATACACCAGAGGTATGTCCGTTCCGGTCCTCTCGTACTAGGAACAGCTCTCCTCAATTTTCCTACGCCCACGACGGATAGGGACCGAACTGTCTCACGACGTTCTGAACCCAGCTCGCGTGCCACTTTAATGGGCGAACAGCCCAACCCTTGGAAGCGAATCCACCTCCAGGATGTGACGAGCCGACATCGAGGTGCCAAACACCACCGTCTATATGAACTATTGGGTGGTATCAGCCTGTTATCCCCGGGGTAACTTTTATCCGTTAAGCGACGACCATTCCATACTGAATCGCCTGATCACTAAGCCCTGCTTTCGCACCTGCTTGACTTGTAGGTCTCGCAGTCAATCTCCCTTATACCTTTACACTCTACGAATGATTTCCAACCATTCTGAGGGAAACTTTGGGCGCCTCCGTTACTCTTTAGGAGGCGACCGCCCCAGTCAAACTACCCACCAGACACTGTCCCTATACCGGATTCACGGTACCAGGTTAGAAATCCAGTCCATTAAGGGTGGTATTCCAATGTTGACTCCACATAGACTGGCGTCCATGCTTCAAAGTCTCCCACCTATACTCTACATAATGAACCGAATCCCAATATCAAGCTATAGTAAAGCTCCACGGGGTCTGTCCGTCCTGTCGCGGGTAACCTGCATTTTCACAGGTATTAAAATTTCACCGAGTCTATGGTCGAGACAGTGCCCAAATCATTACACCTTTCGTGCGGGTCAGAACTTACCTGACAAGGAATTTCGCTACCTTAGGACCGTTATAGTTACGGCCGCCGTTCACTGGGGCTTCAATTCGTACCTTCGCAGAATCGACTTACGTCATCGCTAAGCACTCCTCTTAACCTTCCAGCACTGGGCAGGCGTCAGCCCCTATACATCGTCTTTCGACTTAGCAGAGACCTGTGTTTTTGGTAAACAGTTGCTTGGGCCTATTTACTGCGGATCAATTGCTTGATCACCCCTTATCCCGAAGTTACGGGGTCATTTTGCCGAGTTCCTTAACCATAGTTCTCTCGCTCACCTTAGGATACTCTCCTTGACCACCTGTGTCGGTTCTTGGTACAGGTACCTATATAATTAACCCTAGAAACTTTTCTTGGAAGCATAGAGTCAGAAGATTTCGTTAACAAGTTAACTTCACCATCACACTTCAGCTGAACGATATACGGATTTTCCTGCATATCAGCCTTTGTGCTTAGACCAAAATCCAATAATTGGCTCTTCCTATCTTTCTCCGTCATTCCATCAGTTATATAGGTAGTACGGGAATATAAACCCGTTGTCCATCGACTACGCCTTTCGGCCTCGCCTTAGGTCCTGACTTACCCTGGGAGGACGAGCCTTCCCCAGGAACCCTTAGTCAAACGGTGGATGGGATTCTCACCCATCTTGCGCTACTCATACCGGCATTCTCACTTCTAACCGCTCCAGCACTCCTTACGGTATACCTTCACAGCTGATTAGAACGCTCCCCTACCACTCATACAAGAGTATGAATTCGCAACTTCGGTAATATGCTTAGCCCCGGTACATTTTCGGCGCAGTGTCACTCGACTAGTGAGCTATTACGCACTCTTTAAAGGATGGCTG